>DASYMZ010000001.1:0-5744 GCA_036008805.1 Gemmatimonadaceae bacterium
GGCGGAGAGATCTCTCCGCCACACCCCAAAACTTTTGCGATGGCACTTCTCCGTTCTCTCTGGCCGTTGCCCTTCTCCGCGCCTCCGCGAGCCTCCGCGCCTCCGCGTGACAACTCCGGCGACGTGATACGTATGCGTCGACCGCAATGGTGTGTCACGCGGAGGCGCGGAGATGCGGCGAGCGGCGGCGCGGAGAGTTTGCCGGCTCTGCCCGAGGAATTCCGATCACTCGTTGTGATCTGCCTCACCGCCCGCCACGCTTTCTACGCCGAGCGCGACGAACGGCGACGGCTCACCCCGCCGATTTTCTCGGACTGGTCTATCCCTTGCCACCTCGGTTCACGTCGCGGCCGCCACTAGGGCGCTCAGCCGACTCGAGCGTACCGCGATGACTGGTAAGCTCCCCACGAATTGGAGACCGACCATGACTGGCCACATCAACAGCTTCAAGAAGCTCACCCTCACGGCGCTCTGTATCGGCGCGCTCGGAGCCTGCTCGAAGACCGACCGCACTGCGTCGGCCGACACGGCCGCCGCCCGCACGGATAGCGCCGCCGGCCGCGTCGATTCGGCCGCCAACACCACCGCCGCGAACATGGACTCCACCCACGCCGGCATGAACAACAACACCGCCGGCGCCTGGTCCAACGACAAGTTCTTCGGCTACGCCCACAACGCCGACAAGGGCGAGATCGCCCTCGGCAAGCTCGCCTCCACCAAGGCGACGAACCCGCAGGTCAAGGCGTACGGCAAGGAGATGGTGAAGGACCACACGGCGATGATGACGGAGATGCACGGCCTCATGACGAAGCTCAACGCCAAGCCGGACAGCACGTGGGACGACGCGAAGAGCATCGCCAGCGACGCGACGGACAAGCTCAAGGAGCTCACCGACAAGGCCCCCGGCGCGGACTGGGACAAGAACTACATCGAGAACCAGGTCGACACGCACCAGCGCGTGCTGAGCAAGCTGACCGACGCGGCGAAGAACAACACCGACAAGACGGTCACGGACGCGCTCGCGAAGGCCACCTCGAAGGTGCAGGAGCACCTCACCAAGGCGCAGGCGCTCAACCAGACGCTGAAGTCGTAAGCGTCGAACGAACCACCGGCATCAAACCATGGATGCCGGAAACGCAGGGCACGGAGCGGATGACGCGCTTCGTGCCCTGCGTCGCGTTCAGACGAGCGACGCGAAGCGGCGTTCGAGCACCTCCACTTCCTTCACCGCTCCGAGCCTCCGGAAGATCGCGATCGCCGAGAAGGCGTCCGCACGCGCTGGCTCGACCTCGTTCGTGCGCATGTACGCCTCGGCACGGTCGCGGCGCGTCTCCGCCTCCACCAGGGCGTGACCGCGCGCGACCGCGATGGCGAGCGCGCGCCCGAACGAGGCGTGCGCGTCGTCGAGCCGCGCCAGCGCGGTGCACGCCGCGCCGGCCAGCCGGTGCGCGTTCGCCTCGTTGAGCGGATCGTCGAGATGGCTCAGCGTCCGCGCGGCGCGGCGCGCCGTCCGCTCGGCCAGCGGCGCGTCGCCGCGCCGCAGCGCGATCTCGGCCCGGCCCACGTGCGCCATCGCCGCGACGCGCGGCGCAACGTCGCCCCCGGCGTAGTCGAGCGCGCGGCGCTCGTGCTCGTCCGCGTCGGGCAGCGCGCCAAGGTCGCGATACGTGATCGCCAGATTGTGATAGGTCTCGGCGAGGCCGCGCCGCTGCCCCAGCCGTTGATAGACCGGCAGCGCCACACGATAGTGCAGCAGCGCGCCGTCGTGCCGGCTCTGCAGGTTCGCGATCGCGCCGAGGTTGTTCGACGCACGCGCCAACAGGAGCAGGTCGTCCGCTCTCGTCGCGAGCTCGAGTGCGGTGGTGAACGCAGCGTTCGACGCGTCCAGCTCGCCCAGGGTGAACGTCACCACGCCGAACAGATTCAGTGCGCGACGATGCAGCGCGCGCTCGCCGCGCTCGGCGAGCTCCGGAAGGATCCCCTCCAGCCAATCGCGCGCCTCGCGCTCCTCACCCGTGCGCACGAGCGCCTCGCCGAACAGCACGCGCAGCTCGGCGTCAGTCGATCCGCTCGCATGCTGCCGGCCGAGCGTGACGAGATCGACCCACGTCCCCGCCTCGGCCATGGCGCGGGCGCGGTCGATGATCGGTCGCTCGTCGGGGGGAGTCACTGCGGTGC
Organism: Gemmatimonadaceae bacterium; assembly: GCA_036008805.1. Taxonomy (GTDB): domain Bacteria; phylum Gemmatimonadota; class Gemmatimonadetes; order Gemmatimonadales; family Gemmatimonadaceae; genus AG11. The sequence goes on from DASYMZ010000001.1 coordinate 2,179, forward strand.
GCGGCTGGAGGTCAGTACGCCAGCGCGTAGCCGCTGAAGCCGCCGAGCTCCGCGTCGACACGCTTCGAGTCGTGGATCACCGCGCTCGAGAGCCTGTTCCACGGAAGCAGTGGCGACTCTCGGCGCCAGATGCTGAGCTGCTGCTCGACGCTCGAGTCGCCCGAGTCCACGCGCCCGTTGCGATCGAGGTCGTCGCCGCACTCCGCGAAGAACATCCGGAGCTTGGCCGGATCCTTCGACGAGAACACGAGACCGGACGGCTGGAAGTCCACGATCAGATGCGCCGGGTCGGTGACGGTGACGGTGATGCGCACCGAGTCGCCGTCGGCGATCGTCGAGCCGTCGGGCCGACGATCGAGCGTCGAGCCGCCGAGCCGGAACTCGAGCAGCTTGGTGGAATCGCGTTGGCCGGCCTTCGGCCGATACCAGATGTCGGTGCCGGCGTTCTTTCCCTTCACCGCCCAGAAGCTCACGCTCGCGTTGGCGAGCGGCGGCGCATCGGCCGCGACGGTGAGGAGGTTGAGCAGGTTGTCGGGACGCTGCTCCGGGCCGACGCTGTCGGAGCCGCCGGAACATGCCACCGCCGCGACGGCGAGCACCGTCGCGAGCATTCGGCGTCGAATGAAGTGAGCCATGGCGAGGCCAGTAGTGATGGAGTTTGAAGAGATCATGAGTCGAGGCCGGCGATGTCCTCGTCGCCGTCGTCGTCGGTCGAAGCGTTCAGGAGCCGATGGAGACGCGGACGCGAGATGCCGAGCCGCCGCGCCGCCTCCGTCTTGTTTCCGCCGGTGAGGCTCAGCATGAGTCGCGCGGCGGCACGCGACAGCTCGCCGATCGTGCTGGGGAATGGGAGACCAGACGCATCGAGCGCCGCCGCCATCGCGGGATCGCTCACGTCGGACGCGTCGATGATGGGACCGTTCGCGAGCAGCACCGCGCGCTCCACGGTGTTCCGCAGCTCGCGCACGTTGCCGGGCCACGCGCGCTCCGTGAGCGCGCGGATCGCCTGGGGCGAGAACGTCGCCTCCGGCACGTCGTACTCACGCCGGAAGCGATCGAGGAAGTGCCTCGCGATGAGCACGATGTCGTCGTTGCGCGAGCGCAGTGGCGGCAGCTCCACCGGTACCACGTTGAGGCGGTAGTACAGATCCTCGCGGAATTCGCCGCGCTTCACCGCGTCGGCGAGTCCGACGTGCGTCGCCGCGATGAGGCGCACGTCGAACGGCAGCGCGCGCGTTCCCCCCACTCGGCGCACCGCGCGCTCCTCGAGCGCGCGCAGCAGCTTCCCCTGCAGCGGCAGCGCGAGGTGGCCGATCTCGTCGAGGAAGAGCGTGCCGCCGTCGGCGAGCTGGATCAGCCCGGGCTTCATCCCCGTCGCGCCGGTGAACGCACCCTTCTCGTGCCCGAACAGCTCGCTCTCGAGCAGGTTCTCGGGAATCGCCGCGCAGTTGACGTCGACGAACGGCGCGGCACGGCGCGGACCGTTGTAGTGGATGGCGCGTGCGAGCAGCTCCTTCCCCGTGCCCGTTTCCCCGGTGATGAGCACCGTCACCGTGCCGTGCGGGATCACGCGTGCCGCGCGTGCCAGCGCCGCCCGCAGCGAGGCGCTGTTGCCGAGGATGCCGTCGAACTGCACGGCGGAGCGCTCCTGCTCGGCGAACTTTCCCGCGTCCACCGCGGCGCGAAGGGCGGCGGCACCTTCGCGCACCCATTCGCGCAGCGCGCCCATGTCGCCGGGCAGCGCGAAGTAGTCCTCCGCTCCCGCGCGCACGACCGACGCCGCGAGGCGATGGCTCGTGTCGGCGCCGATCGCAACGAGACGCCGATTGCCCGCGGGCATCTCGCGCAGCGCGAGCTCGAGCGCGCCCTCCTCTCCTCCCGCGGCGATCATCGTGAGCGTCTCCATCCGCGGAACCAGCTGCGCCGGCTCGGTGAGCATGACCAGGGTGAGCCCGTTCGCATCCGCGAGCCGAGCCCACTCCGCCTCGAAGGCGTCGCTCCGCAGCAGGATCCGGAGCTCAGCCACGCGATGTGCACGTGCGCGAGCGCCGGCGGGGACGCCGGCGCTCGTTCATGCGGAGGGCGACGTCAGCGCCGCCCGCTGTTTCCATGGTCGCCGCCGTGATCGTCGCGATCGTCGTGACCGTTGCGGTCGTCGTCGCGGAAGGCGTGGAACGACCGCCGGATGTTCGCGGCGACGACCGCGGACGCGGCGCCGTTCACGTTCGCCGTCGAAGGATCGATGAGCGTGCCCGCGGAGGTCTTGAACCAGCTGGCCAGATCGACGTGCACGGTGATGTTCGCCGCGCCGTCCGTCACGCTGAGCGCGGGGTCGAACTGGCTCTCGAGCTGGGCCCGCGGAGCGCCCGTGTAGGTGAACGCCTTTCCATTGAACGTCCCTTCGACCAGCACGCTCACGCCTGCGAGCTCGGGATGCGCCGCGAGGAACGCGGTGCCGCCCTTGTCGTTGCCATTGCTGCGCGACTCGACGGGTTGGATCTTGGCCTCGAACGCCGAGTACTGTCCGGTCGGCACGGTCACGTTCAGCGTGGTCGCCACGGATCCGGTCACCGGAAGATCGACGAGACTCGGTCCCACCTCGAGCTCGGCGCATCCATCGTCGTCTCGGCTCTGATTGCGGTCGTCGTTGCGATCGCCGCCATGGTCATCGAGCGAATCCGCGCTCGCGCACGTCGCGCCGACTCGCTGAAGCTCCAGTCGGGACAGGACGAGCCGTGCTTTGCTGACGACGAGGACGTCGGCGCCGGACGTCGCCGTCAACGCGAACGACGCGCCGGACGCGGCGGCGCGGTCGGCCGACGCGCTCGCCGTGGAGGCGGTGGCGAACGACAGCGTCACGGGCGACCGGCTGGCGGATCCCGGCGAGGTGGAGTCGGCGGCGCAGGCGGTGAGCGTCGCGCAGGCGGTGAGAGACAGAAGAAGCGATTCGAGGTTCGGGCGCATTGACGGCTCCGTCGGATTGGGAAGGGAGACCCTGTGCGGCAGGTCTCGCAGTCCCTCAGAGGCAGGTCGTACGCCGTGGTCCGGACACCGGTTGGTTCAGCGCAACATCATGGTAGACAAACACTTGCGAGATCGAGTCTGGCATCGTCCGGCCGAGGGTGCGAATCGTCGCATTCCACGGCTGTATCGCCACGTTACAGCGACGAGCGAGTGGAAGGTGTCGTCATTCCAGATCGAAGCGCGCCATCTGATGATAGCAGACGGACGCACCGGGGAGACTATTCCGCGCCGTCTTCGCGGTGCGGAACGGCCGAGCGCTCGCACCACCCGCGACCGACATCGGAACGATTCGTTCCACCCCAGGATCGTCGCGATGCGGCGGGACGATGGGCGCCGAGTGGGGATGATTCACCCAAGTGCTTGCGGCGCAGATGGTTGACGCGTCGAGTGAAGGCCGATGCAAGCCGGAATGGGCTCTGCCTGAGGGAGAGGCTGCGGAGCATCTCCGCTCTGCATCCCTTCCCATGGAGTCCCCGATGCTTGGTCGGTCCCGCACGATCCTCTCGGTTCTCGCGCTCGTCGGTTCGCTCACCGCGTGCGCC
>DASYMZ010000002.1:0-15834 GCA_036008805.1 Gemmatimonadaceae bacterium
GCGCGGATCGGACGACTCGAGCAGCGGGCGGATCGCGTCGACCGACTTGTCGCCCATCGCCGCGAGCGCGCGGATGTACGAGAGCTGGAGATCCTTGTCGCTCTCCGCGCGCAGCGCCGCCTGCAGCGCCGGCGCCGCCGACGCGTCTTCGATCTGGAAGAGCGCCCACGCGGTGATCCCGCGAACCCGCTCGTCCTTGTCCGACAGCAGCGCGATCAACTGCTTCGGCGCCTGCTTCGGCGCGATGTTGCCGAGCGCCCAGATCGCGCGATACCGCACGTCGGCGTTCGCGTCGCCGAGCGCGCCGACGAGCGTGCTCACCGCGCCTTCGTCGCCCACGTTGCCGAGCGCCCACGCCGCAGTCTTCCGCACCGCGACGCTGGCGTCGCTGTGCAGCGCGGCGCGCAGCGCCTCGACCGCCACGGAGTGCTCGTCGCCTTCGCCGAGTGCCCACGCGGCCATCTCGCGCACGCTTTCATCGGAGTCGCGCCGCAGCGCCGACGCCAGCGCGTCGGCCGCGACCTGCTGCTCCGCGTACTCGTGCAGTCCCCACGCCGCCACGCGGCGCAGCGATGCGCTCGAATCGGTGCGCAGCACCTTCGCGAGCAACGCGGGCCGTTCGTCGTCCTGCGGGTCCTTCTTCACCCCAGAGATCGCCGTGTTCACCATCTCGTTGATTCGTGCCGCGATGCTGGGCGATTGAGCGACGACCACGCCGCTGCCGGACGAGATCCTCACCGTGCTCGGCGTCCGCACCTGCATCGACAGCGACGTCTGGGTGTCGAGCCTCGTGTCCACCCGCGTCTCGATGCGCGACAGCTCGTGCGACTCGGTCGCGGCGTTCGGTTGCGACATCGCGCTGGAGGACGAGTCGGCCTGCGCCATCGCCTGGCTCGCAGCGCTCGGCGAACTGCTCGGCGCCGGTGCAAGCGCTGACGCTGCAGCGGTCGACTGCGCGGTCGTGGTGTCTTTGCTCTGCCGTTCGTCGGCGACGCTCGCCTGACTCCGCGTCGCCGCCTTTTGCGCGGGCGCCGCTGCGCCGACGACGACCGAGATCAACGCGAGCGTGACGATCAGCGCCGCGCTCTGCCGGCGGCTCGGCGTGGAGTGCACGAGCTCGGGATCGAGGATGGCGAGCATGCGGCCCTCGAACTCCTTCCGGCGCGCCATCGCGAGCGCGATCATCGGCGTCCCTTCGCGGCGCACCGACGTCACGATGTCGAGCAGGTGCTCCGCGTAATCGGTCGCGCGGGTACCGCACGAGAGCGCGAGGTCGTCGCATGCGCGCTCGCTCTCGGAACGAAGCTGGCGCGCCGCGGTCCAGGCGAGCGGGTGGAACCAGTACACCGCGCAGACGAGGCGGCCGAGCGTGTGGCCGACGAGATCGTGGCGGCGGACGTGGGCCAGCTCGTGAAGCAGCACGGCGAGGCGGCGATCCTGGCTCCACGTCTCGCACTCGGCGGGGAGCACGATCGTCGGCTGCAGCAGCCCGCACGCGAACGGCATCTTGGCCTCGTGACTGAGCAGCAGGCGCGGCGCCTCGGTGAGCCCGAGCCGGTCGGACACTTCATAGAGCGGGTTGCGCCACGCCTGGTCATCGAGCGGAACACTTCGCCGCACGAGCCGGCGCACGGTGAACGTGGACCAGACGAGCGAGACGAGAATGCCCAGCGCGACGAAGCCCCACGTGGCGAGCAGGATCGACCCCAGGCTCGCGGCGCGCACCGCGGCGATCGCGGTGGCGACGACGGACGCGCGCTCGGTGGACGACGGCTCATCGGCGACCGGCGCCGAGACGATGGAACGATCCGCGGTGGTCGGCGCGGCCGAGATCGTGGGTGGCGCGATCGTGGCGACGGGAGCTGGCGCGGCATCCACGGCGGAAGACGCGGCGGCCGGCAGGATCTCGAGGCGAAGCGGTCCCCACGCGGTGAGCGCTGGAACGAGCATCAGCGCGCCGAGCGTGACGAGCCAGACGAGATGGCGCGCGCCGGCGGAGGCGCGCTGCATGGCGAGCGTGATGCCGAGCGCCGTGATGAGAATGAGCGTCGCCTTGACCAGCATGACGATGAGCGAGACGCTCCAGCCGTGCGACTCGCCGAGCGAGAGCAGCGATGGAAGTGACATCGATCTATCTCCCGTTCTGCCGGGCGCGCTTGATCGCGCCACGGAGGCGTGCCACCTCGCTGTCGTCCATGTCCACGTCGGACATGCGGAGGAGCGCGGTGACGGCCTGCTCTGGCGAGCCGGCGAAGTAGGTCTGCACGACGTGCGCGAGCACGTCCTCGCGCGCCGTCTCGGTGGACTGCGTCGGGAAGTAGACGTAGCGCGGCCCGTCCTCCTTGAATCGGATCAGCTCCTTCTCGCCGAGGATGCGGAGCACCGAGCGGACGGCAGAGTAGGTGGGCGGATCGGGGAGCTCGCCCATGATCTCGGCCACCGTCGCTTCGCCGCGGCGGTGGAGGATGTCCATCACCTGCCGCTCGCGGCGGGAGAGTGCGGGGGTTTCGGGCTGCTTCTTCATGAGGAGGGGGACGCCGGAGTGTGGTGTGCTGAAAAATCACCTGTGCTGATAATTCAACAGTCGGGTGGGAAAGTCAAGGGTGGACACTGACAACCAACCAGCAACCGCGTGTACGCCGGGACGACTGACGTACTCTGGACACTCGGATTGGCATACTGGCCATTCCAATTCGTGTCGAGCTGTCCGTGGACCGCCTCTGACCGTCGCAGTGCCACGGGCAGACCCCATCTAAGTGCGTCCAATCATTGAGGATTGATCGGATGTCGGTCGCCATGCGGCGTACGAAGGTACGAGCCTACGGTACCGAGTACCGCATCATGAGGGTTCGGACGCGGGTCTGATTTTCGGGTACGGAGCGTACCGCGTACGGTACGCCGCACCCTGCCCGCACTCACGGACCCAAAAGCTCGCGGTCCAGAAACCTCACGGTCGCCGCGTACGCGATCCGCTCCCCCAGCCCTCCCGGCACGAGATCGAACCCGTGCTCCGACCACGGAAGCTCGATCGACACGACGCGGTCGCTCGCTGCCCACAGCGCCGATGCCGCCTCGCGGTTGAACTCGGGCTTCACCAGATGGTCGCGCGCTCCGAACAGCAGCAGGGTCGGCGGGAGTGCCGGTCGCACGTACGACGACGGCGACGCCTCGTGGTAGCGTGTCGGCCGCGCCTCCGGAGTGCCGTCGAGAAAATCCGAGATCCTCGCGCGCACGTCGATCGGATCGGGGGCCGGAACGTCGCGATATCCCTCCACGAGATTCCATGGCGCGTACAGCGCGACCACCGCGCGCACGGGACGATCGTTCGGAGCGAATGCGGCCAGCTCGGCCAGATGTCCACCCGCCGATCGGCCGAGCAGCGCGATGCGCGTCGTGTCGCCGCTCCAGCGTGCGGCGGAATCACAAGCGAGTGCGATCGAGCGGCGGACGTCGTCGAGCTGCGCGGGGAAGACGTGCCGCGGCGCGTGACGATAGTCGATCGCCGCGACGAGGTAGCCGTGCTGCGCGAGCGCTCGGCTGATCCTCGCGCCCTGTCCCGCGTCGCCGCCTCGCCACGCGCCGCCGTAGATCACCACGACGATCGGCCGCGCGCCGCGCGACGCGGTGTTGCGATAGACGCGCATCGTGAGTGGCGTGCCGTCGCTGGCGGCATAGTCGACTGACTGCTCGCGCACTTCGGTCGCCGCAGGCAGCGAGGCGAGCGGCTCGGGAGCGGACGCCGCCGTCGCGCCGGCGGTCGCTGCGGGCGGCAGGCTCTCTCGCACCAGGCTCGCCACTCCGCGCGCCTGCAGCAGTGGGCGCAGACTGAACAGCGCGGTACCGAGCAGGACGACCGCGACGATCGCGCGCCAGACCGGGCGGTGCGCGAGCAGCCACAGCGACAACGCGAGCCAGATCAGGGCGACGAGCGCGATGGCTGGCGAGAGCTCGCTCGTCGCCAGCGCCACGGGCAGCGCGGGCATGGTCCACACCGGCATCACGCGCAGCGCGGCCAGCACGACGATCGCGAGCGATCCGCCCAGCGCCAGCAGGGCCGAGCGATCGACACGCCGCGTGCGGCCTGGCTGATGCGCTGTCATGGAGAGTCTCGCGGGAAGAGCGTGCGGCGAATCTGTGCCGGCACGAGAGCCGCAGCAACGCGCCGACGCCAACCCATCTCCCCGACATCGTTAGGTTCCGACGATGACCGCCACTCGCCCCTCGAGCCGCCCCTCCGCGCTGACGATGATCGTGCGGGCGATGCTGCGTCGCTGCCCCAACTGCGGCGGGCGCGGGATCTTCGCGAGCTACACCAAGCTGCGCGAGCGTTGTCCCACGTGCGGACTGCGGCTCCAGCGCGGCGAGAGCGACTACTTCATCGGCGCGTATCTGTTGAACCTCGTCGCCGTGGAGCTGCTGTTCGCGATCGTGCTCGCGACGATCGTCATCGCGACGTATCCGCGCACGCCGTGGGCGCTCGTGCAGTGGGGCGGACTCGTGCTGATGATCGGTGGCGCGGTGCTCTGCTATCCCTTCTCCAAGGCGCTGTGGCTCGCCGCCGATCTGATCTTCCGCCCCGTATCGGCGAAGGAGATGGAGTGGCATCGCCGTGGCGGGACGACGGACGAGAGCGAGGAGCTGCCGCACCTGTAGGAACTGCAACTGCCACTTCCTGTAGGTGGTAGTGGGTAGCGCGTAGCGGGACGTCGTAGCGGGTAGGCGGTAGTAGCGGGTAGGCGGTAGTGGAACCGGTCTGCGTGGCGCGAAGGTCCAGTCGCGCTACTCGCTACCACATCTCGCTACGCGCTACTCGCTACCACCTACAGGCGAGTGGCAGTCATACCGCATCAAGTGCCGAGCCCGCCACGCTGCCCCTTGCGCCGCGTCGGTAAACATCTGTATGGTCGATCCGTGCTTCGGGACTCGACGACGGTTCCCGCACGCCAGCGCGCTCGGACGACGACGACGTCTCCGTGAGCTCGCGCGATCTCTCCTCCACACGCAGCACCGCTCGAATCGATTGCCGCACTCGAGCGCCCCTCCGACGACGGAGCGTGGTCGCGGGCGCGACGTCGCGCATCCCGCCCGTTCGGCCGAACGGGTGTGTCGTCCGTTCCCCCAAGGAGGATCTCGTCGATGTCCCGTTTCACCAGCAAGGGTCGCCTCTCCACCACACTCGCCGCGGTCGCGTCGCTCACGCTTGCCGCCTGCTCCGACACCGTCGTCCCCGTGCAGCCCGACGCGTCGGGCCCAGCGCCGTCCAGCCCATCGCTCTCGAAGAGCCAGGCCGTGGACGACGTGGTGCCCGGCGAGGTGCTCGTGAAGCTCAGGAGCGGCGCGCCCGTCACGATCGCGAGCCTCGCGTCGAAGCATGGCGCGATCCTCGGCCGCATCGGCGTCGGCGCCGCCTTCCAAGTGCTGCAGACCGCGCGCGGCAACGAGCGTGTGATGGCGGCGCTGCTCGCCGCGGATCCCACCGTCGAGTACGCGGAGCCGAACTACATCCGCCACGTGGACGCGATCGACGCACGGCTCTGGGCGTTCAGGAATCCGGGCGGACTGAACATGTCGTTCTTCAACGACCCGAGCGGCCGCACCGGGCCACTGCCGTCGAGCTACGCGTCGATCTCCGACGCCGATGAGGACAACATCGAGAGCTACGCCGCCGGCGGCGCCAACGTCACGATCGGTTCGATCGACACCGGCGTGGACTTCGCGCATCCCGAGTTCACCGGGCGCCTGATCGCCGGCAAGGACTGGTACAGCAACGACAACGATCCCTCCGACACGCCCGACGAGGGACACGGCACCCACACCACCGGTACGATGGCCGGCTCGTCGATCGGCGTGGCGGGTGTCTCGGGCGCGGCGCCGCACGTGAAGGTCTACGTCCAGCGCGTGTGCGGCCCGAACGGCTGCCCGACGTCGGCGATCGTGAACGCGATCAACGCCGCGGCCAGCTATCTCGACGCGGGCGGCAAGCACCTCGTCGCGGTGAACATGAGCCTCGGCGGCACCTCGGAGTCCACCGCCGAGAAGAACGCGATCCAGAACGCGACGAACCAGGGCGTGCTCGTCATCGCCTCGGCCGGCAACTCGGGCAGCGGCACGGTCGCCTGCCCCGCGTGCGATCCGAACGCGATCTCCGTCTCGTCCACCACGTGGCGCGACGAGCTCGCGACGTACTCGCAGTACGGCTCGGGCCTCGACATCTCCGCACCGGGCGGCACCTGCTACTCCAACACGACGGAAGAGGGCTGCATCTTCAGCTCGGTCGTCGCGGGCTATCAGGGTGGCCGACTGTACAACGGCCCGCTCGCGAGCAACCGCTACGCCTACATGCAGGGCACGTCGATGGCCGCGCCCCAGGTGACGGGCACCGCGGCGATCGTCGCCTCGAAGCTCGGCCTCCGCGGCAGCGCGCTCCGCTCGCGCCTGTACTCGACCGCGGACGACAAGGGCACGGCGGGATACGACACGAAGTTCGGGAACGGGCGGGTGAATGCGTATCGTGCGGTGACGGGGTCGACGCTGGCGGGAACGCAGTAGGGACTGCTGTGATCGGTGATCGGTGATCGGTGAACAGTTACGACCTCGGGACGCGCGAGCTTCCCGAGGTCGGCCGATCACCGATCACCGTTCACCGTTCACATCTTCATCGCCCCACCCAGTACGCCGCCTTCACCAGAAACACATTCGCCGGCCTCGCCGCGAACAGGTTCCGATAGTCGCGTGTGGCCGAGAAGGCACCAAGGTCGCGATCGCTCTGATCGCGCGCCTGGGTCCACACGACGAACAGCGTCGACGCGGGACGGTACTCCCATCGCAGCACCGCACTCGCGTTGAACGACTTCTCGTTGAAGTCGCCGTCGGGTGCGACGCCGGCGAACGAGACGAACCGGTCATCGTATGACGCCGCCCTCGGCGCGCGCAGCTCACGAACGTTCGTGTAGCGGCCGGCCGTGACGAACGGCTCGGCGTACATCTGCAGCGAGAGCGTGGGACGCACCGTCACGTCGAGCCGGCCGGTGAAGCTCAGCAGATCCTGGTCGAGGTGCGCGAAGAGGTGATGCGCGCTGTCGGCGGCCACGTCGCCGAGGGTGGCGAGCCACTGCGTGTTGTCCCGGTTGCGCTGGTAGCGCGTCCCGAGCTCCACGCTCACGCGCGTGGACGGCCGCACCACGACGTACGGACGCACGCGCCACAGCATGCTCCGCCCGCCGTCGCCGAGCGTGTAGATCGCCGCGAACGTGGGCGACACGCGCCGCTTGGGGTCCGCACTCAGGTTCACGAGCGTGTTGTACACGGGTGACAGGCGCAGCGCCGGCCCGCCGCGCGCGCAACGGTCGCAGTAGGTGGGGAGCGGGTTGTCCACCCACGAGTCGATCGACACGCGCGCGCCGTTCGCGCGATAGCCGCTCGCCACCGCTTCGATGGTCGAGCCGTTGCGCATGCCGCTCGCGGTGAACTGATCGACGGCGTCGAAGCCGAGCGACGCGTTGCGCCATCCGCTCACCGGCTTGCTCGGCACCAGCGACATCTGCGCGACGACGTACTGCAGATCGGCGCGCGAGAGAAAGCCGAGGTCGTTCGTCTCGTAGCCCGGCGACGTGCGGAGGTACTGCACCGCGCCGTGCACGAGCCCCGACAGCTTGCTCGCCGTGAGCGAGAGCGACGTACCGCTCAGCGACGTGCGGCTGGTGTCGAGCGCGAGTCCGGCGTCGGAACGCTGGTACAGATGCACGCTGCCGCGCTGGGTGCGCGCGATCGCCGAGGAGGTTCCGCGCACGCTGCTCGTGGCGAACGATCCGCGAACGGAGTACGCCCCCTGAGCGAATCGATGACGACCATCGACGCCGAGGGTGAGTGCGTCTCCCCGAAGGAGACGCTCGCTCGCGGCATCGAGCGAGCGATGCACGCCGGTCACCATCACGCCGAGCGCACTCTCGCCGCCGCGAAAGTCGCGCGTGGCGCGCGCCACCGCGTACGTCGTCGCCGGCTCGATCGCCGTCGTGCCGACGCGCACACGTTCCGTCGCGGCGCCGAGGACGCCGAGCGAGACACCGTCGGAGAGACGGCCCGTGAGCTTCCCCGCGCCGACGATGCGCGACGCGCCGGGAATGTCGGCGACGGGATCGCTGACGAGACCGGAGAGCTGCGGTGCGCGTCCGATGCGTCGCGAGTAGAACAGCGCGGTCGGATCATCGCCGAACTGAAAGATGCCGGTGCCCTCGAGGAAGAAGGGCCGCTGCTCTTCGAGAAAAGTCTCGAACGCGGTGAGATTGACCGTCGCGGGATCCGCCTCGACCTGGCCGAAGTCGGGATTGATCGTCGCGTCGAGGGTGAGGTTCGAGGTGATGCCGTACTTCAGGTCGGCGCCGATCGCACTCTGTTCCGCGCGCCCGAAACCTTCCGTGCGAGGCACACTCTCGTTGCGTGTGAGCACGTACGGCGACAGCTCGATGCGCCGCGGTGAGCCGAGCCCCTCGAATCCCGCCACCTCGGCGAACTGCGAGGCGATGCCGGGCCGCGAGCGGCGGTACACCGGCCAGCTGTACCGCTCGTTCCGTCGAGCGACGTCGCGCATGATCATCACACCGAAGGTGTGGCTCGGTGCGGCGGCGTAGCGGAGCTGACTGAGCGGGATGCGGAACTCCGCCGTCCACCCGAGCGAGTCGATCTGCGTTCCGACTTCCCACACGCCGTTCCACGAGACGTCCTCGGCCGCGTCGTCGTAGGTGTAGTAGTCGCGCTTCACGCCCGCCGGGTTCACGGCGAACTCGTAGCCGGTGCGCCGGTCGTGGTACGAGTCGATCAGCACTTTGATCTGGTCGGACGTCGTCTTCACGTCGCGCCGGCTCAGCAGCGCGATGATGGAGTCGGGTTGCGGGTCGAAGGCGCGCACGAGCACGTACAGACAGGTCGCGTCGTAGGTGATGCGCGCCTCCGTCGCGAACGCCGGATCGGCGTCCTCGGTCGGATCGAAGACGCGGAACGCGGTGATCGGAGTGGCCTTGCGCCACGCGTCGTCCGCGGCGCTTCCGTCGATCGCGGGTGCGTGCGTCGCTCGGCCCGCGAGCGCGGCGGCGTGTGTTGAAGTGCCGGCCTGGGTGCCGCTCGATGCGTTGTTGGATGCCGAGTTGGCGCCGTTCGTGAGCACCGCGCCCTGTGCGTGCGCGTCCCGCGCGCTGTACGCGAGAGTGATGCTGAGCGCCGCGCCGCACATCAGAACCGGTGCCAGGTGTGCTAGATTTTTAGCATTCATGGTCGCGAACCTTCGCGTGAGCGATGACATGGGAGACTCCTGATCCGCCGAGCGACCGGGTGCCGGGTGTCGCGAGGCCTAGTGGCGAGTGATCGCTTCGAGCACGCCGCGCGCGTCGCTCGACGACGGGATGTCCTTCGCGGCGCGGAGATACGCGTCTCGGGCCGCGTCGGTCTTCACCGCGCCGGCATCGGCGAGCGCGACGAGCACGTTGCTCCGGTCGCCCGACGACGCGATGTGGCTCGTCGCCTCGATCACCGCGAGCGCGATCTCATTCGACTTCGCCGCGAATGGGACGGCGTCGTCGAGCACGTTCGCCAGATCGCCCGAGGACGGGATCGTGATGGCCGTGGCGAAGAATGCATCGCGCAGCGCCTTGTCGTTCGTGCCGAGGTAGCGCGCCGCGAGCTCCGTGAGCAGGTTCGATTTGTCGCCGCTGCTCGGGATGGTCTGCGCGATGCGCATCACGGCGAGCAGCATGTCGCGGTCGTTCGTCTTACCGTACTCCTCGAGCACGGCCGTCCGGTCGCCGCTGCTCGCCACGGCGCCGATCGCCTCCTCGAGCGCGGACGCTGATCCGGACTTCGCGCGGATCTGCGGCGCCGCCTTCGAGAGCACGGAGCGAAGGTCGCCCGAGCTGGGCACGGTGCGGCCTGCCTGCTGCACGATGTGCTCGGCGTCGACTGCACTGAGCTTCTTGTCGTCGAGCAGCGCCTCGAAGTGCGCGCGCTTCGCGCCGGAGCTCTTCAACGCGCCGATGTGGCGCAGCGCACCGTCGACGCCGCCTTCAGCACGCCAACGGGCCACTCGCGGCGCCGCATTCTCTCCCGTCTCGGCGATGATCGCGGGAAGGAACCGCGCAAGCCAGCGGCGCGCGTCGTCGTCGTAGGGTGCGTTGGCGCCGTTGCGCTGGAAGCTCCGCACCAGCGCACCGTCGCTGCCGCGCGTGATCGAGAGCGCGCGATCGTCCTGCGCCGAGCGCTCTCGGACATAGACGCGTGCGCCATCGCTGAGTGACGCGACATCCTCTTCCGTGGGCGTGAACGTCACCTTGCCGGCGATCATTGCCTGCGTGCAGCGATCCGCCTGTACATTCAGGTAGTTCATCTGCACACCGCTCGCGTCGTCGCCGGTATGCACGTGCATCGACGTCCTGCTCTTGCTGCCGGCGAACGACACCTCGTCGCATGCGCGCATCGGCGCCGCGATGACTGTCTTGGTCTGGGCGTCCTGGCGTGCGACCGCCTCGTTGAGGACGTCGACGTCATGGGCCAGGAGCTGGTCGAGTGAGTCCAGCTTCCCTGCACGCTCGGCCGACGGTGCGTGCTCCTGCACGTTGAGGTGGGCCTGCGTGTCGTGCTGCACCGTGATGTTTGGCGCGAGCGCAGTCAGGGGAGCGTGGCCTGCCGAATCGAGAGCGGCCGGCATGGCGCGATACGGCTGCAGTGCGGCGAGCGGTACGACGACGAGCAGTGAGGCGAGTGCGCTCATGAGAGTGCGTCCTCTGCTGAGTGGGTGGCGGTCGAGCACGGGATCGAGGATCGAGAGCATGCGGCCTTCGAACTCCGAGCGGCGCGCCATCGCGAGCGCGGCGAACGCGGGCTGCGCGGCGCGGTGGGCCGGCGTGCCGAGGGCACGCACCATCTCGAGGAGATCGTTGGCGTACTGGGAGGGCTGAGTGCCGTGCCGCAGCACGTAGTCGTCGCACGCGTGCTCGCGCTCGAGCTGCATGCGGCGCGTGGCAACCCACACGAGCGGATTGAACCAGAACAGGGCGAGCGCCACCTGTCCGACGAGCTGAGTGAGCGCGTCGAGCCGCTTCACGTGCGCCATCTCGTGCACGAGCACGAAGCGGCGGCGCTCCTCGGGCCAGCTGTCCGCATCGTCGGGCAGCAGCACGACGGGATAGACGATGCCCCACGTGATCGGCACGCCGATTCGGTCGCCGCGCATGAGGATGAGTGGGCGCTGGATCCCCAGCGTGGACGCGAGCCGCTGCGCGAGCGAGAGCCAGCCGCCGTCGTCGATGCGATCGCCGTGGCGCGCGAGGCGCGCGACCAACGTCGTGCCGACGGCGAGCCGCACCAGCACGGCGAGCGCGCCGAGCGCCCAGAGCACGGCGAGGATGGCGCGCCCGGATACGCGCGGTGCGGTGACGGTTGTCGCGGGCTCGCTGCGAGCGACCGGTGAGCTCGGCGGCGCAACCTGCGCGACGGAGGCGGACGAGTCGAGCGATGTCACCGGACCGCGAGGCGAAGGGCTCGCTGGCTGCACGAGTCGCGCACGCGGCGTCTCTTCCTCGATCCCTGGCACCAGCGCGCTCACCGGCTCGGGCGCGGCGACGCGCCAGCGCGGTCCCCACACGGTCAGTGCGAGCAACAGGAGCTGTGCGGCGATCGCGCCTACCCAGAGCGCGTGGCGCGTCGCGGCCGAGCGGCGACGCAGCATCGTGGTGAGCACGAGCGCGATCAACAGGACGATGGCGCCGCGCACGGCGGCGTCGATCAACCGAGGCAGGAGCTGCGGTGGGAGCTCCGACAGGAATGCGCGCATGTCAGCGTCCCTCCTTCTTCGCCGCCTCGATGAGCTTCGACATCCGCTCCAGCTCCCCCTCGCTCATCTTCTCCCCCTTGATCGCGAGAAGCGCGGCGACCGCCTGTTCGGCCGAGTTGTCGAAGAAGGTCTTGAGCAGGTGCGAGAGCGCGGACTGGCGCGCCGAGTCGCGACGCTGCAGCGGCATGTAGACGTAGGCGCGCCCTTCCTCTTCGTGGCGAATGTGCCCTTTCGTTTCCAGGATGCGGAGGAGCGCGCGCACGGCCGAGTAGCTCGGAGCGTCGGGCAGTCCCTCCATCACTTCCGCGGCGGTCGCCCGGCCCACCCGGAAGAGGAAATCCATGATCTGCCGCTCGCGGCGGCTCAGGTCGCGCGTTTCGTGGCTCAGGGGGGACGGCTCCGTTGAAGTGCTGGGAAATTAGCACATGCTAGTATTTTAGCAATAGGGCCTTCTCACCCCGGTCCGCACCGCGTGATAGCGGCCATGGCAGGTCGTTCATAGAGTGGACCAGCGGGTGTGGCCCGGCCCGCCGAATCGGGCGCTCGCCGTCGTGCAGCCGGCCCCTGCGTCGGCCGATACTTCCAGCGTGCGCCGCTCACCGAGTCCCCGCCGCCCCACCCCCCTTTGACGTCGTCCCTCGACAGTCGATCCGAGTACCAGACTCCCACGGGTGCGTCGCGTTCGGACGCTCTCGCGTCCGCGCTCGTGCGCGCGGTGGCGGACGCGATCGTCGCGATCGACGTGAACAGCATCCTGCTCGCGGTCAATCCGGCGGCGGAAGCTCTGTTCGGCGCGAGCGAGTTTGAGCTGCTGGGGCGGTCGCTCACCGAGCTGATGCCGCCCGAGCTCGCGCGCATGCACGAGGTGGGGCTGGCGCGCTATGTCCAGACCGGAGTGCGCACGGTGAACTGGCGGGCGAACGACGGGCTGATCAAGCGGCTCGACACGAGCGAGCACGTTCCCGTCACGATCTCGTTCGCCGACCACGAGGAGCAGGGCGTGCGGATGTTCGTGGCGGTGCTGCGGAACCGCACCGAGCAGCAGCGGCAGTCGAACGAGCTGCAAGCGGCGCTCGCCGCCGTGCAGGAGAGCGAGAGCCGGTACCGGGACCTGGTGCAGCACAGCGGCGAGATCCTCACCTCGCACGCGCTCGACGGCCGGCTGCTCTCGTTCAATCCAGCCATGCTGCGATCGCTCCGCATCCAATCGGCCGACGACGCGCCGTCGAGCCTGCGCGACATCGTGCCGGAGCGCCACCTCGCCAGCTTCGCGCGCTACCTCGAGCGCGTGATGCGGGAAGGGCGCGCCGAGGGGCTGGGCACCGTCGTCGCGGCCGACGGCTCGCATCGCATCTGGCAGTACCATTCGTCCATCCGGAGGGACGGCGTGGCGGAGCCCGTGGTGCGATCGATCGTGACCGACGTGACCGACGCGAGGGCGCGCGAGCGGCTCTTGGCCGATCGCGAGGAACGATTGCGCCACGCGCAGAAGGTCGAAGCGGTGGGCAAGCTGGCGGGAGGGATCGCGCACGACTTCAACAACATCCTCACCGTGATCGCGGGGCATCTCGCCCTCGTCAACGACGAGAGCGAGCTCCTGACCGCGCAGACCCGCGAGGATCTCGACGAGGTGACGCGCGCGGTGGACCGCGCGACGCGACTCACGCGCCGTCTGCTCGGCTTCAGCCGCAAGCAGCTCCTCACGCCGCGCGTGTTCGACGCGAACGTGCTCATCGCCGAGCTCGAGCCAATGTTGGCGCGGGTGCTCGACGAGCGCATCGCATTCGCGGCGCATCTCGCGCCGGTGCCAGCACGGATCTTCATCGATCCGAGCGTGCTCGAGGGCGCGCTGGTGAACCTGGCGGTCAATGCGCGCGACGCGATGCCCGAAGGTGGGACGCTCACGGTGGATACCACCGTGCGCGGGAACATCGTCTCGATCGCGGTGCGCGACAGCGGGATGGGGATGGACTCGGAGACGCTCGCGCGGGCGGGCGAGCCCTTCTTCACCACGAAGGGACCGGGAGTCGGCACGGGGTTGGGCCTCGCGATGATCTTCGGCAGCGTGGAACAGTCGGGAGGATCGATCCGGATCGAGAGCACGCCGGGCGCGGGCACCGAGGTGCAGCTCTTCTTCCCACTCGCGCCGGCCGATTCGGAGGTGTCGCCGAGCGGGGTCGCCGACCTTGCCGCGCCAGCGACGGGCTGGACCTCGCCCGCGACGCCGGAGCATCCGAGCGTCCGCCCGACCTCGGTGCTCGTGGTGGAGGACGAGGACGCGCTGCGCCGGCTGGTGGAGCGGATCCTCGTGCGCGAGGGATATCAGGTGACCGTCGCGCGGCATGGCGCGGACGCGTTGCAGATCGCCGCGACGATGCATCCGCCGGTGGAGGTGCTCGTCACCGATCTCGTGATGCCGGAGCTCGGCGGCCGCATGGTGGCGGAGACGCTGCGCGTGGCGAACCCCACGCTGCCGGTGCTGTTCATCTCGGGCTACGACCCCGACCCGGTGATGCTCGACGCGAGCGAGCAGGAGCACACGAGCTTCCTCGCCAAGCCGTTCACCGGTGCCGCGCTGCTGGACGCGGTGCGCCAGCTCGCGCCGATCCAACGGCCGCGCAGCGAGTGAACGACCGGCACGCGTTCGCCGATCACTGCCGGTTCGCGCGCCGCCTCGTCATCTTCCGCCGATGAGCCAGCTCGACGTACACGTCGACTATCCCGCGTGGGTGAACGACTCGATCGATTGGGACGCGCGCTATCGCACGGACGAGGACCGGATGCGGGTCGCGATCGCGATGTCGCGCGAGAACGTGGAGCGCGACACGGGCGGCCCGTTCGGCGCGGCGATCTTCGAGAGCGACTCGGGACGGCTCGTCTCGGTCGGCATGAACAGCGTGGTGCGGCTGAACAACTGCACGCTGCACGCGGAGATGGTGGCGTTCATGACGGCGCAGCGCCGCGTGGGATCGTTCACGCTCGACGCGCCGCAGCTTCCCGCGCACGAGCTGTTCACCTCGTGCGAGCCGTGCGCGATGTGTCTGGGCGCGACGCTGTGGAGCGGGGTGCGCCGCGTCGTCTTCGGCGCGGGCCGCCACGACGCGGCGCGGCTCCAGTTCGACGAAGGGCCGGTCTTTCCGGAATCGTATCGCTATCTGGAGGAACGCGGCGTGACGATCGTGCGCGACGTGCTGTGCACCGAAGCGGCCGAGGTGCTGGAGCGGTACCGGGCGAAGTGCGGGCCTATCTATAACGGGCTGCTTTGAGGTGAGTCGGTTGGCTCGATCCCAGCGACCGTCGCTGCGCGCCGCGCTCGCTGGCATACTCGCGGCGTGGCGGACGCCCGGGGTGCTCTCGCATGGGCTGGGTGGGTTGGTCGAGCTGCCGGCGCGGCAGGCATCGAGCGCGAGCGCGATGCGCGCCGCGCCGTTCGCGTCGCACGCATCACACTCCGCGCTCGCGCGGCTCGCGCAGATCGCGGCGCCGAGATGGCTGAATACGTGCCTGTATCGCAGCGTGGCGGAGTGTCTCGCACTGCGCGCGCTCGCGCTTCCGGCTCGCGTGGTGATCGGCGTCGGCACCAGCGCCTCCGATGGTGAGGTGATCGCACACGCGTGGGTGGAGTGCGAAGGAATCACCTGCCTCGCGACGCGCGGCGAGGCCGAGCTGGAGACGATGTCGACGCCGGCACGGCACGAGTCGGCCGCGGCCGGCAGCGCGTCGTGACCTCGCAGACGGCGCGGACCGTTCGCTCCTGCCTCTCGCTGCTGAGCGACGGCGCACTCGTCGTGTGCGCGGACACGCCGTCGCTTCCACTGGTGCGCGAGTGGCTGCCGCTGCACGCCGAGCCTCGTGGGCTCGGCGAGGCTCCCGCTCGGAGCGCGCGGATCGAGGTGAGCACCGAGTCGGACTCGAGCGAGACGATCGCCACGCCGGCCGACGCGGCGACGGACGACTCGCCGCCGCTCGTGGTGTTCGCCGGCGTGCGCGCACACGAGCGCGCGAGCGAGACGCTC
>DASYMZ010000003.1:0-4228 GCA_036008805.1 Gemmatimonadaceae bacterium
TGAAACTCAAAGGAATTGACGGGGGCCCGCACAAGCGGTGGAGCATGTGGTTTAATTCGACGCAACGCGAAGAACCTTACCTAGGCTTGACATACACGGGAAAGCCCTCAGAAACGGGGGCCCCTCTTCGGAGCCCGTGCACAGGTGCTGCATGGCTGTCGTCAGCTCGTGTCGTGAGATGTTGGGTTAAGTCCCGCAACGAGCGCAACCCCTGTCTCTAGTTGCCAGCGCGTCATGGCGGGGACTCTAGAGAGACTGCCGGTGCCAAACCGGAGGAAGGTGGGGATGACGTCAAGTCATCATGGTCCTTACGTCTAGGGCTACACACGTGCTACAATGGCGGGGACAAAGGGCTGCGAGCCGGCAACGGCAAGCCAATCCCGTAAACCCCGCCTCAGTTCGGATTGTCGTCTGCAACCCGACGGCATGAAGCTGGAATCGCTAGTAATCGTGGATCAGCTACGCCACGGTGAATACGTTCCCGGGCCTTGTACACACCGCCCGTCACGCCATGGAAGCTGTGAGCGCCCGAAGTCCGTGTCGGAACCTGTGCAAACAGGGCCAAGCGGCCGAAGGCGAGCGCAGTGACTGGGGCGAAGTCGTAACAAGGTAGCCGTAGGGGAACCTGCGGCTGGATCACCTCCTTAACGGATCGCTAGTAACCACCCCTCGCGGGTGGGGAACGCATCTCGTAGTCGCGCCATCCACGACACACACACTCGATTGATCTCATAGATGCCCCGGCATGCGATCCTTGCATGCCGGGGCATCGTGCGTTCAGCACCGATCGCGCGTCACCTCGAACGTCGACTGTAGCTCGCCAGCCCTCGTGCACGCCACACGCACCCGACACGCGCTCCCGAACGTCCGCGTCGCCATTGGCGTCACGTCGAAACGGATTTCGTTCGCGTGACGCCAGATGGTTGACACACGGGGCGCGCGAAGCGCATACCGGGGAGCCTCGATCTTTCCAACTGGAGTGTACATGCCACTCGTGACTCGCCTCGCCGCCGTTCTCATGCTCGCCGCATCCGCGAGCACGACACTTACCGCGCAATCGTCTCCGCGCGACTCGATCCCGCTGCCCGAGCATCCTCGCCCCGATTTCGAGCGCGCGGACTGGCTGAATCTCAACGGCAGCTGGCGCTTCGCCTTCGACGCCAAGAACGAGGGCGAACGGAGCGCGTGGTTCCGGCAGGAGCTTCCGACCGCTCGCCGCATCCTGGTGCCATTCTCATGGGGGGCGCCCGCCTCGGGAGTACCGGACAGCGCCGACATCGGATGGTACTCCCGCACCATCACGATCCCAGAGCGGTGGCGTGGAAGGCGAGTCTATCTCGTCGTCGGTGCATCGGACTGGCGCACGTCGGTCTGGCTGGATGGCGAGAAGCTCGGAGATCATCAGGGCGGCTACACGCCGTTCTCCATGGAGCTCACGCCAAGCGCGAAGCCGGGTGCCGCGCAGCGACTGACGATGCGCGTGGACGACTCCGCGCATCCATTCAAGCTCGAGGGGAAGCAGGGCTACGGAAAGGCGCGTGGGATGTGGCAGACGGTCTACCTCGAGGCGCGTGGTGATGCGCCGCTCGAGATGCTGCATTTCACTCCCGACATCGATCGCGGGCTCGTGACCGTGGAAGCGCGGCTCGCCCAACCGGCGCCGCGCGACGTGACGCTGCGGCTGACGCTGACCAACCGCGATGGAGTTCCGCCAGCCACGCAGCGCATCGCGCGCGGACAGCGCACGGCGCGCTTCGACGTGCGGCTGCCGAGCGCGCGGCTGTGGTCACTCGATGATCCCTTCCTGCACGAGGTGGCCGCGACAGTATCCGCGAATGGCATCGCCACCGACTCGGTGCGAAGCTACTTCGGCATGCGCAAGATCTCGACGATGGATCTGCCGGGGACGAAGCACGCCTACGTCGCGATCAACAACAAGCCGGTCTACCTCCAGCTCGCGCTCGATCAGGCGTATCATCCCACCGGATTCTACACCTTCCCGTCTGATTCATTCACGCGGATGGAGATCCTCCGCGCGCGACAGATCGGCCTGAACGGATTGCGCGAGCACATCAAGATCGAGACGCCGAGAAAGCTGTACTGGGCCGACAAGCTGGGCGTGCTGATCATGGCCGACGTCCCCAACTGGTGGGGACCGCCGACCGACACGGCGTTTCGCGAGCACGACACCGCGATGCGCGAGATGATCGAGCGCGACTACAACCATCCCGCGGTGTTCTCGTGGATCGCGTACAACGAAGCGTGGGGCATCGTGTCGAAGGCCGGCGATCGGGACGTCTATCTGCCGGCGACGCAGGCGCGCGTGGTGGAGTCGGTGAAGCTCGCGAAGTCGCTCGACGCAACGCGATTGGTCGAGGACAACTCGCCATGCTGCGGCCGAGGCCACACGGTCACCGACATCAACTCGTGGCACGAGTATCTGGGTGGCTGGGAGTGGGATGCGCGACTGAAGCGCATCAGCGACAGCACCTTCGACGGCTCGCCGTGGAACTTCGAACGCGGCTACAAGCAGAGCCACCAGCCGATGATGAACTCGGAGTTCGGCAACGTGTGGGGCTACACGGGAAGCACGGGTGACGTCGACTGGAGCTGGGACTATCACCGCGCAATGGATGTGTTTCGCCGGAATCCCGCGATGGCGGGATGGCTGTACACCGAGCACCACGATGTGATCAACGAATGGAACGGATACTGGCGCTTCGACCGCACGAAGAAGGAGACGGGGCTCGGCGATCTCGTCGAGGGCATGTCGCTGCGAGATCTCCACTCGCCGTACTACCTCGCGCTCGGACCAGAGCTGAGCAGGAGCACTCGTCCGAGCGAGACGGTGCAGGTGTCCGTGTGGGCGTCGCTGCTCGCGGACGACCGTCCTGCGGGAGACACGCTCGTGGTACGCACGGAGCTGTATGGCTGGACGTCGCTGGGTGAGCGAAAGACGTATGGCACCTCGCGACGAACCTTCGGCTTCAAGCCGTGGATGTCGGAGGCGCTCGCGCCGCTCGCGGTGACGATGCCGGACGAGCCGGCCGTCGTGGTGCTCGCGGTACGACTCGAGGATCGCGCGGGCACCGTGCTCCATCGCAACTTCGCCACGTTCGTGGTGCAGGGCACACCGAAGTCGGACCAACGGCTCGCCGATGGTCGGCAGGTGCGAGTGTCGCGGGTGCCGGCGGCGAACGTCGCCGACTCGCGCTGGTCGCTCAAGTCGTGGAAGGTGATGGACGGCCTCAAGGTGGACGGCACGGGATCGGGCTTCTTCGAGTACCGCATTCCGTGGCCGAGCGGGCTGCGCCGCGCCGACGTGGGGGAGGCGGTGTTCCTCGTGGAAGCGTCGTCGAAGCAGCTCTATGGAAAGGACCGTGACACCACGACGCGGGAGGGAGGCGACTACATGCGCGGCGGTGGGCTGCACGACCCCAGCCGGAACCGGAACGCGTACCCGATGACCGGGGAGCGGCAGTTTCCGAGTGCCGTGACGGCGTGGGTGAACGGCGCGCTCGCTGGACGCTTCGAGCTGGACGACGATCCGGCGGATCACCGCGGCATCCTCTCCTGGCACTCGCAGAAGCAGGACAAGCTGCTTCGGGAAGCCGGCTCGTACGGGCAGCTCCTGCGCGTGCCGATCCCGTCGAAGGCGCTGGACGATGGGGCGCGCACGGGCGTGATGGCCGTGCGGCTGGAGGTGAGCGATGCGCTTCCGGGTGGCCTCGCCATCTACGGCGCCGAGTTCGGACGTTATCCCGTGGATCCCACCGTGGCGTTCGTGTTGAAGGGCGGGACGGGAGGCTCGGCGTCCGGAGCGCCGTGAGCCCGAGCAAGTGCGTGCGCTGAGACGGCTTGGAC
Source organism: Gemmatimonadaceae bacterium (assembly GCA_036008805.1). Taxonomy (GTDB): domain Bacteria; phylum Gemmatimonadota; class Gemmatimonadetes; order Gemmatimonadales; family Gemmatimonadaceae; genus AG11. The sequence continues at coordinate 3,865 of DASYMZ010000003.1, forward strand.
GAGTTGACTCGATTCTGACGTCCGTCTAACTTTGGAAGCTCAGCCCGAGAGGGCCTGTAGCTCAGGTGGTTAGAGCGCACGCCTGATAAGCGTGAGGTCGGTAGTTCAACTCTACCCAGGCCCATGTTGGTAATAAAGGACTTACGCCATGCGGCGTACGCAGCGCTCCCACGCTGTGTACGCCGTGTGTACTTTTGCGGGCTCTTCCGGGGAATCTGCATCGTCGGGTCGCTCAGGTAGGTGGAGCGTGACAGCGGTCAGGTAGGGCGATGGCTCGGCGACGGTTCGACCCGCCGCCGAGCTGTGATCATACCTCGGACGGTTCGGGCCGAAGCTCGACTGCCTCGAGCGACGTCAAGCCAGA
>DASYMZ010000004.1:0-35795 GCA_036008805.1 Gemmatimonadaceae bacterium
TCGGCGGCGCCGGCGCTGCAGGCGGCGCTGCGCGCGGAGAGCGACAAGGATCTCCAGCTCTCGTACATCCGCGCGCTCGCGGCGATGGGCGACAAGTCGGTCGACGCGATCCGCCCGCTGCTCGAGTCGTCCGATCCGCGCATCAAGTCGATGGCGGTGCACGCGCTCGCCGGCGGCCACGCGGCTGGCCCGTGGCCGCGCCCGATGCCGATGCCGCGTCCGAGACCCTAGAACACGACGGGCGCGTATGCACGTCATGCGCGCCCGTTCTTCTGCCCCATGATGCTGATTTTTCAACTCACTGCCCGATGGGAGATGCCATGGGCACCAACGGTGGAGTCCTGATGCTACGTGTACTGGGAGTGTTGACGACGGCCGCGCTGCTCTCGACGTCGAGGACGGAATCGCGCGCTGCACGTCCGGCGCTCGGTGCGCCGGAGGTTGGCTCGGCGGCAAGCACCATCGACGTGACCGCGCTGCTGGCAGCGGCGCGCGGCGCGCCGCCAATGATCTGCGCGCTCGCCGCGCGCTCGGTGCGCAACGGCAACTGGGGCGGACGCGCCGATGCACCCGCGACGCCGCTGGGTTCGGCGATGCAGATCGACGACGATCGCGGACGCAGCGAGCTGTCGAGCGCGGACGTCGACCGGCTGCTCGACGCGCTCGGGTCGGACGACGCGTGCGTGCGCGAGCTGAGCGTGCGTCTCGTGGGACACGAGGACGACGCGCGCGTGGCGGCGCCGTTGATCGCGAAGCTCGGCTCGAGCGACGCGTCGCTGCGCAGTGTGGCCGCGTTCGGGCTCGGGCTCGCCGAGCCGCAGAGCGCGGTCGATCCGCTCATCCGCGCGCTGCGCGACGCGACACCGCCGGTGCGGGCGAACGCCGCATGGGCGCTTGGTCGCATCGAGCACGGCAAGGCGCTGGCGCCGCTCGTCGGCCTGTTCCGCGACGACGCGCCGATGGTGCGCGAAGCGGCCGTCGCGGCGGTGGGCCGTCTCGAGTCGACGAGCGCGGTGGCGGCGCTCACACGCGTGCTGCAGCAGGACGATGCGGCGTCCGTGCGGCGAGTGGCCGCGTGGGCGCTCGGTCATCTCGAGTCGCGCGAGGCGGCCGACGCGCTCGTCTCGGTGCTCGCCCGCGAGCGCGACGCGCGCGTGCGCGAGATGACCGCATGGGCGCTCGGCAGCATCGAGGCGAAGAGTGGAAGCGCGGCGCTTCAAGCCGCGCTCCGGAGCGACGCGGACGACGGCGTTCGCGAGACGGCGGCGTGGGCGCTCGCGCAGATCGAGGATGGCGGCGCGACGGCGGCGCTGGGTGCAGCGACCGCGAACGACAAGAGCTCGCGCGTGCGCGGCACGTCGGCATGGGCGCTGGGACAGTTGCACGACGAGGAGGGATCGGGGCGCGCGCCGGCTGGCCTGGTGCGCCTGCTCAAGGACGAGAGCGAGGACGTGCGCCGAAAGGCGGCGTGGGCGCTCGGTCAGATCGGCGATGCGTCGGCGCTGCCGGCCATCCAGGAGGCGCTCAAGGTGGAGCAGAGCAGCCAGGTGCGCCGAGCGCTGGTGCGCGCGCTGACTCGCTCGGGAGGCCGGTCCGAGGCCGTGTTCACCGAGCTGCTCGCGTCGAAGGATCCGCAGGTGCGCGAAGCCGCGGTGCGCGGGCTGGCTGGTGCGCAGCGAATCGATCCATGGCCGTGGCCCTGGCCGCGTCCCCGTCCCTTCCCGTGAGACCCGTCATGAGCATGCACCTGATCGCACGCGCGATCGCGCTGCTGTGCGTGACGTCGAGCGCCGTGCTCGCGGCGCCGGTCACGCGCGCGGGTCGTCCCGAGTGCGCCACGCCGGCGGCGATGGACTCGACCCACGAGCTGGTGGTTCGCCGCGCGCGCGAGGCGCAGCGTGAGCGCGAGTGGAGCCGCGCGGCGGAGCTGTGGCGCAGCGCGCTGCTCCTCGACGAGCGCGTCGCCGAGCACTGGATCGCGATGGGGGACGCGCTCTCTGGTGCGCAGCGGTATCGCGAGGCCGTCGCGGCATATCAGCGCTCGATCCAGCTCGATCCGCGCAGCGCGCGCCGAGGCACCCGGATGGTGGCTCGCGCATATGCGCTGATGGGAAACGACAAGCAGGCCGTCCGATGGCTCGAGCAGACGGTGCGCGCGGGAGCGGTGCTGGACGATCTCTTGGCGGACGAGCTGTTCGAGCGGTATCGGGCCGAGCCGCGGCTACGCATGCTGCTCGAGCATCGCGTCGATCTGCGCGGCCGCGGTCTGGGTGCGAGGCGACCCATCTCGGCGTAGCCATCTTCCGACGGGTCAGACCCGTTGAAAGACGATGATGCGCGCACGCAAACAGCCCTGGATGGGTCATCCTCCGTCGCGCATGGATCACGCGCCAATTGACGGGCTGAGCCATAGGCGGTAGGATCGCGGCGGGTTCGGCGACACCTGGCGCATTGGGCGCCGGGACGTTCGTCGAGCCGGGACCCCACCTCCCTCGACATGCGCCGCCTTCTCATCCTCGCGACCGTCGCGCTCTTCGCGGCGGCGTTTCCCCCGCTCGCGCGCCCTGGCGGCGCGCAGCGCCTCGGACCACCGATGGCGCGTCCGAAGCTCCGCGACGTCACCGACACCAACGACGCGCAGGCCTACTACACGGCGGGCCTCAACAGCTTTCGCAGCGACCCCTACTACGCCGGCTCCGCGTTCTATTGGGCCGCCCGCATCGATCCCGGCTGGGGCGATCCCCTCTACGCGCGGCGCGCCGCGCTGCTCGCGCAGAAGCAGAACCTGCTCACGGCGCTGATGAACGGCAGCAGCCGGCGCTCGCGCTCCAAGGAGCTGCAGGCGCTGGATTCGCTCCAGGCGCGCGCGCTCATGCTCAATCCCTTCATGTTCCGCCGGCTCGATGAGCAGCTCTTCATGCGCTATCTCACCGACGGCGATCGAACCGTGAACCTCTCGTTCGAGCTCTCGTCGTGGATGACGCAGGCGCCGCCGGCGACACGCGGCTGGTACGCGTACAGCCTCGGCCAGTTCGACCGCGCTTTGAGAGCGTATGCGGAGGCGCTCGACCGCGAGCGCGAGAAGGCGTGGATCCACCTCGAGCGCGCGCGGATCTTCGGCATGCGCAACGACGTGGACAACGCCGTCGCCGAGTTCGGTCTGGCGCTCGAGGAGCTGCGCAAGAAGGACGACAAGTCGCTCGTGGTGATCTACGACTCCAAGGCGCAGGCGGAGTTCAGCATGGCCGTGCTGCTCGAGGGCGCCGGCAAAGCGGACCAGGCGCGCGAGGCGTACGGGCGCGCGCTCCAGGAGGATCTCGCGTACTATCCCGCGCACATGCGACTCGGCCTTCTCGCGCTCGGGCAGGGCGACACCACCGCCGCGCTGAGCGAGCTCGCGCTCGCCGCGCAGATCGCGACCGGCGAGCCGTTCGTGCGCTACATGAACGGCTACGTGCTCGGCGCGGCCAAGCATCACGACGAAGCGATCGCAGAGTTGCAGAAGGCGATCGAGCTCGAGCCGTACTACGCGTTGCCGAACCTCGTGCTCGGTGCGCAGTACGAGGCATTGTCGAAGGGCCCGGAGGCGCTCGCCGCATACCAGCGCTTTCTCGCCACGGCGAGCGCGCGCGATCCACAGCGCAAGTTCGCGGAGGCGCGTCTGGAGGACATCAAGGAGTTCCTCAAGGCGCCGAACACCCAATGAGGCCCCGTCCTCTCGTGCTCGTGCTCGCGCTGGTCGCGAGCGCGGGCGGCACGCGTGTCGCCTCCGCGCAGGACGCGGCGAGCCCGATCCGCAAGCGGACCACGTACGAGGATCTGCAGCTCTTCGGGCAGGTGCTCAATCAGATCCGCGTGAACCATCCCGATTCCATCGACGCGCACGATCTGTTCGTCGCCGCGGTGGAGGGGATGGTGCAGGCGGCGGATCCGCATTCGTACGTCATCCCGGTGGTGCGGCTCGAGGAGGGGAAGCAGCAGGCGTACGACGACGGCCGGCTGCACCCCGTTCCGATCGCGTTTGCGTACGTGGGCGGTGCGCCGGTGGTGGTATCCGTCGCGGCGGGGACGGAGGCGCGACAGCTGGACATCCTGCCGGGCGACGAGCTCGTGGCGATCCAGGGCGCGAACGTGACCGCCCACAGCGCGGAGGAGCTCGACATCGTGCTCAGTGGCGCGAAGAAGTCGATGGTGAAGCTGACGTTCGAGCGGCGGCGCGACGACGGATCGATCGTCCGGCTGGAGCGAAACGTCAAGCGCGAGAAGGGAGACGACGAGAGCGCGGTGCCCACGTCGTTCCTGCTCGATCCGGTCACTGGCTACGTGCGCGTCACGACCTTCAACGGCGAACGCGTCGCCGACGATCTGCACGCGGCGCTCGATCGCCTGGAGAAGGCGGGAATGCAGCGGCTGATCCTCGATCTGCGCGACAACGGCGGTGGCAGCGTGGCCGAAGCCGCGCACGTCGCGGGAGAGTTCCTGCCGCGCGGCACCATCGTGTACACCACCGACGGGCGGAAGCCGGAGATCACCGACACCGGGCGAGTGAAGCGATCGTTCTGGAAGGACCAGCGGCGCTTTCCGATCGTCGTGATGGTGAACGGTGGCACCGCGAGCGCGTCGGAGCTCGTGGCCGGCGCGCTCCAGGATCACGACCGCGCGCTCATCTTCGGCCGGCCGACCTACGGCAAGTCGCTGCTGATGCGCGGCTTCCCGATGTCGGATGGCTCGCTGCTCATGCTCGTCGTGGGCCACGTGCGCACGCCGTGCGGCCGCGTCGTGCAGCGGCAGTACCGCTCGATCTCGCGGCGCGAATACTATCGGTTGGCGCGCGCGGAACGCGACACCTCGGGCCGTCCCACCTGCCACACGGACTCGGGGCGCACGGTGTACGGCGGAGGCGGGATCTTTCCCGACGTCGCGATGTCGGCGCTCGTGCCCGTCCCACGCTGGGCGGGCCGGATCGAGGAGCAGCAGCTTCCGCTCGCATGGAGCGGCGGCTACGTCGACGCGCACGGCGCCACGCTCGGCAGCCCCGACGCGTTCGCGGCGCACGATCTGCCGGCAACGGCGCTCTCCGACTTTCGCGCGTTCGCGGCACGGCAGGGTCTCACCGTTCCAACGGACGGTGACGCGCTGCTGCAGGAGATCCTGCTGCGAAGCGTGGCCTACGCGAAATGGGGGAGCGAAGGCGTGTATCGCGTGATCGCGCAACGCGACGCGGCGGTGACGCAGGCAGTGGCCGCGTTCGCGCAGGCGGCCGCGCTGAACGGACCGAGCCACTGACACAAGCGGCCGGCGCGCACTGCGAGAGCAGCGGCGGCTAGCTTTCTTCGGATTGCCGCCCGTCGCACTCCGTCCACACGCCGCTCGCCCATGCGTCTCGCCACTCGTCTCGCCGCGTCGCTCGCCATCTCCGCACTGGTCGCTCTTCCGAGCGGTGCAGACGCCCAGTCCACCGCCGCGTATCGCGCCGCCGCCGACCGTCTGATCGACGCCGCGATGAAGGACAGCGCGGCGTGGCTCAGGATCGCCGAGCTCACCGACAGCTTCGGCCACCGGCTGAGCGGCTCGTCGTCACTCGAGCGCGCCATCGACTGGACGCTCGCGCGCATGAAGAGCGACGGGCTCGAGAACGTGCGCGGCGAGCCGGTGATGGTGCCGCACTGGGTGCGCGGCGCGGAATCGGCCGAGCTGGTCGCGCCGCGAGTGAAGCCGCTGGCCATTCTCGGGCTCGGCGGCAGCGACGGCACGCCCGCCGCTGGCGTCACGGCGCCGGTGATCGTCGTCTCCAGCTTCGATGATCTCACCGCGCGCGCCGCCACGGTGAAGGGGAAGATCGTACTGTTCGACGTTCCATTCACCACCTACGACCAGACCGTGGTGTATCGCGTGCGCGGTGCGAGCGCCGCGGCGAAGCTCGGCGCGGTGGCGATGCTGTTGCGCTCCGTCGCGTCGTTCTCGATCAACTCGCCGCACACGGGGAGCATGCGGTACGACTCCACCGTCACCGCGCGAATCCCCGCCGCGGCCGTCGCGGTGGAGGACGCGATGCTCCTGCACCGTCTGCAGGATCGCGGCGTGACGCCGACCGTGCGCCTGCGCATGAGCGCGCGCACGCTCCCCGACGCGCCGTCTCGCAACGTCGTCGCCGAGCTGCGAGGACGCGAGAAGCCGGACGAGGTGGTCGTGTTCGGCGGCCACATCGACTCGTGGGACGTGGGGCAGGGCGCGATGGACGATGCGGGCGGCGTGGTGGCCGCATGGGAAGCGGTGCGCCTGATGAAGACGCTCGGCCTGCGTCCGCGCCGGACGATCCGCGTCGTTGGGTGGACCAACGAGGAGAACGGCACGCGAGGCGGACGGACGTATCGCACGACGCACGCGGCCGAGGTGGACCAGCACGTCTTCGCGCTGGAGTCGGACAACGGCGTGTTCCGTCCGTATGGCATCGCCGCGGTCGGCACCGACTCGGCGCTGGCGATGTTGCGCCGCATCGCGCCGCTGCTCGCGCGCATCGGCGCCGACTCGGTGTCGCGCGGCGAGGGGGAAGCGGACATCGGGCCGCTGCTCGAGTCGGGCGTTCCGGGCGCGGGGCTGCACGTCGACGGCACGCGCTACTTCTGGTATCACCACAGCAACGGTGACACGCCGGACAAGCTCGATCCGGGCGACGTGGCGCGCTGCGTCGCGACGATGGCCGTGTACGCGTACGTGCTCGCCGAGATGCCGGAGACGCTGCCTCGTACGCCGGTGGGCACTGCGGCCAGACGTCCGCGGTAGCGAGCGCGATCCTTGCCATGGGTCGACGCATGACGACGATCAGGATGGCGCGGTGCGCCGCGCTGCTGCTGCTCTCCGCCTGCAGCTCGCGCTCCGACTCGCGCGTGCCGAGCGACACCGCGGGCACGCCGGACAGCTCGAGCGGCGCGGCGTCGCCCGCGCCTGGATCAGCCGCGCCAGCAGCTTCGTCCACACCGGCGGCGTTCCAGGATTCCACGAGCCGCGACCTGACCGGCGACGGCGCGCCCGAGCGGCTGACCCTTCGCGCCGTGGGCTCCCGCTTCGACTCGCTCGCGGTCGCACTGGAGATCCGCGACGGCCGGACCGGCGCGCTGCTGCACAGCGCGCGCTGGAATTCGCGCGACTACTTCAAGTACGCGCGCCCGGATCGGAAGCCCGAGTCGGCGGCGCGCGAGGCCGATGTGCGCGGCTACCTGGGAGAGGTGTTCGCGAAGGGAGCGTTCGTGACGCCGCGCATGACTCTGCCGGGCGGACGGATCGAGAACATCGACACCGGGGTCGTGCGATATCACCTCATGGAGCTGGACTGGCGGCGTGCGCACGGCGTCGCCGACACGGCCTCCACGCCACCGGCGGCCGAGACCGAGCTCGCTGCGCGCCCCGCGACGAGTGCTGCGCTCCGCGCGCGCACCGACGCGGTCATCGCGGAGCTTCGCGGAAGGCCCACCTTCACCCTGTTCGAGGGCGGTGAGCTGAGGAACACGATCGCGTGGAGCGACCGCGAGCACGCGTTCGTCCGCGTGTTCTCCTGCTGCTGACGAGGGTCAGAACACCTTCACGCCGTCGAGCGGGAAGGCGCCGCGCTTCGGGCCCGCGCTGCCACGGATGTCGAACACGCCGTTGGTGAAGTCCAGGTGCATCCGCGTCGCGAGCGCGACGTCACTGCCGATCACGCCGTCGAAGTCGACGAAGGTCCAGCGCTGCGCGGGGAGCACGGGCACGTTCCGGAACGCGATCGCGTAGCTCCCGTCGCTCAGCGGAACGTCGCGCGCGACCCAGCTCGTCTCCTTCTTCTCCGCGCCGATCCCCGAGAGCGTCATGCGGCGTGCGGCGACCCGCGTCTTCGGCAGCTTCTCGAGCAGCGTCGAGGTGACGTAGGTGGCTTCCGCACCCGTGTCCAACCCGAACAGGAGCGGACGTCCGTCGCGCGTGACGAGCCGCACCACGGGATAGCCGATCCAGAACAGGTTGCGCGTCGCGGCGGGCTTGTGACGCGGCCGGCGGATCGTGATCGTCTCCGCGCCCGCGTCGAGCACGATGTCGAGATGACGCAGCACGTCGGTGCCGATCATCCCCGCGATCGGCCTGGCCAGCGGATGAGCCGCTGAGCTGCCGCCCAGTCGCTCGTCGAAGCGCAGCGCGTCGGGGCTGACGATCGCCGCGCCGAGCCCGCGTACGACGACGGGTCCGATCGAGAGCGAGTCGATGTAGACGGCGCGCGCCTCGATGTGCCCCGCCACCACGCCCAGCGCGAGCGTGTCGCGCGCGGCGAGCTTGATCCCCGCGTCCACCGCCACGTCGGAGGAGAGGAGTGTCATGCTCGCGCCGGTATCGAGCCAGAAGTCCTGCGGATGACCGTTGATGCTGACGGTGATCACCGGCGTGCCGAACACACTCCGATGCATCGGCAGCGTGACCGCCTGCTCCGGCACGACGAACTCCGGCTTCGGCATCATGCTGAGCGCGCGCGCCCAGCGCTCGACGCCCGCCGCCACGGCGAGCCGGTCGGTCGTGGCGTCGGTGGAATCCGGCTGCGCCTCGATTCGCGCGAGGGCCGACCAATCGGAGTGCCACGAGAGCGCCATCGTCAGTCCGATGCGCGCGCGCGCTCGCACCACGGAGTCTCGGGACGTGGCGCGCAGCAGCTCGAACGCCACCGCCGCCGCTTCGGGGTCGCCGGCCATCAGCGTGCGCAGCGCCGCCGAGAAGGTCCGCTGCTCGACCGACAGCGCCGCGAGGTCGGCGCTCTCCACGTCGAGGAGAGCGACGTCGCTCCAGAACTCGGAGCGCGGGTTCGGCCGCGTCCGGAGCGTCCAGTTCGCGCGCTCGACGAGGCTGATGGTCGACTTCTCGTCGGTCGTGTCCATGACCGTCCCCGCATCGGCCCGTCCCTCGAACAACGCCGCGGCGTTCGCGGCCGGCTCGTTCGGCACGGAACGGCACGCGAGCGCAGTCGCGAGTGCGCAGACGAGCGGAAGGGGAGAGCGACGCATCGAGCGAGTCGAGGTCGGAGAAGTTGCTTCCATCTACGTACGGACTCTTTCACCCCGCCGCGCGACACTCGGCGGGGCCCTATCCGGCTCAGGGAACGTCGCCCGGATCACGGGAGAGCGCGAGACGCACGATAAGCGTCCGGCCAGGCGCTGGCTCGTAAAACTTTCCGCCGGTCGCGTTCACGCTCACCGACCCTACGCTGCGCACGTCCGCGAGGTTTTGCAGCGCGACGAGCGGCGCCAATCGCATCCCGCCCGCCCGCACCGTATTGGACAGCGCGAGGCCGAGAAGGGTTCGTCCGGGCGCGCTCGCGCTGTTCGCGTCGTCCACGTCCACCGCACTGGCGACGTCAGCCGTCCCCGCCAGCGTGACCGACCCGCGCCGCACCGCCGCCGACGCGGCGAACGCATGCTCCGGCACACCGGGGATGCGCTTGCCCGCATACGAGGTGGTGCCGACGAGGTAGTCCACGTAGCGGAAGCGGGAGAAGCTGTACGCGCCGTGCACCGTGAGCGCGCCGAGCTCCGCATCCGCACCAACCTCGGCGCCGCGGCGCTGGGTGCGCCCCGCATTGCGGAAGTAGCGACGGCCAGCGCCGCCTGGGATGTCGAACGGCACGAGCTCGTCGCGCGCTCGGGTGTCGAACGCGGCGAGCTCCCACCGCAGCGCGGTGCCCGGCAGCACTCCCTTGCCGCCAAGCTCGAGCGAGAGGGTGCGCTGCGGCTGCAGGTCGGGATTGATTCCCGCCGAGCCGTCGGGCTTGTTGCCCAACTCGGTCGTCGTCGGCGTCTCGAAGCTGGTGGAGACGGTGCCATACACCGACGCCAGCGGCGCGACGCGCCACACGAGCCCCATCGCCGGACTCACCGCGTGCAGGGTGCGATCGCCGGAGTCGTCCGGGTTCGTCGCCGAGATGAGGCGGTCGCGCACGCGGAAGCCGATCGCGTCGGCACGCACGCCGGCCGACGCGAGCAGCGTGGGCACGACGGCGAGCTCGCCGCGCACGAACGGGCCCGCGCTCGACACGAGTTCGCGCTGGTTCTTGCGCAGCGCACCCCGCAGCGTCTTCGCGGTGGGGCAGGCGGCCGACGTGGTCGCGACGTCGATGCAGTTCTCGTACTCCTGACGGTCGTCGTTCTGCCACTGCAGGTCGCCGCCCGCGGCGAGCCGCGCCGCATGCGATCCGAGCGAGCCAGCACTGCTCAGCCGCGCCGTGACGCCGCCGCTCGAGCGGCCGACGTTCACCACCGAGAAGGCGAGCGGGTTGTCGAGCGTGCGCACGCTGCCGTACACGGTTGCGTCGAGCGACACCTGCTCGGCGACCGGCTGCGCGATGCTGAGCGCGAGGTCGCTCTGCCGTACGATCTTGCCCGCGTGCTTGCGCACGGAGAGCGGATCCGCCATCTGCGGCGCGCTATCGAACTGTGCTCGCGTGAGCGCACCCGGACTCTCGGCGTGCGACAGGTCGGACATGCGGAACGCCAGCGAGACCGTCGGTGACCTGCTCCCCTCGGCCGCGGCGCGAATGAGTCGGAGCGCGCCGCGTGTAGCGCGCTGGTCGGAGTAGTCGCGATAGCCTCGACCCACGACGCGTGTGACCGACGACGTGTAGCCGAGCGCGCCCACTGTCCCGCCCGCACCCGCGGCGGTCATCGTCGGGATCGACCCGCCGCCGAGCACGCGCGCGTATGGCGCGATGCCAAGGAGCGACGGTGGCGTGCTGCGCACGTCGATCACGCCGCCGGCCGCATTGCCATAGAGAGATGACGCACTGCCTCGCACCACCTCGACACGGTCCGCGCCCTCGACGTCGATCACGTCCACCGGTGTCTGTCCGTCGGGCAGGGTGACCGGGATGCCGTCCTGCAGCACGCGCACGCCGCGCACGCCGAACGCGGAGCGCGCGCCGAAGCCGCGAATGCTGACGCGCGGATCCTGCGCGGGGTTCTGTCGGTTCGCGAGCGCGACCCCGGGCACGGCGAACAGCAGCTCGTCCACACCGAGCCGGCGCAGCGCGGCGAGCGAGTCGGGGCGCACGAGCGTCACCGCGTAGGGAAGCTCGAGCGGCGCTCGTGGGCCTTCGCGTGTGGCGGTGACGCGGACGGTCGGAAGGGCCGTGCTCGTACGAGCGGAGTCCTGTGCTCGGAGCGAGGGCGCGAGGAGGGCGATCAGGAGCGAGGCGCGAGCAACGGAGTGCAGTGACATGAGCGAATACTACTGCCGATCAAGGCGATCGACGGGTCTGACCCCTTGATGGATGCTTCCATGCACGCGACTTCTTGCTCACGGGGTCTGACCCCCATCGAAATGCGCCGATCAGCGTCGGTCGGGGCGGCGCAGCGCGAGGCCGAGGCTGACGAGCGCCAGCACGAGCGCCGCCCACGGTACCCAGCGCGTCGGTCCGCCAGCTCCACCGGGCGAATCGGCGCCTCCCTCGACGATGCTCGTGGTGGACGCCGGCGTCTTCGATCCTTCGGCACCGGTCCACTCCACGCGCGGGCCGTCGGCATAGGTCTGAAAGACGGGCCACACCAGCGTCGCCGCGGACTTCGGGTTCGCGCCCACGAAGGGGAACTCCACGAAGCGCTGCGGTGGAAGCGACCCAGTCCACACCGCACCGATGATGCGCTTGGCTGAATCGGTGAGCACCTCGAGCTGCCAACCAGGAACGTCGCCGAACGAGGTCACGCGCAGCCCGCCGGGAAAGCGAATCTCCACCCGTGTCGTCGCGGTCGCCTTCTCGTTCGGCACGCGCAGCACGTACTTCTCGTAGCCACCGGTCCTGGACGTCTTCGGGTAGACGACGGCGTGCGCGAACGCGAGCGAGGTGACGACGAGCGTCAGCGCGACGGCCAGGAGCGTGGCGATCGCGGGCCGCGAGACGCGGCGCACGCGCCGACGGAGTGGGAGCGAGCGAAACGTCATCGAGCGAGAGCGTGAGAGGGTGACACGTGCGCGCCGGTCGGCGGCGGGACGTAACCGAGCAGGCCGCCGAGCAGCACGACGATCGACATCACGACCACCTCCTGCCGGAGCGAGGTGATGAAGCGAGCGGAGCGGCCGGCGTCGCCGGCGAGCGCGGGCAGCACGCGGAACTTGTGATGCGCACCGAACCCGACGAGCACGAGCAGGCCGGCGATCTTGGCGAGCGAGATCGCGCCGTACGCCGAGCGCACGAGATCGAGCGGCGAGGGAAGGAAGAGCAGCGTCTGCACGAGGCCGGAGATCGTCACGAGCAGCACGGCACTCAGCGCGGCCGACGACACGTGCGCGGCCTCGCGCTCGAACCGGGTCGCATCGGCACGCTCCAGTGCGAGCAGCCAGAGCAGCCCGCCGAGCCACACCGCGCCGGCCACGAGATGCACCGCCTTGGCCGGCGTGGTCCACATCGGATGAAGCACCGTCGCATGTCCGGTGTAGCCGCTCACGAGCAGCGCCGCGATCGAGAACGGCAGCGCGAGACGCGGCCGCCGCGCGAGCACGATTCCCCACACCCCGAGCAGTGCGAGCCCCGACCGCAGCAGCTCCGCTCGGCCGACGCCGGTCGTGAGCATCACCCCGAGCATGTCGGCGCCGAACCGGTGCTCGGGATACGCGTTGATGGCCCATGCCGCATGGTGCAGCACCAGCAGCACCACCGCCGCGACACTCAGCCAGCGCGCCAGCGCCTCCGGCCGGCGCGGCCGCTCGCCGCTCGCGTCGCGCACGAACGCGAGAAACGCGATCAGGCCGGCCGCGGCCATGAGCGTGCCCACCGCGAGACCGCGCAACAGGGCCGGCACGAGCGGCGCGCCGGCGAGCGTGGGCCCCCAGCTCACGCCGTCATGCATGTCGTGCGTGTCGTGCATCTCGCTCGGTGGCGGTGGCGCTGGCTCCATCGGCGCAGGCGGTACCGCGCCAGTCGCCGCATCGGCCGGCAGCTCGACGGTGAAGACGTAGCTCCCGTCCACCGGATGGCCGTCCGCCGAGACGACGCGCCATGCAATACGATAAGCACCCGACCGCAGCGGCTGCGCCAGCGGCGCGACGAGCGCATTCACGTCATGCGGATCTCCAGCGGCCGCGAGCTTCACGACCACGCCGTCGCTGCCGACCAGGGAGATGCGCCCGAGTGATGGCTCGAGCGCCTCGCTGAAGACGAGCCGCACTCGCGAGGGCGCGGCGTGCAGGAGGCTGTTGGCCGCTGGATCGGAGCTGACGAGCGATGCGTGCGCCCAACCGATCACCGGCGTCGCCAGCACGAACGCGAGCGCGACGCCGATGGAGAGCGCGAGCGACGCGAATGGGCGCACGAGTCGTCCTGCGCCCATTCGCGCCGAGTCAGAAGCCATACTTGGCGCTCGCCACGAACGTCCGGTGCGGGAAGGGATGGAAGAGGAAGTACTTCCGGTCGAGCAGATTGTCCACGCCGAGCGACGCGTTCCAGTGCCGGTCGACACGGTAGTTCACGTGGGTGTCGGCGACGAACCACTCGGCGAATCCCTGATACGTGTTCACGTTCACGTCCGCGTTGTCGAGCGTGGTGTAGAGCTTGGAGCTGTAGCGGCCAGCGAGCGTGAAGGTGAGCCGGTCGTCGGGGCGATACATCGCCGTCGCCGTCCCGCGCCAATCGGGGATGTTCGGCAGCCGCTTCCCGATCGCCGCCTCAGGCGACGCCGTCGTGCTCGCGCGCCCCGTCATCGCGAGGGTGCGCGCCTGCACGTACGTCACACTGCCCGAGAGCGCCAGCCCGCGCACGAGCACGTCGCTGCTGCCGACCGCCAGCTCGGCGCCGCGCGCGCGCACGTGGTCCACGTTGGAGAGATAGGAATACAACGTGGTCGACCCGGGAGCGAGCGTGTTGAACTGCGAGATGATCGCGTCGTGCACGTCGTCCTGGAACAGCGCGAGCTGCGCGGTGGCGCGCGAGAACTTCCGCTCCATGCGCAGCTCGGTCGCCAGCACGTCGTCCGGCCTGAGATCGGGATTCGGCGACGTGAACGTCGGGCCGGTCGACACGAGCTGATAGAGCTCGGCCGCTGTCGCGAAGCGGTACGCCTTGCCGACGGACGCGGTGAGCGTCCACTCGGGCGACGCGGACCAGCTCAGCATCCCCTTCGGCGAGAACTTCGTGCCGCTCACGGCCGGCTGCTTCACCGCGGTGGTGCCGGCGAAGTTGTACCCGTCGTAGCCGCGCCAGTCTTCCCACCGTCCGCCCACGGTGAGCTTGAGATCGGGGGTGAGATACCACGCGTCCTGCGCCCAGAGCGCCGACGTGCGCGTCTTGCCGTCGCCCTCGGTGAACACGCCGGAGTAGTTGTGCGCCTGCGTCCAGTCCGGCGTGTTGAACGTGGTGTTCTTCAGCGCATACCAATCGAGATGTCCGCCGGCGCTCACCGTGTGCCGCGACACGCGACCGCCCGGCCGCCACATCCCCTTGAGATCGAGCGTCGACCAGCCGGTGCCGTCGAGCACCGCCACGCGACCTGCATTCCCATAGGACGTACCCGTCGCCGACGCGCTCACCGGACTGCGCTGGGTGTCCTGATCGAAGCGGTAGGTCGAGCCGACGAGCTCCACGTCCCAGTTGCTCTTGCGATCGGTGCGCAGGGTGAGCGAGTGCGACATGTGGCGCTGGAACAGTTCGTACGAGCCGCTCGCGAAGCCGGCCTGGCCCGCGTACGTCGGCTGACCAGACGCCTCCGTGTACGGATCGACGGCGCTGTTCCCGTCGTTCTGCCAGAGGCCGAAGGTGTATGCGGCGCGCAGGGTCGGCGTGATGTCGTACGCCGCCTTGAGCTTGCCGTTGGTCATCCCGGTGTGCAGCAGTCCACTCGCGCCGAGCACGTTCGCGCTCGCGCCGAGCTTGTTCTTTTCCGGGATGCCGCCGGTGGTGCCGCTCGGAAACGTCGTGCTGGTCACGTAGCTGAGCGGCTGGCTGTTGCTCCGCTGATAGTTGCCGCTCGCCCAGAACGAGAGCTTGCCCAACCGGTCGCCCACGTGCAGGCCGGTCTGCGACGTGAGGTAGCTGCCGCGCGTGCCGTACAGATCGAAGCGCTGCAGCGCCTGGGTCTGGCTCACCGAGCCTTCGAGCCTGGTCGGCAGCCGCGTCGTGATCTCCATGACGGCGCCCATCGAGTTCCCCGCGTACGCGGCGGAGAAGGGTCCGAGCATCATGTCCACCCGCTCGATCTCCGTGGGCGATACCAGTCCCCACCGCGGTCCGCCGATCGTGTTGTTGTTCGCGATCAGCGCGGTGAGCGGCACGCCGTCGGCGAAGATGAGACTGCGCGCGCTGGAGCTCGTGCCCCACACGCGCGTCGCGAGGGTGGCCTGGGTGTCGCCGTTGTTCCGCTTCCGCAGGAACACGCTCGGCAGGTACTTCACCGCGTCCTCGGCGTCCACGAGGTTGACCGTCTCCTCAGCGCGCCTGGCGGTGATGCTCGCGGTGACGGGCAGGGTGAGAAGCTGGATCGGCTTGACGGCGCTGTTGTCTTCACGCTCGGCGGTCACGTTGACGCGGGTGAGCGTCACGGCCGAGTCGCGCGTGCTGGTGGTGTTCGGTCTGGTGCTGGTACCGTCCTGCGCCTGCAGCGGGCTGCTGGACAGCAGCGTCGCGACGACGATGAGACTGGGGGCTTTCATGAGAGGCGAGCTCGCGTGGCCGAGGGGATCACGTGTCGTCGCGACGCGCCTCCCCGAATGGCGGAAGGCGAACACCTCCGGCGCCCCGATGCGGAGCGCCCGAGCGCGCGAATGACATGACGATGTAGATGCGGTGAACGGCGTTCCGGCTGCATGCGGCCTGGAGGCAGCGCATGCGCCGGCACGGGCGCTACCGATCGTAGCGGCCCGCTAGAGCAGCCGTCCCGCGGGTGGCCCGTTCGCGAACGGAAGGAGCCGGTCCGGCTCGGGCGGCGCGGCCTGCGCCGAGCGCTCGTCGAAGATCCGGCGCGGCTGCGCGGCGATGAACGCGACGAGCAGGGTAGGCATCACCGGCGCGCTGGCGACGGCGACCGCCGCGGAGCATTCGTCGATGCAGCAGCACGTCTGGCCGCCATCGTGATGATGGCTCGACGGCGCCGACGCGGGGGCCGCGTGCTCGGTGCCATGATGCGCGACGACGGCGAGCTGCGGGCGCATCGCACCCAGTCCGTGCATCTCGCACGCCGCTTCGCGCGCATTATCGAGCACCACCACGCTCAGAAGAGCGAGGAGGAGCGAGACAGAGCGGAGGAGACGCGCGGCGGTGGACATGGGAGGCCTAAATCCTAACACGAAACGCACTTCGCCGGAACGCCCGGCCGAGCGCGGTTCACCCCGTGATAGAGGGGGCAGGCCCCCGCTTTATTCCCCGCCGCCGCTGCCGCGCTCAGCGACTGTGCTTGTAGATCAGCTCCACCAGCTCGTCGTACATCTCGCCCGCCTCGTCCGGACCGGCCGCGATCGCCGCGGTCGCGCAGTGCTTGAGATGGTTCCGCATCAGCTCACGTCCGACCGAGCGAAGCGCCTCGTGGACCGACGAGATCTGGGTGAGGATGTCGGCGCAATAGCGGTCGTCGTCGACCATCTTCTGGAGCCCGCGCACCTGTCCTTCGATTCGGCGCAGCCGCTTCAGGTTGCGCTCCTTCGCATCCGGATCGACCGCCACCGCCTTGCGACCGCCCTCGTCCTCGGGCATCGCGCAGCCGCAGCGGATCAGCGTCGGATCCTCCGTCGGGTGGTCGTGCGTGGCGGGGGTCGCCGGATTCATGAGGTGCACCTCGATGCTGATCGACTGGAGATCATTGAGTTGATGGCAGTGTGCCGATCCGAGTATCCAGGTCGGTCAGTCCTGGTGTACGGGGCGTCGTCGTTCTCCATGCAACCCGTCACGCGAGCCTCGCCGCGCGCAGCCGCAGGCTGTTGCCCACCACGCTCACTGAGCTGAACGCCATCGCCGCGCTCGCGAGCACGGGGTTCATCGCGAGACCGAACGCCGGATAGAGCGCACCCGCCGCGATCGGGATGCCGACCACGTTGTAGATGAACGCCCAGAAGAGGTTCTGCTTCATCGTGCGCATCGTGCGGCGCGAGAGCGCGATCGCGTGCACCACGCTGCGCAGGTCGCCGCGCATGAGGACGATGTCCGCCGCCTCCGCCGCGATGTCCGTTCCGGTGCCGATCGCGATGCCGACGTCACTCTGCGCGATCGCGGCGCTGTCGTTCACGCCGTCGCCGACCATCGCGACGACGCGTCCGCGCTGCTGCAGCCGACGAATCTCCTCCACCTTTCCCTCGGGAAGCACGCCGGCCACCACCCGATCGATTCCTGCCGCGCGCGCCACCGCGTCGGCGGTGCGCTGGGTGTCGCCGGTGAGCATCACGACCTCGATCCCGCGCGCGCGCAGCGACGCGATCGCCTCGCGCGACGTCGGCTTGATCGGATCGGCGACCGCGAGCAACCCCGCGAGGGTTCCATCCACGGCGACGTACACGGGCGTCTTCGCGTCGCCCGCCATGCGCTCCGCGTCGCCGAGCAGCGGCGCGACGTCGATGCCACGGTCGCGCATCAACGCTTCGTTGCCGACGACGACGTCGTGTGCACTCACCCGCGCTGCGGCGCCGCGACCGGTGAACGACTGAAAGCGCTCCGGCGTGGCCAACGTCAATCCGCGGCTCCGCGCATGGCGGAGAATCGCATCCGCGAGCGGATGCTCGCTCATCGACTCGAGCCCCGCCACGAGCGCGAGCAGCTCGTCCTCACTGCGCTCGGCGCCGCTCGTCACCACGTCGGTCACGGTGGGGCGGCCCTCCGTCACTGTGCCAGTCTTGTCGAGCACCACGGTGTCGACCGCGCCCGCGCGCTGCAGCGCCTCGCCGCCCTTGATGAGCACTCCGGCCTCCGCGCCGCGGCCCGTCGCGACCATCACGGCGGTCGGCACGGCGAGCCCCATCGCGCACGGACAGGCGATGATCAGCACCGACACCGCCGCGGCGAAGGCCCGAGTCATGGGCGCGGGGACGTCGAAGAGGTCCCCGCCGACGAACCACACCACGAACGTCGCGACCGCGATCGACACGACGACGGGGACGAACACCGCGCTGATCCGGTCCGCGAGGTTCTGGATCGGCGCACGGGAGCCCTGCGCGTCGCGCATGAGCCGGACGATCTGCGCGAGCACGCTGTCGGCGCCGAGCGTGGTGGCGCGATAGCGCAGCGCACCGGTGCGGTTGATCGTGCCGCCGATCACGCGGTCGCCGCTCCGCTTCGCCACCGGCGCGGACTCCCCGGTGAGCATCGCCTCGTCCACCGCGCTCTCGCCGGAGAGCACCTCGCCGTCGGTCGGCAGTCGTTCGCCGGGACGAACGACGATCACGTCGTCCCGCCTGACGTCGCCGATGGGCACATCGACCTCCTCGTCGCCCGTCGCACCCCTGCGCACGAGGCGAGCGGTCGCCGGCTGCAGTCCCGCCAGGGCGCGCAACGCGGCCGACGTCGCCCGCTTCGCGCGCGCCTCGAACGCGTTGCCGGTGAGAATCAGCGCGATGATGACGATCACCGCCTCGTAGTACACGTCGGGCGCGACGCCGCCGCGCGCGAAGAAGCTCGGCGCGAGCGTCGCGATCAGTGAATAGATGAACGCCGAGCCGGTGCCGATCGCGATGAGCGTGTTCATGTCGGCCGAGTGGTGGCGAAAGGCGGCCCACGCACGGGTGTAAAAGTGCCGGCCCGCCCAGCTCATCACGACGGCGGTGAGCGCGAGCAGCGCGACATCGGTCACGCGCGGCGACACGATGCCCATGAGCAGCATGGGCGCGAACATCGCCAGCGCTCCCGCCACGCCGCTGGCGATCGCCTTGCGCTTCAGCTCGAGGTATTCCTCGGTCTGCGCGCGGTCGCGTGCCTCCTGCTCGTCGAACGCGCTCTGCTCCTCGGGCGCGAATTCGGCGCCGTAACCGGTATCGCGAATCGCCTGGACGAGCTGCTCGGGAGTGATCGCGCTCGGCGCGTAGCGCACGGTCGCGTTCTGCATCATGAGGTTCACGCCCGCGTCCGCCACGCCGGGCTGCTTCTGCAGCGTCCGCTGCACGCGCGCCTGGCAGGCGGCGCAGGTCATCCCGGTAACGGGGATGCGGATGGTGCGCTCGTCGGGCGCGGCGGAGATCGCGACTGCGGCGTCGCTCATGGCTTCTCCTTCCGCGCAGGCGCCACCCGCCGCGGCGCGACGAAGAAGTACCAGTTCACCCACCCGATCGCCGCGATCCCCGCGGCGATGACGATCCAGTCCAGAGCAGACATCAGAATCCTCCCGGGCGGTCGATCTCATCGCCCATGGCTGAATTCTATATACCCCCACCCCCTATATCAATGGTGTGGTCTCGCGGCGTTGGAACGACGCGAACGCCGATGCGGATGCAGTACCGGATCGTGCGGATGACGCGGATCCAGTGCAACTGCATCGCCGCTGGCTTCACTCCGCCGCAGTTGTCACGCGGAGGCACGGAGGTGCGCGGAGGCGCGGAGAACGGCAACTGCACTACAGCTGCTTGGCAACTGCACGGTAACCGCTTTGAAGGTTCGGGGCTGGGATCTCTCCGCCACACTCCCAAAAAATCCAGGCCGACTGTGTGAGGAGATCTGCTGGCCAGTAGTGGCCCTCCGCGCCTCCGCGCAGCAGTATCTCCGCGCCTCCGCGTGACAACCTGCGGCGGTAGTAGCGTCCCGACCGAGCAGTGTCGAGCGAGATCCGCGTCATCCGCGTTCGCGTCCTTCGGTACGCCACCCGAAGCATCCCGAGAGCGGGAAGCCCCGCGAACCACTCCAGGCGCAACGCCGCGATCGGCATCCAAAGTCACCCGACGGCCATACCACCGATCAACTCCCGAATCGACGTTTCCTCCGCTGCCCTCGGTCGTTAACGAGGTAGCCGATGCGCAGCCGAACCCAGCAACTCGATACGATCACGCTCCTCGAGCGACCCGCCCGCCCGCCGCGCCTCTCGGCCGAGCTGACGCAGCCTCGGCGGATCAGTCTGTCGGAGGTTCTTTCGGCGCTCTCCTGCGCCCTCGACCTCACGGAGGGCGCCCCCGCAGGCCACACGATGCGATCCTGTCTGATCGGGATGCGCATCGCCGAATCGATCGGCATCGGCGCGGCGGACCGGTCGGCGCTGTACTACGCGCTGCTCCTCAAGGACGCGGGCTGCTCGAGCAACGCGGGCCGGATGGCGTCGCTGTTCGGCGCGGACGACCTCGAGGTCAAGCCGCGCATGAAGCTCGTCAACTGGCACAAGCGCCTCACCCTCGCCATCGAGACGGCGCGCACCGTCGGGCGCGGACGGCCCCTCGGCGAGCGTCTTCGGAACTTCGTCGCCCTCGCGCGCGCCAGGCACACGACGAAAGAGCTGATCCAGATCCGTTGCGACCGCGGTGCGTCGATCGCGAGCCAGCTCGGCTTCCCGCCGGAGACGGCCGAAGCGATCCGCTCTCTCGACGAGCACTGGTGCGGGTTGGGCTACGCGCGCGGCCTCGCCGGCGGCGACATCCCGCTGCTCGCGCGCATCGCCAACCTCGCGCAGACGGTCGAGGCGTTTCACGATCGCGGCGGCGTCGAAGAGGCGCATCGCGTCGTGCGCGAGCGCAGCGGCACCTGGTTCGACCCGGTGCTCTCCCGCATCGTCCTGGGCTGGCGGCCGAACGACCCATGGTGGGAGCTGCTGCGCGGCGACGTCACCGGTGCGGTCGTCGCGGCGGAGCCGTCCGATCGCGTGATCGAGGTGGACGAGGACGGGCTCGACGGCGTGTCGCGCGCGTTCGCCGACATCATCGACGCCAAGAGCCCCTTCACCTACCGCCACTCCACGCGCGTCGCCGAGGTCGCGCGCCTCGTCGCCGCGCGCTGCGGGCTCGACGATGCGGAGCAGCGCCGGATCTATCGCGCCGGACTGCTGCACGACATCGGCAAGCTCGGCGTGTCGAACCTCATCCTCGACAAGAATGGTCCGCTCACTCCGGCGGAGCGCGAGCGGGTGGAGCAGCACCCACGCTACTCGCTCGAGATCCTGCAGCGCGTCTCGGCGTTCAGCGGCTTCGCGCTCACCGCCGCGCTGCATCACGAGAAGCTCGACGGCAGCGGCTATCCATGGGGCGTCGACGCGAAGGGCCTCGACCTGCCCGCGCGCATCCTCGTCGTGAGCGACATGTATGACGCGCTCAGCTCGGACCGTCCCTATCGGAAGGGGATGGACGACGCGACGATCACGTCGATCCTCGAGCGCGAGCGTGGCACGAAGCTCTGCCCCGTGGCGCTCGACGCGCTGCACGCCGTGCGCGCCGAGCTCGCGCGCGAATCGTCTCCCGATGTAAACCATTTGCCCGCTCGCATTGTATAAGCAATGGGAGCACGCTGGACGCACACCGGGACTCGACACATGAATCTGCCACGATCACTGCAGTCCATCACCGCGGAAGTCGCAGCCATCGACCGGTCCGCGTTCTTCGCCGCCGCCGCGCGCGATACCGTCTACCTGCCGTCAGAGCTCGCCGCGCGCCTGCTTCCGATCGACGCGCCGCGCGACACGCCTACCTGGATTCCGGTGTCGCTGGCGGCAGATCTGCGAGCGCCGGCCCATTGAGCACCTTGCCGTACGGATCGAACCGCGATCCGTGGCACGGACAGTCCCAGCTCTTCTCGGCCGTGTTCCAGTCCACGATGCAGCGCATGTGCGTGCACGCGGCCGATCGCTCGTGCACCACGCCGGCGTCGTCCTTGAACGCGGCGATCTTGTGCGCGCCGCGCCGGATGACGCGGCCTTCGCCTCGCGGGATCGAGTCGACGTCGCTGACCTGACCGGGCGTGACGTAGTCGCCGAATTGGACGGCGACGTCGACGTTCTCCTTCGCCAGCTCTCCGAGCTCGCGCCCGTGCAGCGTGATGCGCTTCGGGTCGAACTCCTTCGCCCACGGATGCGCTCGTCCGTCGAGCAGCGTCGGGAGCAGCAGACCGGCGATCGTGCCGTGCGTCATCCCCATCCCTGAATCGCCCGTCGCGATCCAGACGTGCTCCGCGCCGTCCGGGTTCTTGCCGATGAAGGCGAGGTAGTCGTTCGTCTCGAGCACCTGGCCGGACCACTGCGCGATGCGCTCCTGCACCACCGGCCAACGCGCGCGCGTCCATTCCTCGAGACAGGAGAAGCGCTCGCCGGCGTCGTCCTCGTGCGCGGTCTTGTGGTCCTCGCCGCCGACGATCAGCGCGTCGCGCGCGTGGTCGATCGGCTGGAGTCGCACGTAGTGATACGGATCGGGCGTGTCCCAGTACAGCGCGTCGTACACGCTGCCCTTTGGCACCGCGAACGCGACGACGAAGGTGCGATACGGCGCCATCTTCGCGTGCGTCACGACCATGTCGCTGATCGGGCTGTTCGTGCACACGACCACGTCGTCCGCCGCGACCGTCAGCCCGCCCTGCATCGTGACCATCGCGGGACTGCCGCCCTCGATCTTCTCCACGCGGGTGTCGCCGAAGATCTGACCGCCGCGCGACTCGATCGCCCGTGCGACGCCGTCGAGATACTTGAGGATGTGAAAGCGCCCCTGCCGCGGAAAGCGCAGCGCCGGTCCGGCGTCGAGCCCGCGCATGCGCTCCACGCGCGTCGCGTCGGTGAGCCCGGCGCGGTGCGCCGCCGCGAGCTCCTCGTCGAGCACCTCTGGTCCGTCGCCGCCGCCGAGGAAGAGATACGCGTCGAGGCGGGTGAAGTCGCAGTCGATCTGCTCGGTGCGCACCGTCTCCTCGATGCGATCGATCGCTGCGCTGTGCGCCGCCGCGGCGATCCGCGACGACTCGAGACCGCGTGCGCCCTCGAGCGCGGAGTAGCGGTCGTCCAGCTCGTTCGCGAGGTGCGCCGTCGTGCGGCCCGATTCGCCGCTGCCGATCTGCTCCTTCTCCACCACGATCACGCGCTTCCCCTCGCGCGCGAGCGCGTACGCGACGCTCAGTCCCGCGATCCCCGCGCCGACGACGCACACGTCGGTGGTGAGATGGTCGCGCAGCGGTTCACGCGCCGGCACATCGAAGGTGTCGTGCCAGATGGAATGCGTCTGCGTGTCGGGCATGTCGAGTCTGGTTGGAGGCGTGCTGAACGACGGTGCTGGTCGACGGCGCTTCTTTGCAGGGCGCACACCACGGGCGCGTCCGCTCGCGAATCGCCGCGCACCGTCCGCGACGGCTAGCGCCCTCTCCATCACCGCGCCATGTTGCCGCCGATGTCTCCCACCGCGCTTCTCGCCGTGTTCACCACCGGCCTCCTCGCCGGCGCCGTCCTCGCGCTCGGCATCGTCTTCGTGCTGCGCCGCGACCGCAACGAGACCCAAGACGCCGCCGCGACACGGCTCGGCGAGCTGCTCGCGCCACTGCGCACCGAGCTGGAGCGATACGATCAGCGTCTCGCGTCGTTCGATCGCGACCGCGCGACGCAGTTCGGCGCGCTCGCCACTCGGCTCGATCTCGTGGCCGCGGCGAGCGAATCGGTGCGCGACCAGACGCAGCAGCTCGCGAGCGCGCTGCGCACGCCGAACGTGCGCGGGCGATGGGGCGAGGTGCAACTTCGCCGAGTCGTCGAGCTGGCGGGCATGGAAGAGCATTGCGACTTCGAGACGCAGGTCGCGTCGCACGGCGAGGACGGCGATGGCGACGCGCGACGCATGCGCCCGGACATGGTCGTGCGCCTTCCCGGCGGCCGCTCGGTGATCGTCGACGCGAAAGCGCCGCTGCTCGCCTATCTCGATGCGACGTCGTGCACCGACGAGCGCGAGCGCGCGCGGTTGCTGAGGGCGCACGCCGGCCACGTGCGCATGCACGTCGAAGCGCTCAGCCGCAAAGCGTACTGGGAGCAGCTCGGTCCCGGCGCGACGCCGGAGTTCGTCGTGCTCTTCCTACCGGGCGAGGCGTTCTTCTCGGCGGCCCTCGAGCACGACGCCGCGCTGCTCGACGAGAGCGCGGCCCGCGGCGTGATTCTCGCCACGCCTACGACGCTCATCGCGCTGCTCCGCGCCGTCTCGTTCGGCTGGCGCGAGGCGCGCATGGCCGACAGCGCGCGCGAGATCAGCACGCTCGGCGCGACGCTCTACGACCGGCTCTCGACCCTCGGCGGTCACATGTCTGAAGTGGGCGGCGCGCTCGATCGCGCGGTCACGAGCTACAACCGCGCGATCGGCTCGCTCGAGGGACGCGTGCTCGTGAGCGCGCGCCGCTTCCGCGACCTCGGCGCGGCGGGCGACCGCGCGGAGATCGAACCGCTCTCGCCGGTCGGCACGCGCGCGCGCGGCGTGCAGGCGCCGGAGCTCGTCGTCTCCACACCGTTGGAACAGATCGAGCCGGGGGTGCACTGATGGAGCGACACGTCGATCACTTCTGGGCCGTGGACGAGCTGGACGACGACGTCGCGCGCATCATCGAGGATGGCGTGCGGCTCATCCTCATGCCGCGCTATCTGTTGCCGCCTGGAGTCGCGGAGGGACAGATGCTGTCGGTCTCGCGCGAGGAAGAGCGGGGTGGATCCGTGCAGATCACCGTGGCGCTCGACGAGCAGGCGACGCAGAGCGCGCGACTGGGAACGAGCCGGGCGCTGGCGAGAGCGCTGGCCGCGTCGCGGAAGGTGGATCCGGGTGGGGACGTGGCGCTGTGACAGGGTGATCGACCAATGGAACGGCTGATTCAAAACCTGCGGTACGGCGCGCGAAGCCTCGCTCGCGCGCCTGGCTTCTTCGTCACCGCGGTCCTCACCCTCGCCGTCGGCATCGGTACCGCCACGACGGTGTTCACCGTGGCGGAGGCCATGCTCCTCCGGCCGCTCCCCATACGCGACCAGCGCGGCGTCGTCGTGCTCTGGGGAGCGACGAGCGATGGCCGCGTCGAGCACTTTCCACTGCTCCTTCCCGACGCGCGTGAGTTCGCGACGCGCGTGCGCTCTCTTCGGGAGGTCGAGTTCTACGGCTACGGCGGCGCGCAGAAGGTCGCGGTCCGCGACAACGGCACCGTCTTTCAGCTACGCCGTGCGCTCGTCTCCGGCGGCTACTTCCGGCTGCTCGGGGCGCGACCTGAGCTGGGCCGCGCGCTCGAGCCGAACGACGACGTCGTGGGCGCCGCGCCCGTGATCGTGTTGAGCTACGCCGGCTGGCAGCGCTACTACGGCGGCGATCCACAGGTGCTGGGCCGACGGATCGTGATGCACAGCAGCGGAGTCGCGCACACGATCGTCGGCGTCATGCCGCGTGGGCTCGACTACCCGAGCGGCGCCGACTTCTGGGCGCCGGTGACGCCGAACTCCAAGCCGCTCGGCAGCGCACCGGTCTACGCTGAGCTCAACATCATTGGCCGCCTGCGTCCCGGCGTCTCCGAACGCACCGCGGCGGCCGAGCTGACGGCCTACTTTCGACGTCCGGAAGCTCCGGCCTGGTTGCACGATGTGCATGGGGAAGCGCATCAACTGCCCGACGCCATTCTGGGCGACGTCCGCCCAGCAGTCTTGATGTTCGCAGCGGCCGCATGTCTCCTGCTGCTCGTCTCGTGCATCAACGTGGCGAACCTGATGCTCGTGCGTGGTCTCGCACGGGTGCGCGAAGTGGCGGTGCGATCGGCCCTGGGAGCAGGACGCGGTCGCATCGTCGAGCAGCTTCTCACCGAGAGCGCATTGCTCGCGGCGTCAGGAGGTGCGCTCGGTGTCTTCGTCGCAGCATTCGCGGTCCGCGGCTTCGTCGTCTTCGCACCACCGGGCACACCTCGGCTCGACGAGATCCAGCTCGACGGCACGGCAATCGGGGCCGCCGCCGCGATCGCGATTGCCGCGACTCTGGTCGCCGGACTCGCGCCGGCGTTCATGACATCGCGCGTCGAGCTGCAGCACGCGCTGCGGTCGGGCACCCGCCAGACCGGCGCCGGCCGAGGATTCCGGCTCGGCACCGAGACCCTGGTCGTCGGGCAGGTGGCGCTCGCATTGCTCATGCTCTCGGGCGCCGGCGTGATCACCCGAAGCCTGATGAAGCTGGAGCGCGTCGATCTCGCCTTCGACCCGACGCGGCTGCTCGTCGCGGAGCTCGCCGTGCCGTACGAGGGATTCGGCGACACGCACCAGCAGATCGCGCTGCTCGATCGACTCTTGCCGCGTCTCGACGCTGTCCCGGGCGTGCGCGCCGTGACTCCCGTGCTCACCCCACCGTTCGTGAGCGCTGGCGGAATCTTCGGACAGATCGCCGCCGAAGGACAGAGCGTGGACGAGGCGGCGAGGAACCCGACGTTGACCTTCGAGGTCGTCACGCCGAGCTATTTCTCGACGTTCGAGATGCCCGTCCTGCTAGGCCGAGCGCTCTCCGAGGCGGATCGTGAAGGCGCACCGCGCGTCGCGGTGCTCAGCGCATCGGCTGCTCGGCACTACTGGCCGAATGCGAACCCCGTCGGCAAGCGACTGCGCGGCGAGCAAGGCGAGAGCGCGATCGTCATCGTGGGCGTGGTGCCCGACACGCGGTATCGCGATCTCCGCGACGCGCGGCCCACCATCTACTTCCCGTTACGGCAATCGGCGTTTCCGGTCGCGCCGATGACGCTCGTCATCCGTACGAGTGGAAGCTCGACGAATGTCATGCCAGCGATTCGCCGCGCCATCGCGGACGCGGAGCCGGGTGTTGCGATCGCGAGCGCTGCTCCGCTCGGGACGCTGCTCGATCCCTCGCTCGCGCAGCCTCGGATGAATGCCTTGCTGCTCGTCGCGTTCGCCGGCGCCGCGCTGCTCCTCGCGGCGGTGGGACTCTTCGGAGTGATGGCCACGATGGTGCGCCTGCGAACGCGCGAGCTCGGCGTCCGCATGGCGCTCGGCGCGACGAGCGGCGACGTCGCTCGGCTCGTGCTCCGACGAGGTATGACGCTTGGTGCGACGGGCGCCGCGGTCGGCCTCCTCGGCGCTCTGGCCGTGAACCGTCTGCTCGCCGCGATCCTGTTCGAGGTCACGCCGACCGATGGGCCGACGCTGGCGATTGCGGTGCTCCTACTGCTGGCGGTCGCGGCGGTGGCCAGCTTCCTCCCGGCGAGATCGAGCACGCGCATTGAGCCGAGTGTCGTGCTGCGAACGGAGTAGACGCCACTGGGGTACGATGCGCATGTCCCCGAACAAGCTCTGTCGCGTCGCGCTCTCGCTCGCGTTCACGCTCTCGTCCACGACGCTCGCCGCACAGAGCCACGCCAACGAGCCTCCCGTCTGCCTCGGCTTCGCGTTCGGTGCGTGGACACCGGCGCTCGACTGGCGCGCCGCCGGCCATCCGCCACTCGATCCGAAGTACCACCTCCGCGCCGACGACGGGCGCGACTGGGCCACCACCGACGCCGTCCCGACCGAGAACACGGTCGTCCTGCTTCCACAATGGTGGCCCGCCGGAGTCAGCGTCACGCTCCCCAACCGTGCGCCCGCACTCGGCGACACAGTCGTCGGCTCGGCGTTCGCCTTCGTCGCCGACGGTCGACGCATCGCACCGCGAAGCCAGGTACGCGCGTGGCGCGTGCGCTGCGGCGCGCCCGCGCCGCGCACACCCTGAACGCACGCTGATCGTCGCCTTGTTCGCACCAGGCACCGACGACATCTTCGCAGCGTTCTGACTGCGCAGCGGCTCGACCGCCGCGTCCGCTGCATCTTCATCCCCGAGGCTCTCGATGGCGCTCGACAAAGACGTGCTCGCCGCGGCGAAAGCCGCCTTTCCCGCCGGTGGCAGCGTCGTCACGCTCGGCGCCGTGCTGCACGACGGCCAGTGCGGCGGCGAGCCGCTCGTCAGCGTCCCGCTCGCGATGGTCAACCGCCATGGTTTGATCGCCGGCGCGACGGGCACGGGCAAGACGAAGACGCTCCAGCTCGTCGCCGAGCAGCTCTCGGCCGCCGGCGTGCCCGTCTTCCTCGCCGACGTGAAGGGAGACGTCTCGGGTGTCGCCACCGCGGGCATCGCGAACGACCGTGTGACGACGCGCGCGAAGGACACGGGCTTCGACTGGAAGCCGAACGGATATCCCGCCGAGTTTCTCAGTCTCACCGGAATGAAGGGCGCGCAGCTTCGCGCGACGGTGTCGTCGTTCGGACCGATGCTCCTCGCCAAGGTGCTCGGCCTCAACGAGACGCAGACGAGCGTGCTGAGCCTCGTCTTCAAGTACTGCGACGACAAGAAGCTGCTGCTGCTGGATCTCTCGGATCTGCGCGCGGTGCTGCAGTACCTGAGCGAGGAAGGCGCGGACGAGCTGAAGGACTACGGCGGCATGTCGAAGCAGACGGTCGGGGTGCTGCTGCGCGAGATGGTTGGGCTGGAGCAGCAAGGGGCCGATCGCTTCTTCGGCGAGCCGCAGTTCGATCTCGACGACCTCCTGAAAGTCTCGCCCGATGGGCGCGGCACCGTGAGCGTGCTCGAGCTCACCGACGTGCAGGACAAGCCGGCGCTGTTCTCGACCTTCATGCTCTGGATGCTCGCCACGCTCTATCACGAGCTGCCCGAAGTCGGCGACGTCGACAAGCCGAAGCTGGTCTTCTTCTTCGACGAGGCCCATCTCATCTTCGACGACGCGAGCAAGGCGCTGCTCGATCAGATCGAGCAGGTGGTGCGGCTCATCCGCTCCAAGGGCGTGGGCGTCTTCTTCATCACCCAGAGTCCGAAGGACATTCCGGCGCCGGTGCTCGGCCAGCTCGGCCACCGCGTTCAGCACGCGTTGCGCGCGTTCACGCCCGACGACGAGAAGGCACTCAACGCCGCGGCACGCACGTTCCCGAAGACGAAGTTCTACGACATCCCCGAGACGCTCACGACGCTCGGCATCGGCGAGGCGCTCGTCACCGTGCTCTCGCCGAACGGAGTGCCGACGCCGCCGTTCGCGACGCGGTTGATCCCGCCGTCGTCGCGCATGGGGCCGCTCACCGACGACGAGATGCAGCAGCGGCTCTCGTCGTCGGCGCAGGTGCGCAAGTACGCGCAGGCGATCGATCGCGAGAGCGCGCGCGAGCTGCTCGCCGCGCGCGCCGAGTCGGCGGCGGCGGATGCGAACGCCGCGAGCGATCAGCAGGACGAGACGGAGGCCGCCGCGCCGCGCGGCCGTGCGACGAAGGCGCCGCCGTCTACGTTCGAGACCATTCTCAAGTCGCCCGTGACACGCACGATCGCCGGCACCATCACGCGCGGGCTCATGGGCGCCCTGATGGGCTCACTCGGCGTGACCGCGGCTCGCCGGCGACGCCGGTAGCGGCCGAGCTTCGCGCGCATCCGGAGATCGCCGCGCTCGACTCGAGCGCGGGAACTCTCCACGACTCGCCGTTGCGCAGCGCCCAGAAGCCCCGCGCGCACGACCCCGCCGCATCGATCGCCGCGCGCAGCGAGTC
This sequence comes from Gemmatimonadaceae bacterium, assembly GCA_036008805.1. Classification (GTDB taxonomy): domain Bacteria; phylum Gemmatimonadota; class Gemmatimonadetes; order Gemmatimonadales; family Gemmatimonadaceae; genus AG11. The sequence continues at coordinate 29,373 of DASYMZ010000004.1, forward strand.
GAGCGGCTCCTGATCGGAGTCGGCGCCCTGCCTGAACGTCCCGAAGTGCATCGCCATCGCCGACGAGACGCCGAGCAGCTCGTACGCGTGCACCGCGTCGCCCGCCGACATGTGGCGCGGCTTCATCGCGCTCACCGGGCGCATCGGCCCGATGGGAAGGATCGCGAAGCGGAACGGCGCGAACCGATCTCGAATCGTCGCGAGGAACTCGCCGAACCCGGTGTCTCCGGCGAAGTAGACCGGCCCACCAGATCCGGTGATGACGAAGCCGAGCCACAGCGTGCGCCACTTGTCGTTGAGCGCGCGCGCCGACCAGTGCTGCGCGGGCACGCCTGACACACGCAGCGCGGGACCGATCGACGTCGTCTGCCACCAGTCGATGTCCTGCGCGCCGGGAATGCCGTGTCGGGCGAGGAACGCCGCATTGCCGAGCCCCGCGATGATGCGCGGATGATGCGCCGCCACCAACCGCTTGAGCGTCGGCAGGTCCAGGTGATCGTAGTGATTGTGGCTGAGCAGCACCACGTCGATCGGCGGGAGATCCTCGAACCTGATCCCCGGCGGACGATGACGCTTCGGCCCGAACCACTGCACCGGGCTCACACGATTCGACCACACCGGATCGGTGAGGATGTTCATGCTGTCGGTCTGGATCAGCACCGTCGCGTGATTCACGAACGTCACGCGCAGCGCGCTACCCCCCACGCGCCTCGGCGGAACGTCGGGGACGATCTCCTCCCAATCGGGCCAGCTGCCGTTCTTGTGCAGGATGCGCCGCACGGTGCTGCGCAGCGCGTCGTCGATCTGCGCGTCGCGTGCTCGCACGTAGTTGTGGAAGCGCTTGCCGTCGAAGTGGTCGGACGGTGGTCCGTGGTACGCCGGCGCGGCGAGAGTCGCGCATCCCGCCAACATCGACGCCGCCGCGATGGCGACGAGTTTGTGGAGCGTCATGCGCGTTCCCTTGGATCACTCACATCCGGCTGCACTCGGCATCGTGGCTGGCACGGTCGCTCGGCCCATTCGCATTGGCCGCGCCACGCTCCGCGTGCACCGTGTAGCCGCCCCCTGGCGTGCCAGCCGAGCGCAGGGTGACGGTGCCGTTCTGATCGGTGCGGTACCACGGCACGCCGTGCTTCACGAGCATGGATTTCGTCTGCGCATGCATGTGCCCGTAGTCGTTCGCCGCCGCGAGCGACGCGACGACGAGCGAAGGATGCACGACGTCGAGATACCGGTCCGACATGCCGTCGCAGCTTCCATGGTGATCTGCCTTGAGCACGTCCGCGCGCATGCCGGGTGACTGTCCATAGCCCGCCGCACCGGCGAACCACGAGATCTCCTGGCGCTGCGCGTCCCCGCCGATCCACATCGTGAACGACCCGGAGTCCGCTCCGACGAGCTTCACCGCCGTGGAGCGATTGTTCTGGCCCGAGCCATTCGGCATGGCGCGCAGCACGTGCAGCTTCGCGCCGCCTCTCAGGGAGAGCGTGCAGAGCGCGGCGCCATTCCCGCACGGATCGTCGCTGTCGCGAACGATCGTGCGGCCCGAGCGTGCGCGCGCCTCGATGGAGTCGGGCAGGCCGGTGAAGCTCATGTTCGGCGCGGAGTCGCCGTTCGACCAGAAGCGGCGGACCACGAGCCCGCGTCGCGACGAGAACAGCTCGCGCAGCCCTTCGTAGTGATCGCTGTGCTGATGCGTGAGGATCACCGCGTCGATCGTGTCGCGCACACCGAAGCGGTCGAGCCAGCGCGCCAACGCCCGCCGGTCCGGCCCCCCGTCGATCAACACCGTCGAACCGCCGTTGCGCACGAGGATCGCGTCGCCCTGGCCGACGTCGAGCACGTTCACCACCGTTTCCCGCGCGTCGCGTGGCGGTGCGAACACCTGCGCGGGATCCCCGTTCGCGGCCATACTGTCGCTCGCCGCTGCGCGTGTGGTGCGAAACGTCATCGGCTTGCCGCGCTCCGGCATCTCCCACGACACCGAGTCGCGCGTCGCGCCCGTCGCGTCGCGCAGCGCGAGCCAGTCGTAGTTGTTGCCGAGGATGATGCCGGAGTAGACGATCGCCGGCCTGGCGCCGCGATCGTCTCGCGCACGTGCATCACGCGCGATCAGCACGCGGCCGCCAGGGGGAACCACGAGCGACCGTCCGAAGACGAAGCCCACGTCGTTCGCCGACGTGAGCCGCCAGCCGTCCAGATCCGCCGCCGTGGTGCCGACGTTGGCGATCTCGATCCACTCACCGCGGTCGTCGGGGACGGCGGTGGGATCGATCATCGCCCGCGTGACGACGAGATCACGCCCCGTCGCCCGCGGCTCACCGCCTCGCCCGCGACACGCGACCAACGCGACGAGGAGCAGGAAGGCGGCGAGTCGTCTCATCGTGGGAGACAGAAGGTGCGGATCTTTCGACTCGGTGAAGCGCTCGGGGACGCAGAGCCCTCTAGCACTCGACCGGAATCCAGGTTTGGGTGACCGGTTTCGGGTAGGTGGTGACGGGTTCGACTGCGTTCGCCGTAAAACCCGCAACCACCAACCGTGAACCGGAAACTCACAACCTGGATCCCCCCTCCCGATAGAGGGCTCTACTTCTTCGAAGCGACGAGCCCCTCCGCCGCCGCCACGAGCTTCTCCACCGTGAGCCCGAGCTCGGAGTACAGCGTCTCGTACGGCGCGCTCGCACCGAACCGCTCGACGCCGAGCACGACGCCGTCGTCTCCGACCCACTTGTACCAGCTCATCGGGTGCGCCGCTTCGATCGCCACGCGCGGCACGCCCTTCGGCAGCACGCTCTCGCGATACTTGGCGTCCTGCCGCGCGAACAGCTCGTGGCTCGCCATGCTCACCACCCGGGCCTCGATCCCCTTCGCCGCGAGCTTCTCGGCGGCGCTCATGATCAGCCCGACCTCGGAGCCGCTCGACATGAGCACCACCTGCGGCGCGCCTCCCTTCACGTCGGCGACGACGTAGCCACCCTTCGCCACGCCGGCCGCGCTCGCGTACTTCGTGCGGTCGATGTAGCCGAGCTTCTGCCGCGTGAGCACGAGACACACCGGCCCGTCCACGTGCTCGATCGCCACGCGCCACGCTTCCGCCGTCTCTGTCGCGTCGGCGGGGCGGATCACCGTCAGCTCGGGGATCGCGCGCAGCGCCGAGAGCTGCTCGATCGGCTGGTGCGTCGGGCCGTCCTCGCCGAGCCCGATGGAATCGTGCGTGTAGATGAAGATGAGCCGCAGCTTCATGAACGACGCGAGGCGGATCGCCGGCCGCATGTAGTCCGAGAAGATCAGGAAGGTCCCGCCGAACGGGATCACCCCGCGGTGCAGCGCCATCCCGTTCATGATCGAGCCCATGCCATGCTCGCGGATGCCGAAGTGCATGTACCGCTTGTCGTAGTCGCCGGGCGCGAAGTTCTTCCACGACTTCACCGCCGTGCCGTTCGACGGAGTGAGATCGGCCGAGCCGCCGATCAGCTCCGGGAGCACGCCCACGAGCGCGTTCAGCACGGTGTTCGACGCCGCGCGGCTTGCCACCGATCCATTCTCCGTCGTGAACGACGGGATGACCTTGTCCCATCCATCGGGCAGCGCGCCCTTGAGTCGCCGGTCGAGCTCCGCCGACTCGGCGGGATAAGCCTTCGCGTACGCCGCGCGCCGCGCATTCCATTCCGCGTGCGCCGCCGCGCCGCGCTCGCGCGCCTTGCGCCAGTTGGCCAGCGCCTCCTCCGGCACCCAGAACGACTCCTCCGGTTTCGGCCAGCCGAGCGCCTTCTTCGTCGCGACAATCTCGTCGGCGCCGAGCGGCTCGCCGTGCGCGGAGGCGGTGTCCTGCTTCTTGGGGCTGCCGAAGCCGATGTGCGTGCGCGTGATCACCAGCGTCGGGCGCGTCGTGTCCGCCTTCGCGTCGGCGATCACCTGGTCGATCGCCGCGAGGTCGTTCACGTCCTCGATGTGCAGCACCTGCCAGCCGTACCCCTTGAAGCGGAGCGCGGTGTCGTCGGTGAAGGTGAGATCCGTGCTGCCGTCGATCGTGATGCGGTTGTCGTCGTAGAACCCGATCAGCTTGCCCAGCTTGAAGTGCCCCGCGAACGACGCCGCCTCGTGGGAGATCCCTTCCATGAGATCGCCGTCGCTGCAGATGAAGTACGTGTGATGATCGACGATCCCGTGGCCTTCACGATTGAACACTGCCGCGAGATGTGCCTCGGCCACCGCCATGCCGACCGCGTTGCCGACGCCCTGGCCCAGCGGGCCGGTCGTCGTCTCGACGCCGGCGGTGTAGCCGTACTCCGGATGTCCCGGTGTGCGGCTCTCCCACTGCCGGAACTGCTTCAGGTCCTCGAGCGTGAGATCGTAGCCGCTGAGGTAGAGGCAGCTGTAGAGCAGCATCGACGCGTGGCCGCACGACAGCACGAAGCGATCGCGGTCGGGCCAGTGCGGATCGGCCGGATCGTGCTTCATGTGGCGTGTGAAGAGCGCGTAGCCCAGCGGCGCGAGTGCCATCGGCGTTCCCGGATGGCCGGAGTTCGCCTTCTGGACCGCGTCCATGGAAAGCGTGCGGACGGTGTTGATGCTGAGCAGATCGAGATCGGACATGTTCGTGGTTATTGGTGGGTTCGGGCGGAAAGATAGTCGAACAGGGGCGCGCACTGCGCGCCGTGATCGGTGAACGGTTCACGGTGATCGGCTGGCCTCGGGACGCAGGAGCTTCCCGAGGTCAGCCGATCACCGATCACTGATCACCGATCACCGATCACCGTTCACGGCGCGCCACCCGCGCCACCCTTTCCTCGCCGAGATACAGCAAGCCCGTCTTCGGCGATCGCGTGGGATCCACGATCGTGCCGCGTGCGCTCGCGCTGATGTAGTCGGCCACCCCGTCCGGTGTCGCTGCGGGATGCGCCTCCAGATAGAGCGCGATCGCGCCGCTCACGTAGCCGGCCGACATCGACGTGCCGGTCCACAGCTGGCTCGTGGGCTGCTTCGAGCCTTCCATGCTCGGCAGCAGGACGGAGTCGCCCGGCGCGAAGACGTGGAGGCAGGGACCGTACGCGGTGCCGGGAGCGCGGGCGTCCACCACGGCGGCGTTCGCATCGACGCCGGCGCGCCGGATGCGCGACGCGCCCACGACGATCGCGCCCGGCGAATTGGCCGGCGCGATCCGGCACGCGTCCATCTCGATGTTGCCGGCCGAGACGACGACCGGGATCCCGGCGGCGCGGAGCGACGCGACGGCGCTGTCCAGCTCGGGGATGTTCGTCGCCGTGTCGGCGATGAACGACCAGTTCGCGATCGCGCGCCGCTCGGGATGCCGCGCGTGGTCGGCGATCGTCCAGCGCGCGCCGCGCACGATCGCGTCGATCGTGCCGCGCAGGCGGCGGCACTCGACCATCTTCACGTCGACGATCTCCGCTTCGGGGGCGACCCCGAGCGTGGTGCCCGCGACCGCGCCGGCGACGGCGGTGCCGTGCGCGTTGCAGAGGTGCTCCTCATTCGGGAACGCGTCGAAGCCGCGCCGCACTCGGCCCGCGAGCTCCGGGTGCGTGTCGAGGATCCCGCCGTCGAAGACGTAGACCGAGACGCCGCTGCCCGTGCCGTAGTGGCGATAGGTCTGGTCGAGCGGGAGCTCTCGCTGGTCGATTCGGTCGAGCGCGAAGGAGACGGTCTGCGCCTCGACGAACGCCGTCGCTACCGAGGAGGTGACCGAGCTTCCCGCCGAGGCGACGCGTCCCGCCGTGCCCGAGCTCCGGGTGGCCGGGGCGCAGCCTCCGAGCATCGCGGCCAGCACCGCCAGGGCGGTCCGGAGCGGTCGGAGCGAAGGAGCGGCCAGGCTGGGCATTCGGCGACGTCGGTGATGTGGCCCGAGGCGAGGCGCGATGCCTCGCCCACCGCACTAACACAAGGGGCGTGCCACATTCGCGCGTACCGTCGCAATGCGTTGCCGAGCGCGCTGTGGCGTGCTGCGTCGCGACTGGACGCGGTCGGCGCGAGCTCGCGCCGTTTCAGGCGCGAGCGCACCGCGGGCCGGCAACGCTGGTGCGCCGCCGGCCCGCCGCAGAACTGAGGACTTTGCGCCGCTTCGTCGCCGGCGCTACCGCACCAGCTCTTCGACTTCGGCGGCTTTGCACTTTTCGGCGTGCGCCGGATAGGCGTGGCCGCAATGGACGCACTGCTCACCGAAGCCGGTGCGCTTCCAGATCAGGTAGTAGACGGCGCGCTGCAGCTTGGCGACTCGATCTTCGAGATCACGAACGGACGAACTGGATTCCATGGCTCCTCTCCCGGGGTCGGGGCGCAACATCGCATGATTAGGGCTTCGGCGCTACTGGTGCGTGATCATCCGTTGGATTCAAACACATAAATATGAACTTATGTATATCCTGAAGGCTCCGAGGGACGGACTCCTGGGGACGGACTCCTAGG
>DASYMZ010000005.1:0-13037 GCA_036008805.1 Gemmatimonadaceae bacterium
GACCTCGAGGGATGGCACCCGCGCAGCAAGTCGCAGTACCGGCGGATCTACGCCGACGCCGGCCTGGTCGCGTGCGGAGTGCACTGCTACCTCACCCGAGCGCTCGCGACCAATGCCGTGGAGCTCGAGCTCGTCTAGTGCGTCAGCGAACGGGGGCGGCCAGTTGGCCGCCCCCGTTCGCACACCGCCTACTTCCTACCTGTGACCTCCTACCGAGTAGCGCCCTATCGTCGCTCGCTCGCCGGCAGTGCCGCGTGTTCCGGCGTATTGGCGCTCTGGAGCTTGGTGAGGAAGCGCTGCGACTCCGAGATCCGCTCGATCTCGATCGACATCGCTTCCACCGCCTGCTCGATGCGCTGGAGCTGTTCGCCCATCGCGGCGGGCACCGCGGCCGCGGACGACGCGTTGCGCTCGAGTCGACGTCCGAAGGCGCGTGCGAGTGGCCAGCCAATCACCATCACCGCGCACATCACGAAGAACGCGATCGAGATGTCGACGACCTGCGGCGGGATGACGTTGTTGGGAAAGTTGTCCAGCTGGATCGTGTGTGATCCGCCCTGCGCAACGACCGGCAGACCGGCCTCGATCCGCACCTGATTCGCTGCGTCGCGGGCCTGGTTCTGCGCGTCACGGGCCTGGTTCTGGGCGTCACGGGCCTGGTTCTGGGCGTCGCGCGACTGGTTCCGCGCCTCGATCTGCGCCTGTCGCGCGGCGTCCTGCGCGGCGAGGATCGTCTGCTTGATCTGGTCGCGCAGCTCCTGCGCGGAGGGCGGCGCCTGATGGCTTCCGGCCTCGGGCCGCTCCGGCTGCTCCGGGCGCTCAGGCCGCTCGGGGCGCTCCGTGGTCGTCTGATTCTGCGCCGCGGATCGGGCGGCCCGCTGGACAGCTATGCGTGCGACGTACATGGCATTCCACCTCTCGGTTCGGCGACGCGTCGTTCAGCGACCGCGCCAATGTAGGGCCGTACGCCCGGTCCGCGCGAGAAGTTACATGCCCTACGCGCTCTCCCGTCCGCTCTCGCGAGCCAGGAGAGCCGCCTTCCGCGCCACCCCCCACCGGTATCCGCCGAGCGCGCCATCTCCACGCACCACGCGATGGCAGGGGATCAGTACGGCCACGCGATTGCTCGCGCACGCCCGCGCCACGGCGCGCGCCGCCGACGGTCGCCCGAGCTCGGCCGCGATCGCCTGGTAGCTGCGCGTCGCGCCTTCGGGGATCCGCTGCAGCGCGCGCCACACCTGCCACTGAAACGAGGTCGCACGCACATCGAGCGGCAGATCGCTCGAGTTCGCGCGCCCTTCCACGTGCGCGACGACGGCGTCCACGAGCCGGTCGTTCGCATCGGTGGCTCGTACGAGCTCGGCCGCGGGGTACTCGGCACGCAGCGCGTTCACCAGCGACGCTTCATCGTCGCCGAGCGAGACGCTGCAGATCCCTCTCTCGGTCACGGCCACGAGGAGCAGGCCGAGCGCGGTCGGCACCGCGGTGTAGTGGATCGTGACCCCGGTACCGCGACGGCGATAGGTGCCCGGCGTCATCCCGAGCGCCTCGCCGGCCGCTTCGTACACGCGCCGGCCGGACGCGAAGCCGGCCTCGTAGGTGGCGCTGCTCACCGTGCGGCCGTCACGCAGCGCCGACTTGAGCGCGCCGACGCGGCCCTGCTCCTGATACTGCTTGGGCGACAGGCCGACGATTCGCGTGAAGGTGCGCTGCAGATGCGCCGGACTCACGCCGGCCTCGCGCGCGAGCCGAGCCAGGGGCAGCGGCTCGTCCACGTGACGGTCGATGTAGTCGCGCACACGCTCGGCGAGCGCGAGATGGCTGTCGGTACGGCGGGGCGTCATGGTCAGCATGGTGTCCTCCTCTCGGGTCGAGAGGAAGATGCGCGAGCATGGGCCGGTGAAGATATCCGAATCGTGCGCGGCGGCGCATTGGCGCGCTGCGCGCGCCGTGGACGGTTCTCGGTGACCAGTGAACGGTTACGGCCTCGGGACGCAGGCGCTTCCCGAGGTTGGCCGATCACCGATCACCGATCACCGATCACCGCCTACCCCTTCCTCCGCCTCGCCATCACCGAGCTTCCGCGCACGAACACCACGTCCACCTGGAGCAGCACGTCCGTCACCTTCTCGCGCCAAAAGCCGGTGATGTCGAACAGCTGAAATCCGCGCTCGCTCATGAACTGGATCATCTCGTGCGCCAGCGGTGCTCCTTCGTTGAGCCGTTGCGTGGAGAGCTCCATCACGACGACTTCCGCCGCGGCGAGCGTCTCGGTGCCGCCGAGCAGCACTTCGCGCTCGTAGCCCTGTACGTCGAGCTTGAGCAGGATCGGCGTGCGCACGCGTGCCGCGCCACGCAGGCCGCGGATCGCGTCATCGAGCGTGACGACGGGGAGCATCACCGTCTCGCGCGGCACGTCGCTCAACTCGTTCATCACCGAGGAGCCGCCGCCGCCCTCGGTGATGTGGAACGGCACCGCATCGCGCGGCGCAGCACCGAGCAGCGCGATCACCACCTCCGCGTCAGGAAGCGTGTCGGCAACCTGCTGGAGGACCGCGCGCTGGGTCGGCCGCGCCTCTAGCATCGCGATCGCCGCACCGGGGAAGTGCTCGTGCGCGGTGGCCGACCACTCGCCCACGAACGCGCCGACGTCGACGATGGCGTTCGGACGAAAGCCGAGGTCGCGCAGCGTGGCCAGCGACCAGGTCAGGTCGTTCCCGTGATAGATCCGCAGCCAGCGCTGGCGCGACGCGGGCTTCAGCCCGCCGAGAAAAGCGTGCGCGAGGGAGACGACCACACGCTCCGGGAGCACCGTTCCGATCGTTCGCTTGACGAGCGTCTTGATGCCGCCCGTCCGGCTCGACCGTGCGTTCACGCGCTCTTTACTTCGCTCACCAGCTTGCTCAGCGAAGCCTTTGCGTCCCCGAACAGCATGCTGGTCGCGGGCGCGTGGAAGAGCATGTTCTCGATGCCCGCGAAGCCAGCGGCCATGCCGCGCTTCAGCACGATCACCGTCTTGGCCCGATCGACATCGAGAATCGGCATGCCGTAGATCGGCGACGACTTGTCCTCGCGCGCCGCGGGATTCACCACGTCGTTCGCGCCGATCACGAGCGCGACGTCCGTCTGCGGAAACTCGCCGTTGATCTCGTCCATGTCGTACAGCCGGTCGTACGGCACGTTCGCTTCGGCGAGCAGCACGTTCATGTGACCCGGCATGCGGCCGGCCACGGGATGAATGGCGTACTTCACTTCACCGCCGCGCTTCTCGATCAGCTCCGCGAGCTCGCGCACCTGGTGCTGCGCCTGCGCCACCGCCATCCCGTAGCCCGGCACGATGATCACGCGCTGCGCGTACGCGAGCTGGATCGCCGCGTCTTCGGCCGAGATGCTGCGCACGGGCAGCGCGCCACCCGCGGTGACCGCCGTCGCCGCGGGCGCGCCACCGAACGCGCCGAACAGCACGTTGGAGAACGAGCGGTTCATCGCCTTCGACATCAGCATCGAGAGCAGGAACCCCGACGCGCCATCGAGCGCGCCGCAGATGATCAGGATGCTGTTGCCCAGCGCGAACCCGGTCGCCGCGGCGGCGAGCCCGCAGTACGAGTTGAGCAGCGCGACGACGACCGGCATGTCCGCGCCGCCGATCGGGATCACCATCAACACGCCGAGCACGGTCGCGATGGCGATCATCCCGTAGAACGCGCTCGCGCGCGACGGATCGATCACGACGAGCACGAACAGCGCGAACGCCCCGAGGAAGAGCAGCCCGTTGAACAGGTTCTGCCCCGGGAAGGTGAGCGGCCGCGAGGGCAGCACCTCCTGCAGCTTCCCGAACGCGATCAGCGAGCCCGTGACGGTGAGCGATCCGAGCAGCACCTCGAAGCCGAGCGCCGCCATGTGCGCGGAGTCGATCGCGACGAGCCCGCCGTGAAAGGCGTTGTGATACTCCGAGACGCCCACGAGCACCGCGGCCAGCGCACCGAAGCTCAATGACATCGCGATTCGCTGCGGCAGCGCCGTCGTCGGCACCCACATGCCGAGCGGATAGCCGATCACCGTCCCGAGCACGAGCCCCGCGATGATCCAGCGGTAGTCGACGATCTCGTGGTTGACGAGCGTGCCGCAGACGGCGAGCAGCATGCCCACCGCGGCCATCTGCATGCCCTGGCGCGCCTTGTCGGGCCGCGTGAGACTGCGCAGCCCGAGAATGAACAGCGCCGCCGCGATGACGTAGCTGAGCTGCGTGAAGTGCTCGCGCATCACTGCTTCGTCTCGGTCGGCGTCTTCGCCTTGGGCTCGTCGCGCTTGAACATCTTGAGCATCCGGTCGGTGATCAGGAACCCGCCGACGATGTTCGTCGTCGCGCACACCACGGCGATGAAGCCGAGGATGGTCGCCACGTTGCTGCGGTGCGACCCCGCCGCGACGAGCGAGCCGACGAGCGAGATGCCGGAGATGGCGTTCGTCGCCGACATGAGCGGCGTGTGCAGCAGGGGCGGCACGCGCGTGATGACCATGTAGCCGACGAAGCCGGCCAGCACGAAGATGTAGAGCTCGAGATATAGCATCGGATGTCGGTCAGGAGCGGGTGACGACGGACCCGTCGCGCACGACGGTCATCGCGCCGGTGATCTCGTCGGTCGCGTCGAGCGTCAGCGCACCCTCCTTCGAGGAGAGATGCGTGACGAGCGCGAGGATGTTCTTGCCGAACATCTGGCTGGCGTGAAACGGCACGCTCGCCGGCACGTTGGTCGGGCCGAGGATCGAGACGTTTCCGCACTGCACCGTCTCGCCGGCTCGCGTGAGATCGCAGTTGCCGCCGGACTCCGCGGCGAGGTCCACGATCACCGCGCCCGGCCGCATGCTCGCGACCATCTCGGCCGTGATCAGCCGCGGGGCCGGCCTGCCAGGAATCTGCGCCGTGGTCACGACGAGATCGACGTCCTTGATGTGCGCGGCGAGCGCGTCGCGCGTGCGTTCGGCTTCGCCCTCGCTCTGCGCGCGCGCGTAGCCGCCCGCCGTCTCCGCACCGGCAGCCACGAGATCGTTCGCGACGAAGGTGGCGCCGAGCGAGAGCACCTGCTCGCGGGCGGCGGGGCGGACGTCGAACGCGGAGACGACCCCGCCCAAGCGGCGCGCGGTGGCGATCGCCTGGAGTCCGGCGACGCCGGCGCCGATGATGAACACCTTGGCGGGCGACACATTGCCGGCGGCAGTGGTGAGCATCGGCAGGAACTTCGGCAGCGCCGACGCGCCGATCAGCACCGCCTTGTAGCCCGCGACCGTGCTCTGCGAGGAGAGCACGTCCATCGACTGCGCGCGCGTGATGCGCGGCACCAGCTCGAGCGCCAGCGCAGTGATGCCCCGCTTCGCGAGCGCGTCGAGCACGGCAGCGTTGCGGCCCGGGTTGAGCAGGGACAGGAGCGCGGCGCCCGGCGGCATCGCCGAGATGTCGGCGTCCGAGGGTGGCTGCACGCGACAGACGAGCTGCGCGCCGTCGTAGACTGCGGGGCCGGTCGCGAGCGTCGCGCCGGCGCTCTCGTATGCCGGATCGGGAAAGCCGGCGCGAACCCCCGCGCCGGCTTGAACTCGGACGACGTGCCCCGCCTTCACCAGGCGGGCGACGCTGTCGGGGGTGATCGCGACGCGAAGCTCGCCGGGACTCGTTTCAGTAGGGACGGCTATGTGCATGAAGGGGAGATTTTATCGCGCGCGCCCGCAAATGCCAGTGTTCGCCAGCCGGCGCGCACGGCCGGAGCGCGGCGCTATCGCGTCGCCGCGATCGCCCGTTCCATCTGCCGCGTGTGCCGCTCCACGTGTACGACGGACACCACGAACGCGTCGCCGAGATTCATTCGCGCGAGCGGCCGCAGGAGCGGCGGAACCACCGGAGATCTCAGCGTGAGCGCGCGCCAGTCGTAGGACTCGGCCGCGTCGAGACGAGTGACGAAGGCGGAGTGCTGCGCGAGAAACTTCTCCACCACGCCGGCGCGCGGCGTGGCACCGGGCCGGATCGTCTTCGGCGCGCCGATTCGCCGCGGCCCCTCGAGGGCACGTGTGAGCAGTCCTCCGACGAACGAAGGCGACCATTCGCGCAGCGGGGCGCGGGCGTCCGGGCGCGCCTCGCGAAGCACCGACTCCACCACCGGCTCGTACGCGCCCTCCGCGATGATGAGGTGCTCGAGCACCTCGCCCACGCTCCAGCCGCCGGACGATGGTCGCCTGACGAGCTGCTCGGGGTCCAGAGGGCGCGCCAGGTCGGCGATCTCGCGATGGCTGACGAGCGAGCGCTCGCGAAGCGCGTGGTGCAGATCGCGTTGGAGCATGAGGAACGCAGCCGGGTAGAGAGTGAGCGTGCCGAACGGCCGAGTGCACGGCTGTCCGAGCCGGACGAGCCGCTGCACGGTAACTTTGGTCCCATCGTTTGCGTCAGCCCCGCCTGTTCACCTCGGCGCGGAAATCCACCTGCTCGATTCCCGACCACTCGGAGCTCGTTGATGTCGTCTTCCTGCACCGCCGTCAGACTCGCGCTCGGCGCGCTGCTCGCGCTTCCCGCTCTCGCCTCAGCGCAGTCAGCGCAGACGCTGATCCGCTCCGCCGCGCCGTCGGCGGAGCTGCCGCTCAAGTACACCGGCAAGCCGACCACCGCGCCGATCAGCGCCGCCGACCTCATGACTCGGCTCTACATCTTCGCCGACGACTCGATGATGGGGCGCCAGGTCGGCACCGAATACAATCTCAAAGGCACCGCATACATCGAGCGCGAAGTGCGTCGCATCGGGCTCGTGCCGGCGGGTGAGAACGGCGGGTACTTCCAGAACCTTCCGCTGTTCACCAACTACACCGACACTGTCGCGTCGACGATGAAGGTCGGCGACCAGACCCTCGCCTTCGGGACGGACTACCTCCCGATCGCGCGCACTGGCCGCACCATCGCCCTCGATGGCGTGCCAGTGGTGTTCGGTGGAGTGAGCGCCGACTCGACGACCTGGCCGGCCGCGGACGCGGTGAAGGGCAAGGTCGTCCTGCTCACCATCCAGAGCACCCCCGGCCCGATGCGGGCGATCTTCTCCGACAAGTCGCGGTTCGGCGGGGCGGCGGCGGTGCTCGTCGTCGGGCTGCAGCGTTTCCCCGCGGCGGTGGTGCCGCAGATCGCGCGGAGCACCGCCCTGCGCGAGAGCGCCACTCCGGTGGCCGGTCCGTCGTCGATCCTCGTCACGCCGCGCGTCGCGTCGCTCATCTTCGGGTCGCTCGACAGCCTCAAGGCGGGCGCGGCTGGAAAGCCGCTGTCCGGCTCCATCGTCCTCAAGGAAGAGCAGGCACCCGGCCGCAACGTGATCGGGATCCTGCCGGGCTCCGATCCCGCACTCAAGGGCGAGTACGTCGCGATCGGTGCGCACAACGATCACATCGGCTTCAATCATCGGCCCGTCGATCACGACTCCGTGAAAGCGTACATGGCCGTCGCGCGTCCGCAGGGCGCGGACAGCCCCTCAGGCGTCGCGCTCACCGCGGAGCAGACGGCACGCATCAAGGCGATCACCGACAGCCTGCACAAGCTGCACGGCGTGCGGCTGGACTCGATCTACAACGGTGCCGACGACGACGGCTCGGGCTCGATGAGCGTGCTCGAGATCGCCGAGAACCTCGCGAGCGCGAAGACGAAGCCGAAGCGCTCGATCCTGTTCGTGTGGCACACCGGTGAGGAGGCCGGCCTCTACGGCTCGGAGTACTTCACCGACAATCCGACCGTCCCGCGCGATTCCATCGTCGCGCAGCTCAATATGGACATGGTTGGCCGCGGCGCCGCGACCGACGTCACGGGTGAGAAGAAGGAAGGCGGTCTCACCTACGGCGGCCCCGGCTACGTGCAGCTCGTCGGGTCGCGCCGGCTCTCCACCGAGCTCGGCGACCTTATCGAAGCAGTCAACACGAGCAACAAGCTCGGGCTGAACTTCGACTACAGCATCGACGCGAACGGGCATCCGCAGAACATCTACTGCCGCAGCGATCACTACGAGTATGCGCGCTACGGCATTCCCGTCACCTTCTTCACCACGGGCGGCCACTCGGACTACCACCAGGTGACCGACGAGCCGGAGTACATCGACTACAGGCGCATGGCCCAGGTCGCCACGCTCGTGCGCGATGCGGCGATCAGGATCGCCGACCTGGACCATCGCGTGGTCGTCGACAAGCCGAAGCCCGATCCAAAGGGCCGCTGCGTGCAGTAATCGTCACGGCACGCGAATTACCAGAGTGGGCAGCCTGTGTGACCGGCTGCCCACTCTGACGTCTGGTGTATATTGCCCCCCATGCGCGCCTTCACGCTTCTGCTCGCCTGTTCGCTTCTCGCCTGCTCCAAGGCGTCGCAGTCGCCAGCTCCTGGCGCCGGCCCGTCACCCGTCGCGTCCACCAACACCACTAGCACCGGCGCCAACGGCGGCAGCACCGCCCCCTACTCGTTCGTGCGGACCACCGCCGAGGCCCCCGCAATGCGCTCGATCGACGTGCGTGAGGGTCTCACCCATGCGCAGGCGATGCGCACGCTCGTCGACGCACTGTCGCAGCGCTACGTGGTGGACGTGGTCGATCCGCGCGCCGGCTTTGTCATGACGACCTGGCAGGCGAGCGTCGTGCGCGATGGAGTGCCGGACCTGCGCTATCGCACGCGCATCACGGCGCGATTCATCGGCGACGACTGGCGCTCGCTGCAGGTGCACTCCGAGGCGCGGTGGGCGCGGGGCCAGGAGTTCGACGTCGGCTTCGACTCGGCGCAGCTCGATTCAGTCGCGACCGATCTGCGCGCGAAGCTCGGCAAGCGGTCGTAGCGCGTCGTCGCACGCTCCGCGATCGCGCGGAGCGCTGATCGCTAGGCGGGCGTGAGCGCGGTGAGCTGCCAGCCGGTGCCCTGACGCACGAGCGTGGCGCGACGTCGAAGCTGTGCCGACGTCGGCTGCTTGGTGCTCTTGTCGATGTACTGCACCTGAAGCACGACGTTGAAGCTCGCGACGCTGTCGTGGCTGCTCAACGCGATGTTCGCCGGCTGGCCAACTCGGATCTTCAGATCGTACTTCTCCATCGCGGACTGCCACTGCCGCTGCTCGGTCTCCGACACGTTGGGGAAGGCGGCGCGCGCTCTGTTCATGTCGCCCTGCTGTAGCGCGCTCGTATAGAGCCGGATCCCACCGAGCAGCCCATTCGTCAGCGCACGCCGCGCGTTCGCGATGCTGTCGGCTTGCTGCCGGATGCGCTGCGCCACCGTGTCGACCATGACCACGGGTGCCGTCGTCGCGAGACGCAGACTGTCGGCGATCCGACTGCTGTCCACCGCGCGCGCGCCCTGCACGCTGTCCCGCTGCGCTTTCGCGATGAGCTGCTGCCTGGCTTCGCGCGCGTTGTTCGACATCACGACGAACACGATCGCCGCCGCCGCGACGAGCAGCACGAAGACGGCGAGCCATGGTCCACGGCGACGCGGCTTCACCGTCTGCACGGTGATCGGCGCCACTTCAGCCGTTCGCTCAGCCGACTGAAGCGGCGTCCGCTCCGTCGCGCTCTCCGCCGCGCCGAAGACGACCGTTGGCGCGCTGCGCGGCGTCTCCATCCGCGGCATCACGGTGCCGTCGCTGCTGAGACGGCGCGTGTGGGTGCCGCCGAGCGCATCGCGTACTTCCGCGGCCGAGCCATAGCGGTCGCCAGGGCTTCGTGCGAGCAGTCGGCCGATGATGCGATCGATCGAGTCGGGGATGCCGGGATCGATCTCCTGCGCGTGCGGCGGCTCCTCGGAGAGACGCCGCTTGATCATCTGCTCGCGCGTCGGTGCCTCGAACGCCGGCGCCGCCGTCAGCATCAGATGGAGAATGCAGCCGAGCGCGTAGAGATCGCTGCGCGCGTCGACCGGATCGCCGAGCAGCTGCTCGGGACTCATGAACTCGGGCGTGCCGATCACCAGACCGGTGCGCGTGAGCGCTTCGCCCGCGCCTTCCTGCATCGCCTTCGCGATGCCGAAGTCGACGACCTTCACCACTTCCTTCCCGCTCTTGCTGCGCGCGACGAGGATGTTGTCCGGCTTGAGATCGCGGTGCACGATTCCCAGCTCGTGCGCGGCGCCGAGCGCATCGGCGATCTGGCGCGCGAGATCGACCGCGCGCTCGAGCGCGAACGGGGCCTCACGCGCGAGCAGCCGCGAGAGCGGCTCGCCGTCCACGTACTCCATCACGAGGTAGACGAGCCCGTCGCTCTCGCCGTAGTCGAACACCGCGGCGACGTTCGGATGGATGATGCGCGCGGCGTTCGACGCTTCGCGCGCGAACCGCGACGCCGATTCGGCGTCGTTCACCAGCGCGGGGCTCATGACCTTGATCGCGCACTGGCGATTCATCTTCACGTGCTCGCCGAGATACACCCGGCCCATCCCACCCTCACCGATCCGCTTGAGGATGTGATAGCGGTCGGCGAGCACGCAGCCGACGAGCGAGTCCGAGCCCTTCGGGCGGAGCGCGGTGCCGTCGGTGGGACAGAAGCGCGCGGCGGTCTCGTACTCGGTGCCGCACTGCGGACACACCTTGAGCACCGCGATCGACTGCGCTTCCGACGTCGGCTGCTCGCGCAGCTGTCCCGAGCCGAGCTGACTCGTCTCGAGGGGCGCGTCTCCCTCCGGCGGGGCAACGACCTGCGTCTCCCCAACCTGATCGGGCGGGGTGGGGGGCATGGTCTCGTCGGGCGTGTCGGACGTCATCGCGTGTAGAGTATGCGCTGCAACCGGGCCGGCGTAAGTCCGGTGGGTCAAAATACGACCGACCCCGCGTCGGCATGGCGCCGACGCGGGGTCGTCCATCCTTCAACCCCGAATTTCAGGGGTTGTTCCGCGGCAGATCGCGGCGGTCGCGGCGCAGATCGCGCAGGTCTTTCCGCGCGTCGGCGCGATCGCGGACGATGTCGCGATGGTCGCCCCTGGCATCGCGCACGTCGCCGCGCAGCTCGTGCCGCGCCGCTCGCACGCCGGCGGTGTCGTGCTGCGCCCTGTTCGTTGCGATCTCGCGCTTGTCACCGAGAATCTCACGCTTGTCGCCGACGATCTCGCGATGGTCCTGTCTGATCTCGCGATGGTCTCCCCTGAGCTCGCGCCGATCCTGGCGCACGTCCTTGCGGGGATGGGCCTGCGCCGACAGCGTGCCCACCGCGCTCAGCGCGAGGGCGGTACCGAGCATGAGAGAGTTGACGGTCTTCATCAGGTGCTCCTCCAGATCAGGGTTGTCTCGCGTGAACCGCTTTCGACGCGGGGCCCTCGCGCCGTTCACAGGAGGAGACGCACCAGGAGTGGAGACGTTAATGCCGAGCTCGCGAGACGCTGTGTAGAGACGCCTGTGCCGGCGAGCCGGATCACCCGCCGCACTCAGAGCTCAGATCTGCCCCTCACGGCGTACGACGATCTCGCGCGACAGGGTGAGACGGAGTGGGCTGCCGTCGGGGAGACAGGCATCCGTCCCCTTCGACGCTTTGGAGGCCGCGCTTCCGGCCGCCGCCCCCGCGGCCGCGCCGATCACCGTGGCCTTGGTGCTCTTGCCGAGGATCCGGCCGAGCACCGCACCGGCGACCGCGCCGCCGATCACCTTCGTGCGATCGTTGCCCGCCGCGACCCGCACCGGCTCCATGGAGCCGAGCGTGGCGAGCTCGCCCTCGACGGGATACGCGCTGCCGTTCACATCGATCGCGCGTACGTGGAAATGGATCTGGCTCATCTCGATCGGGTCGGCGCGGTCGACGGACACCACCTCGAGCACGACGGTCGCTCCGGCGGGAATGATCGCGCCGTTGCTGCCGACGGTGGCGCTCGACACGGTCGCGGTGAACTTGTCGCCCGCGAGCGCGCTGCCCGTGCACACGGAGCCATTGATCGTCATCCCCACTCGGCTTCCCGCGCCGATGATCCCGGCGGCGGGTGCAGGCGCCTGCGCCGGAGCCGGCGCCGGCTGCTCCACGGAGGGCGATGGCGAGGGTGGCGTGGGCTTCGGCGTGCGAGCGACGGGCGCGGGCGGACTCTCGCGCCGCGGGCTCGGGACCGGCCGAGGTGCGCGCGCCGTCGGCGGCTCGGGCCGCGGATCGGCAGCGCCTCTAGCAGGGCTGGCGCTCGTCGCGCCGATCGGCGCGTCGTTGAACACCGTCTGCGGCGGCAGTTGCTGCTGCGCCATGGCGAGGTCGCGCGCGAGCGCGGAATCCGTGGGGGGCGACGAACGGTCCGCCGCGCCATCACGACATGCGGCGAACATCGCCAGCGCGACGGCGGCCGAAGCGACGCGACGGGTGAACGGCGACGAGTGGCGGGACATGGGGCGCTCCGGAGCAGGCGGGACGTTCGAGGTAATGATACCCGGGGGCGGAGCGGTGGTTGCGCGGGAACGATCCATCCGGCCACACCGTCCAATGACGTGCTCGGAGTGTCAGGCTCGAGGTGCGTTGCTACACCCCCGCGCCTTCTCGCCGCACGGCCCCCGGAAACAGCTCCGTCTGCGGCAGCTCCGGCTCCAGCCTCGCCCGTACCCGCGCCGCCACCGCCTCGATCGCCTCTGGGTCCGTCACGAGATCGTAGTCTCGCACATCGAGGCTCAGCACCGGACAGGCGCGGAACCGCGCGATCCAGCTCTCGTAGCGCGCGTGAAGCGCGGCCCAGTACTCGACCGGCGTCTCCTTCTCCTTCGGCCGCCCACGCGCTCTGATCCGCTCCACGATCACGTCGAGCGGCGCGTGCAGATAGACGAGCAGCCGCGGCGGACGCGCCGAGGGCGAGTGCAGCAGCTCCGCGTAGAGCTGACGGTAGAGCTCCCACTCGAGCTCCGTCATCAACCCTTCGTCGAAGTGGCCGCGCGCGAAGATCTCCGCGTCCTCGTACCACGTGCGATCGAGCACCCAGCTCCCGCCGGCACCGCGCATGCGGCGCATGCTCTCGAAGCGCGTGGCGAGGAAGTGCAGCTGGAGCTGCAGCGCATGCGCGCGCATGGCCTCCTCGCCGCCGGCGTAGAACTTCTCGAGCC
>DASYMZ010000006.1:0-27742 GCA_036008805.1 Gemmatimonadaceae bacterium
AGAGCTCGTAGCTCACGCTCGAGCTCCCTGCCGTTCAGTTCATCAGTTCACGCGGCGCCGAGCGTGTCCTGCAGCTGGTCGCGAAGGGGCATTGCCGGCCCGTGGCGGGCGCCGAACGGTTACCACAAAGCAGGGTTGGCGTCGCGGCGTGGCCAGAGCGCACGCGCTCTACCGCCTCACGTCGGTCCCCCGCGTCAGCTCTGCCACCCGCCGCCGCGCATCCTGCACCTTCGGCTGCAGCGCGCGGTCGGCGTCCTTCCACAGCTCGATGAAGACGCGATAGTGGCGAAGCGCCTGCGGTCGATCGCCTCTCGCTTCGTACAGCTCACCCAGACGCTTGTGTACACCGGGAAGAAATCGTCCCTCTACGAGGCGCTGCTGCGGGTGGGCAGCCTTGCGATCGAGAAACCGGTTGTACACGACGATCGCGGAGTCGGTGTTGCCGGCAAGGTCGTATGTATTCGCCATGAGGGCTGTGTGAGCGTAGGCGAATCCCGCCTCATCCGCCTCGCGGAACGCCTTCGCCGCATCCGTGTGACGACCCGCTGCCGCCGCGAGGCGACCCTCCATCGATCGCTTGACGATGGTGAACAGCTCGCTCGGCGATGTTCCCCACCGCTGTTGCCACTGCGCCAGAACGATTCGCGCGCGGTCCGGTCGGCCCGCCAGCACCTCGGCCGCGACGAGGTCGGCGTAGGTCCTGCCGGGCGCCGAGACCTTGCTGAGGGGATGGCGCGCGAGCGCGTCGTCGAGCGTACGCCGCGCGGCTGGCAAGTCGGCGAGAAACCAGGCGAGATCGGTCGCCTGGGAGATCGCCGCCGCCAATTCCGCATTCTTTAGCCCCGCGCGGCCCACGATCGCGAAGCTCTCGTTCGTCGCCTGAATACCTTGAGCGATCTGCCCGTGCAGCCTCGCCAGGTCTGCGCGCATCGACGCGACCTGGGAGCGGTCATCGGGCTCCACCGCCGCCGCCGCGAACTTGTCGTTCACGAGCGAGGCCGAGTCGTATCGCTCGCGCGCCCACAGCACGTTCTCGCGGACCTCCAGTACAGATGGATTCCTCGGGAACGCCGCGGCGAACGAATCGGCCACGACGCTGGCCGAATCGAGCTTCCCGCGAGCGGCTTTCACGCCAGCCGCGGCCCTGAACGTTACCGGTGACAGATCGCCCACGACCAGCGCCCGTGCGAGTAGGGCATCGGCCCTGTCGAACTGGTGGAGAAAGGCATGATGGTTGGAGCGATTGAGGAGCGCGACGGCGTTGTCGGGTTGGATCTCGAGCGCCTGATCGAGAGCAGCCTGCGACTTCCGGAGATCTCTGTGCTCCGCCAGCGAGTAGTAGGTGCCCAGAAGGATGAATCGTTCGACGTCGCTGAGCCGGTCTCGGTGCGCGAACGCCCGTTCGATGTACTCGGTTGCTCGTTCGCTCAGGCCTCGGTTGTTGTACTCGACGGCCAGCTTTCGGTACGCCATCGCGAAGCCCGTATCCAGGGCGATCGCCTGTTCGAGGAGTGCGGCGCCCCTGGTGAAATCGCCGTCGTCGCGGATTGCCTTCAGAGCCTGGACGTATCTCTTGAGCGCGTCGAGCGACGACGTCGTCACCCGCTCGAGCGGCGGCGTGCTCTGTACCTGACGCAGCGACTCGCCGATCTTCGCACGCACGCGCTTGGCCAGCTTGTCGATGGTCGGCAGGATCTCCGACTCGCTGCTCGCCGTCTCGCGAAAGCTGGCCAGCGTCTCACCGCTCTGAGGTGACACGAGCTTGAGCGCGATGACGTATCGCCCCCCGACGCCGATCAGTGTTCCGTCGACGAGGGCCTTGATCCCCTCGCGCGTGGCGATCTCTCGCGCCAGGGCGAAATCGACTCGCGTGCCTGCCGGGAGCTCCATGCGCACGAGGACGTCCCGAATGGCCGCGGGCTGCATGATCGTCACGCTCTGGGATTCACCGAGCGCCGTCCGCAGCGCGTCGGTCACCACCGCGCCGAGCGTCGTATCGCCCGCCGGGTTCGGCAGGTCGGCGACGAGGATCTGCTCGTGCTGCGCCAGGTCACCCGCGGCGAGCAGCGAGCCCGCCGGTCCGATCCCCAGCGCGCGCAGCGCCATGTATCCGCCGACGAGCAGCACGAAGGAGGCTACCGCCAGCCCACCTCCAATTCCCGCGCGCCGCCACGACCAGTGCGGGCTCGCCTTGAGCGCCAGCTGCGCCATCGTGCCCCGCGCCAGGCTCGGCGTCCCGTGCGGCGTGTAGGTCGGCGTCGCGCCGATCATCTTCCGCGTCGTCCGGTGGACGTAGGCCGTGAAGAGGATGACGGGCAGCCCGAGCGCCATCACGACGAGCGCCCCGGGGAAGACCCAATCGGGCAACCCCACCGCGACGATCGCCGCCTTCGCCACCACCGCCACGATCACGAACGCCAGCACGTAGACGAGCATCGCGCGCTTGAACATGCCGCGTCCACCCGCGAGGATCATCGGCATCGCGTCGTGCCCCGCGCCGCTCGTGACCGTCTCGAGGATCCGCACGATCTCGACGGCGCGCTGCGGCCGGTCGTCGGCGTCCTTCGCGAGACACTTCATCACGAGCGTCGCCAGCGACTGCGGCACGTCCGGCCGCAGCTCGGCGATCGGCTGCGGCGTCTCCCCCATCTGGGCGGCGAGCAGCTTCTGCGGGTTCTTCGCCGTGAACGGCGGCCGCCCCGCGATCATCTCGTACGCGAGACAGCCGAACGAGTAGATGTCCGCGCGATGATCGGTCGCGGGATCCGCCGCCGCCTGCTCGGGCGACATGTAGGCCGGCGTGCCGAGCGACGTGCCGATCTGCGTCAGCGTGCCACCCGGTGCGTCGGTGCGTGCCGCGCTCAGCGCCTTCGCAATGCCGAAGTCGGTGACCACCGCGGAGCCGCCGGAGAGCAGCACGTTGTCCGGCTTGATGTCGCGGTGCACGATGCCGCGCTCGTGCGCGTACGCCAGCGCCTTCGCCACGTCGCGCAGGATGCCGATGCACTCGGTGATCGGCAGTGCGCCGTCGGTGGTGAGCCGTCCGCGCAGCGACTCGCCGTCGACGAACGGCATCGTGTAGTACGGCACGCCGTCCATCTGGCCCGCCGTGAGCACCGGCACGATGTGTGGGTGCTGCAGCCCCGCCGCCATCGCGATCTCGCGGTCGAACCGCTCGGCGTTCACTCCGGCGAGCAGCTCGGGCGGCAGCACCTTGACCACGACGTTGCGCCGCAGCGATTCCTCGCGCGCGACGAACACGCGCGACATCCCGCCTCCGCCCAGCTCGCGCGTGATGGTGTACGCGGCGCCGAGGGTGTCCTGCAGCTGGTCGCGAAGGGGCATGGCGGGGAAGGGGGTCCGGACGCGCACAAACGTAGACCCGGGAGTTGGTCGGGGCCAGAGCGCGCGTCCGCGGCTCACTGTCGAGCGCTCTCGCCGGTACCTTTGCCCGATGAGATTTCATCACGTCATCGCCGCCCTCGCGCTCGGCGCGCGCATGCTCGGCTCGGCCGCGTCGAGCGCCGCGCAGAGCGCCGCCGCGAGTCCATCCGCACCGCAGCCCTCGAGAGCCGATCTCGCGCGTGCACTGCGCGTGCTCGCCACCGCGCCCGTGATCGACGGGCACAACGACCTCCCCTGGCGCGTCCGCGAGGACAGCGTCCACATGCGCGACGTGCGCGCGTACGACCTGCGCACGCACGCGCCGGGCATGACCGACATTCCGCGGCTGAGACAGGGCCGCGTGGGCGGACAGTTCTGGTCGATCTACATACCCGGCGAGCGCGGCGACGCGCTCTACGCCGCGAACGGCGCCGTCTCGAGCGTGCCGGGCTACGCGCGCGTGCAGCTCGAGCAGATCGACATCGCGCGCGAGATCATCGATGAGCAGCCGGCGTTCGCGTGGGCGCTCACCGCCGCGGAGCTGCGCGCCAGCCCACGCAGGGGAAAGATCGGTTCGCTCCTCGGCCTCGAGGGCGGCCACGCAATCGAGAACTCGCTCGCCGTGCTCCGGCAGTACTACACGCTCGGCGCGCGCTACATGACGCTCACCCACAACGTCACGCTCGATTGGGCCGACGCCGCGCTCGACAGCGCGAAGCACGGCGGACTCACGCCGTTCGGGCGCGAGGTCGTGCGCGAGATGAACCGCGTCGGCATGCTCGTCGACCTCGCGCACGTGTCGCCCGGCACGATGAGCGCCGCGCTCGACGTGAGCGAGGCGCCGGTGATCTTCTCGCACTCGGGCGCGCGCGCGCTGGTGAATCATCCACGCAACGTGCCCGACTCCATCCTCGCTCGTGTTCCGAAGAATGGCGGCGTGGTGATGGTGCCGTTCGTCACCGCGTTCGTCTCGCCCGAGGTGTGGGCGGACGATCAGGCCGCGGAGGCCGAGGTGGCGGCGATCCGCCGTCGCCGCGGTGCCGATACCGCTGGCGTGGCGGCGGACTATCGCGCCTGGCGCGCCGCGCACCCTCGCCCCAAGGCGTCGATCGCGCAGGTGGCCGACCACATCGAGCACGTGCGCAAGCTCGCCGGCGTCGACCACGTCGGCATCGGCAGCGACTTCGACGGGATCACGGAGAACGTCGTCGGGCTCGAGGACGTCTCGAAGTTCCCCTCTCTGTTCGCGGAGCTGGCGCGACGTGGATGGAGCGACGCCGACCTGGCCAAGCTGTCGAGCGGCAACGTGCTGCGCGTCCTCGCACAGGCGGAACGCGTCGCGGCGCGTCTGCAGAAGACGCGAGGACCGTCGGTGGCGACGATTCAGGAGCTGGATCGGGGGATGAAGCCGTGATCGGAACGGCGGTTGATCGGTAACGCGGTTGATCGGACCTGCGGTTGATCGGACCTGCGGTTGATCCATCGCTTCACCGATCCACGGCTTCATCGATCAACCGGTTCATCGACCCACCGCTTCACCGATCCACCGCTATCTTTCCCCCATGCCCCCCATCCACATCATCGGCGGCGGACTCGCCGGCAGCGAGGCCGCCTGGCAGCTCGCCGAGCGAGGGCACGAGGTCGTGCTGCACGAGATGAGGCCCAGCGTCGGCACGGAGGCGCACAAGACCGACCGGCTCGCCGAGCTGGTCTGCTCCAACACCTTCAAGAGCACCGAGAGCTCCAACGCGCACGGTCTGCTCAAGGCCGAGATGCGGCTGCTCGGCTGCATGATCCTCGAGTGTGCGGACGAGGCGCGGGTTCCTGGTGGCAGCGCCCTCACAGTCGACCGCGAGGTCTTCTCGCGCGCGGTGCACGAACGCGTGACGTCGCATCCGGGTATCAGGCTGGAGCGGGGTGAAGTGGTCGAGCTCCCATCACCCGGCGTCGTCGCGACCGGTCCGCTCACGTCGAGCGCGCTTGCCGAGTCCATTCGCGCCAGGCTCGGTGTCGAATCGCTCGCCTTCTACGACGCGATCGCGCCCATCATCGCGCACGATTCCATCGACTACGACGTCGTCTTCCGCGCGTCGCGCTACGGCAAGGAGACGATGGAGGGCGAGAGCGATGGCGCGTATCTCAATTGCCCGATGTCGCGCGAGCAGTACGATTCGTTCATCGACGCGCTGACGACGGCCGACAAGGCCACGGCGCACGAGTTCGACGCGGTGCCGTACTTCGAGGGCTGCATGCCCGCCGAGGAGATGGCCAAGCGCGGGAGAGAGTCGCTCCGCTTCGGACCGATGAAGCCGGTCGGTCTCGTCGATCCACGCACCGGCCGCGAGGCGTACGCCGTCGTGCAGCTCCGCATGGAGGATCGCGCGGGGCAGATGTGGAATCTCGTCGGCTTCCAGACGCGGCTTCGCTATCCAGAGCAGCAGCGCGTCTTCCGGCTGATCCCGGGGCTCCAGAACGCCGAGTTCCTCCGCTTCGGATCCATTCACCGGAACTCGTATCTCAACGCGCCGGCGGCGCTGCTGCCACACCTCGCGTTGCGCGACGACCCGCGCGTGCTCTTCGCCGGCCAGCTCACCGGCGTCGAAGGCTACACCGAGAGCACCGCCACCGGACTGCTCGCGGGCATCAACCTCTCGCGCCTGCTCGCCGGTGACGAGCCCGTGCTCCCACCGCCCACGACCATGCTCGGCGCGCTGTACCGCTACATGCGCGAGGCCGATCCGCGACACTTCCAGCCGATGAACGCGAACTTCGGATTGGTGGAGGAGCTGGGTGTTCGCGTGAAGGACAAGCGCGCCAAGAAGGAGAAGCTCGCCGAGCGTGCGCTCGCCGTGATGACGGAGTGGCGCGATGCGAACCTGCTCGCGGCGAGCAGCGGCGCGTGACGCCAAGGGCGGCGAAATCGGCGGCTCCAGCGAAGTCCACTCGCGCGAGCGCGGGCGGTGCGAGCGAGAGCCCGGCCGAGCCGTCCATTCCTCCGGACGTCGAGGAATACCTGCGGCACCTGGAGAAGGAGCGCGACGTCTCTCCTCACACCATCACCGCGTACCGCCGCGATCTCGCGGACTTCGTCGCGTTCCTCGGCGGCTACTACGGCATCGATGGGTGGAGCTGGGAAGGTGTGGACCGGCTCGCGATGCGCGGCTTCCTCGCTCACCTCAATCGTCGCGGCGTCGGCAAGCGCACCATGGCGCGCACGCTCTCGGGCGTTCGCAGCTTCTATCGGTGGATGCATCGCAACGAGATGGTCGAGGCGAACCCGGCGCGCGCCGTCGGCGCACCGCGGCTCGACAAGCATCTGCCAGGCTACCTCGACCGCGCGCAGATCGAGCTGCTCTTCCAGATGGCCGAGCTTCGCGCGCAGGAAGGCAACTTCACCGACGTGCGGAACCTCGCCATCCTCGAGCTCTTCTACTCGACCGGGATGCGGCTCTCGGAGCTTCAGGGATTGAGCAAGGGCGACCTCGACCTCGTGAGCCAGCAGGTGAAGGTCCGAGGGAAGGGAAGGAAGGAGCGCATCGTTCCATTGGGCGATCACGCCGCGCTCGCGCTGCGGAACTACGAGGCGAAGCGCGACGACCTGCTGCGGAACGTACGGACCGGCGCCGAACGTTCGGCATACTTTCTCTCGCGGACTGGCAAGCGCATCGGCGTGCGGATGGTGCAGAAGGTCGTGTCTGGCTTCCTCGCCGAGATCGACGAGGACGCCGGCCTCTCGGTCCACTCGCTCAGGCACACCTTCGCGACCCATCTGCTGGACGCCGGCGCCGATCTCAGGGCGGTGCAGGAGCTGCTCGGCCACGCGTCCATCTCCACGACCCAGATCTACACCCACACCAGCGTGGAGCGGCTGAAGCAGGTCTACCAGAAGGCACACCCTCGGGCATGAAGATCGCTTGAGGACGCTGGCGAACCGTCGGCCTCCCGTGGAGCCAGAGCGTTGCGAGTCGAAACGATCCCCCTCATCCTTGGCATCCTCGTGGCCCTGATCGGCATTGGCATTCTTGCCGACGCCTGGTTGCCGGAGGACGTGCCCTACCGGCGCGAGCGGCGCCGCCGCACGCGCGAGGAGCGTCATCTGGGCGGCGAAGCCGCCATCGGCGTCGGCGTCCTCTGCATGGCCGCCGCGCTCATCGGCCGCGACAGCTGGCCGTATGGCAACGTCGTGATGATCCTCGGCGCGATCATGATCCTGGTCGGCGGCGTGCTGAACAAGCGGTTCTTCCGCGACCGCATCGTGAATCGCGGCGCGCTGCGGAGAGGCACGGGCTCGAAACAGAAGCCGCCCGAGGAGAACGATCGGATTCGGTGAAGCGGTTGGACCGTTAGTCGGTTCTTCGGTTTTCGGTTCGTCAGCCAGCCTCGGGAGGCAGCGACTCGCCCGAGGCCGGCCGTGAACCGACGAACCGTTCACCGACGAACGGCGGCGCTCCGCGCCGCGCGCCGCCCGCTAGATTTCACTCCATGTCAGAGTTCCCAACCATTCGCGCCACGACCATCCTGGCCGTGCGGCGCGGCGGCACCGTGGCGCTGGGCGGCGACGGGCAGGTGACCGTCGGCGACACCGTCATGAAGGCCAAAGCCAACAAGGTCCGCGCCCTCGGCGACGGCAAGCTGCTCGCGGGCTTCGCCGGTTCGGCCGCGGACGCCCTCACGCTATTCGAGAAGTTCGAGGAGAAGCTCCAGCGCTATCCCGGCAACTTCCCTCGCGCCTCCGTGGAGCTCGCCAAGGATTGGCGCAGCGACCGCGTGCTGCGCCGGCTCGAGGCGCTGCTCGTCGTCGCCAGCTCGTCGCACGGCTACATCATCTCCGGCACCGGCGAGCTGATCGAGCCGGACGATGGCATCCTCGCGATCGGGTCGGGCGGCGCGTACGCGCTCGCCGCGGCGCGCGCGCTGGCCACCAACACCGAGCTCACCGCATCGGAGATCGTGCAGCGCAGCCTCACCATTGCCGGTGAGATCTGCGTCTATACCAACACGAACATCACCGTGCTCGAGGCGGTCTGATCATGCCATCCCCTCGCACGCAGCAGGCCCTGGCCCGACTCGCGGATCTTACACCTCGTCAAATAGTCGCAGAGCTCGACCGCTACATCGTGGGTCAAGCCGACGCGAAGAAGGCCGTCGCGATCGCACTGCGCAATCGCTGGCGCCGCCAGCAGGCACCCGAGAACATTCGCGACGAGATCTCGCCAAACAACATCATCCTCATCGGACCGACCGGTGTCGGCAAGACGGAGATCGCGCGCCGGCTCGCCAAGCTCACCGGCGCGCCGTTCATCAAGGTCGAGGCATCCAAGTTCACCGAGGTCGGCTACGTCGGCCGCGACGTGGAAGGGATGATCCGCGATCTGGTCGACAGCGCGATCGAGATGGTGCGTCAGGAGCGCGAGACCGAAGTCGAGGACCTCGCGAACGAGAAGGTGGACGAGCGCCTGCTCGATCTGCTGCTCCCGCCCGTGACCACCCCGCCCGCCGAGAACGGCGCGAAGGCGGCGGCCGCGCCCGAGCCCACCCTCGTCTCCGCCGGCGACGCTGGCGGTGTGTTCGTCGTCTCGCCCGGCGGCGACGTCAAGCAGGAGCGCGCCGCCGACGCGGTGCAGGATCGCCACAAGCGCACGCGCGACAAGCTCAAGCAGTTGCTCCTCGACGGACAGCTCGACGCGAGGGAGGTCGAGATCGAGGTCACCGCGCAATCAGGGCCGATGTTCGACATGTTCTCGTCGCCGGGCGCGCCGGAGAGCATGGAGAACTTCACCGAGATGCTGCGCGACGTGCTGCCGAAGAAGACGAAGAAGCGCACGGTGAAGGTCAGCGAGGCGAGGCGCATCCTCCTCGAGCAGGAGTTCCAGAAGCTCGTCGACATGGAGGACGTGATCGCCGACGCGCTCGAGCGCGTCGAGACGCTCGGCATCGTCTTCCTCGACGAGATCGACAAGATCGCCGGCGAGAAGAGCCAGATGGGCGGGCCCGACGTCTCGCGCGAAGGAGTGCAGCGTGATCTGCTCCCGATCGTCGAGGGCTCGAACGTGCAGACGAAGTACGGCATGGTGAAGACGGACCACATCCTCTTCGTCGCCGCCGGCGCGTTTCACGTCAGCAAGCCGTCGGATCTCATTCCGGAGCTGCAGGGCCGCTTTCCGATTCGCGTCGAGCTCAAGCCGCTCACCGAGGCGGACTTCGTGCGCATCATGACCGAGCCGGAGAACGCGCTCACCAAGCAGTACGCCGCGCTCGTCGCCGCGGAGGGCGCGGTTCTCGAGTTCACCGAGGACGGCATCGCCGAGATCGCGCGCACGGCGGCGGTGGTCAACTCGCGCATGGAGAACATCGGCGCGCGTCGGCTGCACACCGTGCTCACCACGCAGCTCGAGGAGACGCTGTTCGAGCTCCCCGACTCCGGTGTGAAGCGCATCGTGGTGAATGCCGACGTGGTGCGGGAGAAGCTCAAGGCGATCGTCGAGGACGAGGACTTGAGGAAGTACATTCTCTAGGTGAGCTGGTTGGAGAGCTGGCTCGTTGGTCGGTTGGCGAGTGAGTCGAACGGCCCGAACCAGAACCGGCGTGGAAGCCTCACTGCGAGGTCTCCACGCCGGTTCCGATTTTGGCGGTCATCGCGAGTGAGCCCCAACTCATCCTCTCCTCAAGCCGCAGCGAGCCGTCCGCTCTCGTGCTCCTCGATGCGGAACTGGCCGATCAGCTCGCGCAGCCGCGCCGCCTGAGTCGAGAGCTCCTGCGCGGTGGCCGCGAACTCCTCCGCCGACGCCGCGTTGCGCACCGTCACCTGGTCCACGTTCGACATCGACTCCTCCACCCGGGCGAGGCTCTGTGCCTGCTCGGACGACGTGGACGCGAGCTCTTCGACCAGCTTCGTCGTTCCTTCGATGCCGAGCACCAGCGCGCGCAGGATCTCGCGCGAGCGCTCGCCCTTGGCCCGGCTCTCCTTGGTGACGCGGCTGATGTCACCGGCCGCCGCCTGCGCATCGGCGGCGAGGCTCTGCACCTCGTTCGCCACCACGCCGAAGCCCCGCCCGTGCACTCCGGCGCGAGCCGCCTCGATCGCCGCGTTCAACGCGAGCAGGTTCGACAGTGTGGCGATGTTCTCGATCACCGAGGTGCTCACGAAGATCTGCTCCGTGGAGTCGATCCCTTCCTGCACGAAGCGCATGCCCTCGCGCGTGCGGTGCGCGCCATCGCGTGCCTGCTGCTCCATCGCCGTGCCGCGCTCGGCGTTGCGCCGCACCGAGCCCCCCATCTCGGAGAGCTGTTCGAGCACGCCGCGAATGCCCTCGGCGCCCTCGCCCGCGCTCTCCGCCAGCTCGTGTGCCGAGTCGCGCATCTGCGACGAGGATGCCGCGATCGAGTTGGACGCGTGGAGCAGCTCCGACACGACGCTGTTGAGCCGCGCGACCATCGCGGTGAACGAGCGGCCGAACGCGTCGTCGTCGTTGCGCGAGCGTACGCGCACGGTCAGGTCGCCGGAGGCGATCTGCTCCGCCATCAGCGACATCTCCCCGAGGTATTCCACCATCGCGGCCAGCGACGTGCCGAACTCGTCGCGGTCGGACCGTGGGCGAACCTCGCGATCGAGGCTGCCACCCGCGATCGCCCCCGCGACGCTGGACATCTCCTTCAGGTACTCCACCATGCCGCGCATCGACTGCAGCACGCGGCCCACCTCGTCCCGTCCCCCTTCGCGGATCTCGACCGAGAGCTCGCCACCGGCGATGCGATCCGCCACGTTCGCCATCTCGTCCAGGGGATCGGTCAACGACGACGTCGCCGCGACGGCCAGCGACGCCAGCCCGATCGTCGCGACGAGCGAGATGAGCACCACTCCCAGGAGGCTCAGGATCTCCACGCGCCGAGCCACGCGAAACGCGGACTCGATCGCCTTCTGGTCGCCCGCGATGCGCTCAGCGAGCATGGTGCGCAGCGCGTTGTACTGCGACATCATCGCCACCGTCGCCTGGGCCGTGCTGTCTTCGGCCTCCTCGCGGATGAGCAGGCCGCTCAGCTTGTACGCGCTGCCGTAGTACTGGTCGAAGTGCTGCACGATCTCCGAGTCGGCGCGCGCGTCGGTCCTGGTGGCGATCGACGAGTCGGACTCGATGCGAAACACGCGCGCCGCCGAGTCCGTCGCCGCCAGCATGATGCTGTCCCGCGCACCGACCGCGTCGCCGAGACTGCGCTGCAGCGCGGCCAGCGTCTCGCGTTGGTCGCGCGCGATGCGGAGTGCCGGATAGTACTGCGCGTCGATCTTGGTCAGGCGCCGCGTGTTCAGCATCCCGAGCGAGATGCTGAGCGCGAAGATCATTCCGAGCGCGACCACCGCGCCAACGGGGAGCAGGCGGATGCGCTCTCGAAATGTCTTGTGCTCGAGGTAGAGCGACCAACGCGTGACGAGCGATTGAAAGAGCGGCATGGCGGAGCGAGCTCCAATCCTCGGCGCGTGCCGGGACGGTGAGAGAGACTTCAGGTCGGAGCGAGGGGTCAGTCGGTGATCGTGGCCGCGGTCAGGGATCGACCTGCAGTTGCTTCACGCCGCCGCTGAGCGCGGCGTCGGCCGCCACGTAGCCCACCGCACCCGGCGTGGACGACACGAACGCCACGACCTCGGCGTCGGTCGGCTTCTGCGGCGGCGGCGACGAACGGCCGGCGAAGACCTGCTGCTGCCAGAACGTCTTCACGGGGCCAGCGCCTCGGCCGAGCACCGCCTTGGAGAACGCTTCGCGCACCGGAGACGACGCGACGAGATCCACTGGCGCCGCCGGCTGGCCGGCCGGAAAGTTGGCGTCCTGCTTGAGGAAGATTCGCGACAGCTTCGAGCGGCTGATCGCGCGATCGCTCACCGAGGCGTTGACGATGACCTTGTAGCCCTGTGCACGTGCGAGCGACGGAGCGACGGACAGTCCGGCGGCGACCACTGCGGCGGCCAGCACGGTACGAGAGAGGGTTCGCATTCGAGTGTTCCTCAGAAGCTGAACTGGCCGCCGAAGCGCACCAGCGTCGTGTGCGTCTTCAGCTGTCCCGCTGCCAGCGTCGCCAGCAGCAGCTCGGGGTGGGGAAGCGCGAAGCGATTGCCGTCCACGGCATGGACGTCGAGCTTGATCACGAACTCGCGCGACCACCAGTAGTTCAGGCCAGCCACTGTCTCATGGTGCTCCTGCAGAGAGGGCACGTGGGACTTGGGGACTCCCCTGAACCGGTTCCACAGCCCGTTGTACTGGAGCGCCGTCTGCCACTTCGGCGTCACGAAGTACGCGGCCTCGGCGTAGTAGCCCGCGGCGTCCTCGTCGAGGTCCTGGTGCTCGGCGGCAAGCTCGCTCCGCAGCCAGAGTCGGTCGTTGACGTACTCGGCCTGGAGCCCGCCTACCGCGCGGCGGTTGGCCGCTGGCTCGTTCAGGATGCCCGTGTAGCCCGAGCCACCGAAGCTGAGCCCCTGCAGCGGCGTGCGCAGCACGAGGCGGCCGCCGACCACGTTCCGGGTCGACTGGAGCTCGACCTCCTGCCCGACCTCATCGAGCGGGTCGCCGTGATAGTACAACTCCACGACGTGCGACTTTTCCAGGTCGCTGCCGCCGGCGTACAGGTCGTAGTCCGCGCTCCAGTCGTGCGGCAGGGCCTGGGTGCCGGTGATCCCGAGCCCCTTGTAGGACTGCCCCACGAATCCGACCGTGCCATAGACGCCCTGCGGCAGCGAGAAGAACGGGCGCACGGTGCCGACGTTGAACAGCTCCGTGTAGATGCCGAACGGCTGCTTCACCTGGCCGAGACGCAGATGCACGTTGTCGCTCACCTTCAGCTCCGCGAACGCGAAGTCGAGCTGCTCCACGCTGCCGTCGTCGGTCTCCATCCACTCGGCCTGCGCGTTGA
Source organism: Gemmatimonadaceae bacterium (assembly GCA_036008805.1). Taxonomy (GTDB): domain Bacteria; phylum Gemmatimonadota; class Gemmatimonadetes; order Gemmatimonadales; family Gemmatimonadaceae; genus AG11. Next base: position 13,282 of record DASYMZ010000006.1, read on the forward strand.
TGCGGAGCGTGGGCGTCGGCTGCGCGACGGCGTTCAGGGCGAACTGGGTGAGCCGGTAGTCTCCCTCGGGAAGGCCGCCGAGGTAGACGTTGTCCCCCGAGGTGCGGCCATAGCTCCATCCGCCGAAGCCGTGCAGGTCGATCTTGGCGGCGTCCTGCGCGGAGAGCGGAGAGCTCGCGGCGAGCGCCGCGGCGACGAGAACGAACGAGGTGCGCATGAGGTGGGATATGGGTGTGCTGCGATCGACGTCGATCGAGCCCGATGCGGCTTCGATGCAGGTGGGGACGAGCGCGTGCCTACGCCCGAGAGGCGGGCGGTCTTCGGCTGACAGTTGCGACCGGATGGCGAGCGGACATTGGTGGTGTGCGCCCACCGATCGCCGCGATCACCGCGGCGCCGGAGTGGCAGCTAGACCGGAATGGCCTCCGGTTGCGAGACCCGCGCGCGCGGCGCCCGCGCGGACTGCCGCTTCTCCAGCATCCCGCCCTTGAGCTGGAAGCGCCCGACCAGCTCTTCCAGCCGTTCCGCCTGCGCCGAGAGCTCCTCGGCCGTGGCGGCGAACTCCTCCGCCGTGGCGGCGTTGCGCCGCGTCGAGTCGTCGGCGCGCGCCATCGTCTCTTCCACGTCCGTGAGCCCGGCCGCCTGAATCGACGACGCGGCCGCGAGCTCCTGCACCAGCCGCGCGGTTCCCGCGATGCTCGGCGCCAGCGCTCGCAGGATCTCGCGTGACTGCGCGATCTTCTGCTCGCTGTCCACGCTCAGGCGGCTGATCTCCTGCGCGGTGGTGGAGCACTGCGCGGCGAGCTTGCGCACCTCTTCCGCGACCACGTGGAACCCGCGACCATGTTCGCCCGCGCGCGCCGCTTCGATCGCGGCGTTGAGCGAGAGCAGATTCGTCTGCCGCGCGATGCTCTCGATCATCGACGTCCGCGAGAGGATCTCGCGCGTCGCGTCGATCGCTCCCTGGACCACGCGCGCCCCCTCGGCCGTGCTGTTCGCGCCTTCGAGCGCTTGACGCTCCACCTCGCGCGTACGCTCCGCGTTCTCTCGAACCGCGACACTCATCGCGGAGATCTGCGCCACGGTGTGCCGGATGCCGGTTGCTCCGTCTCCCGAGCTCATCGCCAGCTCGTGCGCAGAGCCCTGCATCTGCGACGCGGCCGCGGCGATGCTCACCGCCGCTTCGCGCATCTCGGCGATGATCGCCCGCAACCGCTCGATCATCGACGCGAAGGCGTGGCCGAACGCATCGCTGTCGGAGCGCGCACGCACGTTGACGGTGAGGTCGCCATGCGCCAGCCGTTCCGCCGTGGCCGACATGTCCGACAGATACGCCACCATGGAGGAGAGCGCCGCGCCGAACTGGTCGTGCTCCGAGCGCTTCGTCACGCTGCGCGACAGATCACCCGCCGCGACGGACTGCGCCACCACCGACATCTCGTTCAGGTAGGCCACCATGTCGTTCATCGCGCGCAGCACGTGTCCCACCTCGTCGTTGCCCGCGGGCGGGATCTTCACCGACAGATCGCCCTGCGCGATGCGCGACGCCAGCGTGGCGACTTCCTCCAGTGGCTCCGTCACGGCCCGGGTCGTCGCGGCCGAGAGCGCGCCGAGCACGATCACGGCGAACAGGGCGATGAGCGCCACGCCGAACGTCGCACCCACCTGGAGCATCCGCGCGGTGTGAAACGCCTCGTCGATCGCGCGCTCCTGTCGCACGATGCTCTCTTCCACGTCACGGCGCAGCGCGGCGTGCTCGGACGTCATCCGGCCCACCGCGCTGCTCACGCTGTCGCCGCCGGTGCCGAGGATCAGCATCCGGCTCGTCGTCTTGGCGGTGGCGTAGTACCGCTCGAACCGCTGTGCGAGCGCGTCGGATTGATCGTCGTCCGCGGTGTGCAGGCTCACCTCGTGCGCCTCGTCCATGAACGCCGCCCGGAGCGAGTCCGTCTGCGCGAACCGATCGGTATCGCGCGTCGCCGCGGCGTTCTGCAGCTCCGACTGGAGATCGCTCAGGATCTCGCGCATCTCGCGGCCGGCACGCAGCGCGGGGTAGTAGTTTCGCTGGATCGCCGTGAGGCCGCGCGGATCGAGCACGCCGAGCGTCATGCTCAACACGAAGATCGCCGCCAGCGCGACCGCCGCACCGATGGGGAGCAGGCGAATGCGCTCGCGCAGCGGACGACCTTCCAGTCGGCGCGACCAGGCGCTGACGAGCGGCGCGAACAGCTTCATTGACCGTAGCTCCGGTGTGGCGTGGTCCAGCGTTGAACGGTCATCGAGGATCGCTCTCGCGGCGTGCTAGAAGGCGACGGCGAGCTGAAGACCCAGCTCGGTGGCACGGTCGAACCCGCGGCGATCGCGGCTGCGCAGCTCCGCCTTGAGGACGGACCGTGCAGTGTGCTCGAACCGGATGCCGAGGGTCTCGCGCTGAAACCGGTCCGCGTCGAAGTACGGGTCGTCGTCGGAGAGGCGTACGTCCTCGTGCATCACGTAGGGCACGACGCGGCCGCCGACGCGCACACCGGCGTACGCGAACCAGCTCGGGGAGCTGCTCGTGCGGCCCGCGCTCCGGTTCGACACCTGATGCCCTTCTACGAGGGCCTCGGCACGATCGGCGAAGAACGCGACGAACCCGCCTCCGATCGTCTGGGTCATCGGCGCGCGCAACGAGTCGCCGCGCGGCGTCGGAGTTCCGCTGCGCACGTGGTCGCGGTAGCCGGACACGCCGACGCGAAGCGCGGAGGTGATCTGCGAGTGAAGCGCGAGCGTCACCGAGGCGGCCTCGTTGCGGCCGTCCGTCGTCGGCCTGTTCCCGAGCGCATTCCCCAGCAGCACGTCGAAGCCGAGGTGCGCGTCCGAGAGGTCGCGTCCGGAGAGCTGCACGCCCACGGTGTGGACCGGCAGCGGTCCGCCGTCGTCCTCGAACTGCACGAGCTGCGGCCGCTCGATCGTCGGCTGCATCACCAGCCCGTGATGATAGGCGTTGTTCCAGTAACCGAGCGGCGTGTGCACCTTGCCAGCGTCGATCCGCAGGTGCTCCGTCAGCGCGTACTGCGCGATCACGCGCTCCACGTCCACTACGAACTCCGACGATGCGTCGTCGAACTCGAACACCGTCTCGCCGAGGAAGGAGAGTCGATCCGAGATCCGGGACGTGATGTAGAGATCGAACTGTCCCAGCCCGAATGCCGACGTCCGTCCGGTGTTGGCGCCGCCGGTACGGTACGTGAGATCGGTGAAGCCGTGCAGCACCGTCTTCGTCTCGCCGTCGCTCATGACGTGCTCCTGGGCGGCGGCGCTCGTGACGGCGCCGACGAGCAGCAGGGTGCAGCAGGCGAGCGCTCGGAAGAGACGCATCGGCGAGGCAGTCCTTCCTCTAGTGGATGACATAGCCCGCGTCGTTCGGCCGATGACCGTCGATGGAGATCGTCTTCACACTGGCGTCCACCTGAGAGAGCGGGAGGAACGCGATCGCGTCCGGGTGGTCGTGTACGAAGCGCTTCACGTCGTCCGGCGTCGCGAGCTCGGTCGGGATCGAGGTCGATTCGCCGCGGAAGATCATCGCCATCCAACGCGATCGAACGATCTCGGGCTGGAGCCCCAGCGCGGCGCGATCGAACGTCGCCGACGATCCGGAATGGACCGCGAGCCGCGCATGGTCACCGGCGGGAAAGGTTCGCGCCTGGCCGAGGAACAGCCGGCGAAGCTTGTCGAGCGAGAGCTCCTCGATGCCGTTGGACGGGTGCACGACGACCGCGATCTGTGCGCCCGCGGTGCGCGGCACTGCGGTCGCGAGCAGCGCGAAAACCGCAACCGCTCGCGCGAGTCGTACGACATCACCTGGTAGCGACCGCTGGCCCATGACCACGTCGATTGGAGAACGGATCGCCGCGGGAAGGAGCGCGGCGCGCTTCGGTGCGAACGAGTCGCGGCGCGCGTCCCTCGGAGGGGCCGCCACGGTCCTGTGCGCTCGACGAGTGACGCCTGATGCGGAGGCCCAGTAACACCCGACCGGTGCGGCGACCAGTGGGAACGGGGCCTCTCACGGGCTTCGCGGCGTCATTGGCCCGCTTGCTCCGCGCTTTCGTCGCCCGTTAGCTTTGCCCGCTTCCCGCTCGTCCACCCATCTGGCCCCGACATGACCGACGCCACTCATCGCGACTTCCTGGCGATCCCCGATTTCTCCCGGGCCGAGCTGCTCGCGCTCTTCGATCTGGCCGAGCGGATGCGGCGAGGCGAATACCGCAAGACGCCGCTGGCCGGCAAGACGCTCGCGATGATCTTCATGAAGGCGTCCACTCGCACCCGAGTGTCGTTCGAGGTGGGCACCTACCAGCTCGGCGGGCACGCGCTCTTTCTCTCGCCGCGCGACGTCCAGCTCGGCCGCGGCGAGCCGATCGCCGACACCGCGCGGGTGCTGTCGCGCTACGTGGACGGCATCATGATCCGCACCTTCGCGCATCAGGACGTCGAGGAGCTGGCGCGCTACGCCAGCGTCCCCGTGATCAACGGGCTCACCGACCTGCTTCACCCCTGCCAGATCCTCGCCGACATCCTCACCATCCGGCAGCACCTCGGCACCTACGAGGGCAAGAAGGTCGCGTGGATCGGCGACGGCAACAACATGGCCAACTCCTGGATCAACGCGGCCTACCGGTTCGGATTCGAGCTCGCGATCGCGTGTCCAGAAGGCTACGAGCCGGCCGACCACTTGCTCGAGCGCGCGAGGAAGGAGGCGAAGATCACCCTCACCCGCGATCCAAAAGAGGCCATCGAGGGCGCCGACGTGGTCAACACCGACGTGTGGGCGAGCATGGGGCAGGAGGGTGAGCAGAAGAAGCGCGAGCGCGACTTCGCCGGCTACACCGTGAATCAGGCCATGATGAAGCGCGCCGCGAGCGACGCGATCTTCCTGCACTGTCTTCCGGCGCATCGCGGCGAGGAAGTCTCGGCCGACGTCATCGACGGGCCGCAGAGCAGGGTGTGGGACGAGGCCGAGAACCGCCTGCACATCCAGAAGGCGATCATGGCGGTGCTCATGGGCGGCGAGGTGCTCGCATGACGTATCCCGCCGAGGGCACCATGGCACCGGACTTCACCCTCGACACCGATGCCGGCACGCCGCTCACCCTGAGCGCGCTCCGAGGCCGGCCGGTGGTGCTGTTCTTCTATCCGAAGGACGACACGCCCGGCTGCACGGTCGAGTCCTGCGAGTTCCGCGATCTCATGCCGCGCTTCCAGGGCGTGAAGGCCGAAGTGCTCGGCGTCAGCCCCGACGATGTGAAATCGCACGTCAAGTTCCGCAAGAAGTTCGACCTTCCATACTCCTTGCTGGCCGACGTCGAGCACAAGGTGGCCGAGGCGTACGGCGTGTGGCAGGAGAAGTCGATGTTCGCGCACAAGTACATGGGGAATGCGCGAACCACCTTCGTCATCGACAAGGATGGTCGGATCGCGAAGGTGTTCGAGAAGGTGAAGCCGGAGGGACACGCCGCCGCTGTGGCCGAGATCGTGGCGAAGCTGGGCTGAGTCCGCCGGTGCGGGACGCGAGTTGCTGAGTGCGCGGCGCGGGAGCGTCGGGTGAGAGCGGGAGGATGTGCGGCACGCGTCGTGCGCCCTATTCCTACCGCACCGCGCACCGCGCATCCCGCACCGAAGAGGTCGCCGAATGGCGAAGAGCAATACCAGCGTTGGCACCGAGAAAAAGCTCGACGAGCTCTACGACCTGATCGGCGACATCGAGATCGCGATGTTCACGACTCGGCGCGCCGACGGAAACCTCGTCTCGCGCCCGATGGCCACCCAGGAGCGCGTCTCCGGCACCGATCTCTGGTTCGTCACCGACGTGTCGTCTCACAAGCTCGACGAGCTCGAGTTCGATCCGCACGTCAACCTCGCCTACTACAACACCAAGTCGCGCGAGTGGGTCTCGGTGTCCGGCATCGCCCAGATCACCCAGGACCGCAACCTGATCAAGGAACTGTACAAGCCCGACTGGAAGGCCTGGTTCGGCGACGAGGGTGGTGACCGCAACGGCGGGCCCGATGATCCGCGGCTCGCGCTCATTCTCGTCGAGGCACTGTCCGTCGAATATCTCGTCGTGGACAAGCCGCGGCCCGTCGTCCTGTTCGAGGTCGCGAAGTCGATCGTCACTGGCACGCCGCCCAAGGTCGGGGAGCAACGGTCGCTCTCCGAGCGAGAGCTCCGCACCGAGGCGGCACGCGAGGCGCGCTGAACACGTCGTCCCCGCTTGTGCCCGGTGGGGCGCACTGACGATGTTGTCTCGTGCGCCCCATCGTCGCGTTCCAGGGTGAGAGCGGTGCCTTCTCCGAGAAGGCCGTCGAATACCTGGTCTCCGGTCCCTTCGATCTGCTCCCCTGCAACACCTTCGACGCCACCACCGGCGCCGTGGTGCAGGGGCTCGCGGACTTCGGCGTCATCCCGGTCGAGAACCTGATCGCCGGTCCCGTGCACGCCGCGCTCGACGCACTTGCCGGCGCCCCCGAGCTCGAGCAGATCGCCGAACATCAGCTTCCCGTGCGCCATGCGCTGCTCGGGCTGGCCGGCGCATCGGTCGAGGGCGTCCGCGAGGCGCTCAGCCATCAGATGGCCCTCAAGCAGTGCGGGCGCTTCTTCGCCGAGCATCCACGCATCAGAGCAGTCGAAGCGCACGACACCGCGGGCGCCGCGAGACTCGTCGCGATCCGTCGCGACCCCACGGCTGCTGCCATCGCCGGCGCGTGGGCGGCCCAGCGCTATGGGCTCGTCGTGCTGCTCGATGGACTGCAGGACCACTCCGACAACTTCACGCGCTTCGTGCTCGTGAAGCGGAAGCCGATGAGCGGCCGCATCGATCCACGCGATCTCACGCGCGCCTGACGGAGGCGCGCGGCGCCTGCGTGCCGCGCGCTAGGGGGTGAGCGTGTGCGCGACGACGACGGTGACGTTGTCGGTGCCGCCTCCTTCCAACGCGAGATCCACCAGCTCGCGGCAACCCGCCTCCGCGCTCGCGGCGCGCGCCAAGACGTCGGCGATCTGCTCTTCCGACACGTGCTTCGTCAACCCGTCGGTGCACAGCAGCAGCACGTCGCCCTGCTGCACCTCCAGGTCGCTCACGGCCGGCGTCATGTCGCGCGCGCCGATGGCGCTCGCCAGCACGTTGTTGTAGCCGCCCTGTTCCACCTGCTGCTCCGACATCGCCATCTCGGCCACGAGAAACGCGCCCATCGTCTGGTCGCGCGTCAGCCGCTCGAGCTTTCCGTCGCGGAGCTGGTAGGCGCGGCTGTCGCCGACGTGGACGATGTACGCGCGCGGCCACACCACGAGCACGATCGTCAGCGTCGTCGCCGGCCCGCCCTGCGCCTGGCCGAACTTCGCGAGCACCTTGTCGTGCGCGCGCTGCACGGCGGCGCGAAGCGGATCGAGAAAGGCGTGCTCCTCCCCGATCGGCACCGCGTGGTAGCTCCCTACCGTCTCGCTCAGATACTGCACGATCGTCTGGATCGTGATCTCGCTCGCCAGCCGTCCTCCCGCCTGGCCGCCGACGCCGTCGGCCACGGCGAAGAGATAGGCCTTGGGTCCGCAGAGCGGATCGAGCAGGGTGCGATCCTCGAGGTTCGTCTGCCGGACCTCGAGCGACCGTTGCAACGACGCGATGACGAAGTGGTCCTCGTTTCCCTCGCGCACCTTGCCCACGTGCGAGAGGCCGAAGCTCTCGAGGCGCCGCCGCTGGTCGTCGTTCGTCGCACCGACCGCGATCGACCCTGGCGTCATCATCGACACGCGTCGAGGCGCCTCGTCGGCGAGCGGGGGAACGACGGGCGACGGCGAGACGGCTTCCTGCTCGCCCGTCGCCTTCTTCCAGATGTCTGCGAGCTTGCCCATGCTCCCCTCTCCGCCGGTGTCGGACGTGCCCCGTGAGCGTTCGCGAAGCTACTCGGCGTCCCACGGTCCCGATACAGCGAAAGATGGGCCTAGACGGGCTTCTCCAGGATGAGCAGCGTCAGATCCTGGCCGCGCGGCTCGCCGAATCGCGGGTCGCCGTGGGGGAACTCCCTCGTCTCCCCCGTGCGCACGTAGCCCCGGCGCTCGTACCAGGCCAGGAGCTCTTGCCTGATGCCGATCACGCTCATGCGCATCGTCCGCGCGCCCCGTCCGGCGATGAACCGCTCCGCTGCCTCGAGCAGGGTGCGTCCAAGCTTCTGGTTCTGCAGGCGGGGCTCGACGGTGAACATGCCGAGATACCACACGTCGTCATCGACCGGAACGAGTCGCACGCACCCGAACAGTGGTCCGTCGGGCGCGTCGCGCATCACCAGCATCACCGCGCCCGGCGTCGCGGCCAGCTCCGCGCGAAGGGTCTCCGCGTCGGTGCGCTGTCCACCCAGGAAGTCCGCTTCGGTCGTCCAACCCGCGCGCGAGCTCTCGCCGCGGAACGCCGAGTTCACGAGCGCGACGATCGCGTCGATCTCCGCGTCCGTCGCGATGGTCACGTTGGTCATCCAGCGATCTTAGCCGGTGCGCCGCGGGATGACCAACACGAACGGCTCGCGCCGCGCGAAGGCGAACAGCGCGCCGAGTCCCGCCGTCGTGATCGTTCCGGCGGCAACCGACACCACCGCCGAGATGCAAAATGAGCACGAGCGAGGTGTCGCGCGCGTGCAGGTGCGACAGGTGCGGGATGTTGTCCTCCCGGTGCGAGCAGCCGGGGCACCTCTCGCCCGTCTCGCGGAAGAACATGAAGTGGTAGACGATGAGCTGACGTCGCCCGTCGAACAGGCCGGCCAGGTCGGTGCGTCCATCCGGCCCGTCGAACTCGTACTCCTTCTCCAGCTCCACGACCGGCAGCGCGCGGCGCTCCGCGTTCAGTGCGTCGCGCGTGCTCCAGAAGCCACCCGTGAGCGCCTGCTCAACGCCGCGTTCGAGGGGAGATCCATCGCCACGGCTATCAGGCCGCGAGCATCGATTTCGTCCTCGCCACCACGGGGCTCACCAAGGGCGCCCTCTACCACCACTTCGCCGACAGGGCGGCGCTCGGCCACGCCGTCGTGGACGAGGTGGTGCGCGGCCTCACCCTGCGCCGGTGGACCTCTCCCGTCACCGAGTCGGGCGCCGACCCGATCACGGCGCTGCAGTCGGCGCTGCGCATCGTGATCGCCGAAACCGACGCCCGCCCGGAGGTGATCGAGCTCGGCTGCCCGCTCAACAACCTCACCCAGGAGATGTCCCCCCGCGGCCGAGCGGACGGCAGCGTGCGCGCCGACGTCGATCCACGCGCCGCGGCCGATCTCATCGTCGCGGCCATCGAGGGCTCGCTCGGCCTCGCCAAGAGCGCGAAGAGCGTCCGGATGCTCCGCTCGAATCTGGAGCAGCTTTGCGACTATCTTGAGGGACTCCGCGCGCGAGGCCAGTCGTCCTCGCCGCTCTCCGCCTGACTCGAGGACCAAAGCGTGATCGACTCATCGGTCGCCCTGAAGGAAGTGCCGGCCACGACGTTCGTGGTCTCGTCGCACGACGACGTCACCATCCCGGAGATCCCGGCGATCGCGCGCAACGAGGTGGATCAGCTCATCGCCACGATCGAAGAGCAGGGGCTCGTGGCCACCTCGCCGGTCGTCTTCATCTACCACGGCGCCGACGGCACGCCCACCACGCGCTTCCGGTTCACGCTCGCCTTTCCCCTCGCCGACCGTCCGGCGTCGGTGCCCGGTCCGTACGAGTTGATCGACGCGCCCACCTTCAAGTGCGTCTCGACGGACTTCGTCGGAGCCATGCAGGACATCATGGCCGGCTACGCGCGCCTCTTCGACGCCGTGGATGAGCTGGGTCTCGCGTTCACCGGCGAGTCGCGCGAGATCTACCGCAAGTGGATCGGCTACGAGTCGGACGACAATGTCACGGAGCTCCAACTCGGCGTGAAGTAGCGCCGCTCGCGGCGAGCTCTCGGGGAAAGGCGCACCTGTCACCCTGGCATGAGTGCGTGCCAATCGCGCATATTCACCCTTCCCTTCGAAGAGCCGCCGCCAGCACATGTCCGTTCCAGCTACTGCCACTCTGAAGCGCACCCCTCTCCACGAGATCCACGTCGCGTTGGGCGGAAAGATCGTCCCCTTCGCCGGCTACGAGATGCCGGTGCAGTACGCCGGTGGCATCACCGCCGAGCACAAGGCGGTGCGTGAGGGCTGCGGGATGTTCGACGTCTCGCACATGGGCGAGTTCTGGATCAACGGCGATCGCGCGGTGGAGTTCGCGAACTACGTCACCACCAACGACGTCGCCGCGCTCGCGGTCGGGCAGGTTCACTACTCGACCATCCTCAACGAACGCGGCACGATCGAGGACGACTGCCTCGTCTACCGCTTCGCCGACTCCCTGCTGATGGTCGTCAACGCGAGCAACGCGGCCAAGGACTACGCGCACATCGTGCGGCATGCCGACGCATTCGGCGTCACGTTGAACGACATGAGCGAGGAGATGTCCCTCATCGCGGTGCAGGGGCCCAGCACCGCCGCGCTGCTCCAGCCCCTCACCGCCACCGACCTCTCCGCCATCAAGTACTACCATTTTGCCGAGGGCGAGGTCGCCGGCCAGCGCGCGATCATCAGCCGCACCGGCTACACCGGCGAGGACGGCTTCGAGCTGTACGTCGACAACGCCGCCGCCGTCCCCGTCTGGAACGCGCTCATGGCCACCGGCCGGATCACTCCCGCGGGACTCGGCGCGCGCGACACGCTGCGCCTCGAGATGGGGATGGCCCTCTACGGCAACGACATCGACGACACCACCACGCCGCTCGAGGCGAATCTCGGCTGGCTGGTCAAGCTGAAGAAGGGCGACTTCGTGGGACGCGATGCGCTCGTCGCGCAGAAGCAGCAGGGACTCTCGCGGAAGCTCGTCGGCTTCACCATGGCCGACCGAAACTTCCCGCGCCATGGCTATCCCGTGTTCTACGAAGGTGCGCCCAGTGGCGTGGTGTGCAGCGGGACGATGAGCCCGACCCTCGGCATCCCGATCGGCACCTGCTATCTCCCCGTCGCCGGCGCGAGTGAGGGGACCGCCTTCGAGATCGAGATCCGTGGCAAGCGCGTTCCCGCCACCGTGACCAAACCGCCGTTCTACAGGCACGCGTCCCATCTCTGACCGCCCCGCGCCAGCCATCATCATGCGGGTTGCGGTGCTCACCATCTCCGACGCCACGTCGCGCGGCGAGCGGGCCGACGGCTCGGGCGACGCGTGCGTGGCCTGGATCGATTCCATCGGTTCACGGCTTGCCCGACGCGCGGTCGTGAGCGACGACGTCGTCCCGATCGTGCGACAGCTCCTCGCCTGGTGTGACGGCGACGTCGCGGATCTCGTGCTCACCACGGGCGGCACCGGTTTGAGTCCGCGCGACGTCACGCCGGAAGCCACCCGCGCGGTGCTCGAGCGCGAGGCTGACGGCATCGCCGAGCGATTGCGCGCCGTCACCGGCACGACCTTCGCGCGCGCGTCTCTCAGCCGCGGCGTGGCGGGAGTACGGGGCCGCACGCTCGTCGTCAACCTGCCCGGCTCCACGAGCGGCGTGCGCGACATGCTCGCCGCGCTCGAGCCCGTCGTCGCGCACGCCGTCGACATCGTGCGTGGGACGCCGAGCGACCACGAGCCAGCACACCAGAGAAGATGACCGTTCTCATCACCCTGCACGACGTCGAGCCCGCGGTGCGCCTCAATGCGGAGCTCGAGGGAGCTGGTATCGAGACCGCGCTCGTCAGCCCGCTCGACGACGTGCGTGCCGAGATCAAGCGCGCGAAGCCCGACCTCATCATCGTCACTGGTGATCTCACCGACGCGGCGAACATCGGCCTGCTGCGCGAGCAGCTCTGGGCCGGCGTCCCCTGCGTGGGCCTCACCGACGGCGACGATCCACTCCAGCGCGACCGCCTCCGTCTACTCGGCTACGTGGAGCTGTACTCCAAGCCCATCGTCGTGCGCGACGTCGCGCTCGACGTGCGCCGCCTCATGGAGCGCCACGCGCTGCAGGAGGCCACGGGTCTGATCGGCGAGAGTGAGCCCCTGCGCGAGGTGATGGTCAAGGTCGAGCAGATGGCGCCCGTCTCGAGCACCGTGCTGATCGAAGGAGAGAGCGGCACCGGCAAGGAGCTGGTCGCGCGCGCGCTGCGCGCGCTCAGCCCTCGGCGCAACAAGCCCTTCATCGCCGTGAACGTGGGCGCGCTTCCCGAGACCCTGCTCGAGAGCGAGCTGTTCGGCCACGAGAAGGGTGCGTTCACCGGCGCGGCGGAGCGCAGGCTCGGGCGGTTCGAGCTTGCGGACGAGGGTACGATCTTCCTGGACGAGATCGGGGAGATCCCGCAGGCCACCCAGGTCAAGCTCCTGCGCGTGCTCGAGGAGCGCGAGTTCACCCGCGTGGGCGGCACGGCGTCGATCCGTGTGAACGTCCGCGTGATCGCGGCGACCAACCGCCCGCTGCGCGAGCACGTGGAGGAGGGCGCGTTCCGGGCGGATCTCTACTACCGGCTCAACGTGTTGAGCATCTATCTGCCGCCGCTGCGAGAGCGGCGCAGTGACATCCCACTGCTCGTGCGCCGATTCATCCGTGACCTGTCCGCGCAGCACGACCGTCCCTTTCCGGGCATCTCGGCCGAAGCGATGGAGATGCTGGTGGAGTACGCGTGGCCGGGCAACGTGCGCGAGCTCAGGAACCTCGTGGAGAGCATGGTCGTGCTGTCGCACGGCCGCGAGATCGGGCCGGAAGATCTCCCGCGGCAGATCCGCGACGGGGGCAACGCCCGGCTGCTTCCCGTGCGCACCGGACCCGTGGTGCAGGGAACGGGTGCGGAGGGCCGGGAGCTCGAGTTCATCCTCCGAAGCCTGTTGGAGCTCAAGCTCCAGGTCGAGGAGTTGCGCCGGCGGCTCGACGACGGCCGGGAGCCCGGCCCGCGGGGCGCGTTCATCGGCGAGGTCGTGTCACCAGGAAGAATCGTCGGGGAAGGGGCCCTGCCAGTATCGGCCATCGGACCTCGTGACGAAACACCCCCTCCGAACGTCGTGACAATTGCACCGGGGACGAAGATGACGGAGGTGGAGCGTGCCGTCATCGAAGCCGCGTTGAAGGAGACCCGGGGCAATCGGAGAAAGGCCGCCGACCTGCTGGGGATCGGAGAGCGGACGCTCTATCGCAAGATCAAGGAGTACCGCCTGCCGGAGCTGGAATATTCGCTTGACTGACTGACAAGCAAAACCAATATTGGCAAGCACCTCCCCCCAGCGAGCCGACGACGGTTCGTGCGCGCGCCTCGCTCATCCGGCGGCCCACGTCTCGGCAGCATCCCTCAAGTGACCTCAAGCCAGAGCTGATGGTGTCGGCGAAGCCTTTTAGCGCCCCGCCCGTGACTCCTCCGCGTCCGATGGACTCGGTGTCGGCCATTGCCGGCACCGTGCTGCCGATCGAGCGTGCGGAGGAGCTGTTGCAGACGCTGCCCGGCGTGTTGAACGTGCGGATCGTCTCCGGACCCTCTGGTGAGGTGTCGGAGGTGCACGTGTTGACGACGACGGAAGTGTCGCCGAAGCAGACCGTGCGCAACGTAGAGAGCGCGCTGCTGGCGCACCTCGGTATGCGCGTGAGCCACAAGAAGATCAGCGTCGCGACGAGCGAAGGGCCGGCGGCGGAAGCATTCCGCGCGGCGCGCATGGCGACGCCACAGATGGGTATGCAGATGGTGGCCGACGAGCCGCCGGCGACGGCGATGAACGCGCGTCGCCGTCTCTACTTCGAGGACGTCGAGGTCCGTCGGTCGCGCACGAGCGGGATGATGTGTCGCGTGACGCTGCGCCGCGGCGAAGAGATCTTCGTCGGTGAGGCCGAGGGCGTCGAGAGCGACCGGCTGCGCACGGAGACCGCGGCTCGTGCCGCGGTGGCGGCTGTTGCGCGTGCGGGCATCGAAGGTCGCTCGCTGGCGTTCGAGGGTGCGAGGCTGATCGGCGCGTTCGACCGCGAGTTCGTGTTCGTGGCGTTGACGACGCGCATCGGGAGAGACACGACGCTGTTGACTGGCACGGCGCAGGTGAAGGACGGGATCGAGACGGCGACGGTGCTGGCGGTCCTCGATGCTACCAACCGGTGGATGGAGTACTAGCGGGTAGCGAGTACAGGGAATCGACTGACCCTTTTGCTGGAGCGGATACTAGCGAAGCGGAATTGACATAGCGGAGCCAAATCCTTTGGACTGGCGTGGTGGTAACCACGACCTTTCAAGTGGTGGAGGTGACGCGTATGCTGAGATTCCTCGTGAGTGTGTTCACGTTCCGAACTGGCGGATTTCAAGTCTGGAACTAGACCACAAAGAGAATCGGCAAAGGGGCGGTCGATCCTGCTCTCCACTATGTGAATGCGAACTAAGACGTACGTCCAAATCGTTTGTCTGTCTGCGCTGCTACTAGCAGCGTTCGCTTGGCGTATCCT
>DASYMZ010000007.1:0-49501 GCA_036008805.1 Gemmatimonadaceae bacterium
CCGGATGCGCGCTACGACAGCCAGACCGTTTCGAAGTTCATCAACGTCCTGATGTATCAGGGCAAGAAGAGCACGGCCGAGCGGATCTTCTACGCCGCGATGGACCTCGTGGAGAACCGCACGAGCCAGCCGGGCGTGAACATCTTCAAGCAGGCGCTGACGAACCTGAAGCCGGTCGTCGAGGTGAAGAGCCGCCGCGTCGGCGGTGCGACGTACCAGGTGCCGGTCGAAGTGCGTCCCGAGCGCCGCACGGCGCTGGCGATGCGCTGGCTGATCAGCTACTCGCGCGACCGCAACGAGAAGTCGATGGCCGAGAAGCTGGCGGCCGAAGTGATCGCGGCGTCGAAGGGCGAGGGGAACGCGGTGAAGAAGAAGGAAGACACGCACCGCATGGCGGACGCGAACAAGGCGTTCGCGCACTATCGCTGGTAGCGCTCTCGCGCTTCCGCAGCAACGAAAAACCCCGCCCGATCAACGCGATCGGGCGGGGTTTTTCGTTGCCGTCACTCACTCACGCGGCGCGGGCAGGCGGATGCCCAGGCGAGCATCCCTCGGACTGCTCCAACCATCGCTCCGCCGCCCCCGCGTCGCGAAAGACTTCGATATGCTGACCGGCATCCTCCGCGTACGCCGAGAACATTCGCGACAGGCCAAAGGCGAGATCGGTGATGGCGATGAACGCGCGCCGAGCGCCTGCACGGAACACCGTCCACGACGCGACTTCCCTGATCAGGGTCGATTCCACGACGAAGTGCAGCACCGCACTGAGATCGACGAGCTCGCGAAAGTCCCGACCGAAGCGCGGGTCAGCCGCCAGTCCGTGATAGTATCCGTGCAGGTCTGCGTTCGTGACCGAGCCCCACGCCCGGGTGCGAACGAGACAGTTCATCTGGTCCAGCGAATATGCCATCGGCATCTGACTTCTCCTCGAGCGCGGCCAAGCCGTACGCCACTGATCGTCGGGGGTCCCTTCTCCCCGTTCCCTGGCCGTGCCTCGTGAAAGGCACAATGTGATCCGCTCGCGGCCATCTTTCCCGCAGCCCTCTCACGGAGCCCTTAAGCCCATCGTTTAGTCTCAGGAGCCGCAAATGCATCGCCTGGCGAGGGCCTGCCGCCATCCTGGCCGAGTTGCGACAGTGGCCGGAGTCGGTACAATCCGCTCATGACACGTTCACGTCGGACCGCGACGATTCTCGTCGTACTGCTCGGATGCGCGCGCTCCTCGGCATCGCCGCCGAGTCCAGCGGCGTCCTTCGACGTCGTGCTCCTCGTCGGTCAATCGAACATGGCGGGGCGCGGTGCCATCTCCGATGAGGATCGCATCGCTGTTCCTCATGTCTCGATGCTCGACAAGTCCGGCGCGTGGGTCCCCGCCGTCGAGCCGATGCACTTCGACAAGCCGACCGCCGGAGTTGGACCGGGCCGCAGCTTCGGCATCGAGCTCGCGCGGCGCACGGGTCACGACGTGGGACTGGTGCCCGCCGCCGTCGGCGGCAGCTCGATCACATCATGGGTGCCGGCCGGCTACGACTCCGCCACGCGCACGCATCCGTACGACGACGCGCTGCGCCGCGCGCGGCTCGGGATGCAGCGCGGGCATCTGGTCGCCATCCTCTGGCATCAAGGCGAGAGCGACGCGAACGCTCGCCTCGCGCCTGCCTACGCCGAGCGCCTGCGCGAGCTGATCGGCCGATTCCGCTCGGAGCTCGGTGCGCCGGATGTTCCCATTCTGATCGGCCAGCTCGGCCAGTTTCGACGCTGGTCGCCGTACGACTCCACGGTCGACGCGGCGCATCGCGAGGCCGCGCGCACGATTCCCCACGTGGCGTTCGTGACCTCGGACGGGCTGGCGCACAAGGGCGACTCCCTCCATTTCGACGCCGCCTCGGCGCGGGAGCTCGGCCGGCGGTTCGCGACTGCCTACCGAGACGTCCACGGCGCCAGCGAGGGACGGAGACGGTAGCGCGAACGCGCCTCCGCCGACCATGGCTCGCTTAGTGCACTCGAACTCGCTGTCTCCGGAGCCCATCCCGTCGCGGCCCGGCTAGACGATGCGAATGCGCGCTCGCGCTCGATCGCTGGTAGACCTGACCGCCTGGCGGCATTCCATTCCCCGCTTGGTTCTCCGGAACCGGCGGGGCTTCTCGTTCCGGCAGCCAGACCCGTGTCCAACCTCCTCCGGCGCTCC
Organism: Gemmatimonadaceae bacterium; assembly: GCA_036008805.1. Taxonomy (GTDB): domain Bacteria; phylum Gemmatimonadota; class Gemmatimonadetes; order Gemmatimonadales; family Gemmatimonadaceae; genus AG11. The sequence goes on from DASYMZ010000007.1 coordinate 2,189, forward strand.
ACCGACTCACGCGAACTGATCTCGGACGTCCGGCACTCCGCGGCCCTCCTGCAGACCGGCGCGCTTCAGAGCGCGATCTTCAACAGCGCGCACTTCTCCAGCATCGCGACGGACGCCGAAGGAGTCATCCAGATCTTCAACGTCGGCGCCGAGCGCATGCTCGGCTATTCGGCCGTCGACGTGGTCAATCGGACGACGCCCGCGGCGATCACCGACGCGCAGGAAGTGATCGCGCGCGCCAAGGCGCTGAGCCTCGAGTTCGGCGAACCGATCGCGCCCGGCTTCGAGGCGCTCGTGTTCAAGGCGTCACGCACGATCGAGGACATCTACGAGCTGACCTACATCCGAAAGGATGGGAGCCGGCTCCCCGCCGTCGTCAGCGTGACGGCGCTGCGCGACGCGCATGAATCGATCATCGGCTACCTCCTGATCGGCACCGACAACACGGCGCGCAAGGAGGCGGAGGACGCGCTCCTCAAGGCGGGCGCGCTGCAGAGCGCGATCTTCAACAGCGCGAACTTCTCGAGCATCGCGACCGACGCTTCAGGCGTGATCCAGATCTTCAACGTGGGCGCCGAGCGCATGCTCGGCTACGCCGCGGCCGACGTCGTGAATCAGATCACCCCCGCGGCGATCTCCGATCCGGCCGAGGTCATCGCGCGCGCGAAGGCGCTGAGCGTGGAGCTGGGCACGCCGATCACCCCGGGATTCGAAGCGCTCGTGTTCAAGGCGTCGCGCGGGATCGAGGACATCTACGAGCTGACGTACATCAGGAAGGATGGCAGCCGCGTTCCGGCCGTGGTGTCGGTCACGGCGCTGCGCGACGCCGACGACGCGATCATCGGCTATCTGCTCATCGGCACCGACAACACCGCGCGCAAGCAGGTGGAGGACGAGCGGATGCGGCTGGACCAGCGGCTGCGCGACCAGCACTTCTACACCCGCTCGCTGATCGAGTCGAACATCGACGCGCTGATGACGACCGATCCGCGCGGCATCATCACCGACGTGAACAAGCAGACGGAGGCGCTCACCGGCTGCACGCGGGACGAACTCATCGGCGCGCCGTTCAAGAACTACTTCACCGACGCGGTCCATGCCGAGGCGGGGATCAATCGCGTGCTTGCCGAGGGTACGGTCACGAACTACGAGCTCACCGCGCGCGCGCGTGACGGCACGCTGACCGAAGTCTCGTACAACGCGTCGACGTTTCACGACCGCGATCGCCGGCTGCAGGGCGTCTTCGCGGCGGCCCGTGACGTGACGGAGCTGAAGCGCTACGAGCAGACGCTCCGGCAGAAGAACGTCGAGCTCGAAGATGCGAGCCGGATGAAATCGGAGTTCCTCGCCAACATGTCGCACGAGCTGCGCACGCCGCTCAACGCGATCATCGGGTTCTCCGAAGTGCTGCGCGACGGACTGGTGGGGCCGATGAGCGATCGGCAGCGCAACTTCACGGGCGACATCCTCCGCAGCGGCCAGCATCTCCTCTCCCTGATCAACGACATCCTCGACCTGTCGAAGGTCGAGGCGGGGAAGATGCTGCTCGATCTGGAGCCGGTGGAGATCTCCTCGCTGTTCGTGAACAGCCTGACGATCGTCCGCGAGAAGGCGGCGACTCGCCGGATCGAGCTCACGCTCGACGCCGAGGAAGGGCTGGGCTCGATCAGCGTGGACGCGCGCAAGGTGAAGCAGATCGTCTACAACCTTCTCTCGAACGCCGTGAAGTTCACCGCCGACGGCGGCCGCGTGACGCTGCGCGCCGCACGGGTGATGCGAGACACCGTGGGAGAGCTCGGCGAGTGGTCGGGCCGCGCCTTCCCGCTGGCCGAGAACGACTTCGCCGAATTCCTCGAGATCAACGTCACCGACAGCGGGATCGGCATCGCGGAGGAGGATCTGGAGCACCTGTTCAAGCCGTTCAGCCAGATCGACAGCGGACTCGCGCGGAAGTTCGAGGGCACGGGCCTCGGGCTCGCGATGGTGAAGCTGCTGGCCGACCTGCACGGCGGCACGGTCGGCGTGGCGAGCGCGGTCGGCGAGGGCTCACGGTTCACGGTGTGGCTGCCGCTGCGCCAGCCGGAGCGCCGCGTCAGGCTCACGCGCCGTACCACGACCACGTCGAAGACCGATCCGCATCCTGGAGCGCGATACGCCCTCGTCGTGGACGACGACCTGAAGTCGGCGGATCTGATCCGCGTTCAGCTCGAGGCGGAGGGGTTCACGGTGATCTACGCTCCGTCGGCGGAGGATGCGCTCGTGCTGGCCACCCAGCAGCCACTCGCGCTGATCACGCTCGACATCGCGCTGCCCAACATGGACGGATGGGAATTCCTCGGCCGCATCAAGCAGGTGCCCACGCTCAAGCACGTGCCGGTCGTGATCATCTCGATCGCCGCCGACTTCAGCAAAGGGGTCGCGCTGGGTGCCGCGGCGGTGATGCAGAAGCCGGTCACGCGGAAGGAGCTGTACAAGTCGCTCTCCGAGCTCGGGCTGTTCGCGCTCGCGGACGGGGAGACGCTGAAGGTGCTCGTCGTGGACGACGACCCCAAAGCGGTCGAGCTCGTGGCGGTCCAGCTCACGGCGTTCGGCGCGAGCGTGCTGCGCGCGTACGGCGGTGAAGAGGCGCTCGACATCGCACGCCGCGAGCTGCCGGGACTGATCGTGCTCGACCTGATGATGCCGACGGTGAATGGCTTCGACGTGGTGGTCGCGCTGCGCGAGCGACAGGAGACCGCGCGCATCCCGGTCGTGATCGTCACGGCGAAGCGGATCACCGCCGAGGATCACGCTCGTCTGGACGGCTACGTCGCCGCGATCATGGAGAAGGGGCAGTTCGATCGCGCGGGGTTCACGGCCGAGGTGCGCAGGGCGATGGCCGTCGGCGAGACGATCGTCTGATGGCCACGATCCTGATCGTCGAGGACAACGCGGCCAACATGACGTTGGCGCTCTACCTCCTGGAGTCGGTCGGCCACCGGGTGCTGAGCGCGACGGACGCCGAGGCCGGGCTCGCGCTGGCACGCGCGGAACATCCCGATCTGATCCTGATGGACATCCAGCTTCCCGGGATGGACGGGCTGGCGGCAACGGCGGAGCTGAAGTCGGCGGAGGCGACGCGGGACATCCCGGTGATCGCGCTGACGGCACTGGCCATGAAGGGGGACGAGGAGCGCATTCTGGCGGCCGGGTGCGACGGGTATATTGCGAAGCCGATGCGGTACAAGGAGTTTCTCGCGACGGTCGCCGACCAGCTCGCGGCGTCCCTCGACCCGTGATGTCTCCCGCGTCGTCGATCGGGCTCTCCGGAGCCATGCCGCGCTGACGAGAAGCGTCTTCGCCCGGCCGGCCGAACGCGCCTCACTCACAGGAGCCCGGATGCGCCGTCTTCTCGCTACCCTCGCGTTCACGACCTTTGCCGCCTGCTCGAGCATCGGCGGCGACCTCGGCCCCCGGATCGATGGCAACTGGTCTGGGAGCTCGAACGGGCAGGCGGTCACGATGCAGCTCATCCAATCGGGCAGCGTCGGTGGCATCGCGACCTTCTCGGGCTCCGGAGGAGCGCGGTCGTACTCCGTGGCCGGCATCTTCGACAATCCGACGTTCACCGCCACGCTCTCGGGATCCGCGCCGGGCGACACGATAACGCTCAACGCCACCGTGACGGGGAAGTCGATGGTCGGCACGCTCGTCGGCGCTGGCTTCACCGGCAACGGGTTGGCCATGAGCCGGCAGTAGGGCCGACTTTCCGCGCGATCGATCATCTCGCCGCGTGCGCGCAGAGCAGGATCCGGATAGCGCGAGCACCGCCCGGTCAGACATCGTACGCCGTGAACTTCTACGGAGAACTTCGGTGAGCGACACCCGCACCTCGGCCCATGCCGCGCTCGATCGCGCGCTGGAGCACGCCGCACACTGGCTCGACGGTCTCGACACCCGCTCGGTCGGCGCCACCACGTCGCTCGAGGAGCTTCGCGCGCGGCTCGCCGTTCCCCTCTCCGAGCATGGGACGGACCCGGTGCGCGTCATCGACGAGCTCGCGGCCGCGACTGAGGGTGGGCTGCTCGGCTCACCGGGCGGACGCTTCTACGCATGGGTGATCGGCGGATCGCTGCCCTCCGCCCTCGCGGCGGACTGGCTCACGTCGGCGTGGGACCAGAACGCCGGCATGTACGCGACCGCGCCGGCGGCGGCGATCGCCGAGGAGGTCGCAGGGGCGTGGTTGCTGGAGATGCTGGACCTGCCGCGCGACGCATCGTTCGCCTTCGTGACCGGATGTCAGATGGCGCACGTCACCGCTCTGGCCGCGGCGCGCTCGGGGGTGCTGCGCGATGCCGGATGGAACGTGGAGACCGATGGCCTGTTCGGCGCGCCGCGGATCCGCGTGCTCGCGACCGCGCCGCGCCACTCCACCATCGATCGCGCCCTGAGATTCCTCGGCATCGGCGAGCGGTCGGTGCGTCCCGTCGCGACGGACGCGAAGGGCCGAGTCACGGCCAGCGCGCTGGAGGAGGCGCTCGCGAGCGGGTCGGGTCCGACGATCGTCGTGCTGGCGGCGGGTGATCTCAATACCGGCGAGTTCGATCCGTTCCGCACGCTGATCCCGATCGCGAGGAGCGCCGGTGCGTGGGTGCACGTCGATGGCGCGTTCGGGCTGATGGCGCGGGCGAGCGCGGCGAAGCGTGCCCTTCTGGACGGCGTGGAGCTGGCCGACAGCTGGGCGACGGACGCGCACAAGTGGCTGAACGTTCCGTACGACAGCGGCATCGCGATCGTGCGCGACCGCGCGGCGCACCGCGCCGCGATGACGGTGAGCGCATCGTACCTCTCGCCGAACGACCGCACGCGAGACGAGGTCGATTGGAACCCCGAGTTCTCGCGCCGCGCGCGAGGCTTCGCCCTCTACGCGGCGCTGCGCGAGCTGGGACGCTCCGGGCTGGCGTCGCTCGTCGATCGCTGTTGCGCATACTGTCACGCCATCGTGACGGGCATCGGCGCGCTGCGCGGCGCCGAGCTGCTCTGGACCCCCGAGCTCAATCAGGGCCTCGTGCGATTCCTCGACGAGCGCTCGGGCGCGACGGACAATGACCACGACGTGCGCACCGACGCCGTCATCGCCGCGATCAACGCGTCGGGCGAGGCGTTCTTCGGCGGTGTGACCTGGAACGGAAAGCGCGCGATGCGCGTGAGCGTCGTCAACTGGCGCACGGACGAGGGCGACGTCGCACGCGCCATCGACGCGGCGCGAAGCGCGATCGCGAGCGTGGCGTCGCAACAGTCCCCACGCACGACGTAGCTCGCGGAGCCGGCTCGGAAGCCGACTGGGCCGGCTCCGGGCCGCGCGGGCGCGACGATTCAACCCTTGCGCGTTCGCCGGTGTCCCACTGAGGCCGACACCGGGCGACTGTGCGCGTCGTAGGGGCCGGCAGACTCGGTAACACGCTGGCTCATCTCGCCTCACGGATCATGCGAACTCTCGGCGTACCTCGCGGCGCGGCCTCGGGCGCGTTCGTCCTCGTCATGCTGCTCGCTCGTGCGGTACAGGCCCAGGACGGCGCGCCGGACGTGGTACGAGGGCGTGTCGTCGACGATTCGGCGCATTCGGTGGTGGGTGCCACCGTGATGATCACGCGCGGTCCGGACCGGCTCACCCAGCAGGCCACGACCGACAGCGCCGGCCGATTCAGCTCCCGCTTCGAGGTCGGCACGGGTGACTACCTCGTGTACGTGAATGCCACGGGGTTCAAGTCCATCCGCCGGCGCGTGCAGCGGCAGGCGCTCGAACGCGAGCTCGTCGCCGACTTCACCCTCGCGCGCGATCTCACCGTGCTGGCCGCCGTGAAGGTGACCGCGGTGAAGCCGGAGCGCGCGTCGAACGTCGTGCGACCGACCGATCCGGAGCCGGGCTCCAGCGAGAAGTGGAGCGACGGGGTGGTCGGCCAGCTCTCGCCCACCGTCGTGGGCGATCTCAACGCCGTGGCGGGCACGATGTCGAACGTGACGATGACGCCGAATGGCGCCTCGATCCTGGGCTCGGGAAGCGAGTCGAACCTGACGACGTTGAATGGGATGGGGCTCGCCTCGGGCAGCATCCCGCGCGCGGCGCGCACGGAGACGCGGGTGACCGGCGCGACGTTCGACGCGACGCGCGGCGGCTTCGCCGGTGCGAACGTCGACGTCCGGCTCGGGCCGGGCAGCCGGAACTATCAGCGCCGGAACGCCTTCGTCACGCTCGATCCGCCTCAGCTCCAGTACAGCGACGCGGTCACGCGCGCGCTCGGCACGACCTCGGGCGGTTTCCGCGGCAGCGTCGGCGCCGACGGAGAGCTCATTCGCAAAGCGCTCACCTACAACGTGTCGCTCGACGTCGCACGCTCGGCGAGCGATCCGTCCACGCTGGTGAACGCGGATGCCGACGCGCTGCTGCGTGCTGGAGTGGCGCCCGACTCCGTCGCTCGGTTGGTCGCCGTGGCCACCCCGCTCGGGCTGCCGCTCACCGGGCCTGGTGTGCCCAGCGGCCACGAGCGCAACTCGGTGAGCTGGCTCGGCCGGCTCGACGACACGCGCGATACGCTGCAGACGCGTGCCCTGACGAGCATCGTGAGCTATACGCGCGACGGCGCGATCGGCTTCGGACCACTCGCCGCGCCCTCTGCCGCGGGTGAGCGGCGCGAGCGCACGCTCGGCACGCAGCTCACGCTCGGAGCGTTCGTGGGCCCCGGGCACCGCGTGCTCACCGAGACCCGTCTCGCCGCCAGTGCGGTACACACCGATGTCGCGCCTTATCGCGCATTGCCCGCCGCGAACATCCTCGTGCGCTCGGCGATCGAGGGCACGACGAGCGACATCACGAACCTCGCGCTTGGTGGATCCACGACCGCGTCGACCGACGAGCGCTGGACGCTCGAGGGATCCAACGAGACGGCGTGGAACGCGAACGGCCGGCGCCATCGCTTCAAAGCCCAGCTCTGGGGCCGCACCGATGGGCTGCGTCAGACCGGCGCCAACAATGCCCTCGGCAGCTACAGCTTCGCGTCGATCGCCGATCTCGCCGCGGGTCGTGCCTCCAGCTACACGCGCACGCTCCTGCAGCCCGAGCGTGCCGGCACGGTGTGGAACGGCGCGCTCGCCGTGGCGCACAGCTATGGCGCATCGCGCTTCTTCAACATGATCTACGGCGCGCGCCTGGAGGCCGACGGATTCCTCGATGCGCCGGCGCGCAACGCCGCGCTCGAGCAAGCGCTGGGCGTCACCTCAGGAGCGGCGCCCGCGCGCGCGCACGTGAGCCCGCGCATCGGATTCACCTGGACGTACAATCGCGATCGCGAGAACGGGCAGGGGACGAGCCAGAGTCCCGTCGGGCGATTCTACCGCTATCAGACCGGCACGATCCGCGGCGGCATCGGCGAGTTCCGCGATCTGCTGCGACCGGGACTTCTCGCCGACGCCTCCGCGTCCACCGGGTTGCCTGGCGGCACGTCGGTGCTGTCGTGCGTCGGTGCGGCGGTTCCGCAGCCCGATTGGTCGGCGATGGCATCCGGCGTGAGTCCGACGGAATGCCTCGGCGGCGGCGGTGTGCTGACTGAGCGTGCGCCGTCGGTGACGTTGATCGATCCGGGCTACGACGTGCCGCGGAGCTGGCGGTCGTCGCTCGACTGGTCGACGAACATCGGCACGCTCCTGCTTCGCCTCGGCGGTCTCGCGTCGTACGACCTGAATCAGGCCGGCACGGTCGACGCGAATTTCTCAGGAGTGCAGCGTCTCGCGCTCTCGGCCGACGGCAACAGGCCGATGTACGTGTCTGCCGCGTCGGTCGATCCCGCGACGGGAGCGGTGTCGGCGTCGGAGTCGCGGCGTTCAGCCGAGTTCGGACGCGTCGCATCGCGCGTCAGCGACCTACGAGGCTACGGCGGGCAGCTGACGATCGGGCTCTCGCCCGACGTGTTCAAGATGCGCAATCACAGCAGCCTCTTCTTCTCGGCCAACTACACGCTGCAGTCGAGCCGACGTCAGTATCGCGGCTTCGATGGCGCCGGATTCGGCGATCCGCGCGTGATCGAGTGGGCGCCGAGCCAGAACGACGCGCGCCACGTCGTGGTGCTCAGCGGCGGGGTTCGCGGAGACAAGGTCGGCGTGGTGACGCTGTTCGCGCGCGCGCAGTCGGGACTTCCATTCACGCCGGTGGTGCAGGGCGACGTGAACGGCGACGGCCGCGGCTTCGATCGCGCGTTCATCCCCGATCCGTCGCGCGAGACGGATCCCGTGCTCGCGGGCCAGCTGCGCTCGCTCATCGCCGATGGATCGGCGACTGCGCGGCGTTGCCTGGGCAGCTATCTCGGCGTCGTCGCGGAGCGCAACGGCTGCCGAGGGCCGTGGACGCAGTCGCTCAACGTGCAGTGGCGTCCACCCATGCCACGGCGGTGGGGCGGACGCGTCACGCCCGCCGTGTACCTGCAGAACGTCCTCGCCGGCATCGATCAGCTCGCGCACGGCAGCGACGGGCTGCGCGGCTGGGGCTCGACGTCCGTGCCGGATCCGGTGCTGTTCGTGCCCCGCGGCTTCGACGTGGCGGCGCAGCGCTTCCGCTACGACGTGAATCCGCGCTTCGCCGACACCCGGCCGAATCGCACCCTGCTGCGGGAGCCATTCCGCGTGGTGATCGACTTCGCGTTGGAGCTCTCGACCGACTTCAACCTGCAGGAGCTGCGGCGCGCCGTCGAGCCGGTGAAGTCGGTGAGCGGCTGGCAGCGTCGTACCGCCGACTCGCTGACGGCGTTCTACCTCGACAACACGTCGAGCATTCACAAGGCGATCCTGAAAGAGACCGATTCGCTCTTCCTGAGCAGAGCACAGATCGCCGCCCTGCAGAAGGCGGACTCCGTCTTCACCGCGCGGGTGCTCGAGGTGTACGGTCCGCTCGGCGATCTGCTGGCGAAGGGCAACGGCGCCGCGGGAAAGGCGGAGCTCGACAGCATGAACGCCTCGAAGAAGGCGTACTGGCGCGTGTTCTGGGAGCAGCCGGAGATCGCCGACTCGATCCTCACACCGGCCCAGAAGGAATTCTTCCCGATGCTGCCGCGCATGGCGGCCGTACCGAAGCGCGAGCGCGAGCACAGCCAATGGCAGTTCGGCAGCCCGGTGACGATTCCACCGTGGAAGTCGAAGAGGACCGGCGCGCCGGATCCGCGTCCCGCGGGAGCGACGGCCCCGATACCCTGAAGGTCCGAGAGAGAGAAAACCCCCGCGCGGCTGCGTAGCCGCGCGGGGGTTTCTCGCGTCGAGCGAAGAGCGCGCCGAGCGCCTACTTCATGTTGCTGAGATACGCGACCACGTCGCGGATCTCGCGGCGAGTGAGGATCGCCGACATGATCGGCATCGGCGACGGACCGTTGGTGCGCTGCGCGATGTCGCTCTTGTTGATCTTCTTCGGCTCCGGGCTGACGTCGACGACGATGTAGCCGTCGGTCTCCTCCTTGAGCGTGCCGAAGTACTTCTGCCCGTTCTTGAGCGTCACCTGCACCGGGCCGAAGCCGGGCGCGATGCGCGCGCTCGGATCGACGAGGGCCTCGAGGATCTGCTCACGCTGCAGCCGCGAGCCCACGCCGCGCAGGTTCGGGCCGACGTTCGCGCCCGGTCCGACGCCGAAGTTGTGGCAGCGCGTGCACTGCGCCGCCGGATGCGTGAACGCGATGCGCTGGCCGCGCCGCGCGTCGCCACCGAGCAGCGCGTCGGCGTACAGCGCGACGGGCTTGGCGTTGGCCGGCCGGGCCTTCTCGATTGCCTCGAGGCGCGCGACGAGCTGCGGATCCTTCGTCGCGCGCGCCGCCTCGGCGACGTCGAGCTGGATCTCTGGCGCGATCTTGCCCTGCGAGAGCTGGTCGACCAGGCGCGTGAGCTCCTCGCGGCCAGTCGCGCCCTGGATGCGGCCCATCGACTCGAGCGCGCTCTGCTGCTCGGCGACCGACCCCTTGCCGACCACCGAGGCCAGCAGGTTTGCCGTCGTGGCGCCCGGCAGGTTGAGGCCGACGATCCCGCTCAGCGCCGCCGTGCGCACGGCAGGATCGCTGTCCGCCAGCGCGGCGCGGATCACCTCCTCCGTGCGCGGATCACCGAGCAGGCCGACCGCGCGCATCGCGGCGACGCGAATCTCCGCGGTGGACCCGGACTTCGCCTTCGCGTACACGAGGTTCGCCGCGGACTGCAGGCGCAGCCGGCCGACCGCGTCGGCGAGCGCGACCTGCACCGCGGGGCTGCCATTCGCGAACAGCGGCTCGACGATCCCGGCGAGCGCGGTGCGCGCGGCCGCCGTGTCACGCACGCCAGCGAGGCCGGGCCGCACCGAGTTCGTGTCGTGCAGCACTGGGCCGAGATTGTATCCGTCCACGCGATCGAGGATCGATGGCTTCGGCCACACGCCGAGCACGGCGATCGCCTCGGAGCGCATCTCGTCGTTCACCGTCGACTTCGCGGCGTACCGCGCGACACGCTGCGCGGCATCGGCCGAACCGACGCGCAGGTTCGCGTTGATGGCGCGGCGCACGAGCGGCTCACCGGCGAAGTTCCCGTCGAGCACCGCGGCGAGCGCGGGCAGCGCGCCGGGGATCCCCCCGTCGTCGTTGATCGCGCGCGCGGCTTCGGTGACGACGTACTCATCCTGGTCCGCCAGGAAGCTCGCCACGCCGGGATCGCGCATGCGGCGCAGCGCGACGACTGCGGCGATCCGCACGCCGCGAGACGGGTGCTTGGCGAGTGCGACGATCGGCGCCGACTCGCCGATGCGCGAGAGCGCGAGCGCTCCAGCGTGGCGGAGATAGACGTCCTCGTCGTTGTTCGCCCCGAGCATCTCGACGATCGGAGCAATCGCCTTGCGGTTCCGCACGCGGCCGAGCGCCTCGGCACCGAAGAAGCGCACACGCGGCGACGCTTCGCGGAGCAGCGGGAGGAAGGCGTCCGATGCGGGCGTGTAGCGCAGATCGCCGAGGAGCTTGGCCGCCTGCGCAACGATCTCCGGATCGCCGTCCTTCAGGAAGGGAATGAGGACGCGCGCCTGGTTCGCGTCGCCGGTGCGGGCGAGCTGCGCGATGCCCCACAGGCCATGCACGCGCTCGAGCTGATGCTGGGTCTGACGAGCGGCGCCGAGCAGCTCGGCGGACGCGCCACGATCGACCAGCTCGAACTGCGCCTTGCTGCGCACGCGCATGTCCGCGTGGGCGAGCAGCGCGACGAGATCGGCCGTCGAGCGATCCTTGAAGCTCGCGGCGATGAGCGCACGCGTCTCGGTGCGAGCGGCTGACGCCGCGCCGGTCGCGACGTCCACCTTCCAGATGCGGCCGCGCTCCTTCGGGTCCCAGCCCTGGATCCAGTCGGCGAGATAGAGCGCGCCGTCGGGACCGAACTTGACGCCAGTGGTGAGCGAGCCGCCCTTCACGACCGTCGTGTCGATCGTGAGGCGGAAGCCCGCACCCTGCGGGGCCAGCTTGAAGCCCTGGATGCTCGAGCCGGACGCCGTGCCCGGAAACACCGCGCTGAAGAAGTAGTTCTTCCAGGAGTCGTCGAGCGCCGTCCCGGGGTTGTACGCGAAGCCCGCCGGACCGGCGTGCCATGAGGCGAGCGGCGGCGTGATGTACGCCGCCTGCCCCGCCCAACGCGGCTTGAACAGGTTCTCGTCCATCCAGACCTTGTAGCTGTTGTTGTCCGGATCGACGTACTTGCCGAACTGCCAGTTGATGCGCCAGCCGCTGTCCATGCCATCGACGATGTAGACGATGCGCTCGGTCTCGCCCGGGTGATCGCCGTCGTTGTCGGGGCTGATCAGGTTGCCGTACTCGTCGAACGCGAACTCCTGCGGATTCCGCAGGCCGGTCGCGAAGATCTCTTCGTTCTTTCCGTCCGGCTCGGCGCGCAGGATCACGCCGCTGTTCGGGTTGGAGAGCTTTCGCCCTTCCAGCGACGTGATGTTCACGCCGAGGTCGCCCTGCTTCCAGTAGAGCCGTCCGTCGGGGCCGATGATCGGCCCGGAGTGGCCGTGGCCACCGAAGCCGATGTGCACGCCCGAGCCGTGCGACAGTGACTCCTTCGTGTCGATCACGCCGTCGCCGTTCGTGTCACGCAGGCGCCAGAGGTCGGGCGAGATCGTGGCGTACAGATCGCCCTTGTTCCAGAGCACGCCGTGCATCACGTCGGTGACGAGATCGTTGAAGTCCTCGAGGATGACCTGCGAGAAGTCGGCGACGCCGTCGTTGTTCTTGTCCTCGACGCGATAGAGGATCTCCTTGTGGAACGCGAGGTCATGCCAGTCGCGCTTGCCGTCGCCGTTGAAGTCCTTCATCCAGACGTTCTGCGCGCTGCGCTCGGGCGCGAGGATGGTCTGGTAGAATGCGCGCTTGTCCTCGACGTCACGGAACGTGATCGATGGGACCATCCAATCAGGATGGGCGCGGATGTCGACCTCGTCGCGATTCGTGCGCGTGGTGCGCGTCACGTACATGCGACCCTGGTCGTCGAAGCCGATCGCGACCGGATCGGAGATCAGCGTCTCCGGCGCCCAGAGAGACATCACGAGCCCGGGCGCGACCTGCGCCGAGATGGAGGCTCGGCCAGCGGCGGAGAGCGCTTTCGCCGAGTCGGGCGTGTATTGCACGATGGTCGGCGTGAACGCTGGCACTCGCTCCACGACCAGGGCGCGCGCAGGCGCCGGGGCGGGGGTTGGCGTCGCCGCGGGAGCGGGCCCGGATCCGGAGGCGGATTGGCAGGAGACGATCGCCGACATCAGCCCGATCGCGCTGAGGCGGGTCAGGGAGTGCATCGGAGCCATCCCGTTCGTTGGCTTGAATCGCATTATCGACGAAACCCCTGGCTGTATTGGTTGCGACCTGCGTCGGCGGACCCGCGGGCCAACGGCACTGATTCCCTGTAGCGACTCTCAAGATTGGGCCGCGCGCCGGCTCTGGCAATCGCCGAACGTCGCGGCCCCGTTCGCGATCGGCCTACTTCAGTGAGTCGAGATACTCCACCACGTCGCGGATCTCGCGGTGGGTGAGAAGGCTGCCCATCGGCGGCATCGGCGACGGGCCGTTGGTGCGCTGCGCGATGTCGCTCTTGTTGATCTTCTTCGGCTCCGGGCTGACGTCGACCACGATGTAGCCGTCGGTCTCCTCCTTGAGCGTGCCGAAATACTTCTGCCCGTTCTTGAGCGTGACCTGGACCGGGCCGAAGCCGGGCGCGATGCGCGCGCTCGGATCGACGAGGGCCTCGAGGAGCTGCTCACGCTGCAGCCGCGAGCCCACGCCGCGCAGGTTCGGGCCGACGTTCGCGCCCGGTCCGCCGAAGCTGTGGCAGCGCGTGCACTGCGCGGTCGGAGACTGGGTCACCTGCTGGCCCCGGCGCGCATTGCCGCCGAGACGCGCGTCGGCGAACGCGACGACCGGCTTCGCGTCCGACCGGCTCTTCTCCAGCGCGTCGAGCCGCGCGCCGAGCGCGGCGTCCTTCGTGCCTCGCGCCGCCTCCGCCACGTCGAGCTGGATCTCCGGTGCGAGCCTGCCCTGGACGAGCTGGTCGACGAGCCGCGCGAGGGCCCCGCTCGCGATGGTGCCCCGAATTCGACCGAGCGACTGGAGAGCGCTCTGCTGCTCGCCGAAGGTGCCTTTGCCGATCACGGTCGAGAGCAGCTCCACCGTGGTGGCCTCGGGCAGGTCGAGCGTGGGGATGATCTCGAGCGCCGCCATGCGCACCGTCGACTCCTTGTCGCCGAGCGCGGTTCGTACTGCCTCCGCGGTGCGAGTATCGGCGAGCATGGCGAGCGCGCGAAGCGCCGCGATGCGGACTTCGGGAGTCGCGCCCGCGCCAACTCTGGCGACCACGAGTGGCGCGGCCGACCGTAGGCGGAGGCGTCCGACCGCGTTCGCGAGCGCGATCTGCACGGCGCTGCTCCCGGTCGCGAGAAGGGGCTCGACGATCGTGCCGAGCGCAGCGCGCGCGATCGCCGTGTCGCGCTGCACGAGGCCGAGGTCGGTCCCGTCCACTCGATCGAGTCGTGACGGTCTTGCCCACACGCCGAGCACCGCGATCGCCTCGGCGCGCATCTCGTCGTTCACGCTGGACTTCACGGCGTAGCGCGCGACACGCTGCGCGGCCTCCACGGACCCCACGCGTAGATTCGCGTTGATGGCGCGACGGACGAACGCCTCGCCGGAAACGTTGCCGTCGAGCGCGGCGGCGAGTGCCGGCAGCGCGTCCGCGATGCCGCCGTCGTCGTTGATCGCACGCGCGGCCTCGGTGACGATGTACTCGTCCTGATTCGCGAGAAAGCGCGCGATCGCGGGTTCGCGCATCCGGCGCAGCGCGACCACGGCGGCGATTCGCACGGCGCGCGACTGATGGCCCGTCAGCGCCACGATCGGCTCCACCACTCCGATCCGGGATAGCGCGACCGCGCCGGCGTGGCGCAGGTAGACGTCCTCGTCGTTGTTCGCGGCGAGCATCTCGACGATGGGACCGATTGCGTTGCGGTTCCGCACGCGCCCCAGCGCCTCGGCGGCGAAGAAGCGCACCCGTGGCGACTCGTCACGCAGAAGCGGCAGCAGCGCCTCGGATGCCGCGACGTAGCGCAGATCGCCGAGCAGCTTCGCGGCCTGCGCGCGGATCTCCGCGTCGCCGTCGCGCAGGAAGGGCGTGAGTGGAGCCGCCTGCCGAATGTTTTTCCGCGCGAGCTGTGCGATTCCCCACATGCCGTGCACGCGCTCGAGCTGATCCGCGGTCTGGCGTGCGGCGCCGAGCAGCGCCGCGGCCGCGCCGCGGTCCACGAGCGCGAACTGCGCCTTGGTGCGAACGCGCATGTCGGGATGGCGGAGCAGCGCGACGAGGTCGGCCGGCGAACGCGCCGAGAAGTCGGCGGCGATCAGCGCGCGCGTCTCGACGCGAATGGGGGACGACGTCGCGCCGCCGGGCACGTCGAGCTTCCAGATGCGGCCGCGCCCCTTTGGCTCGAAGCTCACGATCCAGTCGGCGAGGTAGAGCGCGCCGTCCGGTCCGAACTTCACTCCAGTGGCGAGCACGCCGTCCTGCAGTACCGCCTTGTCATCGGTGAGCCGGAAGCCCGCACCCTTCGGCGCGACCTTGAACGCGCGAATGCTGGATCTGGCCGGCGATCCGGTGAAGACGGAGTTGAAGAAGTATCCCTTCCACTGCTCGCCGAGCGCCGTGCCCGGATTGTACGCGAGCCCGGCGGGACCGTCATGCCACGCCGCGATCGGTGGCGTGAAGTACGCCGCCTGTTCAGCCAGGCGCGGCTTGAACATGCCCTCTTCCATCCAGACCTTGTAGCTGTTGTTGTCCGGATCGCCGTACTTGCCGAACTGCCAGTTGATCCTCCACCCACTGTCCATCCCGTCGACCACGTAGAGCAGCCGCTCGGTCTCGCCCGGATGATCGCCGTCGTTGTCCGGGCTGATCAGATTGCCGTACTCGTCGAACGCGAACTCGTGCGGGTTGCGCATCCCGGTCGCGAAGATCTCTTCCTCCGTGCCGTCCGGCTCGGCGCGGAGGATCACGCCGCTGTTCGGGTTGACGAGCTTCCGCCCCTCGCGCGTGGTGATGTTGACGCCGAGGTCGCTCTGCTTGAAGTAGATCCGGCCGTCGGGACCGATGATCGGGCCGGAGTGCCCATGTCCGCCAAAGCCGATGTGGACGCCCGTGCCGTGCGACAGCGATTCCTTCGTGTCGAACAGTCCGTCGCCGTTCGTGTCCCGCAGACGCCAGAGGTCGGGCGCGATGGTGACGTAGAGATCGTTCTTGTACGAGAGCACGCCCTGTGCGACGTCGCTCACCAGATCGTGGAAGTCTTCCAGCACGAGCTGCGACAGGTCGGCGACGCCGTCGCCGTTGGTGTCCTCGAGGCGGAACACCGCCTCCTTGTTCACCGTCAGATCGCGCCAGTCGTGCGAGCCATCCTTGTTCCAATCGACCTGCCAACCATTCTTCGCGCTGTTCTCGGGGGCGAGCACTCGCTTGTAGAACGCACGCTTGTCCTCGATGTCCTTGAAGGTGATCGATTCGATCATCCAGTCGGGATGCTGCCGGATGTCGATCTCGCCGCGCTTGCTGCGTCTCGTCGAGGTCACGAACATCCGGCCCCGCTCGTCGAACGAGACGCCGATCGGATCGGCAACCATCGACTCGGGCGCCCACAGACTCAGCTCCAGCCCTGGCGCGACCTCGGCGCTCACCGCCGCGCGCCCTTCCTTCGAGAGGCGCGCCGCGGAATCCGGGCTCAATCGCACCACGCTGGATGTGAACGCCGGCACGCTCTCCACTGCGAGCGGACGCACCGGCGCGGCTGCAGCCATGGGCTCAGGCGTCGGCGCCGGTGACCGAGTGCTCTGGCAGGCCGCGAGCGCGCCGAGCAGACCGATCGAGCTGAGGCAACACCGCGGGACGCGCCACGGCGCGCCGTTCATTCGACGTAGGGACACGATCGGGGACACGCGCTGGGGATGGTAGGTCAGTGCTCGCCGGAAGCGAAATCTCCAGTCGAGCTGGTTCTGCCGCACTACGAAATCTACGCTGGGTTCGTTGATCTCCCGCGGCCGTCTTGGCCTCGCGACTGGGCGTCAGCTCGCCGCGCGTGCCGCGCTCGTATCCGCGAGGCGCTCCACCGAGCCGACCACGAACACGTAGGACGCCGCCCCCAGCAGGGCCAGCACCGCCACGTAGGTCAGCCCCGCCGAGAAGCCGTAGTCGCGCGCCAGGTAGCCGATGATGATCGGCACCGAGATCCCCGACAGGTTCCCGATGAAGTTGAACACCCCGCCAGTGAGGCCGAGCAGCCGCTCGGGCGCGATCGCCGAGACGAGCGACCAGGTGATCGACGCGAGCCCGTTGCCGAAGAACGCCACCGTCATGAACGCGATGATCAGCGCCGGCCGGTCCACGTAGTTCGCGCCGATGATGCACGTGGACAGGAGAAGGCCACTCACGATCGGCACCTTGCGCGCCAGGCCGAGCGAGGCGCCGCGTCGCAGCATGAAGTCGGACAGCACGCCCGCCGACAGCACTCCGACGAACGCCGCGAGGAAGGGAAGCGACGCGAGGAAGCCCGCCCTCACGAAGTCCATGCCGCGCGCCTGCACGAGGTACGTCGGAAACCAGGTGAGAAAGAACCAGAGCGTCGACGTGAGCGCGAACTGTCCGAAGTAGACGCCCCACAGCTTCCGCGACGAGAGCACGCGCCCCAGATCGGCGCGTGAAAAGCCACCGCGCGAGGAGCGCTGCGTCCGGTCGAGATCCACGAGTCCGCCGCCCTCTCGAATGAGCGCGATCTCGGCGGCGTTCGTACGCGGGTGCTCGTGCGGCTGTCGATACACGGCGAACCAGATCATTGCCCACAGCACACCGAGCACGCCGGTCGCGACGAACACCATGTGCCAGCCCACTCTCGCCTGAATCCAGACGAGCAGCGGCGTGAGAAACGCGAGGCCCACGTACTGCCCCGACGTGTAGAACGCGATCGCCGTGGCGCGCTCGCGCTCGGGAAACCAGGTGGTCACGACGCGGTTGTTGATCGGATACGAGGGCGCCTCCAGCACGCCGACGAGCATCCGGATCGCCATCAGCCCCGCCACCGTGTAGGTGAAGCCGAGCGCGATCGTCGTCACCGACCAGCAGAAGATGAGCGTGGCGTACAGCACGCGCGGCGCGACGCGGTCGACGAGCCAGCCGCCGGGAATCTGGCAGAGCGCGTACGTCCACCCGAACGCAGACAGCACGTAGCCCATCTGCGCCGTATCGAACCCGAGCTCGGCGCGCATCGCCGGCGCGGTGATCGAGAGGTTGCTCCGGTCCAGGTAGTTCACGGTGACGCTGATGAACAACAGCACCATGATCAGGTAGCGCGATCGTGTCGGCCGCTCCGCGCTCGGCGCCACGACGTCGCTCACCACTCGGCGAAGCTTCCGTCGGCGTGCCGCCACACGGGATTGCGCCAGCGGTGTCCGGTCTGCGCCATCCGCACCACGAGCTCCTCGTTCACCTCGATGCCCAGCCCCGGTCCCTGCGGGATGGCGACGTGACCGTCGCGATAGGCGAACACGGAGGGATCCTTCAGATAGTCGAGCAGGTCGTTGGTCGTGTTGTAGTGAATGCCGAGCGACTGCTCCTGGATGAAGGCGTTGTAGCAGACGGCGTCGAGCTGAAGATTCGCCGCGAGCGCGATGGGGCCGAGCGGGCAGTGCAGCGCGAGCGCGACGTCGTACGCCTCGGCCATCGCGGCGATCTTTCTCGTCTCCGTGATGCCCCCTGCATGCGATGGGTCGGGCTGGATGATGTCGACGTATCCGTCGGAGAGAATCTTCTTGAAGTCCCAGCGCGAGTAGAGTCGCTCACCCAGCGCGATCGGCGTGGAGCAGTGGTTGGCGATCTCCTTCAGCGCCTCGGCGTGCTCGGAGAGCACGGGCTCCTCGATGAACATGAGCTTGTAGGGCTCCAGCTCCTTCGCGATCACCTTTGCCATCGGACGGTGCACGCGACCGTGGAAGTCCACGCCGATGCCGAAGTGCGGGCCCATTGCTTCGCGAATCGCCTGCACGCGTGCGAGCACGGCGTCCACCTTCGCGTGACTGTCGACGTACTGCATCTCCTCGGTCGCGTTCATCTTGACCGCGGTGAAGCCGCGCGCGCCGCACTCACTCGCCATCGACGCGGTGTCCGACGGCCGGTCCCCACCGATCCACGAGTACACGCGAATGCGGTCGCGGAGCTGTCCCCCGAGCAGTTGATGCACGGGCACCCCGAGCGCCTTGCCCTTGATGTCCCAGAGCGCCTGATCGATTCCCGCGAGTGCGCTCATGTGCACGCCGCCGCCGCGATAGAAGCCGGCGCGATACATCACGGTCCAGTGATCCTCGATCAGCGAGGGATCCTTGCCGACGAGATAGTCGCTGAGCTCGTCCACCGCCGCCGCGACGGTGTGCGCTCGTCCCTCGAGGACGGGCTCGCCCCAGCCGGAGATCCCCTCGTCCGTCTCGATCTTGAGAAAGCACCAGCGCGGCGGGACGAGGTACGTCGTGAGCTTGGTGATCTTCATCGATGTGCGGTCGAAGAACGGTGCGTGCGTGGAGCTCAGGAGGCGGGCTTCAGGCGTCGCCACGCATCGACGAATGCGCGCGCGTTCGCGGCGACGGTGCGCGCCTCGTCGCCGCGCTTGTACAACGCGGAGCCCAGACCGAAGCCCGCCGCGCCCGCGGCAACATACTCCGCCATCGTGTGCGGGGTGATCCCACCGACGGGAAGAAAGCGCGTCTCGGGCGGAAACACGCTGCGCATCGCCTTGAGCACCGCGGGCGAGAGAAGCTCGGCGGGAAAGAGCTTGAGCGCGTCGGCACCGCTGGCGAGCGCGGCGAAGCCCTCGGTCGGCGTCGCGATGCCGGGAATGCACGCGAGGTCCATCGCCTTCGCCGCGCGCACCACGACGGTGTCGCCATGCGGCATGACGATGAGCTTCCCGCCCGCGTCGGCCACCTGGCGCACCTGCTCGGCGCTCATCACGGTGCCCGCACCCACGAGCACAGAGGCTCCGAAGGCGTCGCTGAGCAGCCGCACGCTCTCGAGCGGACGAGGCGAGTTGAGCGGCACCTCGATGATGGAGAAGCCCGCGTCCACCAACGCGTGCCCGATCGCCAGCACCTCGTCCGGCGTGACGCCGCGAAGGATCGCCGCGAGCGGAAGGCGGTCGAGATACGGTTGGATCATCGATCCCTCATGGTCCGAATGCACTGCGCGCATGGGGACGGTGGTGCGTGTCCCCATGCGCGGAATCGTAGCTCAGTGCGCGCCCGGTTGGGCGACGCCGATGCCTCAGGCGATCGTCGGCACCGTGAACGGAGCGCGATAGTCGGCGCCGAGCATCTTGTTCGCCCGCGCCGCATCCGGCCCGTTGAAGCGCTCGCGCTTCGCATCGACCACGAGCGGCAGGCCGAGCGTGAGCGGGGTGGCGACGAGATCCACGTTGTTCGCCTTCAGATGCTCGACCATGCGGCCGTACGCCTCGGCGAGCGGAGCGTTCGACTTGATCGTGTCGCGCATTGCGTTCGGCGCACTGGCCTTGCCGACCTGGTGCGAGATGTTGCCCAGATGGCAGAGCGCGCTCGACGTGTTGCCCTCCTCGATCGGGCCGTACAGATCGGCCGTCTTCCGGCTGCGCACGACGTCGATGAAGTTCTGCATGTGGCGGTCGCTGCCCTTGAACTCCTTCACGACCTTGCCCGCCTTGTCGTACGCGGTCGCCGAGAAGTAGGCGTTGGTGACCACGCTGCCGCCCTCGCATTCGACGACGTTGCCGATCTGCACGCCGCGGTAGTTGTCCATGTCGCGACTCAGGCCGCCCTGGTTCGCGGCTGGATCGCCGCCGGCGCCCTGGCTGCCCGCCTTCGCCGGCAGACCGCGCACCTCGAAGATCAGCGGTGCGGTGGCGTAGTCGTGGATCACGACCTGGGTGTTCGGCGTGTCGCCATCGTCGACGTAGCCGAGCCGGCCGCCGATGCTGAGCGTGTGGCGAGGCAGACCCGACTCACCGAGGAACCAGCGCGCGACATCCATCTGGTGGATGCCCTGATTGCCGACGTCGCCGTTTCCATAGAGGTAGACCCAGTGCCAGTCGTAGTGCACGGGGCCATTCTTCGGATTGTTGCGGTGCGGCATCACGAGCGGCGCCGGGCCGGTCCACAGATCGTAGTTGATCGTCGACGGAGGCGGCGTGGGGCCGTTCGTCCTGCCGATGCTGTCGCGGCGCTTGTAGCAGAAGCCGCGCGACGCCACGATCTTGCCGAGGTTGCCCGCCTGGACCCACTGCACGGCCTCGCGCAGCCCCTCGCCCGAGCGGATCTGGGTGCCGGCCTGCACGACCTTGTTGTACTTCTTCGCCGCGTTCACCAGCTGCCGGCCTTCCCACACGTTGTGCGAGACGGGCTTCTCGACGTAGACGTCCTTGCCGTTCTGCATCGCCCAGATCCCGGCGAGCGAATGCCAGTGATTCGGCGTGGCGATCGTCACCGCGTCCACATCCGGCGAGGCGAGCAGCTCGCGGATGTCCGTGTACTTCTTCACGTCGGTGGCGAGCTTCGCGCGAGTCATCGCCCGATCGAGCACCGCGGTGTCGGGATCACAGATGGCGACGATGCGAACGCCCGCGATGCGCTGGAGGCTGGACAGATGATTCATGCCGCGGCCGTTCAAGCCGATGACGGCGACACGAATGTCGGCATTGGCACCGAGTATCTGACCCCACGAGCGCGCGGGGAGGATCGCACCGGCTGCGGCGAGCGCCGAGGTCTTCAGAAACGTACGGCGTGAAGTGCTCATGGATGTGGGGGCAGCGATGTGAAGGAGCGACAGGAACGCTGGGGGGACGATCGGGCCGATCCGGTCATTCGATGATGCGGCGCGGAGCCGAATTGGGCAACCGCGCCGACGAATGCCGCTCGGCCAGATACTGGTCTACGCGTCGGGGTTCGGTCTCGTTGGGCTGGCCAGCAAAGCGTGCTGGGCGATTGCCCACAGGCCGGCTGGAGCGGCGTCGCCCAGCACCGGCACCGGCTCGACCCCGAACAGCCCCATGGCACACACGTATCGCGCGCACAGAACCGGCTCGCCCACCAGTGCGCGGGGCCGTGCTCCGTCCGCGAGCCCGCAGCGAACTTCGTCGCCGATCAGCAGCCCGGAGAGGTACTCCAGGCTCGCCTCCGGGGCGAGCGCGCCAGTCAGCACGAGCGAGCGCGCCGAGAACAGCAGCGGCGTGATCCCGAGCGCCGACGCGCGCGCCGCGAGCACTCCTCGCGAGAACGCATCCGTCGCGACGTCGGGAGCCGGCGCGCGCCCGGCGTCCCGGGCGAAGCGGCCAAGGATCGATCCGGTGCTCAGCACGGCGAACAGCTCTCCCGTCATGCACGTCGTGAACTCGCGGATCCGCGCATCGGACACCCGGACCCATTTGGAATGGGTGCCGGGCAGCACCAGCAGCGCATCGTCGGCGAGCTCGGGATGCGACGCGAGCGCGCCGACGATCTGCGTCTCCTCGCCGCGCATCACGTTCGGGGCGCGGCCCCGCTGAATGACCCCTGGCACGATGCGGAGGCGGTCTCCGTCCACCCGCGCGAGCGCATGCGCGAGCTCCGCCGCGCCCGCCGGCGAGGGGCAGTACGGTGCCTCGATCCAGCCCTGGGCGCTGCCGACCATCCCGGCGGCGATCACCGGCGCTCGCGGAGCCCGAGTGCGCCATTCGCTCGTCATACTGTCGAATGCCGCAACGAACCCTCCATCCGGCAACTGCATGATTCCCCACGGCTCCGAGCGGGTCGCCAGCACCACACCGTCCTCGCCGAGCAGGTACCCGCGCAGGGCCGACGTACCCCAGTCGAGCGCGATCAGCCTCGCTGAACGATCATCGACGGTCCCATCGGCGGCGCGGAGCATGCGGACGAGGTTATCACACCCGCCGAAGCGCAGCCAGGCGCTGCCGATACTCTGGCGCGCGTTTCAGCCCGCTTCTATCGTTCTGTCTTGCGACGCCGGCGCATCCGAGAGCGTGCCCACCGCCGAGGGTGCCACGCGAGGCGCTGCTCTTCCGGGCCTTCCACTCCCCTGCGATGCTGCGTCAGGAGCGTGCCGATGACGTTGCGTGACGAGAGCTCGAGCGACGGGGGAGCGAGTGCGCCCTCCGACACGTCCGCACTCTATCGTCTCCTCGTCGAGAGCGTCCGCGACTATGCCATCTTCGTCCTCGATCCGCGCGGTCATGTCATGACGTGGAACGCGGGCGCCGAACACCTGAAGGGCTACGCGTCGCACGAGATCCTCGGCCGCCACTTCTCCGTGTTCTATCCGGAGACGGAGCAGGACCCGGACAAGCCCGCGCTGGAGCTCGAGACGGCGGCGCGCGACGGTCGCTATGAGGAGGAAGGCTGGCGCGTGCGCCGCGACGGCTCCGCATTCTGGGCCAGCGTGATCCTCACCGCGCTGCGCGACGAGTCGGGAGAGCTGATCGGCTACGCCAAGATCACCCGGGACCTCTCGGAGCGGAAAGCCGCGGAAGAGCAGGGGCGCCGCCTCGCGGCGGAGTCCGCGGCGCGCACCGAAGCGCAACGGCGCAACGATGAGCTCGACCGCATCAACCTTCAGCTCCATCAGCAAAGGCTGGAGCTCGAGGTGCAGACGGAAGAGGCGCAGTCGCTCACCGAAGAGCTGGAACAGACGAACGAGCAGCTCCAGGATCTCGTCATCGAGGCCGAGGAGTCGCGGGCCGCCGCCGAAGCGGCGGAGCGGTTCACGAGCGGGATCCTCAACAGCATCGCCGACCCGTTCGTCGTGCACGATTCGGAATGGCGCTTCCAGTACATCAACGAACGGGCCGCCGAGATCTTCGGATGGAGCGGGCACGAAGGCCGCTCCATGATTGGAGCGGTCGTGTGGGACGCCTATCCGGAGATCGTCGGAAGCGTCTACGAGCGGGAGATGCGCCGCGCCGCACGCGAGCGCGTGCCGGTCTCGTTCGAGGCGCATCACCTGCAGCGCGCCGAATGGTCGTCGCTGCACTGCTACCCTCTCGCCGATGGCGGGCTGGCTACGCAGTGGCGCGACATCACCGCGCGGAAACGCGCCGAGCAATCCGCACGCTATCTCGCGCGTGCGAGCGAGGTCCTGGGCTCTTCGCTCGACTATGAGCGCACCCTCGCCGAGCTCGCGCAGATCGTCGTGCCCGAGCTCGCGGACTGGTGCACCGTGGACATCGTGTCCGACGAGGGGCCGTCGCGCCAGCTCGCCGTGGCGCACGCGAACCCCGAGAAGGTGCGCTGGGCCAGTCTGCTCGCCGAGCGATATCCGCCCAACGCGAACGCCACGACGGGCAGTCCGAATGTGATCCGGACCGGCAAGCCGGAGCTGTATCCGGAGATTCCCGACGAGCTGCTCGCGGCGAGCGCGATCGACGACGAGCATCTGCGCATCATCCGCGAGGTCGGCATCCGGTCGGCGATCGTCGTGCCCCTCGTGGCACAGGACCGCGTGCTCGGCGCGCTGTCCCTGATCGCGGCCGAATCCGGACGACGGTATCAGGCGGCCGATCTCGAGCTGGCGATGGAGCTCGCGCGGCGCGCGGCCATGGCGGTGGACAATGCACGCCTGCATCGGGCAGAGCTGAAGGCGCGAATCGCGGCCGAGCGGGCGAACCGCGCGAAGAGCGATTTCCTCGCGGTGATGAGCCACGAGCTGCGCACGCCGCTCAACGCCATCGCTGGCTACGCGCAGATCCTCGAGATGGGGCTGCACGGCCCGATCACCCCGGGGCAGCAGGAGGCGCTCGAGCGGATCGGCCGCGCGCAGCGGCATCTGCTCGGCCTGATCAACAACGTGCTGAACCTCACCCGCATCGAGACCGGCCGCGTCGAGTACAACATCCGGCCCGTGTTGATCAGCAGCGTGCTCGCCGACCTGTCGTCGCTCGTGCAGCCGCAGTTCGCCGCGCGGGAGATCGAGCTGGTCACGATCCTCCCGGAGGACGCAGGCGCCGAACCGTGCTACGTCGCGGTCGATCGCGAGAAGCTGATTCAGATCCTCACGAACCTGCTCGGCAACGCGGCGAAGTTCACGCCGCCAGGCGGGCGCGTCGAGCTCGCGCTCATGGCGGACGACGCCGATCCGCGGATGGCGATCATCCGCGTGCGCGACACCGGCCCAGGCATTCCCGCCGACAAGCTCGACGTGATCTTCGAGCCGTTCGTGCAACTCGAGCGCTCGCTCACCACGCCTGCGGAGGGAACCGGGCTCGGACTCGCGATCAGCCGAGATCTCGCGCGCGGCATGCATGGAGACCTGCATGCCGAGCGTGAGCCGGGCGAGGGCGCGAATCTCATTCTCACTCTCCCCCGCGCGAATGCTCCCGACCTGTGAGCGAGTGACGATCGCGTGAGCTCTTCACGGCGCGCATCCCGCTCCCTTCCGCGCATCGCGTGCGTGCGTCGGTCGGCGTGTGTGCTCGCCGCGGCCACGCTCGTCGGTGCGAACGCACCGAACGCCGCGGCGCAGGAGGGGCGGCCGGACTTTCACACCCGCTTCCTCGCGCTCGCCGCGCAGCGCGGCCTGAGCGACAGCGCGCGCCTGCATCGCCTGTTCGCGCTGGATTGGGAGTACACCAACGTCGAGTCCCCCGAGTCGGCGACCTTCGTCGCCTTCCCAGGTCAGGAAGAGCGCTGGACCGACTACTCCGTCGCCGCCATCCAGCGACGGACCCGCGAGCTGGCGGATCGTCGCCCCGTCCTCCGCGCCATCGACCGGCGAACGCTCTCCCCATCCGATCAGCTCAGCTACGACATCTTCGCGCGCGGTGTGGAGGAGAGCATCGACGGCGCGCGCTTCCCGAACGATCTGCTCGCGGTGACGCAGCTCCGGGGGCCGCAGTATCTCGCCGACGTGATCGGCTACATGCCCGCGACGAGCGTGCGCGATTACGAGCACATCGTGGCGCGGCTCGGCGGCATCCCCCGTGTGATCGAGCAGACGCTCGTGCTGCTCGACAGTGGGCTCGCGCGCGGGGTCACTCCGCCGCGCATCACGCTGCGTGAGGTGCCGTCGCAGATCGACCAGCTCGTCCCCGCCGATCCGATGGCGAGCGCGCTGCTCGGGCCCTTCACGACATTCCCCGACGCCATTCCCTCGGCCGAACGCGCGCGATTGACCGCTCAGGCGACGCGGATCTACGGCGCGAGCGTGCGACCCGCCTATCGCCGATTGGGTGAGTATCTCGCGAGCACCTACATCCCGAGATCGCGTGAGACCATCGCGCGCAGCGCGCTGCCGGACGGGCGTGCCTGGTATGCGTACGACGTGAAGCTCCAGACGACGACGAGCCGCACGCCCGCCGAGATCCACGCGCTCGGACTGTCCGAAGTCGCGCGGATCAGGGCGCAGATGGACAGCGTCATTCGCTCGACCGGCTTCACCGGCGACTTCGCGGCGTTCGTCGCCATGCTGCGCACTGACCGCCGCTTCTACCTCGCCGACTCGGCAGCACTGGTGCGCGGCTACCGCGACATCGCGAAGCGAATCGACCCGGAGCTGTCGCGCGTGTTCGGCAAGCTTCCGCGGCTCACCTACGGCGTGACGACCGTTCCCTCATTCGCCGCGCCATCACAACCAACGGCCTACTACCTCTCGGGCTCGCCCGAAGCGCATCGACCCGGCCAGTTCTTCGTCAACACCTCCAGGCTCGACTCGCGCCCAACCTGGGAGATGGAAGCGCTCACCGCGCACGAAGCGGTGCCCGGTCATCACGTGCAGATCGCCCTGTCGCAGGAGCTTTCCGAGCTGCCGGAGTTCCGCCGCTATGGCGGCTACACCGCGTTCGGCGAGGGATGGGGCCTCTACGCCGAGAGTTTGGGCGGCGAGCTCGGTCTGTATCGCGATCCGTACTCCAAGTTCGGGCAGCTCAGCTACGAGATGTGGCGTGCCATCCGCCTCGTGCTCGACACGGGCATTCACGACATGGGATGGTCGAGAGAGCAGGCGATCGAGTACTTCCGCGCGAACAGCGCGAAGACCGACCGGGAGATCAATGCGGAGGTGGACCGCTACATCGTGCGCCCGGGGCAGGCGCTCGCGTACAAGAGCGGCGAGCTGGCGATCAAGGATCTGCGCGCTCGCGCACAGCGCGCGCTCGGCGACCGATTCGATCTCCGCGCCTTCCACGACGCGGTGCTGAGCGAGGGCGCCATCCCGCTCGACATCCTCGACGCGCGCATGACGCGCTGGATCGCCGAGCGGAGCGCCAACCGACGCTGACGAGCGGGGCGGAACACCCCGGCGAAGGCGGCAGGCTCGGCCGTTAGCACGCGGCACCGCGATTGCGACTGTACGGTCCGCCATGTCCACCCGTGCGCCGCGTCGTCCGCCAGTCCCGCCTCTTCGCTCCCCGTCCGCCCTGCGCGATCGGTTCGCCGAGCTGCAGGCTGTGTCCAACGCCCAGGCGCTGGGGGTGGCGATCTCCGACTTCCAGTCGGGCGACGAGTTCGACTTCCACGGCGACCGCTGGTTCCACGCGGCGAGCACCATCAAGCTGGCCGTGCTCATCGGGGTCTATGGAGCCATCCATCGGGGCGACCTCCTCCCGCAGTCGCGCGTGCACGTGCGCAACCGCTTCCTCAGCGCGTACGACGGCACGCCCTATCGCGTGCGAGTCGATCGCGACGCGAACGCCGAGGTGCACCGGGAGATCGGCCGCACGCTCCGGGTGTCCGAGCTCGCCGAACACATGATCACCTCGAGCAGCAATCTCGCGACGAATCTGCTGCTCGACCTGCTCGGGCTCGACGTGCTCCAGCAGACACTGGATCGGTTCGGTCTCACGGGCATCGACCTGCGCCGCGGAGTGGAAGACGAGCTCGCGTTCGAGCACGGCATCAACAATCGGGTCACCGCTCGCGGGCTCGTCGGCCTGCTCCGGCTCATCGGCGAAGAGCGCGCGTTCACGCCAGAGCTCTCGCGCCAGATGCTGGACGTGCTGCACGCGCAGCAGTTCCGCAGCGGCATTCCCGCCGGGCTGCCCCGCGAGGCGCGCGTCGCGCACAAGACGGGCGACATCTCCACCGTCGCGCACGACGCTGGTCTCGTCTATCTGCCGGATCGCAAGCCATATGCGCTCGCCGTGCTCACCGAGTGGCAGCCCTCGGCGAGCGGCCGCTCCACGACGATCGCGGCCGCATCGTACATCGCCTATGCATCCTTGATCGGAGATCGCGGCGATGACGAGTAGCACCGTCTCCAGCACCTTCCCTCTGCGTCTCGTCGACGGTCGTCGTCTCGAGCGACGCTATCGCGACGTGCTGCTTCCAGGCGGAACGCTGTGCGATCACGGCGGCCGCGCGCGCGTGCTGCCGCGCTACTTCTACGAGGTCACCTCGTGGGACGAAGCGCGCGACACGTATCTCGCACGGCACTTCACGGTGTCCGAGTTCATCCACACTGACGTGCGCGAGGCACCGGCCCTCCGCGTCTTCCCGCGGTACATCCCGTGCGCGACGGTACTGCTCGCGCTCGCTCTCGAGCAGCTGCGGGACGCGGTTGGGACGTACGTCTACATCGGCGCGAACGGAGGCTACTGCTCGCCCCGGCACGCAGGCACGGGCGGAGCCTCACCGCATTGCTGGGGTACCGCGGCGAACATCTATCGCATCGGCGACACGTACCTCGACACACCGGAGGCGATCCGTCGCTACGCCGCGCTCGCGCGCGAGGTGATTCCGACGGTGTGGACCAGACCACTCGGCGACGAGCGGATGATGACCGATGATCATCTCCACATCGATCTGGGCTATGTGATCTCGATCCCGCGCGAGGCGCCGGGCGAGACCTACAACCTCAAGCTCGCCGGAGATCCACTGTGAGTTCGAACCGGGTCCTCGGCGGGCCGCAGGGCAGCACGGGGGAGTGAGTCGTATGGCAGCAGGCGATGGGAAGAAACGCGCGCGGCGAGCCGACGCGGCCGGTGCCACACCGGCAAAGCGGAGCGCCGCGTTGCCCGCGATCGGAATGGAGGCGGAGTTCGCCACCATCGTCGATGACTCTGCGCAGAAGCCGGAAGACGTATTCGGCTCGCCACGCGCCATCGTGCGGGGACCGATGCTGCACCGGACCGGACGCTCATATCATCTACCGACCGGCGGCGCGGTCTACTTCGACACCGGGGTCATCGAGCTCGCCACGCCGATGATCGAGATCGCGCGAGGCTGCGGCGCTCGCGGAACTCGCTCGCTCTGGGAGAGCCTCGCCTTTCTTCGCAGCGAGCTGGATGGATGGGAGCAGCGCACCGGGCGAACCGTGCGCCTCGTTGGGTTCAGCGCACACTACAACGTGTCGTTCGAAACGCCGCCGGGCGCAGTTGGGGATGGACGCACCGTCGAGCGTCTGGCGTATCTGCTGACGCACGTGCTCGCCGCGCCAGTGATGCTGCTTGCCGCCAACCGCCGCTCCACTGGCATCGGAGTGCGGCCGCGCGGCAATCGCGTGGAGATCACCGCCGATTTCACCCCCGACGCCGGTCTCATGGCCGCCACGGCGACGCTGATCGTCGGGATCGTACGCGCCGTGATGCAGTGGCCCAGCTACGATCTCGTCGAGCTCGAGCGCCGAGGCGTTCCGACGGTTCGAGGGTTCGTGCCAGAGCCGCACAGCTCGCGGAAGGGTTGGGTCGCGAAGGATCGCTCCTTTCCCACGAACCCGTTCACGAGCGACCCGAACGAGGCGATCCTGCATACGCGAGCCGGCGCGATGATCTCGCTGAGAACGATGGCCGGCCGAACGACGCGCCTGTTCTGGGATTCCATCAGCTCGCTCGGCGATCCGCTCTCGCTCCAGCTGATTGCCGCCGTGATGCGAGGCCGCGCTCCGTCCCTCCTCGAGCTGGCCGACCGGCCCCCGGCGTACGAGGACGTCGGGAGACTGTGCCGGTGGAACGATCTCTTTCCCATCACCCTGCTGCCGCGGTCGCGCTATGAGCGCGTGCTCAGTCACGCGATCGCCGGCCGGCGCGTTCGCATGGAGGGCGGTTGGCATCGTCCGGTGGGTATACGCGGTTGGACGCACGTCGTGCTGCGCCGCGAGAGCGATGGCGCGCGGCGGATCAGATCGCTGGACGAGCTGCTCGCGCACCTCGACGCGTGGGATCGCACGGCGGATCGCAGGCGCGCGCAGCGTCGTCGAATCGCGGCGGCGTTTCGCGAGCTCGAGCGCCGGGCGATGGAGGAGCGGCGCCTCGAAGCGCAGGACAGCGGTGAGCGGCGACGGTCGGTCGACGAGCCACTCGCATCCTCGCCGGATGACGGTGCGATCACCGCGTTCGGTCCGGAGGCGGAGCAGCGCAAGACAGCGGCACCCATCGCGACGGACGTCGGTGAAGAGCGCACGCAGGAGGGAGAGGCTCAGCCCGCAACGCCGGCAGCGCAGCGCGGCGCCCGGCAGTCACGGGACGGGGACGACGCCGCGCATCGCTGACTGTACGACGCGGAGCCGCGGACGCGTGCGCCACTCCGATCACGGTCGGGTCCGCGGCATGCACATTGAACTACTCCACACGGCTGCGGATTCGGCAGCGATCACGCCTCCCCGTGAGAGAGACCCATGTTGGATTCCCTGATTCATCGCGACGCGAACGGCGACGCTCCGAAGTATGTCGCGCCCGAGCTGTCGTACCTGCTCGACCGCATCGTCAACGTCTGCTTCATCGGCGGACCTGGTGCGCAGGATCGCGGGTGGACCCTCGTCGATTGCGGGCTTCCCGGCTCGGCGTCGAAGATCAAGGGCGCGGCCGCGCGACTGTTCGGCGAAGGCTCGCGTCCCGCCGCGATCGTGCTCACCCATGGGCACTTCGATCACATCGGCGCGGTGCACACGCTGGCGCACGAGTGGGACGTTCCAGTCTATGCGCATCCGCTCGAGCTGCCGTATCTCACCGGGCAGTCCGCGTATCCACCTCCCGATCCGCTCGTCGGCGGCGGCGCGATGAGCGTGATGTCCGCGCTCTTCCCGAAACGCCCAATCGATCTCGGACGCCACGTACGCGAGCTGCCCGCGGACGGCAGCGTTCCCGGCGCGCCCGGCTGGCGATGGATTCCAACGCCCGGCCATGCGCCCGGTCACGTGTCGCTGCTTCGCGACTCCGATCGCACCGTGATCGCCGGCGACGCGTTCACGACGACGAAGCAGGAATCCCTCACCGCCGCACTCACCCAGCGCCCCGAGATTCACGGACCACCGATGTACTTCACGCCGGACTGGGACACGGCTCGCGCCTCGGTGAAGCACCTGGCCGACTATGCGCCTACCTCGGCGATCACGGGACACGGTCCGCCATTTCGCGGCGAGCGCCTTCAGGAAGGGCTCCGGAATCTCTCCGCGCACTTCGACGTCTGGGCCCGTCCGTCGCGAGGCCGCTATCGTGATCATCCGGCGATCACCGACGCATCGGGCGTCGTCGAGCTGCCGCCACCGCAGGTCAGCGGTCGCACCGTCGCGCTCGCGGGGCTCGCGCTCGGCACGGCCATCGCGATCGGGGTCGCATTGAGCCGTCGCGATGAGGACAATCGATCGCTCCCCGAGCTCGCCGACGCCGCACCGATCGACGACGGTTTCGGGACAGGCAGCGCGTCCGCCGACTACGACGGGACCAGCTCACGGCCCGACATCTCCATCCGCGCCCGGGAGCTGGGCGACGCGACATCGCAGATCGACGCCAGCTCGAGCTGGTAACGCTTCGCTCACGCCCATCGACGCCAACGAGGTACGATCGCCATGGTACTTGCAACGACAGGCCCGCGCCGCGTCGCACGCGGTTCCTCCAGCGACGTTCGCGATTCGCACGATCGCTACGCCTTCGCGCGTTCGGATTCGCGCAACAACGTCGCGAAGCCGGA
The DNA here is from genome assembly GCA_036008805.1 of Gemmatimonadaceae bacterium. GTDB lineage: Bacteria > Gemmatimonadota > Gemmatimonadetes > Gemmatimonadales > Gemmatimonadaceae > AG11. The sequence continues at coordinate 33,634 of DASYMZ010000007.1, forward strand.
GCGCATCGGCTCCGTCGCCGTCGGCGCGGCGCTCGTCGGCTATGGAATCAAGCGCCGAGACCCGGTCGGGCTCATCGCGGCGCTGATCGGCGGCGCCTTCATCCAGCGCGGTGCCACTGGGCACTGCATGGTCTACCAGGCGATGGGCGTGAGCACCGGATCCGCCGACGCCGTGCTCGACCTGCGCGCTCGTGACGACGTCACGGGTCGCGCGGCTACCGTGAACGCGAGAAAGGCGGTGAAAGTCGAGCGCTCCGTGACCATCGAGCGGCCGCGTGCCGAGCTGTTCGACTTCTGGCGCAACTTCGAGAATCTGCCGCGCTTCATGGAGCATCTCGTCTCGGTGCGCGTCGACTCGCCGAATCGCTCACACTGGACGGCGAAGGCGCCCGCCGGTCAGACGGTGGAGTGGGACGCCGAGATCGTCAACGAGGTGCCCGACGAGATCATCGCGTGGAAGAGCGTCGGAGATCCCGACGTCGCCAACGCCGGCGCGGTGAACTTCTCCGACGCGCCTGGGGGACGAGGCACCATCGTGCGCGTGACCGTCGACTACGAGCCGCCCGCCGGGAGGATCGGCGCGATGCTCTCGCACCTCGTCTCGGAGGAGCCCGATCACCAGATCCGCGAGGATCTGCGGAAGTTCAAGCAGCTCATGGAGACGGGTGAGATCACCACCTCCGCGCGGCGAGTCGAAGACTCCGCCTACGTCGGTTCCACGCCGCAGGACTGAGCGCCGATGCGAGCAGTCACCTGGCAGGGCACGCGCAAGATGCGCGTCGACAACGTTCCCGATCCCGAGATCGTCCAGCAGGACGACGTCATCGTGAAGGTGTCGGCGACGGCGATCTGTGGCTCGGACCTCCATCTGTACAATCACTTCGTCACGACGATGGAGAAGGGCGACGTCCTCGGCCACGAGTTCATGGGCGAGGTCGTCGAGGTGGGGCGCACGGTCCGCAACCTGAAGATCGGGGATCGCGTCGTCGTGCCATTTCCCATCGCGTGCGGCCGATGCTGGTTCTGTCGCAACGGGATCTTCAGCTGCTGCGACAACTCCAACCCCAACGGTGAGATCCCGGAAGCGCTGTACGGCGCCTCGCCGGCGGGGATTTTCGGCTACTCGCACATGTACGGCGGCTACTCGGGCGGACAGGCCGAGTACGTGCGCGTTCCCTTCGCCGACGTCGGACCCATCAAGGTGCCCGATGGCGTGAGCGACGAGCAGGTGCTCTTTCTCTCCGACATCCTGCCCACCGGATGGCAGGCCGCGCAGCGCGGAGACATCCGCGAGGGCGACACCGTTGCCGTGTGGGGCTGCGGGCCGGTCGGCTACTTCACGATCCAGAGCGCGTTCGCGCAGGGCGCGGAGCGCGTCATCGCGATCGACCGCTTTCCCGAACGGCTCGCGCTCGCGCGCGACGTGTGCGGCGCGGAGGTCGTGAACTACGAGACGACCGAGGATCTCGTCGAGCTGCTGAAGCAGATGACCGGCGGCCGCGGTCCCGACGTGTGCATCGACGCCGTCGGCCTCGAGGCGCACGGACACGATCTCGTCTCGCGCAGCGACAAGGTGAAGCAGACGCTGCGCCTCGAGATGGACCGTCCCACCGTCGTGCGCCAGACGATCCAGGCCGCGGCGAAGGGTGGACGCGTGAGCTTGATCGGCGTGTACGGCGGCGTCATCGACAAGTTCCCGATCGGCGCCTTCTTCGGGAAAGGGCTGTCGATGCGCGCGGGACAGTGCGACGTGCAGCAGTTCCTTCCCGAGCTCCTCAAGCGCGTGCTCGACGGTGAGTTCGACATGACGTCGATCATCAGCCATCGCCTCGGCCTCGAGGACGCGCCGCACGGCTACGATATCTTCTGCGAGAAGAAGGACGGCTGCACGAAGATCGTGATGCGGCCCTGATCCGTCGTGTCTGCTCGTCGCGTTGCTGGCGAGCGGACACGATCGGAGTAACTTCGCGGCATGACGCGCCAAGACGACGTCGGCGCGGAGGGAGCGCGTGAGCAGGAGCGACGGCTCGCCGCTCTCGAAGCCGAGCTCGCGACGATGCGCTCCGAGCTGACCGAGCTGCGCCGCAGCGTGGGCGTCGCGCAGCCGGAGCCGGCATCGCACTCGCGCGCTGGTCGCGAGGAACCAGCCGCGCGCAGCGGATCACCGATCGCGGCGGCCCTCCGAGCTCTGCCCAGGGCGAGTCGCACGACGCTGACGAGCGATCGAGTCGAGTCGTGGGTCGGACGCTACGGCACGCTCGTCTCCGGCGCCGCGGTGATCCTCCTCGGCGTCGGCACGCTCATCGTGTGGGCGGTCAATCGTGGACTGCTGCGTGCGGAGGTGCGAGTCGCCGGGGGCGTCCTCGCGGGAATTGGAGTCGCGGTCGCCGGCTTTCACTTTCGGCGCAAGGGTGAGCGGCGCTACGGAAACGTCCTGCTTGCTCTCTCGCTCGCGATCGTCGACGTCGTCGCGTGGGGCGCGGGTCCGCAGCTTCATCTGATCTCGACCGGAGTCGCGCTGCTCGTCGTCGACGTCGTCGCGGTGGTGCTCGCCTCGCTTGCCGTGCACGACGAGAGCGAGTTCCTCTTCGGGATCGCGATCGCCGGCGCGCTGTCCGCGCCATTCGTCACGGCTGATCGACCGGGCCGCGCGGTGACGCTGCTGGCATACGGACTCGTCGTGTCGATCGGTGCGATGCGTGCCGCGCGTGCGCCCGAGTGGAAGCGCGCGATGGCGCTGCTCGCCGCGGGCGCGGCCGCGTACATCCTCGTCGCGGCGTCGCTGCCGATCGCGCCGGAGTGGTACGGGCCCTTTCTCATTCCGTTGTTCGGAGGGACGCTCGCACTCGGCGCACTGCTGATCGCTGAGCACGAATGGAAGGGGATTCTGGCGCGCGTCTATCTCGCCGTCGCGCTGTTGGGAGTGATCATCGGCTGGGACTTCGTCGGCTCTCGTCCGATAGGTGCCGCCGTCGCCGTCTCGCTGGGACTCGCCGCGACGACCTACGTGGCGCTGTGGGTGCGCGAGCCGAAGCAGCCGTTGTGGGTGGCCAGCGCGCTCGTGCTGCCCCTGCTCTCGCTCGGCGTGGCATCGGCGGCGGCGCGCGGACCTCGCGCGCAGAGCGCTCTGCTCGGCCTCTGGGGAACGTTCGCGCTCGCGGCTTGGTGGGCGGAGCGTCGCCGGAATGATGCCGAGCGCTCGGGCGCTCATCTGCTCGCGGCGGGGGTGTTGGTGAGCCTCGGCATCCTCGACGCGCTCTGGTCTCAGCCGCTCCCCCTCGTGGCGGCGTTGGTCGGATGGGGCTGCATGCTCGCCCATCTGGCGAGAGAGGAAGGGAGTCCATTGCCGACGCTCGCAGTAGCGATCGGCCTGTACGGCGGTGCCGCCGCTGCGCTCGACCAGCTCGCCAGTCTGCGACCGTACGCATATACGCCGTTTGCGACCAGGCCCAGCGCGTCGGCGCTCGTGGAAACCGTTGGCCTCGGAGTGGCGTCCGCCATCCTCGCGCGCGGTCGCGGTTCGGCTCGAGCCATCCTGACCCGTGAGGTTCGGCTCGGTTCGCTGATCGGCTTCGTGATTCTGTGGGGCCGGATGGAGCTGGTCCACGCCTTCTCTCTGGACGCCGGCACCTTTCTGCTGACCCTGTACTACGCGGCCGTCGGAGTCGGATCGATCATCGCGGGACGGAGGCTCGTCCTCCCCGCACTCCGAGTGGGCGGTCTGGCACTGGCGATCTACGCCGCGGCGAAAGCGGTGGTGGAAGCCAGCGCGATCGGCTCACTGACCCTCAGAGTGGGATGCTATGCCGCGGTCGGAGTATTTCTGTTCGGGGCGGGGTACCTCTATAGGAATGCCGTGACGAAGGTGGTGGAGGGCTGAGGCCGCCACGGACCCCCCGCCGGGACGGACTCCCAGGGACGGACTCCCAGGGACGGACTCCCAGGGACGGACTCCCAGGGACGGACTCCCAGGGACGGACTCCGTGGGACGGAGTCGGCAGGACGAATCCGGGGACCGAGCGCTCGTAACGCTGCGACGGTCAGCGCAGGAATACGCGGACGTCCCTCCACGAATTGGAACGGCGAGTCTGCCAATCCGAGCGTCGTGGTACGTCAGTCCTGCTGGCGTACTCGCGGTTTGCTGTCCAGCACAGTTGACACCCGGTGAAACCCCGATAAATTCAGGTGGCTACGGGGAAATTTTCTCGTCATCGGCTCACTGCGGCCGAACTCATGGGCGATCGGTCTGCACGACGGTCGGGCTCTTCAGGCCGGTGGCTCACGCCATCTCCGATAAGCAACGCAGGACAACTTGACGTCGAGCGCGGTTTGCTCGGCGCGCCTTGGGTCCCCGCTCGCGCTGCAGAGGCGAGCACACCCTGGCGAGAGCGGATGGATACCGGCCCGATCGGGCGCCTGGTCCACCCGCGTTTGTATTTCCGGAATTGCGCATCCTCGCGCGCCGCGATCGTGATCAACGACCAGCGCCGCGACTGACATCTGACGGGTAGATATGGCACGCACAACGCCGCTCGATTACTACCGGAACATCGGCATCATGGCTCACATCGATGCCGGGAAGACGACTACGACCGAGCGCATCCTCTACTATACGGGCAAGCAGCACAAGATCGGCGAGGTGCACGAAGGCGCCGCGACGATGGACTGGATGGAGCAGGAGCAGGAGCGCGGCATCACCATCACGTCCGCCGCGACCACGTGCTTCTGGAAGCGCCACGGCCAGTCGTACGAGAAGGGTGAGGGCCCGGAGTACCGGATCAACATCATCGACACGCCAGGCCACGTCGACTTCACGGTCGAGGTGGAGCGGTCGCTGCGCGTGCTCGACGGCGCGGTCACGCTGCTGGATTCCGTCGCCGGCGTCGAGCCGCAGACGGAGACGGTCTGGCGTCAGGCGGATCGGTACAAGGTTCCGCGCATGATCTTCTCGAACAAGATGGACCGGGTCGGCGCCGACTTCACGCGCTGCATGACGATGATCAAGGATCGGCTGAGCCGGCGCGCCTTCGCGCTGCAGCTCCCGGTCGGCTCGGGCGAGCTGTTCACCGGCCACATCGACGTCATCGAGCGCAAGCAGTACATCTTCGACGAAGCGAGCCTGGGCAAGACGTTCGAGGTCGTGGACGTGCCCGAGGAGTACAGGGAAGCGTGTGAAGCGGCGCGTCACGAGGCGGTCGAGGCGGCCGTCGAGCACGACGACGAGCTGATGACGAAGTACCTCGACGGCGCGGAGCTCTCCATCGACGAGATCCGTCGCGCCATCCGCAAGGCGACCATCGCGATGGAGTTCGTGCCGGTGCTGTGCGGCGCCTCGTTCAAGAACAAGGGCGTGCAGGCGCTGCTCGACGCGGTCATCGACTATCTGCCGTCGCCGATCGAGGTGCCAGCCATCCAGGGCCACCTTCCGCATCACGACGAGCACTTCGAGGAGCGGCAGGTCAACGATGAGGCGCCGTTCGCGGCGCTCGCGTTCAAGATCGCGACCGATCCGTTCGTCGGTAAGCTGACCTTCTTCCGCTGCTACTCGGGCGTGCTGAAGAGTGGCTCGTACGTCTACAACGCGACGAAGGACAAGCGCGAGCGCGTCGGTCGTCTGCTGCAGATGCACGCGAACAAGCGTGAGGAGATCGAGGAAGTGCGCGCCGGCGACATCGCGGCCGCGATCGGACTCAAGGACACGCGCACGGGCGACACGATGTGCGACGATGATCATCCGATCATCCTCGAGGCGATGAAGTTCCCGAATCCCGTCATCGACGTCGCGATCGAGCCGAAGACGAAGGCGGATCAGGACAAGCTCGCGATCGCGCTGCAGAAGCTGTCGGAGGAGGATCCGACCTTCCGCGTGCACTCGGATCCCGAGACCTCGCAGACGATCATCTCGGGCATGGGCGAGCTGCACCTCGAGATCATCGTCGACCGCATGATGCGCGAGTTCAAAGTCGACGCGAACATCGGCCGCCCGCAGGTGGCCTACCGCGAGACGATCAAGAAGCGCGTCGAGAAGATCGAGGGGAAGTTCATCCGGCAGTCGGGCGGTAAGGGCCAGTACGGACACTGCGTGATCAACATGCAGCCGTCCGAGCCGGGTCAGGGCTTCGTGTTCGAGGACAAGATCGTCGGCGGTGTGATCCCGCGCGAATACATTGGACCCATCGAGCAGGGGATCAAGGAAGCGCTGGAGAACGGCGTCCTGGCTGGCTACCCGATGGTCGACGTGAAGGTCGAGCTGATCTACGGCTCGTACCACGACGTCGACTCATCCGAGATGGCGTTCAAGATCGCCGGCTCGATGGCCTTCAAGGAGGCCGCCAAGAAGGCGCAGCCGGTGATCCTCGAACCCATGATGAACGTCGAGGTGGTCTGCCCGGAGTCGTACATGGGCGACGTGCTCGGCGATCTGTCGTCGCGCCGCGGCAAGATCGGCGGGATGACGCAGCGCGGCGAGGCGCAGGTGATCGTCGCGACGGTGCCGCTCTCCGAGATGTTCGGTTATTCGACCAAGCTGCGCTCGATGTCACAGGGGCGCGCGGTGTACTCGATGGAGTTCGCGCACTACGAAGAAGTCCCGAAGAGCAAGGCCGAGGAGATCATCTCCAAGGTCACGCCGAAGTAACGACGACAGCGCTGCAGCACACAGACTCTCTTATCACGAGATAGGGCAATGGCAAAGGCAAAGTTCGAGCGCACCAAGCCGCACGTGAACGTGGGCACGATCGGCCACGTCGATCACGGCAAGACGACGCTGACGGCGGCGATCACGTCCATCCAGGCGGCCAAGGGTTTGGCGCAGCAGGTGGCGTTCGACCAGATCGACAAGGCGCCGGAAGAGAAGGCGCGCGGCATCACGATCGCGACCGCCCACGTCGAGTACGAGTCGAACGCGCGGCACTACGCGCACGTCGACTGCCCCGGCCACGCCGACTACGTGAAGAACATGATCACGGGTGCCGCGCAGATGGACGGCGCGATCCTGGTCGTGTCGGCCGCCGACGGCCCGATGCCGCAGACGCGCGAGCACATCCTGCTCGCCCGCCAGGTCAACGTGCCCTACGTGCTCGTGTTCATGAACAAGGTCGACATGGTCGACGATCCCGAGCTCCTCGACCTCGTCGAGCTCGAGGTCCGTGAGCTGCTGAGCGCCTACAAGTTCCCCGGTGACGACACGCCGATCATCCGCGGCTCCGCGCTCAAGGCGCTCGAGTCGAAGGATCCGAACTCGGAGTGGGGTCTCAAGATCGGCGAGCTGATGGACGCGCTGGACAGCTACATCCCGCAGCCCAAGCGCGACATCGACAAGCCGTTCCTGATGCCGGTCGAGGACGTGTTCTCGATCACCGGGCGCGGCACGGTGGCCACGGGGCGTATCGAGCGCGGCGAGATCAAGGTTCAGGAGGAAGTGGCCCTCATCGGCTTCAACTCCGACAAGAAGACCGTCGTCACGGGCGTCGAGATGTTCCGCAAGCTGCTGGACTCCGGCCAGGCGGGCGACAACGTCGGCCTGCTGCTCCGCGGCGTGAACAAGGAAGACATCGAGCGCGGGATGGTGCTGGCGAAGCCGGGTAGCATCACGCCGCACACGCACTTCACGGCCGAGGTCTACGTCCTCACGAAGGAAGAGGGCGGCCGTCACACGCCGTTCTTCAAGGGCTACCGCCCGCAGTTCTACTTCCGCACCACGGACGTGACGGGAAGCGTCGAGCTGCCGGAAGGGATGGAGATGGTGATGCCGGGCGACAACGTGCAGATGACGATCGAGCTGATCACGCCGATCGCGATGGACGAAGGGCTCCGGTTCGCGATCCGCGAGGGCGGACGTACGGTCGGCGCAGGTGTGGTCGCGAAGATCCTGAAGTAAAGACGTGAACGGTTAGTCGGTGAACGGTTCGTCGGCCGACCTCGGGACGCAGAAGCTGACCGAGGCCGGCCGAGAAACCAAAAACCGAAGAACCGACAAACCGTTTCTCAGTTTGACTCTCATTTAAGAGATCCCAATGGCAGGCAGAATCCGCATCCGTCTCAAGGCCTTCGATCACGCGATCATCGATCAGGCGGCCTCAGACATCGTCCGTACGGCGGAGAAGACGGGTGCTCAGGTTTCCGGACCGATCCCGCTTCCCACGAAGTCGCAGCTGTGGACCGTGCTCCGTTCGCCGCACGTCGACAAGAAGTCGCGGGAGCAGTTCGAGCTGAAGACGCACAAGCGGGTGATCGACATCCTCGACAGCCGCGCCCAGACGGTGGACGCGCTGACGAAGCTCGATCTGCCCGCCGGCGTGGATGTGGAGATCAAGGTTCAGTAACGCAAACGCAGTTCGTCGGTTCGTCGGTGAACGGCTCTTCAGCGGACCTCGGGACGCGGTAGCTGACCGGGGCAGGCCGAAAACCGACAAACCGTTCACTGAAGAACGAGCAGTACCAAGCAAGACCTCGGCACAGAGCCAACCGGCAACCGCCGACGTCTACAGTCCAACGGAGCTTCGCTCCGTGACTCCGCAGAGGATTTCATGATCGGCATCATTGGCAAGAAGCTGGGGATGACCCAGCTGTTCAACGCGGCGGGGCAGCAGATCCCGTGCACCGTGATCGAGGCCGAGCCCAACACGGTGCTCGCGGTCACGAACACGAGCCAGCTCAAGGCGCTGCAGCTCGGTACGGGCGAGCAGCGCACGCGGCGCGAGAACGCGAAGGGTGAGCGCACGCCGAAGGGGCGTCGCGCCAACAACGCGGAGCTCGGGCACGCGAAGAAGGCGGGGCTCGACGCGGCACCGCGCACCATCCGCAGCATCCGGCTCGACGAGAAGGGCAACGCGAAGGCGGAGATCCCGTCCCACAACGTGGGCGACAAGATCGACGTCACGATCTTCGCGGCGGGCGAGACGGTGAAGATCACCGGCACGACGAAGGGTCGCGGCTTCCAGGGCGTGGTGAAGCGCTGGGGCTTCGGCGGCGGTCCGAACACCCACGGCAACACGAAGCACCGTCGCCCGGGCTCGATCGGACCCGGCACCGATCCGTCGCGCGTCATCAAGGGCAAGAAGATGCCAGGTCACTACGGCGCCGAGCGTCACACCCAGATCGGCCTGCGGGTCGAGAAGGTGGATGCCGAGCGCAATCTGGTCTACGTCCGCGGCGCCGTTCCTGGCCCGACGAACGGGATCGTCGTCGTTCGCAAGCAGGGATAAGCCATGGCCGACTCCAATACCACCCAGCAGGCGCCCGCCTTTACGGCGCTCGGCACCGCGCGGCCCGAGAAGGTCGCGCTGCCTGAGACGACGTTCGACGGCGTCATCAACATGCCGGTGATGCACCAGGCGGTGAAGGCCTTCATGGCCAACCAGCGCCAGGGCAACGCGGCAACGAAGATTCGCAAGTACGTCGTCGGCGGCAATCAGAAGCCCTGGAAGCAGAAGGGCACCGGCCGAGCGCGTCAGGGCTCCACGCGTGCGCCGCACTTCGTCGGCGGCGGCACCGTGTTCGGTCCGACCCCGCGTCCGTACGACGAGTACGTGCCGCGCCAGGTCCGGGCGCTCGCGAAGAAGAGCGCGCTGAACGCGCGGGCGCGTGAGAATGCGATCGTCGTCATCGACGGCTTCAACTACGATGCGCCGCACACGGCCAGCCTGATCGCGCTCACCGCGCGGCTTGGCGTGTCGGACAAGAAGGTGCTCGTGCTCACCGACGGTGTGAAGCCGAACGTCTTCCTGAGCGGTCGCAACATCCCGAACGTGCACGTCATGCCGTACAGCGACAGCTCGACCTACCACATCCTCTGGTCGGATGTCGTGCTGGTCGAGGCGGGCGCGATCGGCCAGACGTTGGAGCCGGTGAAGGAGACGGAGGCGCCGCTGCCGAAGCGTGAGCGTCCGGCGGCCGAGGTCGCGAAGGGCGAGCGCAAGGTCGCGAAGCGCGCCGCGAAGGCTGCCGCGAAGCAGGCCGCGCCGAAGAAGGTCGCCAAGAAGGCTGCGAAGCAGGCGGCCAAGAAGGCGGCGCCCAAGAAGACGACCGCGAAGAAGTCGACGGCCAAGAAGTCGGCCGCGACGAAGTCCACGAAGAAGAAGGAGAAGTAGCCGATGCCGACGCTTCATCGCACGATCGTGCGGCCGCTCATCACGGAAGCGAGCTCGGTCGCGTACCAGGACCGTGGGGAGTACCACTTCGAGGTGCACCCCGACGCCAACAAGCTGGAGATTCGCCAGGCCATTCAGACGCTGTTCGGCGTCAAGGTGACCGGGGTGTGGACGTCGAACCACCGCGGGAAGGAGAAGCGGATGGGGAAGAGCGTCGGGCGCAAGCCGCACTGGAAGCGGGCGATCGTCAAGCTCGCCGACGGCGACAAGATCGAGATCTTCGAGGGCTGACCCGATGCCAATTCGTCAATTCAAGCCAGTCACCAAGAGCAGCCGCTTTCGCTCGGTCGCGGATTTCTCCGAGATCACGCGGACGACGCCTGAGAAGTCGCTGCTCGAGCCGATCAAGAAGAGCGGCGGGCGTGACAACCACGGCCACATCTCGATGCGCCGCATCGGCGGTGGCCACAAGCGGAAGTACCGCATCATCGACTTCAAGCGCAATCGTCTCGGCCAGCCGGCCACGGTGCGTGAGATCGAGTACGATCCGAATCGCTCGGCCCGCATCGCTCTGGTGCAGTACGAGGACGGCGAGAAGCGCTACATCCTGCACCCGAAGGGGCTCAAGGTCGGCGACGTGATCGCGTCGGGCCCGGGCACCGACGTGCGGCTCGGCAACGCGCTGCCGCTCGGCGAGATCCCGCTCGGTACGGCGGTGCACAACGTCGAGCTGAAGATGGGCAAGGGCGGACAGATCTGCCGCTCGGCGGGGATGTCGGCGCAGGTGATGGCGAAGGAAGGGGAGTACGTCACCCTTCGCATGCCGAGCTCCGAGGTTCGCCTCGTGCACCAGCGCTGCCTGGCCACGATCGGTGAGGTCGGCAACTCCGAGCACGAGCTGGAGTCGTGGGGCAAGGCGGGAAAGAGTCGGTGGATGGGCCAGCGCCCGAAGGTTCGCGGCGAGGTCATGAACCCGGTGGATCACCCGCACGGCGGCCGCACGCGCGGCGGACGGAACGTCGTCAGCCCGTGGGGCAAGAAGGAAGGCGTGAAGACCCGCAACAAGAAGAAGTCGTCGCAGCGGATGATCGTCCGCGGACGGAAGCGCGGTAAGGCCACGCAGTAATCCGGGATTGATACCATGGCGAGAAGCGTAAAGAAGGGCCCGTTCGTCCAGGCGGCCCTCGTGAAGAAGGTCGAGACGAACAATGCGGCCGGCTCGAAGAAGGTGATCAAGACGTGGTCGCGCGCGAGCACGGTGCTCCCCGACTTCGTCGGCCACACCTTCGCCGTGCACAACGGCAACAAGTTCATCCCGGTGTACGTCACGGAGAACATGGTGGGGCACAAGCTCGGCGAGTTCTCGCCGACGCGCCTCTTCCGTGGTCACACGGGCGGCAAGCCGGTGGACAAGAAGGCGGCCGCGCCGAAGGGAGGCAAGTAACCCATGCCGGCAGCCAAGAAGGCAGCGGCCAAGACGGCCGCCACGCGTCCCGCGGCGAAGAAGGTCGCGCCGCGCCGCGGTCCGGCCACTGAGGCGCGCGCGCTGATGCGCGGGACGCGGCAGTCGCCGTACAAGATGCGGCTCGTGATCGACCAGATCCGCGGGAAGGACGTCAACGAGGCGCTCGCGCTGCTGACGTTCTCCAAGAAGCATGCGGCGAAGCAGATCTCGAAGACGCTGAAGTCGGCGGTGGCGAACGCGGAGCAGTCAGCGCGGTCGACGAACGCGGCGCTCGACGTGGACGCGCTGTACATCAAGCACGCCGTGATCAACGAAGGGCCGAAGCTCAAGCGGTTCATGCCGGCCGCGCAGGGACGTGCGACTCCAATTCAGAAGCGGACCAGCCACGTGGAAATCGTGGTAGCCGAGAGGGGTGGGCGATAATGGGACAGAAAACCAATCCGATCGGGTTCCGACTCGGCATCAGCAAGCAGTGGAACTCGCGCTACTACGCGGGCCGCGAGCTGCCGGCGCTGCTTCGTGAAGACGAGCTGCTCAGGAAGTATCTCAAGGCGCGCCTGGGTCATGCGGCGATCGCGAACATCGTGATCGAGCGCAAGCCGGGGAAGGTCGTCGTGACGCTGCACACCGGCCGTCCCGGAGTCGTGATCGGGAAGAAGGGCGCCGAGGTGGACAAGCTGCGCGACGAGCTCTCGCACCTGACGAGCAAGGAAGTCGGGATCAACGTCGAGGAGATCAAGCGTCCCGAGCTCGACGCGCAGCTGGTGGCGGACAACATCGCCGCGCAGCTGGCGCAGCGCATCTCGTTCCGCCGCGCGATGAAGCGCGCGGTGCAGAGCACGATGCGGATGGGTGCGGCCGGCATCAAGGTGAAGGCGGGCGGGCGGCTCGGCGGCGCGGAGATCGCGCGCGTCGAAGGCTATCACGAGGGGCGTGTGCCTCTCCACACGCTGCGTGCCGACATCGACTACGCGATCTCGACGGCGAAGACCACCTACGGCACGATCGGCGTGAAGGTGTGGATCTTCAAGGGCGACATCGTGCAGGATCGCCGCGGCACCACGTACTCCAGCGGGCAGTAAGGGAGACGACCGATGCTGAGTCCGAAGCGCGTCAAGTTTCGCAAGATGTTCAAGGGTCGGATGAAGGGGCTGAGCCAGCGGGGCAACACCGTGGCGTTCGGCACCTTCGGGCTCCAGGCGCTCGAGCCGGGCTGGGTGACCAGCCGGCAGATCGAGGCGGCCCGTGTAGCGCTGACCCGTCACATCAAGCGCGGTGGAAAGGTGTGGATCCGCATCTTCCCCGATAAGCCGATCACGAAGAAGCCGGCCGAGACCCGGATGGGTAAGGGCAAGGGGTCGCCGGAGATGTGGGTGGCCGTGGTGAAGCCGGGTCGCATCATGTTCGAGCTCGAGGGCGTGAGCCCCGAGATCGCGCAGAAGGCGATGGGCCTCGCGTCGGCGAAGATGCCGGTGAAGACCAAGTTCGTCGTGCGCGAGGAGGCGCATACCGATGCGAGCTAACGACATTCGCGAGCTGTCGGTCGAGGAGATCACGGCGCGCATCGGTGAGCTCGAGGAGGAGCGCTTCCGACTGAACTTCCGCAGCGCGACCGAGCCTCTCGAAGATCCGCTCCGGCTGCGCTGGATCCGCAAGGATATCGCGCGCCTCAAGACCATCCTGCGCGAGCGCGAGCTCGAGAGCGCGCGCTAACGCGCGGGGGGAATTACCATGGCTGAAATGACCAACGCAGAGAGCACCGTCGAGCGGAACGCGCGCAAGTCGCGCACCGGCCTCGTGGTGAGCGACAAGATGGAGAAGACCGTGGTGGTGGCGATCGAGCGTCGCGTGCCGCATCCGGTCTACGGCAAGATGGTGACGCGCACGAAGCGCCTGAAGGCCCACGACGAGGAGAACTCGGCGAAGGTCGGCGACACTGTGCGGATCGTGGAGACGCGGCCGCTGTCGAAGGACAAGCGGTGGCGCGTCGTCGAGATCATGCAGCGTGCACGGTAAGGGAGACCGACCATGATCCAGCAAGAATCGATGGTGAAGGTCGCGGACAACTCGGGCGCCAAGACGGCGCTCGTGATCCGCGTCCTCGGCGGAACCCGCCGGCGCTATGCCGGCCTCGGCGACATCGTCGTCGTGGCCGTGAAGAATGCGCTTCCGAACGGTACGGTGAAGAAGAGCGACGTCGCGAAGGCGGTCGTCGTGCGCACGGTGAAGGAGACGCGGCGGAAGGATGGCAGCTACATCCGCTTCGACGAGAACGCCGTCGTGATCATCAATGATGCGGGAGAGCCGAGGGCGACGCGTATCTTCGGTCCGGTCGCCCGCGAGCTGCGCGAGAAGAAGTACATGAAGATCGTCTCGCTCGCGCCCGAGGTGCTCTAAGATGCGGATTCTCAAGTACAAGAAGACCGATCGCGCGCGGAACAAGGGCCAGAAGCGTCACGAGCAGAACTCGGAGCGCGTCAAGCTGCATGTCACGACGGGCGACACGGTGAAGGTGCTGCGCGGCGACGACAAGGGACACGTGGGGAAGGTGATCCGCGTGTATCGGAAGACCGGTCGCGTGGTGGTCGAGGGTGCGAACTTCGTGAAGCGCCATCGCAAGGCGCGCACGGCGGAGGAGCAGGGGGGGATCGTCTCGTTCGAGGCGCCCATCCATTCCTCGAACGTGATGCTGCTCGATCCGAAGAACGATGTGCCGACGCGGACGCGTCGCCGCGTCGACACGGACGGAACCAAGGAGCGGATCAGCGTGAAGAGCGGGGACGCGATTCCCCGCGTCCGCTGACCGGCGAGGAATAGAGAATGGCGACGAAGGAGAAGAAGGGCGCGGACAGCGCGGCGAAGGGCGGCAGCGCGGGCGGCAACGCCGGCGGCAAGAGCAAGGGCAGCAAGAAGAAGGGCGGCGACACGAAAGTGGCGCGCGGTCCGCACGCGGGCGCCGACAAGGCAGTCCCAGCGCCGCGGCTGCGCGACTTCTATCAGAGCACGGTGCGCGGCCGGCTGATGGAGCAGTTCGGGTTGAAGAACCCGCATCAGGTGCCCACGCTCACGAAGATCGTGCTGAACGTCGGCGCGGGCGAGGCGATCAAGCAGCCGAAGTTCCTCGACAACATCGTCGAAGAGCTGGCGACGATCACCGGGCAGCAGCCGGTGCGGCGCAAGGCGAAGAAGTCGATCGCCAACTACGGGCTGCGCGAGGGGCAGGAGATCGGCGCGTCGGTGACGCTGCGTGGCGCGCGGATGTGGGAGTTCCTCGACCGGTTCGTGACGATCGCGCTTCCGCGCGTGCGTGACTTCCGCGGGGTGAGCACCAGGTCGTTCGACGGGCGCGGCAACTACTCGCTCGGCGTGAAGGAGCAGCTGATCTTCCCGGAGATCAACTACGACACGATCGACACGACGCACGGAATGGACATCACGTTCGTGACGACGGCCCCGGGCGACGACCTCGCCCTCGCCCTGCTCAAGGAGCTGGGCATGCCGTTCCGCGGCAACGACAAGACGGGCGCACGCCTCTAAGCGCGCCCGGCCACTTCAGGAAGAGAGACTGCGATGGCTCGGAAGGCCATGATCGAGAAGAGCAAGCGGAAGCCGAAGTTCCAGGTGCGGGTGCACAACCGGTGTGGTCGCTGCGGGCGCTCGCGCGCCTTCCTGCGCCGCTTCGGCCTGTGCCGCATCTGCTTCCGCGAGCTGGCGCTCTTTGGGATGATTCCCGGCGTCAGAAAGGCAAGCTGGTAACGCGCGGCGAAGCCGCGTGAACGGTGATCGGTGATCAGCCGGCCTCCGGACGCCACTTGGCGCGAGGAGCATCCTGAGGCAGACCGATCACCGTTCACCGATCACCGTTAACGGTAGTTCACACTCAATCCGCCACGTCCTCCGGGATACGAGCGGACCAAGGAATCTGTTCAATGAGCATGACCGATCCGATCGCCGACATGCTGACGCGGATCCGCAATGCCTGCGGATCGAAGCACCGCCGCGTCGACATGCCGGTGTCGAAGATGAAGACCGAGATCGCGCGGATCCTGAAGGAGAACGACTACATTCAGGACTACGCGACCGTCGAGGACGAGGATGGCAGGAAGCTGCTCCGCGTGCGGCTCAAGTACGCCGCGGGTGGGCAGCCGGTCATCCGTGCGCTCCAGCGCGTGTCCACCCCCGGGCTCCGCAAGTATGTCGGCGTCGCCGAGGTCCCGCGCGTGCGCAACGGACTCGGCATCGCGATCCTGTCCACGTCGAAGGGGCTGATGTCCGATCGGGAAGCGCGTCAGGCGCGCACCGGCGGCGAGCT
>DASYMZ010000008.1:0-9361 GCA_036008805.1 Gemmatimonadaceae bacterium
CGCTGAGTCGGACGATCAGGGTCACCACCGCGCGACGACGAGACGAGACCAGAACATTTCGCGCGGCCTCGTTGCGCCGATTGAGCGGGAACGACTCGCCAGTGCCCTTGCTCCTCATCGCGCCGATGATCCGATCTGCACGCACATCTCGCGTTAGCCATCAGTCGAGATCGTGCGATCCTTCATCCGCTGCATCCGATGACATCCCTCCGCTGGCCAACGCTCGCCGCTCTCATCGCCGTCGCCGCCATGTCGCCGAACGTCACGGCAGCGCAGGGTGAAACGACTCCGCGCCCTGGTGATCGCGTGGAGTTTCGAATCGCGGGACCCGATGGCGCGCCTGTCGGCCTACTGTGCGATGGTCGGGTCGCCGCGGTGGTACGAGACACCATCGTGCTCGGCCACTCTGCGACCTGTCCCCCTGGCGCCTATGCAGGGGAGCTTCGAATAGCTCGTGACGATCGCGGCTCGCGCCTGGGACACATGGGGCTCGGGCTTCTGGGAGGCGCGCTCGTTGGCGGAGTCCTCGCGCGCGTCGCCGCGGGCGACGGGTGTGTCATCGACGGATGCGACGAAGGGGGCTTCGCGGTGGGAGTGATCACCCTCGCCGGAACGGCGACGGGCGCTCTCATCGGCACCGTGGTCGGGGCAGTCCTTCCAGCCGGTACGCAGTGGCTCACCGAGCGCGCGCCACGGTCCCTGCGCGTCGCGGGACTCGATATCCATCCTCAGCTGCGCGTCTCATTCGGCGAGCGACATCGCCACTGATCGCACGGCGAAGAGGTGCGCCGCGCCGAAATCGGCCACGCAACCACCTGGTACCCAGGCTGCCGCCGTCGCGTCACCACTCACGGCACGCGATCGAGCGTGGCGGCGTGTCCCGGCTCGCTCAGCTCGATCACGCCGAAGCGCGCACCGTTCCCGACGAACCGAAAGCGCAGATAGTGGTCGTCCGCGCTCACGTACTCCCGGTCGCTCTGCCGCCGCAGCCTGAAGCGTCCGAGCCCGGGTAGCTCGCCCGTGAGTCCGTCGGCGCTCGCTCGCACCGTCAGCGTGAAGCCGAACCCGCGCGCGCGGAAGCGACCGACGACTGGCGTCGTATCCGCCGCCGCGATCGGAACGTCGAGCGGTGCGGGATCGGGCAGCCCGAGCGCGAAGGCGGCGATCTGGCGCTCGAGCGGCGCGGCGACGAACGCCGTCGTGTTGCCGAGCACCGCGACGATCAGCGAGTCGCGCGGATAGCTCGCGAGTCGCGAGCCGAAGCCGGTGATCGCTCCGTCGTGACTCACGCTCGCGTGGCCCTCGAGCGACGCGAGCTGCACGCCGAAGCCGTACTGCTCCCTGTCGAGCGCGAACGTGCGCGGAGCGATCATCCGCGCGTACGACGCTCGGCTCACCACTCTGCCCGATTGCAGCGCCGCCGCCCACGCGATCAGGTCGCGTACGGTCGAGCAGAGCGAGCCGGCCGAGTACGGCCCCTCCATGTCGATGCGCTCCGCTTCGACGGCTCGCCCCGTCGAGTCGAGCGAGTAGCCCGTCGCGTGCGCGGGGGCATGGGTGCTCGAGGTGCAGTACGTCGTGTGGCGGAGGCCGAGCGGTTGCAGCAGATGCTCGCGTACGTACGCCGCGTACGACTGTCCGGACGCGCGCTCGATGATCCTGCCGAGCAGCTGGTAGCCGGCGTTGCTGTACTGCCACGACGTGCCCGGACGAAAGCGCAGCGTGTCGGCGCGCGGCCACGCGAGCAGCGAGTCGTGGAAATCGCGCGCGAGCTCGAGGCGCACCGGACGTGCGGTCGCCGAACCGTAGGGCACGTCGACGATGCCGGAGGTGTGCGAGAGCAGGTGGCGAATCGTGATGACGCCGGCGTCGGGATGCCAGCCGGGCATCCACTTCCGCAGCGGATCGTCGAGCGACAGCGTGCCTCGCTCGGCGAGCTGCAGAATCGCCGCGGCGGTGAACTCCTTCGTGACCGACGCGATCCTGAAGACGGTCGTGTCGGTGACCGGCTGCGCGGAATCGAGCACGGCGAGGCCGAAGCCGCGCGCGACGACGAGTCGTCCGCGCGAGAACACCGCCACCGCGAGTCCCGGCGCTCGCCCACGCTCGACGACCAGTCGACCGACGGAGTCGACGTACCGCGCGACGCGCGCGGAGTCCGGCCGCTGCGCGAGAGCGAGTGAGGGTACGACCGTCGCCGCGGCGAGGAAGGGCAGCGTGGCGCGAGCGAGCGAGGAGGTCATGTCCGGGCAGCGGTGCAGGAAGGAATGCTCCCAGATACGACAGCCCGCCGATGTCGAAGGTTCGAACCTTCGCGGGACGTCGAAGGTGCAGATCCCTCGACTCGCTACGCGCTCGACCGTCGCAGCGCCGCGGCCGGACGGTTCTCGATCGCCGCGGCGCACCGCTACGGCAGCGGTGCTTTGCACGCTCGTGGGGGACGACGGCCGCAACGCCCCGAAGCTCGGGACCCACGGCGGTCGTGAGTCCCGAGCTCTGCAACGGGGTGGAGTCAGTCAGTAGTCGTTGCGACGGCCGCCGCCGCCACCACCACCACCGTACCCGCCTCCTCCGCCACCGCCGTATCCGCCACCACCACCGCCGCCACGTCCACCACCACTGCCGCCTCGTCCCCCGCCGCCGCCACTGCCGGGCGTGCCACCGCCCAGGCGGGTCACGTTCTCAGCCGCAGGGCCCTTCTGTCCCTGGACGACGTCGAACTCGACGCTCTCACCCTCGTCGAGGCTCTTGTATCCCGATCCGCCGATCGCCGAGTGGTGGACGAAGAGGTCCTTGCCGCCGTCCTCGGGGGTGATGAAGCCGAAGCCCTTCTCGCTGTTGAACCACTTCACTGTGCCTTTCGTACGCATGATGCTCGGTGTCCCGTACAAACGGTGAATTGAGGTGCAATCCGGCCACCGGCGTTTGCGGCGGTCGATTCTGATGACGCACAACTCACTCCATGGTGGCGTCAAACCGGGGAACAATCGGGCTCCACAGGCAACTCGCCACCAGCGCCCGGCTCGGCAGGCATGACTCCGCGCCTGCTGTTGTTCGCCAGCCGGCGTTAGTCCGCGGCGACGAGCTCCTCGCCCTGGGCGCGTCCCACCTCTGTCGCGCCGGGGATCTCGATCAGCCGCCCCGACTTCACGTCGTACAGATATCCATAGATGGGAATGCGCGCCGGCACGAGCGGGTGGCGCCGGATCCGCTCGACGTCCGCCACCACCGCGCCCGCCTGGTCGGCGATCGTCAGCCAGTCGATGAACTCACCCTCCGTGGAGCCGGGCCCCTGACCCACGTCGTGGAATCCGTCGGGGCCGAGCGCCGCCGTCTCGAGGCTGTTGGCGAGGAGGCCGCGCATCACCGTGTCGGTGAAGAACTCCATGCCGCACTCCGTGTGGTGCACGACGAAGAACTCCTGGGTGCCGAGCAGCTTGTACGAGATCACGAGCGACCGGATCGCGTCGTCGCTCGCTCGGCCGCCGGCGTTGCGGATCACGTGCGCGTCGCCCTCGGATAGACCCGCGAACTTCGCCGGGTCGAGCCGAGCGTCCATGCAGGTGAGGATGGCGAAGCGGCGGGCGGGTGGGAGCGCGAGGTTGCGCTTCTCGCCGAAGTCGGCGGCGTAGGCGTCGTTCGCGGAGAGCACTTCGGACAGCACTGCGGAGCGGGCGTCTGGCATGGGACGATCCTGAGTGATGGGGACGAAAAAGGCCCTCTCGAAGGAGAGGGCCCGGGGGGAGAGCTCGGTGCGCGCGTTCAGCGCATCACGTCGTACACGAGCAGAGCTCCGGCCGCCTCTCCCGATGGAGAGCCGGACAGACGCAGGTGCGGAGGATCATGCGACGAGCGATGGTCACGACGAGTGGCGAGGCGCGAGTGAGTGCCGACTGGGATGACGCGACGTGCGCTACGAGCGGCTGAGAAGGCTTGCAAGTTCAGCGCCCTCGTAGCTCTCCCGGTGCCGCGTAAGTATCGCCGGGACGAGCTCGCTAGCCACGAATGCGCATGTCACGAGATCTGAAATTCTCCGCGCTCTCTGCGCCTCCGCGTGAACCACATCGCGCGCCAAGACATCGATGACGGAATCACTTCGCGGCTCGGCGCATCATTCCTACCCGAACGGCTGGCCATGAGACCGGTCGCCTGCTAGCTGTTGATCTCACGCGGAGGCGCGGAGCGCGCGGAGGAAACACGTGGAGCTAGATCAGATCACCGAAGCCATCGTGGGATCATCGATTGCGATTCATCGTGAGCTGGGGCCGGGGCTCCTGGAATCGGTGTATGAAACCGTCCTTGCGAGAGACCTCGAGCGCCGAGGCTTGCGTGCGGAGCGTCAGAGTCCGATCAACTTCTCATTCGACGGCATGCTCTTCGAGCATGGCTTCTGCGCCGACCTCGTCGTGGAAAATCGTGTCATCGTCGAGCTCAAGTCGGTGGAGAAGCTGTCGTACGTCCACTCGAAGCAGCTCCTCACCTACCTTCGCCTCGCGAACCTTCGCGTCGGTCTTCTCCTGAACTTCGGCGCCGGGACATTGCGACAGGGTCTGAAGCGAGTCGTCAACGACCTACCTCCCTCTGCCTCTCCACGCCTCCGCGTGAATCGGCCGAGCCGCGGCACCGCCGACACGTAACGGTCGCGCCGTCACTCCACCGTGATCTCCTCAGGGCGCCACGTGGATCGCTCGGCTACCCCTGCGGCTCGATCAGTCTCTCGAATGGCGGATACCCACGCAGCTGCTTCACGTCCGTGAACCAGTGCAGCCTCCATCGGAGGCTGAAACCCAGCCCCTGCGCGAACGCCTCCTGCAGGAGCGCGACGGCGTCGTCCTTCCGGCCGCGCACCGCGGCCATGAACGACCGCTCCAATGTGTTCGCGCCGAGCAGGTTGCTCCCCAGTTCCGCGAGCCGCGCATCGATGCGACGCGTCTCCGCGGTGTCGCCACTCGCGGCAGCGATGCGCCCAGCCAGACCGAGGGCGAGCGAGTTCGTGTCGCCGATCGTCGCCGCCACAGGACGGAGGCTGTCGCGCGCGGCAGCGTATTTCCCCATCACGTAGAGCGCGATCGCGTGACGGAACTGGACGCGCCACGGCCGCTCGTCTGGGCGGCGCGACTCGAACCACTCCATGGCGCGGCGCAGCACGGACTGCGCGAATGCAGGGTGCCCGTGCGCCTCGAGCTCCTGGCTCACCTGCAGCGCGATGTCGCCGAAGAACTCGTTCGAGTTCGCTCTGCTGGGTAGCGTGCGCGCCTCGGCCAGCAGCGACTCGACGGCGGCGGAATCGCCGAGCGCGGCCGCCGCTCCCAACTGGTAGCGAAGACTCGTCACCGCGTCCGGCCGAACCCGCCGAACCTGCGCCGCGGCCTCACGATCGGCGCCGTAGTCGCCGAGAAAGTGATACGCGTCGGCGAGCGCCATCCAGTGACGAGGATCCTCCGACGGCTGCATCAGCTTGCCGTCCACGTCGCGCGTCGGCCGCTCGTGCTCGAGCAAGGCGATCGCCTCGCGAGGACGATTCACGTCGAGCAGTCGGTAGGGAAGGTCGCGCGCGACGGGCGCGCCCGGCACGATCTCCTGCATCCGCCGCTGCGCGGCGAGCGCGGCACCCTGATCACCTCGGCGCGCCGCGACGACGAACTCGTACAGCACGCCCTCGAACGGATTGAGACGCTCGCGCCGCGGACCGACCGTCGCGATCGCACTGTCCAGCAGCGAGCGCGCGATCACGTTGTAGCCAGCCCCGCCTTGCTGCGAGAGTATCGCGGCGCGCCAGAGCTGCGCCTGGAGAAACATCGTGTCGAGTCCGACGGCACGGCTGCCGTGCAGCAGCGTGTTCGTGCGGCTCTCCGAGTCCGGCCGCACGGCCGTCGAGAGCGAGATGAGCAGCTCGCGCACCGACGCGTAGCGCGGTGGCGCGCCGAGCGGGATCGCGCTCGGGCCGAGCCAGGGGAAGGCGCTGATCGCCATCGTCGAGAGGAGCGGGTCGAGCGCCACGGTCCACGCGCTGTCGCTCGCCGTACGCGCCACACGGATCGGCGGGACGGCGCGCACCAGGTCGCCGCTGTTCGCGTTCAGCACGCGTGTCTCGATGCGGATGCTGTCGCTGCCCAGTGGGAAGACAGTCGTGGTGACGACCGTGCCCGCCTGCGCCGCGCGTGCCGCTCGCGTCGCGGCGGCGTCCGCATCTCCTGTCGCATCGCCGGCGACCGTCGGGTCGGCGAACCGAACGAACTGCATGTCGCCGAGCGCGCGGGTGAGCGCCGTCTGCGTCATCGCGGCCGCGTCGCGCGCGGTCGGATCCACCGGCACCGGAGCGGCGACGAGCACGCGTCCCGGATCGAGTGTCGCGACGGCGGCGGGCGCGCGTCGCCACCAGAGCGAGCCGGCGGCGGCGAGCGCGAGAAGCACTGCAACTGCTGTCGCGGCGACGACCCTGCGCGATGCACGACGCTCCGGCGCACCGCCGCTTGGCGCGATCGCCGATGTCGTCGGCGAATCGTGCACCCGCTCGAGCGCGGTGAGCAGCTCGTCCGCCGACTGCGGGCGACGCTCCGGTTCCTTGTCCAGGCAGCGCATCACCAGCGCGGCGAGCGCCGCGGGAATCTCGCGCCGCCGCGACGCGAGTTCGGGCGGCGCCTGCGTCACGTGCGCGCGCACCAGCTCGTGCAGCGACGTGCCCGTGAACGGGCGCTCGCCAGCGAGCAGCTCGTACGCCACGACGCCGAGCGCGTAGAGATCCGCGCGGTGGTCGGTGGCCGGATCGCCCATCGCCTGCTCGGGCGCCATGTACGCCGGCGTGCCGAGGGACGTGCCCACCTGCGTCAGCGTCTCGAATGGCGCGACCGTGCGCGACGCCGTGATCGCCTTCGCGATGCCGAAGTCTGTGACGACGGCGGTGTGTCCGCTGAGCAGCACGTTCTCGGGCTTGATGTCGCGGTGCACCACGCCATGCGCGTGCGCGTAGCTCAGCGCCTTCGCCACGTCGGCGATGATCGCGACCGACTCGGCGATCGGGAGCGCGCCGCGCGCGTCGAGCCGAGCGCGCAGGCTCTCGCCCTCGACCCACGGCATCGTGTAGTAGGGCAGCCCCTCGATCTCGCCCGAGTCGAACACCGGGACGATGTTCGCCTGCTGCAGCCGCGCCGCCAGCGCCACCTCGCGCTCGAACCGCTCGGCCGACACACCCGCGGCCAGCTCCTGCGCGAGGACCTTCACCACGACGCGCCGGTCGTAGCGCTTCTCGACGGCGACGAAGACGCGCGACATCCCGCCGCCCCCGAGCTCGCGCTCGAAGGCGTAGGTGGCGCTCAGCGTCTCTTTGAGTCGCTCTGGGAGGGTCGAGGCGTCCACGTCGACGTCCGGAAGGTGAGGCAGGAAAAGTACGCCTGGGATGAGCCTGAGCGCGAGCTTCCAGCTCTGAGCAGTTCCAGCTCCGAGCTCGAGCTCGAGCTCGGAGCTCGAGATGCTCAATGCTCGCAGCTCACGCTCGGGCTCACAGGCTCACCTCACGGTCCGACGTGCACCGTCGCGTATTCCTTGCCCGCCATCACCACGAGCTTGAGATACAGCACCCCGCCCGACAGGTAGTACCGGTCGCCAGTCGACGCCACGAGCTCCGCGAGCGAGGAAGCCGCCGTCACCTTGTTCCCCGTCCAGTAGTCGCGGTACACCGTGATGCTCGACCCCGAGTACGGCAGCGACACCCGCGCCCAGTCGCCCGGCTTCACTCCCCACAGCCCGATCTGCGGCTTGGTGAGCGCACCTGCGAGCGCGAGCGAGTAGCCGCGCGAGAGCGGCACCGAGAGCGAGAGTGCCGAGGGGCTGTTGCCCGAGCCCGCGAGCGCGAGCGACACACCGTCGTCGCGCGTGACTGTCGCCGGTGCAGGGTTCTCCCCGTTCACCGCGCTCCGCACATCGAGTCGACCATACGCGCCGTCGCACGCGTAGGCGTTCCACGAGGTGTTCGCGACGCAGCCTGACGTGATCAGGATCGGCACGTTCGCGGCGACGTAGCGTCCCGCCGAGCCCGTGACCGAGCCGTCGCGATCGAGGAACACCGCCGCCTTGTCACCGTCCTTCGTGGCGACCGGATTCTCGATGAAGACCCGATTCGCATTCACGTACTTCGCCCCCTCGGCGAAGTTGAGCGGATGCAGAGAGAAGGCGTTGCTGCGGTTGAAGCCGAACGCGCTCGCCGGCCCGCGCGCCGACGACGTGTAGTTCGCGAAGGTGACCCGCTGCGCGCCGACCAGGCCGTCGTAGTACTCGAAGCCGCGCACCGGGAATCCGGCGGGAAACGCCGTGGTGTTGTTCGCCGTCTCGCCGACGAGCAGCGCGTCCCGTAGATAGGTGTCGCTCGCGGCGAACGTCGCGCCGATGCCGTTGTCGGCGAGCACTGCGTTCGTGAGCGAGAGCCCCTGGCCGCGCATCCAGACCGCGCGTCCGCGATGCTTGTACGCCGTGAAGTCGTGGAAGTCCGCCGTCACCCTCGCCGACGCCTGCGCCGGATCGGCGCGCGGCGCGTAGTTCGTCGTCTCCGTATTGCCATCCGCGATCGGGCCGTCGTCGACGTTGAGCGCGCCGCTCCGGTTCGAGTGCGCGACGTTGCCCGAGAACTCGCGCAGCGCGGTGTGCCGAGGCCAGATGGAGCTCGTGGTGCTCAACCCCGTCGGGTGCTCGGGAAGCGCGACCCAGAAGCCGAAGCCGTTCGACCCCGCGGCCACGTTGCCGCGCACCGTGTTGTCCGGGTTCGTGATCCAGAACGTCGCCGGCCGGCTGTCCGAGGCGAGCAGGCGCTCGTTCGTCGCCGGCACGCGTCCGAGAACGCCGAGGTTGCCGACGATCGAGTTGTGCGACTCGATGCCGTCCTCGAGGAAGAAGCCGTGGCCCAGGTGGTCGTGGCAGACATTGCCTTCGACGGACGCCGAGTGCGACCCGTGCACCGTGATGCAGCGGTTGAAGCTTCTATAGATGGAGTTGTTGCGCGCGTACTGTCCCGTCACGTCGTCGGCGACGTGCCAGTGGATCGGATAGCGCGCGAGGGCGAACTTCTGTCCGACGAGTGAGAGCGCGACGCCTTCGACGCGCATCGTCCCGCCCTTGAAGGTGATGATGTGCGGGCAGAAGCCGGTGGCGGCGCAGGCATCGTCGCCGCGGAACTGGACGTTGCGGGTGAGGAGGCCGACTTCGCCGCGCTCGTCGACGGTCTGGCCGGCGATGGTCTGCTTGACTCCCCAGTGTTGGTACTTGAGCGGCGCGGCGAGGGTGACGCGGGGGCCGTTCACGGCTGCTATTGTCGCTTCGTCGAATTGCGCCGGGTCGAAGTCGGTGGCGGTGAGGACGATGCGGTCGCCTG
>DASYMZ010000009.1:0-26704 GCA_036008805.1 Gemmatimonadaceae bacterium
CGGCAGTACGCGGGTAAACTCGGGCGGAGGTCGGAGGATTGGCATACGAGCCCTCCTGATTCGGGCCGCGCTTGGACAGATCGGTGCGCGGGTGCAACAAGGGGACGGACTCCCTGGGACGGACTCCCTGGGACGGACTCCCTGGGACGGACTCCGCAATCCGTCCCAAGCTCGTGGCGCTGCGACGGTCAGAGGCGGTATCCACGGACAGCCATCTACGAATTGGAATGGCCAGTATGCCAATCCGAGTGTCGAGAGTACGTCCGTCGTCCTGGTGTACACGCCCTTGTAGTTCGGCATCATCGCAGCCACTCGCCGCAGAGGAGCCTCCAGCATCGCGTCAGGTACGATCGTACCGAGAACGGCCGCTCTCCCTCCTACCTGTCCCCCCGCACCTTCCCGATGTCTCTCCGATCCTTTTTCGTCGGGCGTCCCTTCTCCTCGAAGACGAAGGCGGCGGGGGCCATGCGCAGCTGCTCGGCGAGCTTCGCGCGCGCAGCCTGGCTGTCGGCGGTCTCCTCGTAGAGCGTCGCGGCGACGGGGGCGGCGCCGCGGCGCTCCGAGAGGCCGCGCACGGTGACGACGTGCTGGTAGGGTCCGAGGCGAATGGAGACCTCGTCGCCAGCCTGCAGCAGCTTCGAGGGCTTCGGGCGGTCGCCGTTGACCAGGACCTTTCCGCCGCCGATGGCCTCAGCGGCGAGAGAGCGAGTCTTGAAGAAGCGAGCGGCCCAGAGCCATTTGTCCAGGCGAACGCGGTCCGGGCCAGGGGTGTCTCGATCATCGGGAGAACGCATTCCGCATCATAGTCTACGCAGGGCTTGCGGGAACAGGCCCAAAGAAATATACTTCGACATCTAATAATACGACAACGATATATGCCGACGAAATACAAGGGGACCGAGCAGGAGGTGCTGGCGCTGGAGACGGTGATCAAGCTCTCACGGAGCCTGAACTCACTCAACGCGCATCTGCTGCCGCCGCTCCAGAAGGAGTTCGGCATCACCGAGAGCCAGCTCGCCGTGCTCGAGTCGCTCCACCATCTAGGGCCGCTCACCCAGGGTCAGCTGTGCCAGAAGATGCTGAAAAGCGGTAGCAACCTGACGACGGTCGTGGACAATCTCGAGCGGGACGACCTTGTGCGACGCGAGCGAGATCCGAACGATCGGCGGGTCCAGATCGTTCAGTTGACGCCCAAGGGCGCGGAGCTGATCGGCAGGGCGTTTCCGCGACACGTCGACCGGGTGACGCGCGCATTCTCAGCGCTTTCCGCTGATGAGCAGCGGGAGTTGGGCCGGCTGTGCCGAAAGCTGGGTCGTGCTCTTGCCGAGCCGGGCGGTGCGGAACGAAGAGAGCGTGTCAGCGTGTGAGGGAACGGCAAGCAGCCGAGCAGGCTTTGCAATTATAGTTCGACATCGCAAATTATATCATAGGAGCGTTGGTATGCGAATCAATCCAGAGAACGCGGCGGGACTCACCACCGTCGAGGCCCCGATCGCGGCGGATTCACGCCGGTCGGTGCGCCACTTCGCGCCGGAGCCCGTGCCGGAAGCCGATCTGATCGAGCTGCTGCGACTCGCGGCTCGGGCCCCCTCGGCGTTCAACGCGCAGCCGTGGCGCTTCGTCGTCGTGCGTGACGAGGCACTCAAGGAGAAGCTGGCCGAGGCGGCGTTCGGGCAGCAGCAGGTCTTGCGCGCACCGGCGACGATCGTGATCTACAGCGACATGGCCGACGCACTGGAGCGCATGCCCGAGTCGATGCACCCGGACATGCCAAGCGAGAAGCGGGAGGCGGGCGTGGCGTCGTTCAGGGCGTCGTTCGCCGGGAAGACGGACGCGGAGCGCGAAGCGTGGGGCGCGGAGCAGAGCAACATCGCGCTCGGTTATCTCCTTCTGCTCGCGGAGTCGTTCGGGCTCGGAACGTCGCCCATGCTCGGCTTCGATCCGGCGAAGGTGAAGGCGGTGCTCGGGCTGCCCGAGCATGCGCGCATTCCGGCGCTGGTGGCGATTGGCTACCCGGGTGAGGAGGGCTTCCGCCCGCATCGGCTGCCGATCGAGACGCTGGTGCAGGTGCGATGAGCACCGGCGCCAACGAGGGCACATTGGGCTCCCACGTCCACCGGTGGGAGCCGCCGACCGGTGGCACCGGCGCGACGCTGCTCCTGCTGCATGGCACCGGGGGCGACGAGTCCGATCTCCTGCCCCTGGGGCGGCGGATGCTGCCCGGAGCCGGTCTCCTCGGCGTGCGAGGAAACGTGTCCGAGCATGGCGCGCCACGATTCTTCCGTCGCCTCGCCGAAGGCGTGTTCGACATGGACGACCTCCATCGGCGGACCGGAGAGCTGGGCGACTTCGTCGAAGCGGCGGCCGAGCACTATGGCTTCGATCGGTCGCGGGTCTATGCGGTCGGGTTCTCGAACGGCGCGAACATCGCGGCGAGCCTCCTCTTCAGCCGGCCCGACGCGCTCGCGGGTGGGGTGTTGCTGCGCGCGATGGTGCCGTTCGAGCCGACACCGGTTCCGAGGCTGGATGGGCGCGCGGTGCTGCTGGGCGAAGGGCGGTTCGACCCATTGATCCCGGCTGCGCAGGCCGAGCGTCTTGCGTCGATTTTTCGCGAGGCGGGCGCCGACGTCGTGCTGGAGTGGCAGGAGGCGGGGCACCAGCTCACGCCCAAGGACATCCGCGCGGCAGAGGCGTGGTTCGCGGCGAGAGGGTTGCGCTAGGGGCGGGGGCAGGTAAGTTACTGACCAGTCATTAAAGAAGCGCGATAACGGTGCGGAACTTCCGGCGCCAGACTCGCCTTCATGACTGACCAGTCGGTCACTTACGAACCCAATGTCTGAGCACGTCGCAGAGCCACGCTGGCGCCGCCTCCCCGAGGAGCGCCCCAAGCAGATCCTCGACGCCGCACTCGCGGTGTTCGCGGAGCGCGGGCTCGCCGCCGCTCGGCTCGACGACATCGCCAAGCTCGCCGGCGTCTCCAAAGGCACCATCTACCTCTACTTCGCGAACAAGGAAGAGCTGTTTCGCGGCGTGGTCCGCTCCACCGTCATCGCGTTCATCGAGCGCGGCGAGGCGTACTTCGAGGCGGAGCGCGACCCGGAGCGCGCACTCGAGATGTGGATGGAAGGGCACTGGAGCTGGATTCGCTCGGCGACTTTCCCGGCGATGCACCGGCTCGTGGCGTCCGAGTTGCGCGACTTCCCCGACCTTGCCTCGTTCTACGCGACGGAGGTGGTGGGGCGGGCACAGCGACTGGTGTGCGACATCCTCGAGCGCGGCATGGAGGTCGGCGTCTTCCGTCGCATGGATGCCAAGGTCGCCGCACGCATGCTGAGCGCGCTCTTCGTGACGCACGGAACCTGGTATCACCAGCCGAACTCCTTCAAGTCGGTTGCGGGCATCGCCGACGAGGTTCTACTCGCGCAGATCCGCGATTTCTTCTTTCACGCCATGCGCCCGGACGACGAGCGCACCATCCCGCACGCTGAATGATGAACCACCCGCACTACCCTCGTCTGCTCACGCTCGGCGCAACGATCGCGATCCTCGTCGCGCTGCTTGCCTTCTTCGCGCGCTCCGCGTCGGCCCAGTCGGTCTCCTCCGACTCGACGGTGCGACTCACGCTCGGCCAGGCGGTGCGACTCGCCGCACGGGACAACGTGCAGGTCGAGAGCGCGCGCTATCGCGTGGAGGCCGCATCGGCCCGCGTGACGCAGCGGCGTGCCGATCTGCTGCCCACGCTCTCCGCGAACGTGGCCGAGCGCGGGAGCACGCTGAACAGTGCCGCGCTCTTCCCGATCGACTTTCCGAGCGCTCCCGGCCAACCGCCGCTGTTCGATCCGAACGGCTCGATCCTGGGCCCACTCAACGTGTTCGAAGCGCGGGCCCGCGTGTCGCAGACCGTGCTCGATCCGAGCGCGCTGGGCCGAGTGCGGGGCGCACGGACGAGCGTGCAGGCGGCGGGCGCCGATCTGGCGAACGTAGCCGACCAGGCCGCCGCCGGCGCAGCGAACGCGTATCTCATGGTGCTCCGCGCCGATGCGGTGGTCACGGCACGTCTCGCCGACTCGACCCTCGCAGCCGAGCTGCTCGGTATCGCGCAGGACCAGCTCCGTGCGGGCACCGGGGTGGCGCTCGATGTGACGCGTGCGCGGTCGCAGCTCACGGGAGCGCGCACCCAGCTCATCGTGGCGCGCAACGACCGGGACCGGAATCACGTAGAGCTCGCACGTGCGCTCGGGTTGCCGCTCGTGCGCCTCGAGCTCGCCGATTCGCTCGCGTCGATGCCGCTCTCGACGACTGCTGCGGAGTCCGCCGCGCTGGGCGCTGCGATTCGTGGACGCAAGGATCTGCAATCGATCGAGCTGCAAGCACGCGCCGCTCGCGAGCAGGCCGCGGCGATCCGCAACGAGCGCCTGCCGACGATCGGCGTGTTCGCCGACGAGGGGATCTCACAGCGGAACGGCCGCAGCTATCTGCCGACGTACGACTGGGGCATCCAGCTCTCCCTGCCGATCTTCGACGGACTCCGCCGCGAGGGGCGAGTGGAGGAACAGCTCTCCGTCGCGCGTGATCTCGCGTCGCGGGAACGCGACCTGCGAACGCAAGTCGAAGCCGACGTGCGCATCGCGGTGCTCAACCTCACCTCGTCCGCCGAGGCGGTCGCCGCGGCGCGCGAGCGTCTCGGTCTGGCCGAGCAGGAGGTCGCACAGGCTCGCGAGCGCTTCCAGGCGGGTGTAGCGGGCAACGCGGACGTGATCACCGCGTCGCTGACGCTCAACAACGCACGCACCCAGTACGTGGACGCGCTCGCGTCCTATCACGCTGCCCGTGTCGCGCTCGCACGCGCGCAGGGCTCGATCACGACACTCGAATAATCGCCGCTTTCCATCGCACCACGCTCTCTCTCGCACGCGACACTCTCATGGCAACCGCAACGCAACCCCAGAGCACCACCCCGCGCCCGAGCGCGACCGACGTTCCGGCGGCCGCGTCGAGCAACAAGCGACGCATCGTGCTCGGACTCGTCATCCTCGCCGCGCTGCTCGGGCTCGGATGGGGGCTCAAGCAGTGGCTCTACGGCCGCGCGCACGAGACCACCGACAACGCGCAGGTGGACGGTCACCTCGTTCCCGTGCTCGCGAAGGTGAGCGGCTACGTGACGGCGGTGAACGCCGCTGAGAACGAGCACGTGCGGGCCGACTCCACGCTCGTGCGGATCGACGAGCGCGAGTACGCGGTGCGCGTGGCGCAGGCCGATGCCGACCTCGCGGCATCGCGCGCCGCGGCGGGCGGGCGTGGTCAGGAAGGGCAGGCGGAAGCGGCCGTACAGAACGCGGCGGGGCAGCGCGCCGCGCTGGACGCCGGCATTCTCTCGGCGCGCGCGAACGCGGTGCGCGCGCAGGCCGATCTGGAACGCATTCGGGAGCTCGCGGCCAAGCAGGTCGTGTCGCGGCAGCAGCTCGACGCGGCGCAGGCCGCTGCTGACGCGGCGCGCGCTCAGCTCGTGGCCGCGCAGCGTCAGGCGGGCGCGGCGGGTGCGGGAGTGGCGAACGCGCAGGCGGGCGTGCGGCTCGCGCAGGCGCGGCTGGCGGCGTCGCAGGCCGCGCGCGACAACGCGGCGCTCCAGCTCTCGTACACGCGCGTGACCGCGCCGGTCACCGGCGTCGTGTCGCGCAAGCAGGTGGAAGTCGGCCAGCTCGTGCAGGCCGGCCAGCCGCTGCTCACCGTCGTGTCGGACACCGGCGTGTGGGTGACGGCGAACTTCAAGGAGACCCAGCTCGTCGACCTCAAGGTCGGCCAGCCGGTGGAGCTCGAGGTCGATGCGTACGGTGGGTGCACCGCGGAGGGGAAGGTCGAGAGCCTGAGCGCGGCGACGGGCGCGAAGTTCGCGCTCCTGCCGCCGGACAACGCGACCGGCAACTTCACCAAGGTCGTGCAGCGCGTGCCGGTACGCATCGCGATCACGCGAGGCTGCGGAGCGGATCGTCCGTTGCGACCAGGGATGTCGATCGCGGCGCACGTGTCGGTGAAGTAGACCGCGAGCGAGCGACCCCCACATGGCGACCGCGATACGGCCCGGCGGCGCGTTCGGCGAGGTGACCGACCGTTACGGTCCACCTCCCGGCGCGACCGTCGTCGTGGACAAGTACAAGTACAAATATCTGATCGCGATCGCGGTGACGCTCGCCGCGGTGCTCGAGCTGATCGACACGTCGATCGTGAACGTGGCGATTCCGCACATGATGGGAAATCTCGGCGCGACCCTCGATGAGATCTCGTGGGTCAGCACCGGCTACATCATCGCGAACGTCGTCGTGATCCCGTTGAGCAGCTGGTTGTCGGGCTACTTCGGGCGGAAGCGGTATCTGACCGGGTCGATCCTCGTCTTCGTCGCGGCGTCGTTCTTCTGCGGCGCGGCCGGATCGCTCGGTGGCCTGATATTCTGGCGGGTGGTGCAGGGGCTCGGCGGCGGCGCGTTGCTTTCGACCGCGCAGTCCACGCTGTTCGAGGCGTTCCCGCCGAAGGAAGTGGGGGTGGGGCAGGCGATGTTCGGCGTGGGCGTGATGGTGGGGCCGACGATCGGTCCGACGCTCGGCGGCTACATCGTGGACAACCTGTCGTGGCCGTGGATCTTCTACATCAACGTGCCGCTGGGCATCTTCGCGGCATTCATGGTGTGGACGTACGTGCGCGACTCGGAGCACCAGGAGCGCGCCTCCACGATCGACGGCACGGGGATTCTGCTGCTGACCGTGTGCGTCGGCTCGCTGCAGTGGATGCTCGAGCGCGGTGAGCGGTTCGACTGGTTCGACTCGCGGTTCGTGACGGTGCTCGCGCTCACCTCGTTCACGTCGTTCGTATTGTTGATCTGGCGCGAGCTGACGATCGACGAGCCGGTGATCAACCTGCGCGTGCTGCTCAACCGCCAGCTCGCGGCGGGCGTTGGCATCGGCGCCTTTCTCGGCGTTGCGTTGTACGGCTCGGTGTTCGTGCTGCCGGTGTTTCTGCAGAGCCTGCACGGCTTCACGGCGAATCAGACGGGAATGGTGATCCTGCCGGGCGCGATCGCGTCGGCGGTGACGATGGCGGTCGTCGGCAGGAACTCCGCGCGGCTGGACGCGCGCGTGACGGTGCCGCTCGGCGCGGGGCTGTTCCTGCTCGCGATGTACAAGCTGTCGCTCCTGTCGTTCGACGCAGGCGCGGGCGACATGTTCTGGCCGCTGGTGTTTCGCGGCGTGGGGCTCGGACTGATCTTCGTTCCGCTCACGGGCGCGACGATGGCGGAGCTCAAGCCGAACGAGCTGGCGCAGGGCACGGGCATGTTCAACCTGACGCGCCAGCTCGGGGGCTCACTCGGGATCGCGATCAGCGCGACGCTGCTCGGCCGGTTCACGGCGCAGTCACGTGCGCTGCTGGCCGAGCACATCGTGAGCGGCGATCCGACGACGCTCGGGCGCATCGAGATGATCACCCGCGGACTGACGAGCCGCGGTGTGAACGCGATCGTCGCGAAGCAACAGGCGCTCGCCGTGCTCGACCGGCAGCTTCAGGGCCAGGCGAGCGTGCTGGCATTCTCGAAGCTCTACCTGTTGAGCGGCCTCGCGCTGATCTCGTCGCTGCCGTTGCTGCTGCTGTTCAGGTCGGGGAAGTCGAGGGGGCTGGGGCCGGGGGCGGCGCATTGAACGGCGGTGAGTTGGCTCCTGGTGGCTAGTTGGTCGGTGAGCTGGTGAGCTGAACGGCGCATGCAACGAACCAGCGTGGAGATCCCTCGAAGGGGCGTCCACGCTGGTTGTGCGTTGAGGAGTCATCGCGTGGGAACTGGGTGCAGATCCCTCGGCTGCGCGCTGCGCGAGCCGTGAGCTCGAGCGTGAGCTACGAGCATTGAGCAGCTCCAGCTCGAGCTTCAGCCCGAGCTCGAGCTGGAGCTGCTCAGAGCTGAAAGCTCGCGCTCGAGCTGTCATCCCGAGCGAGCGCAGCGAGTCGAGGGATCCGCACTTCGACGCACCAACCAACCGACCAACCATCCAACGCGCCAACTCACGCACCACCCTCTTCGAAACCAAACCCAACCTCGCTCGTAGCCCTTTCATGCGCCTCAACACCGCATCCCTCCTGGAGTCCGCGCGGGTCGGCGCGGACTCGCTGCGGTCGAATCCGTTGCGGACGATCCTCGCGACGACCGGAGTGATCATCGGGGTCGCGTCGCTCGTCGCGGCATTCGCGATCACCGACGGGGTCGAGGTGTGGTCGCGCGCGCTGATCGCGCGTGAGAGCAGCGTGCAGGACGTGGCGGTCACCGCGCGCACGCGCGAGCAGGTGCGAGGGCGCTCCATCTCGGTCCGCGGTTATCCGCGCATCACCACCGAGGACGCGGCGCGTGCGGGAGCCGAGGTGCCTGGCGTGATCCGTCATGCGCTGATGCTCAATGGGCGGAGCGAGGCGGAGCTGCTCGACGCGCGCGCCACGCTGATGCTCACGCTGTGCACGGCAAGCCTCGCCGATTTCTCGGGACTGGAGCTCGCAGCGGGCCGGTTCTTCACGGCGGCGGAGGACGCGCACGGGTCGCCAGTCATCGTGCTCGGACACCGCTCGGCCGCCGAGCTCGCAGGCGTACACGACGCGCTCTGGCTGGTGGGGCGATCGATTCGGGTCGGCGGTGAGCGACGCGAAGTGGTCGGGGTGCTCACACCTCCAGCCGGTGGGGATGCGTCGGACATGGTCGCGTTCGCGCCGTTGCGTGGCGGTGAGGCGCTGCTGGAGCCGAGCTCGGCGCCCCGGGTGCCGACACTGCGGCTCAAGGCGCGCAGCATCGAGGCGGTGGACACGCTGCGACTCGCCGCGGTGAACTGGCTCGCCGAACGCTACGGCCGCGGCGTGGAGAAGCTCGACGTGCAGGTCGGAACCGAGCGGCTGGCGAACACGCGGCAGGCGATGCTCCTCTCCAAGCTGCTGCTCGGACTGCTCGCGTCGCTGATCCTCGCGGTGGGTGGGATCGGCATCATGAACGTGCTGCTCGCCGCGGTGGTCGAGCGTACGCGCGAGATCGGGATCCGAAAGGCGGTCGGCGCGCGAGGGACCGACATCCAGGCGCAGTTCCTCATGGAGTCGGTGACAGTGACGACGGTGGGCAGCGCGATCGGGTTCATCGGTGGGCTGGTGATCGCGCTCGCCGGGACCGCGGCATTCCGGCGCTGGTCGGGGGCGGGGATCTATCCCGTGCTGCACGTCTCGACCGCCGCGATCGCGGTGGGGGCGGCGGTAGTGGTGGGGGTGGTGTTCGGGACGTATCCGGCCCGCCGCGCGGCGCGGTTGTCGCCGATCGACGCGATTGCGCGGGAGTAGGGCGCGCGCGTCGCGCGACGTGAACGGTGAACGGTGATCGGTTCACGGCCGGCTTCGGTCAGCTTCAGTGTCCCGAGGCCGCTACGGATCACCGATCACTGAAAACCGTTCACGCGGCGCCTCCGGCGCCGCTACTCGTCCGACCGGATCACCTCGATCTCGGCTGTGCCATCGCGCGTGTATCGCACGTGCATCAGCCACGGGCGGCAGCAGACCTGACAGTCCTCGACGTACTCCTGATCATTCCCACTGCCGGGGTCCAGGCTGATCTCGTTCGCCTCACCGCAGTACGGGCACTCGACGAACGCCTCCGTCTCGGCGTCCCCGTCGCCGAGCGGAAACTCCGCCTCGATCTCGTCGTCCGTCCCGTCCTCGTCGTCCCCGAAGTCGACCATCCGGGGAAAGTAGCGCACTGCGTCGAGCGTGGCACGATTGTCCACCCGAAGTGAAACAGGCGCGTCCCCGGCGGTGGACACCGGCAAAGTTGCCGTCAATGGCAAGTCGTTGAGAGACCAACGCTTGCGCTCGCTGACGCGGCTGGTGTGTCGCGTGCCCTGTGCTCCGGTGCACACCCGCACCCTCAGGAGCGCATCGATGACAGCCCACCACACCTCATTCCGTACCGGACGACTGCTGTACGGCGTCCTCATTCTCCTCGGCGCCGGCGCATGCGTGAGCAAGCGCGTCACGCGCATCGAACCGACGGCGGTCACGGATCTGTCGGGCCGCTGGAACGACACCGACTCGCGCCTCGTGGCCAACCAGATCATCGAGCAGACGCTGTCGGCCGGGTGGGCGAAGCGATACGCCGACACGCACGGCGGCGAGGCGCCGACGGTGGTGATCGGAAGCTTCGAGAATCACACGGCCGAGCACATCGCGGTCGGCACGTTCGTGAAGGACATCGAGCGCGCGCTGCTCACGACCGGATCGGCGCGCGTCGTTGCGTCGGGCGACCAGCGCGTGGAACTGCGCGACGAGCGGAATGATCAACAGCAGAACGCGCGAGCCGACACCCGCGCGAAACAGGGGCAGGAGCTGGGCGCGCGCTACGTGCTGGCGGGGGAGCTCCAGGCGATCGAGGACGTGGACGGCCGAGAGCGGGTCGTGTTCTACCAGGTGGACGCGTCGCTGATCGACCTCGAGTCGAACGCGAAGGTCTGGGTCGGGCAGCACAAGATCAAGAAGTACGTCGAGCGCGCCCGCTTCGGGCGCTGAACGAGAGCCGATCCCACTGGAGACCTGACGATGTCCACACCTCGATTCCCGCAGCTCGCGCCGACGCTGTTCATCACCGCGCTCGCTGCGGCATGCGCAAACCCGAAGCGCATCCATGAAGAACCCCTGACGTTGATGCGGAACGGCGACAAGGTCGAAGCGCCGCTCCGCACGACCGATGACGCGACGCGACAGTCGCTCGACGCGCGCACCGAGGGGCGCGAGCGACGCGACGCCATCGCGACCGCGGCGCTCGCGGATTGCGCGCCCGAGGTGTGCGCGGCGCTCGGCCGTGGCGAGATCGTGCTCGGCATGAGCGAGGCACAGGTGCTCGCGGCAACGCGGACGAACGATCTGGCGTGGACGTCGCGCCGCAGCGGTTTCGTGAGCGTGCTCGCGCCGCGCGACATCGACGCCGGCCCGCGCGACGCGGTCGGTGCGGTGGTGCTGGTGCAACTGGCGGGCGGGCGCGTCTCGAGCCTGACCTATCGCGAGCCGCAGGGGCTGCGCACGGTGAGCGGCGCGGCGGATGCGAACGACGCGAACCGCGTTCGCGCGGCGGCGTTGGTGCGCGAGGGCGATGCGCTCGCCGCGGCGGGCGACTTCACGTCGGCGCTCGATCGCTACGACCGCGCGAGCGTGGTGAACCGCGCCGACGCCGAGCTGCAGTACAAGATGGCGACGTCGCTCGACAAGCTGCTGCGTCCGATCGAGGCCGAGCTGCGGTACCGTCTCTTTCTCAATCAACTCGAGATCCAGAAGATCGACGCCGTGGGGAACGCGAACGCCAAGCTCGCCGCGGCGATCGTGGACGCGCGTGAGCGGCTCGTGGTGCTCGAGCGGCAGACGCGCTGATTACGCTGCCGCTCACTCCGCGGATCATGCGTGCCTTCGACACGGACGCCGGTCTGACGCGCGCGCTCACGCGGACGGCGCTCGCACTCGTGCTGGCGTCGTCCGTCGTGGCGCTCACGGGATGCGCGACGCTGCGCGCCACGATTCATGGCTACGAGCGCGGGCCGGATGGGATCACCCGCGTGCAGCAGCGGCTTCGCGACGCACTGGCGCGCGGCGACTTTGCCACCGCTCTCTCGTGGCGCGAGGACGACGAGCTGCTTCGTGCGCTGACCCGCGCGACGTCGGCGTACTATGCGTCGCAGTTCCAGCGCGCGGGGGTGCTGCTGGACAGCGCCGCGCTGCTCGCCGACGACCGGATCACGGCGAGTCTCTCGCGCGACGCGCTCGCGCTCGTCACCAGCGACGTCGCGCGACCCTATCAGCCGAGCGCCACCGAGCGTCTGCTCATCGCGTACTACGGCATGCTCGCGTACGCGCGCCTGGAGAGCTGGGAGGACGCAGCGGTGGAAGCGCGGCGAACGGTCGCCCTGCTCGCACAGCGCGACAACGATCGCGACGCGGACGAGCAGCCGCTCCACGCCGCGCTCGAGCATCTGGCGGGCGCGGTGTTCGAGCGCGCGGGGCGAGCGGACGAGGCGCAGGTGGCGTATCGAGCGGCGCATCGCATGCTCGACGCGTCGCCAGAGTCGCGGCCTCGGCTCGCGGCCGGCGAGGGCGAGGTGCTGGTCGTGCTCGAGCGGGGGTTCGTGGCGCACCGCGTGACGGAGCAGATCAACGTCTTCTTCGGCGACGCCGACGCCAACAGCGGCGACACCGTGCGGCGAGGCGGCCACCGTCGCGGCGATTCCAGAATCATGGAGTCGATCGGCCATGTCTGGGCGCCGGGTGGGCGAGACGACGATTCGGACGACGGCGACACGACGCGTGCAGTCCGCCGCAGACGTCACGACGACGAGGACGGAGGATACTGGCTCGCGGTCGCGTTCCCGGCGCTGCGACGAAGCGCCCGCCCGTCGCGAGAGGCGATCAGGCTCACCGTCGAGGGAAGCTCCGCGGAGCCCGTTCGGATCGCGACGGTGCTCGACGATGCGGCCGCGGTGGACGAACGGCGCAACCGCGTTGCCGTGATGGCTCGCGCGATGGCGCGGGCGAGCGCCAAGTATGCGATCACGAAGGCGGTGAAGGACAAGAAGGGGGAGACCGCGGGCAAGCTCGCGAACATGGGCGTCGGGCTGCTCGAACGGGCGGACGTGCGCTCGTGGCATCTGCTGCCGCAGGAGGTGCAGCTCTTTCGTCAGCACGTTCCCGCCGGGTCGCGCACGCTGCGGCTGGAGGTCGCCGACGCCGCGGGAATGCCTCGCGTGGTGGAGCTGGGGCAGGTGACGGTGCGAGCCGGCGAGGTGACGATCGTGCCGTATCGTCTCTGGCGCGACGAGCCCAGCGTACCGCTCGTCGCGGCGCGCTAGCGGTTCGTGCGGAGGCGCAGACGGGACGATCTGCGCGAGGAGACTCAAGAGAAACCGGGGTGGTGCCGACACTGAGACGAGGTGTCAGCCGTCTCTGCTCGAAGGCACTTCCCCTCAAGGCGTCACCATGACGCCGGAGCATCCCGATGCACCGAATCCATCGCACCGCGTGGGCCGGCCTGGCCATCGCCCTCACGCTCGCCGGTACGAATGCCGCTTCTGCGCAGAACGTCGGCGCCGGTGCGGGCCATCCCTTCCATGCCATCCTGCTCACGACGGGCATGACCACGATGTCGGTGGATCCGCTGAACGCGCGGATCACGTCGAGCCAGTTCGCCTCGTTGTCGAACGACGCGGTCAGCTACGGCGGCAGCGGCTACGTCGCGGTGGGCCGAGCGCTGCTCGGCGCGCAGGCCCATCGGAGCACGTTCGGCGAAGAGGGGTTGAACAATGGTCGCACCGACGACCTGAGCTCGGCGCAGGCAGCCATCACCGTTGGTTATGCGATCATCTCCACCGAGCATGTCTCGCTGTTTCCGGAGCTCGGCGTCGGTCTGGGCCGGATCGAGGTCACGCTGCGCGACCGGAGCGGCGCAGGCACCGCGTCAGCTCAGCCAACGTTCGACGAGATCGCGCAGGCACCGGGCGCCGAGAGCACGATGACGGGACGGCATCTCCTGTACAGCTTCGGCGGCGGCGCTGACTATCTGGTGACGCGGCGCGGCTCGTCGGTTGGTGTGGTGATGGGCGTACGCGCTGGACTCGCCGCTTCACCCAACCGGGCGACGTGGACGCGCAATGGTCAGGCGGTGGTGGCCGGTCCCGACGCGGGCGCCGGCGGACCGTATCTGCGAGTGATGGTCGGGCTCGGCGGTCGGTAGAGTCCGACACGAGACGATTCTGCACGAGTGGCCGGGATGCCGCGAACTTTCCGCATCGATCGCAAACAAAAGTCTTAACACTGAAGGAAGGCTGACGTCTTCCAATGTGGCAGCGCGATGGAGCGCGCCAACACTTTGGAGGGAGCATGCGTAAGACTCGTGTAATCGGATTTGTCGTCGCTTCGCTCGTGTCCGCCGCGTCGTTGGCGCAGGCGCAGACCGCTTCGCCGAACGCTCGTCAGGAGCGCCGTGCCGAGGCTCGCGGGATCGAGGGACGTGCTGGACGTGAAGGTCGTGGTGGCTTGTTCCGCGGCATCACGCTGAGCGACGCCGAGAAGGCGCGCGTGAAGCAGGTGCATGCGAAGTACAGCACCGAGGCGAAGTCGCTTCGGGAGTCGCTCCGGCCGGCGATGCAGGAAGCGCGGGCCGCGCGGCAGAAGGGCGACACCGCCGGTGTGAAGGCGGCGTGGAACAAGACGGCGGGCGATCGTGAGAAGTTCCGCGCGTTGATGGACCGGGAGCGGGCCGAGATCAGGACGGCGCTCACGGCTGAGAATCAGCGGCTGTTCGACGCGAACGTGAAGCAACTCGAGCAGCGTCGCGCCGAGATGAAGAAGAACGGGAAGGGTGATCGCGCCGGACATGGCGCGTTCCGCGGCAACCGCACCACGCGTGCGAGCTGACCCGGGTCACCTGATGAGATAGCGAAGGGGAGTGACTTGGGCGCTGGTGGGGCGCACTGCACGAACCGGAGCGATCGCGAATGGGTTGGCGGCTTGCCGCCAACCCATTCGTGCGTTCAATCCCTACTCACACCGGATGTGCGCCTGGCGCGAGGACCTTCGCCTGCGCCTGCGCGCGGATGGAGAGCTCCGAGGCGAGGAAGGTGTGCTTCTGCGGCACCGCGGTCTCGGTGCGATTGAGCACGTCGTCGACGAGCTGACGGCCATACGGCGTCTCGACGGCCTTGCAGTCGACGTAGTTCATCCCCTTTCCATCGACGAGGAAGAGGTGGTTGCCGCCAGGCCGGCCGGCGATGTCGACGTACTTCCGCAGCTCGATGTAGCCGTCGGTGCCAAGGATGGTCATGCGGCCGTCACCCCAGGTGGAGAGTCCGTCCGGAGTGAACCAGTCCATGCGGATGTAGCCCGTGCCGCCATTGCCGCGCACCATGACGTCGCCGAAGTCCTCGAACTTGGGATGATCGGGATGCCGGACGTTGCGCACCTGCGAGGCGACGATCTCGGCGTTCGTGGAGCCGGTGAAGAAGAGGAACTGGTCGAACTGATGCGAGCCGATGTCGGTGAGGATGCCGCCGTAGCGCTTCGCATCCCAGAACCATTCCGGACGCGGCGTGCCCTGCATCACGCGGTGCGGTCCGAGCCCGACGGTCTGGATCACCGTGCCGATCGCACCCGCCTTGACGAGATCGCCCGCCTTGACCGCGGCGGGCACCTCGAGCCGCTCACTGAACAGAATCGAGTAGATGCGCTTGGTCTCGGCCTGCACGCGGCGCGCCTCGGTGAGCTGCGCCATCGAGGTGATGCCGGGCTTGTCGACCATGAAGTCCTTGCCCGCCTTCATGACGCGAATGCCGAGCGGCGCGCGCTCGTCCGGAATGCTGGCGGAGACGACGAGCTGGATCGACTTGTCGTCGAGGATGGCGCGCTCGTCGCTCACCGCCTTCGCGTTCGGGTAGCGTTTCGCGAACGCCGCGGCGAGCTCCGGCTCCTTGATGTAGTAGGAGACCAGCTCGCCGCCACCGCGTTGCACCGACGCGACCTGTCCATAGATGTGGCCGTGGTTGGCGCCGATGACGGAGAAGCGCAGGCGCGCCGCCTGCTGGCCGCGCCTGGCGGTGTGCACCGCGGCAGCGACGCGCGCGGGAAACGCGGTGACCGCGGCGAGGGCCGCGACCGCTCCGGCGGAAGTCTTGACGAGCTCTCTGCGAGTGAGCATGCGGGGTGCGGGGTGTGGGAGGAATTCAAGGTGTCGTGAGCGTGCGCTCCGCGGCAAGTTGTACGCGGTGGCGGGCCCATTCGCTGACCGCCTCTTCCGCGGCGATGGCCGCGACGCTGGGGACGGCCGCCTCGTCGGCGACGCGCGGGCGGTGGCGAAAGCGCGCTCGTTCGCCGAGCTTGGGTGGATCAGCGATTTCGTCCGGACGCGGCCATGAATTCCGGTGGCCAGCATGCCAATCCCAGTACCGCGGACCGAGTCTCCCCGCGTACTGCAGCGACCAGGTTTCGACATGAAGAAGCCAGTGCAGACCCCACCCCTCGAGTCCGTCCTCGGCACCGCCGCGGCCGTCGCCGCGGGACGACTCGCCGGTGAAGGACCGGCGGGCCAGCTGCCATTCACCCCCGAGATGCTGCGAGAGTCGCCCAGCGGAGATCTATTCGGGCTCACGCAGAACGTGGGGATGGGATGGAGTCCCACGCAGCTCCAGGGCCCCGAGTATCTGATCCTCAGCACGATGGGTGGGCTGCGCGCGGAGGACGGTCGTGCCGTCGCGCTGGGCTATCACACCGGGCACTGGGAGATCGGTCTGCTCGTTCGCGAGGCGGCGGAGACCCTGCGCGGCGACGGGGCGATCCCATTCGCGGCGTACGTGAGCGACCCGTGCGACGGGCGCAGTCAGGGGACCACGGGAATGTTCGACAGCCTCGCGTATCGCAACGACGCCGCGATCGTGATGCGGCGTCTCATCCGCTCGCTGCCGACGGTGCAGGGCGTGATGGGCATCGCGACGTGCGACAAGGGATTGCCGGCGACGATGCTCGCGCTCGCGGGCTCGGGAAAGCTGCCCGGGATCGTGGTGCCGGGCGGCGTGACGCTGCCGCCGATCGGCGGAGAGGATGCGGGGCAGGTGCAGAGCCTCAACGCGCGCTTCTCGCGCGACCTGGTGACGCTCGACTACGCGGCGACGATGGGGTGCCGCGCCTGTGGATCGTCGGGGGGCGGATGCCAGTTCCTCGGTACCGCGGCGACGTCGCAGGTGGTGGCGGAAGGATTCGGGCTCGCACTGCCGCACAGCGCGTTGACACCGTCGGGCGAGCCGGCATGGACGGAGCTCGGCCGACGCTCGGCGACGGCGCTCGTGCGTCTCCACGCGTTGAAGATTCCGATCTCGAAGATCCTCACCCAGCGCTCGCTCGAGAACGCGATGCTCGTGCACGCGGCGTTCGGCGGCTCGACGAACCTGCTGCTGCACATTCCAGCGATCGCGCGCGCTGCCGGACTGCGTGCGCCGACGGTGGATGACTGGCATCGCATCAACCAGTCGACGCCGAGGCTGGTGGACGCGCTGCCGAACGGACCGCGCGGGCATCCCACCGTGCAGGTGTTCATGGCGGGGGGCGTGCCCGAGGTGATGCTGCATCTGCGGGACATGGGGCTGCTCAACGGCGACGTGCTCACCGCGACGGGCGACACGCTCGGCACGACGCTCGACTGGTGGAAGGACAGCGACCGCCGGCGCGACGCGCGCGCGCGGCTCGCGTCGGGCGCGCAGGTGCAGCCGGACGACGTGATCAAGGATCCCGACTCGGCGCGACGCGCGGGCTTCACGAGCACGGTGGTGTTCCCCGTCGGCAACCTCGCGCCCGAGGGCTCCGTGGTGAAGTCGACGGCGATCGACGCGTCGGTGGTGGATGAAGATCAGGTGTACCGGCACGTCGGTCCGGCGCGGGTGTTCGCCGACGAGCGCGAGGCCATCGCCGCGGTGAAGGGCAACGCGGCACGGCCGATCAAGACGGGCGACGTGATCGTGTTGATCGGCAATGGTCCATCGGGCACCGGGATGCAGGAGACGGCGCAGATCACGACGGCGCTCAAGTACATCCCGTGGGGGAAGCAGGTCGCGCTGCTGACCGATGGACGCTTCTCGGGCTTTTCCAGCGGTGCGTGCATCGGGCACATCGGGCCGGAGGCATTGCAGGGCGGGCCGATCGCGCGCGTGCGCGACGACGATCTGATCGAGATCATCATCGACCGCGGCGAGTCGCTGAGCGGGTCGATCAATCTCGTCGGAGTGGACGGAGTGCGGCTCGCGCCCGACGAGTGTGACCGGGTGCTCGCGTCGCGCGCGCCGCACGACGCGCTCGCGCCGCACGCCGCGCTGCCGGACGACACCAGGCTGTGGGCCGCGTTGCAGCGCGCGAGCGGCGGCACCTGGGCGGGCTGCGTGTACGACGTGGATCGGATCATCGAGCTGCTCGACGCGGGGGCGCGGGCAACCGCGGCTGAGGCGACATCGACCGAGCGGGCCAATCACCCCAGACTTTCCGGAGCGACATCATGACGCGGACAATCCTTGCGATGGCGGCGTTGGTACTCACGGCACCGCTCGCGGGCGCACAGACGACAGCGCCGCGCGCCGCGTCGCCCACGAGTGATCAGCTCTCACCTGAGACATTCGGTCCGGTGAAGGCGACCGCGTATCGGTGGAGGGACACGAAGGCGGTCGCGCGCGCGGGATACACGGAGCGGCACATCCTCACCGGCTCGACGCTGGATCTCGACTCGCTCGACATCCGGGCGATCACGCTGCCGGCGAACGGCTCGTGGGAGAGTGAAGGGACGCACGACGACACCGAACTGTTCCTGATGGTGAAAGAGGGCGCGCTGTGGGTGACGATCGCCGGCAACAGCCAGCGGCTCGGCGAGAGCAGTGTCGCCGTCGCGCTGCCTGGCGACCGCGAGACCATCCTGAACCAGGGGACGTCGCCGGCGACGTACTATCTGTTCACCTATCGCTCGAAGGCGCCGATGGACGCCGCGCGCGGCAAGGTGGCGGGCGGCTCGTTCATGGTGAGCTTCAGCGAGCTTCCAGAGCGAGAGACCGCGTCGGGCACGCGGCGCGACGTGTTCAATCGGCCGACGGCGATGTTCAAGCGGTTCGAGGCGCACGTCTCCTCGGTGAAGGAGGGACTGCGCAACCACGCGACGCACTCGCACCGCGCCGACGAGATCATGATGCTCACCCGGGGCGAGGTGGAGACGCTGATCGGCGACTCGCATCCACCCGCGTCGGCGAGCGACATCGTATTTCTCGGCTCGATGATCCCGCATTCGCTCGGGAACACCGGCAAGGGGTCGACGCAGTACCTCGTCATCCAGGGAGAGTGATGCACCTCCAGCGCACGCAGACGGGCGCGATCCTGCACTACGGCTCGATCAGTCAGGCGATCGAGACCGATTGGGATTCGCTCATCAACCACGACGACCTTGCGGCGTATCTGCCGACGCTCGTGAAAGACGAGCCGAGGCAGACTCTGTTCAGGAAGGCGATGACTCCCGCGGAGATCCTTCCGCCGATCGGCACCCAGGAAGTGTGGGCCGCCGGCGTGACGTACTACCGCAGTCGCTCCGCCCGCATCGAGGAGTCGCAGGATGCGGGAGGCGGCACGTTCTACGATCGGGTGTACAGCGCCGAGCGTCCCGAGCTGTTCTTCAAGTCGGCGGCGTGGCGGGTGCGCGGGCATCGCGCGACGATCCGCGTGCGACGCGACGCGACGTGGAGCGTGCCGGAGCCGGAGCTCGC
This sequence comes from Gemmatimonadaceae bacterium, assembly GCA_036008805.1. Lineage (GTDB taxonomy): Bacteria > Gemmatimonadota > Gemmatimonadetes > Gemmatimonadales > Gemmatimonadaceae > AG11. The sequence goes on from DASYMZ010000009.1 coordinate 19,314, forward strand.
GCTGTGCGTGAACGCGAAGGGCAAGATCGTGGGCTACACGATCGGCAACGACGTGAGCTCGCGCGACATCGAGGGGGAGAACCCGCTCTATCTGCCACAGGCGAAGTGCTACGACGGCTCGTGCGCGCTGGGGCCTGCGCTGTACGTGACGGACGATGCGCTCGCGCCGGGGACGGGGATCGCGCTGAAGATCACCCGTGGCGGAGCGACGGTGTTCCAGGGCGACACCACGGTGTCACAGATGCGGCGCTCGCCGCAGGAGCTCGTGGAGTTTCTCTACCGCGAGACGAGCTTTCCAGCGGGGTGCATCCTGCTGACGGGGACGGGGGTGATCCCGCCCGATGACTTCTCGCTCGCGTCGGGGGATGTCGTGGAGATCACGATCGAGCCGGTGGGGACGCTCGTCAATACGGTGGAGTAGTTGGTGCTGCGGGGCGTGCTACGGCAGCCGAACTGCAACTGCAACTGCAACCGAACTACAACCGAACTACAACTGCGTGTACGCCGGGACGACTGACGTACTCTGGACACTCGGATTGGCATACGGGCCATTCCAATTCGTGTCGAGCTGTCCGTGGATACCGCCTCTGACCGTCGCAGCGCCACGGGCAGACCCCATGTATGTGCGTCCAATCATTGAGGATTGGTTGGATGTCGGTCGCCATGCGGCGTACGAAGGTACGAGCCTATGGTACCGAGTACCCGCAGTACAACTCCGAATTCAAGGTGTCAGCATCGCGTACGACTACCGCCCTCGGCTGTAGCGCTTCAGACAGGCGTCTCCCACCTCCCACTGACCTCCGAGCGAAACACCGCGTCGATCACCGCCATGTTGGCGATCGCGTCCTCGACGTCCACCGGCACCGGCCCCTCTCCCCGCACCGCGGCCGAGAAGCGGTCGCCTTGCAGGGTGTACTGATCCACGACCGGGAATTCGATCGGCACCGCCGACGCATCGGCGAACTCGCGTCCGTCGTCGACGAAGATCCGCATCGGACGGTCGGGGGGCGCATTGAACGGGATCTCCACCTCGATGCGACCCGTCGTGCCGTGGAGCTGCATCCGCTGGTACGGCACGAGCTGCATGCCGCAGGTGAACGTCGCCTGCCCGGACGGGAAGCGAAGCAGCCCCGACGCGATCCGGTCGACGCCGAGCTCCGGATCGCGATCGATGAGGCCGATCGCCGCGTCGGGCTCCTCGCCGAACAGCCAGCGTGACATCGTGATCGGATAGCAGCCGACATCCATCAATCCGCCGCCACCCCATTCCGGGTTGCTGCGCACGTCGGCGGGATCTCGGCGCGAGTACGCGAAGTGGCCGGCAACGACCTTCAGTGCGCCGATGCGACCGGCGGCGACGAGCTCGCGCACCGCGATCCACTGCGGGTGCGAGCGCACCATGAACGCCTCGCCGATCAACACCCCGGTGCGCTCGCGCACCACGAGCAGCTCGCGCGCCTGGCTCGCCGAGAGGGCGATCGGCTTCTCGCACAGCACGTGCTTCCCCGCCTCGGCGGCGCGGATCGTCCATGGCACGTGCAGATGGTTGGGCAGCGGGTTGTAGACCGCTTCCACGTCGGGATCGGCGAGCAGCTCTTCGTACGAGCCGTACGCGCGCGCGATGCCGAGCTGCGCGGCTGCCGTGCGCGCCTTCTCTCCGTTGCGCGACGCGATCGCGACCACGGCGGAGCGTTCGCCTCGCTGCATCGCGGGGATCACCTTGCGCACCGCGATGTTCGCCGCGCCGAGCACGCCCCACCGCACCTTGCCCGCGCTCGCGGCTACCATCGCGCGTGCACCGACTCGCGGACGTGGCGGTCGTACACGTCGCGCACCGCGTCCATCTGCGCACGCGAGAGGGCGGGGAGGTCGGCCGCGCGCACGTTGTCCTCCGTCTGCTGCACGTTCTTCGCGCCAGGGATGGCCGCGCTCACTTCGGGAAACATGAGGATCCATCGCAGCGCGAGCTGCGCCATGCTCGCCCCCGCGGGCACGAGCGCGCGCAGCTCCTCCACGGCGGTGAGACCCGTGTCGTAGTCCACGCCGCTGAACGTCTCGCCCATGTCGAACGACTCGCCGTGCCGATTGTAGCTGCGATGATCGGTCGCGGCGAAGGTCGATTCGCGGGTGAGCTTGCCGCTCAGCAGGCCGCTCGCGAGCGGCACTCGCGCGAGGATGCCGATCTTCTTCTCGCGCACGATGGGGAACAGCTCCTCCGCCGGCTTGAGCCGGAACATGTTGAAGATGATCTGTATCGACTGGACGTTCGGGAATCGCGCGGCGCGCAGCGCTTCCTCCACGTACTCGACGCTCACGCCGTAGTAGCGGAGCTTGCCGCTCTGGACGATGTCGTCGAGCGCGCCGAACACCTCCGGCAGATCGTAGACGTCGGGCGGCGGACAGTGGAGCTGCAGCAGATCGATCGCGTCGACGCCGAGGTTGGTCAGGCTGCGCTCGACGAACGCGCTGAGGTTCCGTTTCGTGAACCCCTCGGCGACGTGCGGGTTCAGACGCCGCCCCGCCTTCGTGGCGACGATGATCTCCTCGCCCTTCCGCTCGCGCAGGAGCTGGCCGATCAGGCGCTCGGAATGCCCGTCACCGTAGACGTCCGCCGTGTCGATGAAGTTGACGCCCAGGTCGATCGCGCGATGGAGGGAGCGCATCGACTCGGCGTCGTCCGTCAATCCCCACGCGTCGCCGCCGATCGCCCACGCCCCGTAGCTGATCGGAGAGATCTTCCATCCCGTGCGGCCCAGCTCGCGTCTGTCCATTGCGGATCTCGTCGAAGGTTCTCGCGCGCCGACGTGAAGCGTACGGAGCGACGCCACGAAACCTACCGCAGGCGAGTGGAATGGGGAGCGTCGGTGCAACCGTGCGGTGCGAACGCGCAACGGGCGTGGTGCGTCCCTCGGCCTGCTCGCCGCCGCCACACTTCCGAAAGCCCGCCGCGAGGGCAACCTTGTGTCCGGCGGCGACGAATCGCCCAGGCATCCTCAACTCCATTCAGCGAATGCGGTCATTGACGCGGTCGGTTGCGGTTCTTCTCCTGATCATCGCGACGGGTTCGGTGCTCCCGGCACAGGGCTCCTCGTTCCAGCTCACGGCGCGCGACTACTTCCATCGCGACGGCGCCGAGGTCATGGCGTTCCAGGACTTCTATCCCGACGGCCACCAGGGCGGCGTGACGATCGTGCAGCACGGCGTGCGGGTGGCGGGCAACGGCGACGTGCGGCTCGAGCCGACACCGGGACAGTGGTCGCCCATGCCGCAGCAGGACAAGCGCGAGGTGCGCCGAGCGACGGGCGAGATCGTGACGACGCTGTCGTATCCCGATACCAGCAAGGACCGGCACGGCTTCAACCCGATCATCTATCCGGACTTCAAGTTCAGCTATCAGGTCCGCGTGAAGGGAGAGGGCGACGCGGTGCACGTCTACGTCGACCTCGCGCAGCCGCTGCCGAAGGAGTGGGCGGGGCGGCTCGGCTTCAACCTCGAGCTGTACCCGACGGATCTCTTCGGGAAGAGCTTCTACATCGGCGGCACGTCGGGAATCTTTCCACGTCAGCCGGATGGTCCGATGGTGAAGGACGCGTGGGGCGAGCTGCAGGCCGCGCCGCTCGGCACTGGACCGAAGCTGAGCATCGCGCCGGAGACGGAGACCCAGCGGCTGATCATCGAGAGCCGCACCGGTGACCTTCAACTGCTCGACGGGCGCAACAAGCACAACAACGGCTGGTTCATCGTGCGCTCCACCGCCGCTGCCGGCGCGACCAGGGGCGCGATCGAGTGGGTGATCCGTCCGCACGGCATCGCGGGCTGGCGCGAGCCCGCGACGATCCAGGTGTCGCAGGTCGGCTACCATCCGTCGCAGAAGAAGATCGCCGTGGTGGAGCTCGACGCGGCGGAGACGGCGACGAAGGTCGCTCGATTGCTGCGAGTGTCCGAGGACGGCGGGCTCGTGCCCGTGCTGTCGAAGCAGGCGACGCCGTGGGGGAGCTTCCTGCGCTATCGCTACGCGCAGCTCGACTTCAGCGCGGTGACGCGGCCGGGGATGTACGTCGTGGAATACGGCACCGCGCGCACGCACCCATTCAGGATCGGCGCCGACGTCTACGCGCGCGGCGCCTGGCAACCGACGATCGACTACTTCCTGCCCGCGCAGATGTGTCACATGCGCGTGGAGGAGCAGTATCGCGTGTGGCACGGCGTCGATCATCTCGACGACGCGACGATGGCGTTCACCGACTCGAACCACTTCGACGGCTACCGGCAGGGCAAGTCGACGCTGACGAAGTTCAAGGGCGGTGACCGCGTGCCCGGTCTCGACGTCGGCGGCTGGCACGACGCCGGCGACGACGACCTGCGCATCGAGTCGCAGGCGGACGAGGTCTACATCCTCGCGTCGATGTACGAGCTGTTCGGGCTACGCTACGACAACACGAGCATCGACCAGGCGAAGCGTCTCGTGCGCATTCATCAGCCGGACGGCAAGCCGGACCTGCTCCAGCAGGCGGAGCACGGGATCATCAACATCCTCGGCGGCTACCGCGCCATGGGCCGGTTGTATCGCGGCGTGATCGTGCCGACCCTGCACCAGTACACCTACATCGGGGACGAGTCGAACTCCAGCGACAATCTCTTCTTCGATGCGTCGCTCGCGCCGGGCTCGCGCACCGCGACCACGTCGAGCGCGCGCGACGACCGGATGGTGTTCACCGAGGAGAATCCCGGGCACGAGTACAAGGGGATCGCGGCGCTGGCGATCGTCGGGCGCGTGCTGAAGGAGTACGACCCAGCGCTCGCGAACGAGAGCGTGCTGGCCGCCGAGGGCATCTGGCGTCAGCCGAGGAATCAGCGGCAGGGGTTCGACGACAAGATCGTCGCGGCGGTCGAGCTTCTGCTCACGACTCGGAAGCCGGAGTATCGCGACACCCTGCTCGCGATGCGGGAGCAGATCGTCGCGCGGATCGGCAACGTCGGCTGGGTGATCGGCCGAGCGCTGCCGGTGATCAACGACGCCGCGTTCACGAGCGCGATCCGCGACGCGGTGACGAAGCAGTTCGCCACCGTGGTGGCGCAGGAGAAGAAGACGCCGTACGGCGTGCCGTACGAGCCGGTGATCTGGGGCGCGGCGTGGGGAGTCCAGTCGTTCGGCGTGCAGCAGTATTACCTGCACCGCGCATTCCCCGACGTGGTGAGCGCGGACTACATGCTCAACGCGCTCAACTTCATTCTCGGCGTGCACCCGGGGCGCAACACGCGCTCGTTCGCGTCGGGGGTGGGATCGGAGTCGATGACGACGGCGTACGGATTCAACCGGGCGGACTGGTCATACATCCCGGGCGGCGTGGTGTCGGGCACGAACCTGATCAGGCCCGATCTACCGGAGCTGAAGAACTATCCGTATCTGTGGCAGCAGGCGGAGTACGTGATGGGGGGCGGGGCGACGCATTACATGTTCCTCGCGCTCGCGGCGGATCAGATATTGAACGCGAAGCGTTGAGCTCTGCGATGGAACACGGGGGCGTGGCGATCAGCGCCACGCCCCCGTCGTGCTTCTAGCGATGATCGTTCAGTGCCAGGTCAGGCCCAACCCCACGTGAAGAGCGTTCGCTCCGATGCGCGGGGAGCTTCCTTCGATGTCCAGTTCGAGACCGATGTCTGCCCGCGCGACTCCGAAGTACGTCGCGTACGGAGTGAGCGACAGCGCGGGAGTGAGGCGGATGTCGTAGCCGGTGCCGACCTGATAGCCGAGCGCGGTGGTGTGCGCAGAGAAGTCGTCGAACCCGTCGGATTCGACGTGCGACTGGTACCGACCGACACCGGCCCCGCCAACGACGAAGAAGCCGCCCGATGTCTGCGGGTACCATTGCGCGATCGCATCGATCGCCGTGAGCGCGACTCTCCCCGTGATGCGCTGCTGTTCCTGCGTCAGGATCTGATTCGTGTCGTCGATGAGCACATTGGTAATCGACTCGTTCACGCCGCGCGTCCAGACGTTCAGCTCACCGGCAAGGATGAGGTGCGGCGTGACCGCGCGTCCGAGGCGCAGGTATCCGGCGGGAGCGCGCTGACGGTCGCCTCCGCAGAGGTTCGAGCAGGTCAGCTCGGCGGAACCGACCCCGAGCCCGGCACTGACCGTGAATCCCCGGCGCATCTGCGTGCGTGACTGCGCGATGGCGGACGAACTGGACACGAGGCTGATGGCGAGGATTCCGAACAGTGGTGCTCTCATGACGGGCGCTCCGGTAGCAGTCAGGGCCGAGCTCAGGATGGCCCGCTAGCAACGGCACGGCGGCGTCGCCGAGAGACCGGTGTGTTCTGTCTTGCGACGACGATGACGGAGCTTCAATGCCAGGCGAATCGCATCCCAGCCTGCGCGACGCTCACGTTCTGCCTCCCAACGCCCTGATCCTGGCTCCGCCGAAGACCCAGGGTGGTGTGACGCAATGACTCGTACGGAGTGACTCGCGCCGAAGCAGAAACACGTTCGGTGCTCGTCGGCAATTCGGGGTCCAAACCCTCTCGACTCGTCCCGGCGCGTTTCGCAATCAGCACTCCCAATCCGATTCCGCCGAGCGCGGCCGCCGTCAGCGCGAGCCAGCCCAGTGTGGTGCCCGGTATCGTGCGCGGCGCGACGCCCAGCTCGAGCAGGGTGAACCCGACGAGATGGGACACGCCAACGGCGGCGAGCACCGCTGCCGCGAGCCGTGCCCTGAGTCGAAGCGCGAGGCCGGCGCAGAGGAGGGGCAGGGTGATCGCGGAGACGATGACTGGAAACGATGAACCGTGAGTGAGCATGCTCACCATTCGACCACCATACCGGACCACGATGAAGGCTCCGGACACCACGAGCGCGTTCACCGAGAGTCGCGCACCCCACCGTTCAGCGGTTTCGAGAGGCGAGCGGAGCACGCCGCGCAGCTGAGACCACAGCTTCTGCGGCACGCTCCGCGCGGCATCTTCACCTGTCGCCACGTTCAGCCGAGTGCCAGCTCGGCTCAGTGACGACCGCCGCATCGACTCCGACAAGGCCTCGTCGAAGGCACGAGGCGAGATGCCAGCGTCGCGCGCAACATCGCGCAGCTGCGCAATGGAGAAGTGGCCGGCGCGAGTGGCGTCCAGCTCAACGGCCCGCGCAAGCAATCGGTGAGCTTCCTCTTCGGAGATCTCTTTGTCTCGCGCGTGCGGGTCGTCGATCGTCATCTCATGCTCCTCGAGGAAACGGCCGTCTCTACCCTGCTACGTGAGCTCGTTCAGTGCCAGGTGAAGCCCAATCCGATCTCCGCTACGTTCGCGTCGAGCTGAGCGCCCGTACCTTCGACCTTACCGCCGGAGGTGCCGAAATAATTGGCGTACGGTGTGAGCGCAAATGTCCTTCCCATCCGCAG
>DASYMZ010000010.1:0-13733 GCA_036008805.1 Gemmatimonadaceae bacterium
GCGCCACGAGCCGTCTGGGTGCAGATCAGTCGACTCGCTGCGCTCGCTCGGGATGACCGGAGTGGCGCAGCGATCCGTCCAAACGCGGTCCGAACCCGCCGTGTTTACCCGCGTACTGCCGTGCGAGCCGCGAGGGGACGATGTGGGGACGGACTCCGGAGTCCGTCCCCAGGAGTCCGTCCCAAGGAGTCCGTCCCCAGGAGTCCGTCCCCGTGTTGCACCCGCGCAGCGATCTCTCCACACGCGGCCCGAATCAGGAGGACTCGTATGCCAATCCTCCTTCCTCCACCCGTGTTTACCCGCGTACTGCAGGCCAGCAACGGGTACTGCAGGGCACCAAGACGAGCGAACCGGATCGCACCCGCCGAGCCACCCGAAACGACAGCGGCCGACCAGCGTCACTCCCACCGCAACGCATCCACCGGCGCCAGCCTCGACGCTCGCATCGCCGGATACAACCCTGAGCCGATTCCCACCAGCACCGTCGCGCCGACGGCGAGCGCCACGGTGCCGAGCGAGATTCCCGCGTACATCTTCGCCTGGGTGTTCGCGCGGATCGCCGCGGTGATCCCGTACGAGCCGGCCAGGCCGAGCAGGAGCCCGGCCACGCTGCCGATGACGCAGATCGTCACCGACTCGGCGAGGAACTGCACCAGGATGTGACGACGCTGCGCGCCCACCGCGCGGCGCACCCCGATCTCGCGCGTCCGCTCGGCCACCGCCGACAGCAGGACGTTCATCACGCCGATGCCGCCGACGATGAGCGAGATGCCGGTGATGGCGCCCATGAACAGCTTGAACAGGCGCATCCCCTGCTGCACCTGCGCCACCCGGTTCTCTCGGATCTGCACGGTTGCGCGCTCCTTCCAGCTCGCGCCATAGCGGGTCGCGAGCCAGCGCTCCACGGATGCGCGTGCGCGCGGCACGTCCTCGATCCTGCTCGCGCGCACGAGGAACGACGGCGCCCAGAGCGAACGGGCCGGGAGCATCGCGCGCGCGGTGCCGACCGGGACGATCGCCGACAGCGTCGTGTCGCCCGCGCCGCCGCGCGTGGTGCCGATCACCGTGAGGGTGACGTGGCTCAGGGTGATCGTGTCGCCCGGACCGAGCGGGGCACGTCTCGCGCCGGCGAGCGTTCTGGCCGTGAACGGCGAGAGGAGAGTGACCGCCGTGGCCGTGTCGGCGTCGGCGAAGCTCCGTCCGGTGCTCACGACGATCCCCTGCGTCTCGAACAGCGAGGCCATCGAGCCCAGGGTCCGCACCGCGCGAACGCCGCCAGATCCCGATGTCATCGTGACGAGCGGCATCGTCGCGCCCGCCACTACGCCGGCGCCGACGCTCGCGGCGAGCGAGAGCGCATCGGACGGGCTCCACTGAATCACGGTGTCCAGCGGGACCGTGACGCCGTCCACCGTTCGCGTGGTCTTGGGACTCACGCCGATCGCTTGCAGGTCGGTCGTCTCCGAGACCTGACGCCGCACGTATTGCTGCATCCCGTCGCCCAGCGAGAGCACCGCGACGAGCGACGCGACGCCGATCACGATGCCGAGGGTGGAGAGGAAGGTGCGGAACGGGCTCGCGAGCAGCGTGGCCGCGCTGACGCGGAACGACATCGAGAGTAGGGAGCGCATCCAATCCTTACGAGCAGGGTAGACCGAGCCGTACGTCGAACGGTTGCCCCCGTGTTTCGCGTAGTACCGTCGAGCCACACGAGTGCGGACCACTGACTCATCTCCGGCCCGCGATCCTGACGGCTTCGACGCCGACGCCTGCAATTGCATTCCCATCTTTTCTGGAACGCCGTGATGCACTCTCGCTCCCGTCTCCTCCCCGCCCTTCGCATCGCCGCGATCGCCGCGAGCCTCGTGCTCGCCCCCGGCATCGTGGCCGCCCAGGCCACTCGATCGATCGGCATCGACACCACCTTCCTCGACCGCTCCGTCCGTCCACAGGACGACTTCTATCAATTCGTGAACGGCGGGTGGTTTCCGACGCACCCGATCCCTGCAGATGCGTCGCGTTGGGGGTCGTTCGACGAGCTCGACGAGCGCAGTCGTGACGCGATGCACACGCTGCTCGAGGAGGCGTCGCGCTCGAAAGCGCCCGCGGGCTCCGAGGAGCGGAAGGTCGGAGACCTCTACGCCAGCTTCATGGACTCGGCGCGCGTCGAGTCGCTCGGCATCGCTCCCATCAAGGGAGAGCTCGCCCGGATCGCGGCGGTGCGATCCGTCGCCGAACTACCCGGCGCGTTCGCGCATCTCTCGCGGCTCGGTGTGGTGCGGCCCATCGGCGTGTCGGTCGATCAGGACGAGAAGAGCTCCGCGGTGAACGTCGTCCACGTCGGTCAGTCCGGGCTCGCACTTCCCGATCGCGACTACTACCTCGTGCAGGACGCGCGGATGACGGCGGTCCGGCAGGCATACAAGGAGTATTCGGCGCGACTGCTGTCGCTCGCCGGCCAGCCCGATCCGACCGGCGCGGCCGAGCGTGTGCTCGCGCTCGAGACCGCGCTCGCGAAGCGGCACTGGGATCGTGCTCGCACGCGCGATCGCAACGCGGCGTACAATCGGATGGAGCTGGCCCAGGTCGTCGCGACGTCGCCGCACTTCGACTGGCGCGAGTTCTTCACGGCCGCGGGGATGCGCGAGCCAGGCGCGATCATCGTCGCGCAGCCCGACTACCTTCCGGCGTTGGACTCGCTCATCGCGTCGACGCCGATCTCGACGTGGCGCGAGTACATGACGGTGCGGCTGCTCGACTCTTTCACGAACGAGCTGCCATCGGGATTCGTGCAGGCGCGCTTCGAGTTCAGAGGCAAGGTGCTGAGCGGCACGCCGACGATTCGCCCTCGCTGGAAGCGCGGCGTCACCGAGGTCGAGCAGAATCTGGGTGAGGCGGCGGGCAAGCTCTACGTCGCGCGCTACTTCAAGGCCGACGCGAAGGCCCGCATGGATTCTCTGATCCAGAATCTGCGCGAGGCGTACCGCATCGGCATCGACAGCCTGGAGTGGATGGCGCCGGAGACGAAGGCGCAGGCGAAGGAGAAGCTCGCGCACTTCACGATGAAGATCGCGTATCCCGACAAGTGGCGCGACTACGGTCCCGTGCGGATCGATCGGGGCGATCTGGTCGGCAACGTGATGCGTGCGCGTGACTGGCAGTATCAGGAGATCGTGGATCGACTCGGCAAGCCGGTGGATCGCACGCGCTGGCTGATGACGCCGCAGACCGTGAATGCGTACTATCTCTCGACGAACAACGAGATCGTCTTCCCCGCGGCGATCCTGCAGCCACCGTTCTTCGACCCCACCGCGGACGACGCGGCGAACTACGGCGGCATCGGCGCCGTGATCGGACACGAGATCGGACACGGTTTCGATGATCAGGGCCGCAAGTCCGACGGTGAGGGAAATCTGCGCGACTGGTGGACCGCCGCCGACGCGAAGGCATTCGAAGAGCGAGCCGCGAAGCTCGGCGCGCAGTTCGAAGTGCTCTCTCCGCTCGAGGGCGCCCACGTGAACCCAAAGCTCACGATGGGTGAGAACATCGGTGACCTGAGCGGACTGGCGCAGGCGTATCGCGCGTATCGCCTCTCGCTCCATGGAAAGGAGGCCCCGGTGATCGGTGGGTTCACCGGTGATCAGCGCTTCTTCATGGGCTACGCGCAGATCTGGCGCACGAGCTATCGCGACGCGGCGCTGCGCCAGCAGCTGCTGAGCGACTCACACTCGCCCGGGCAGTATCGCACGCTGATTCCGATCACGAACACCGACGCGTTCCAGCGCGCGTTCGACGTGAAGCCGGGCGACAAGATGTATCGGGCGCCCGAAGAGCGGGTGCGGATCTGGTGACGTGCCGCACGAGTGGGGCACTACGCCCCACTCGATGCTGCTGGGATTGGCGCAGGGCGAGTGCGTCGCGATGAGCGCGCTATTGCACAGGCCGAGACCCGTTTTTAGTGTTGCTCCTCCTCCTCCGCCTCCGCGGCGCACACCCGAACGGCGCCGAGGCTTCTTGCGGCATCCTCGCCGACGAGGTCTTCTCGACTCTTGAACGAAGATTCAGACGTGGCCGAGCGCTCGCCGCTCAGTGGTCCACCGCGCGATGCCGCGCGCACGTACGACGAACAGTCTCCGAACGCGGGCGCGGTCCTCGCGGCGCTCGTCGCCGCTTCGGACGACGCGATCGTCGCGAAGACTCTCGACGGCATCATCCGCATCTGGAATACGGGTGCCGAACGCCTGCTCGGTTGGACGTCCGCCGAGGCGATCGGCTGCTCGATCGCGATGATCATCCCACCCGACCGACTCGGTGAAGAGGCGGAGGTGATCAGGAGGATCAGCGCCGGAGAGCACATCCACCACTACGAGACGGTGCGCCTGCGCAAGGACGGAGGCCTCGTGCACGTCTCGCTCTCCGTCTCGCCGGTGCGCGACGCGAGCGGCCGGGTGACGATGGCCGCGAAGTTCATGCGCGACATCACGGCCCAACGCGAGCGGGAGGCCGAGCGCGAGCGGCGCCTCGAGGCCGAGCAGCTCGCGCGCACCGAGGCCGAGCGAGTGCAGGCACTGCTCGAGGAGCAGGCACTGGAGCTCGAGTCGCAGGCGGTGGAGCTGGAAGCGACGATCGACGAGATGCGCATGACGAACGAGGAGCTGGAGCACGAGCGCGAACGAAGGGAGTCCGCTCGAGCGGAGACCGAGCGCGCGCGCCGGATGCTCGACACCGTGCTCGACCAGCTCCCGGTGGGCATCTTCGTCGCGGAAGCACCGTCAGGGCAGGTGCTGCTCCGCAATAGAAAGGGCGACGAGCTGCTCGCGTACCCCACGCATGGCGCGACCAACGTATCGGCGTTCGCGAGCCTGCAGGCGGAACGTCTGGATGGCACGCCGCTCCCACTGGACGAGCGACCGCTGGCGCGCGCCCTGACGGCGCACGAGACGGTGGAGCAGATGGAGATGCGGTATCGCCACGCCGACGGCTCGTCGGTGGAGCTCTCGGTGAGCGCCGCGCCGATCCGCGACGCCGACGGTCGCGTCATCATGGCGGTGAGCACCTTCCTCGACGTCACGGCGCGTCGCGCGGCTGAACAGAACGCCGCCGAGCGACAGGCGGTGCTGCAGGGATTCTTCGGCGCACCCGGGCTGATGATTTTCGTGGTCGAGCTGATCGACTCGCCCGCTGCACGCGACTATCGAATCGTGTTCGCCAATCGCCAGGCGAGCGAGTGGCTGGGCGCCGACGCATCGGCACTGGTGGGACGACTGGGAAGCTCGCTCGGCATGTCGGCGGCGGCGCTCGACGGACAGCTCCGCTTGTACGAGGAGGTCTCGGCCTCCAAGCGACCCGTCACGCTCGAGATGCCCTCCGCCGCGCGCGCGGGGAGCTGGCTGCGCATGAGCGTGAGCTCCATCGAGGGGTTGGCCGGCGAGCCACCTCGGGTCGGCATCATCATGGTGGACGTGACCGAGGAGCATGCGCGCGAGGAGCAGCGGCAGCGGCTGCAGCATCTCGTCGAGCATGCGACCGACTTCATCGGTGTCGCGACCCTCGGTCTCGAGCTCGAGTACGTGAACCCGGCGGGGCTCGCGCTCGTCGGCATGCCCTTGCTCGACGCGGTGCGTGGGCGGAGCGCGGCGGATCTGTTCGACCTCGAGTCGAAGATCAGGCTCGAGCTGGAGATCATCCCGACGCTGCGCGAGAAGGGTCGCTGGTTTGGGGAGAGCGTGCTCCGGCGCGCCGACACCGCCCAGGCGATTCCGGTCGAGCTGACGGTGTTCGCGATCAAGGATCCCGGCAGCGGAGTGCCGGTGGCGTACGCCGCCGTCGGGCGAGGGATCGGCGAGCGGCAGCGCCTGCAAGCCGAGCTTCGCCAGGCGCAGAAGATGGAGGCCGTGGGCCAGCTCGCCGGGGGCGTGGCGCACGACTTCAACAACCTGCTCTCGATCATCCTCAGCTACAGCATGCTGGTGGCCGAGAACATGTCGGAGAACGATCCAGCGCGCGCCGACGTCGAGGAGATCCGCCTCGCCGGCGAGCGCGCGGCGTCGCTCACCCGGCAGCTCCTGGCGTTCAGCCGGCAGCAGGTGCTCCAGCCGCAGGTGGTCGATCTCAACGAGATCGTCGCCAGCACGGAGAAGATGCTGCGCCGTCTGATCGGGGAAGACATGGAGATGCGGGTCGAGCCCGCGCAGGATCTGGGCGACGTGCTCGTGGATCCCGGGCAGATCGAGCAGGTGATCATGAACCTCGTCGTCAACGCGCGCGATGCGATGCCGAATGGAGGGAAGATCACGATCGAGACGGCGAACGTGGAGCTCGACGAGGCATTCGTCGCCGACTACGAGGGTCTGAAGGCGGGCCCACACGTGATGCTCGCGGTGAGTGACACCGGCGAGGGGATGAGCGCCGAGACGCGTTCGCACCTATTCGAGCCCTTCTTCACCACCAAGGGGCCGGGCAAGGGCACCGGGCTCGGCCTCTCGACCGTGTTCGGGATCCTCAAGCAGAGCGGCGGGGTGATCCGCGTCTACAGCGAGCCGGGAAGCGGCACCTCGATGAAGGTGTATCTGCCGCGCACCGACCGCGCCGGCCCGCAGAGTCCTCCGCCGTCGACGCAGGACGTGGAGCGGCGCGGTGGGAACGAGACCATCCTGCTCGTCGAGGACGAGGGACAGGTGCGCGCGGTGGCAGCGACGATCCTGCGACGCTACGGCTATCACGTGCTCGAGGCGCAGAGCGGTGGCGACGCGCTGCTGATCTGCGAGCAGCACGCGGCGACGATCCATCTGCTGCTCACCGATGTGATCATGCAGCGGATCAGCGGTCCGACCCTCGCCGACCGGCTCGCGCTGATGCGTCCCGAGATGCGCGTGCTGTTCATGTCGGGCTACACCGACCGCGCGGTGATCAACCACGCGCTGCTCAACTCGAACGTGGACTTCATCCAGAAGCCGTTCACGCCCGAGCGCCTGGCCGGCAAGGTGCGCGCGGTGCTGGACTCGCGGAGGCGGGCCTAAGCGCAGTTCGGGCCGCTCGAGCCCGCTATCCGCGCGCGAACCTTGCTCATGGCTACCGATGAGAGCGTACCTCCATCGGAGACTGACGTCATGACGGAGCCATTCCAGAACGACCCATATCAGGCCGACGCCTACCAGAACGACCCCATTCGCGGCGACGCGACGCACCGCGGAGCGCACGCCGTTCCGCATCCGTCGGAGCGCAATCGCAACCTGCTGATCATCGCCGGCCTGGCGCTGCTCGCACTGCTGCTCGCGCTGGCCATCTGGCAGAACAGCGGCACCCGCGGCGCGAAGAACGACTTCGCGAGCGCGAATGAGCGGGTGCTCGCCAAGGAGCGCGAGGTCGACGAGGCGCGTCGTACCCTCGATCAACGCATCGCCGAGCTGCGCGTGGTGCGCGCCCAAGCCGACGTGCAGGCCGCACGGCTCGGGAACAAGGTCGAGCAGCAGGTGGGGGGCGCGATCGACGATGCACGGCCAGACGTGCCGGCCACGAACGGCGCCGTGCTGCCGGGCCGCGCGACCGATCCGTACACGGGCCCGGCGCCGGTCTACTACGTGCGCGACCAGCAGGGACGGTTCGTCCCGGTCAGCCGGCCGTAGCGTCGGTCACGCGCTGCGACCCACGGTCCAGTACAGACTCTGATCCAACCCGCGACTCGCCCGCTGTCACATCGCGCCGGCTCGCACGTCTCGTCTGACATGAGAGAGCACATCGATCTCACGTTCGACCGCGCGACGGACGCCGACCTTGCTGGCCGGGCGGAGTCGTTCGAGCGGCATCGCGCGCGGCTGTTCGGCATCGCGTACCGGATGCTCGGCTCGGTGGACGACGCGAACGACCTCGTGCAGGAGACCTATCTGCGCTGGCACCGCGCCGACGTCGCCGAGATCCGCGCGCCGGAAGGTTGGCTCGTGGCGGTGATGACCCGACTGTCGATCGACCGGCTGCGACGCTCGGCGGTCGAGCGCGAGCGCTACGTGGGCGACTGGCTGCCCGAGCCGCTCGTCACCGCGCCGCACGCCACCGATCGCGGCGCCGAGCTCGCGAGCGACCTGTCGATGGCGTTCCTGGTGCTGCTCGAGCGGCTCGCGCCCGAGGAGCGCGCCGCCTTCCTGCTGCGCGAGGTGTTCGACGCCGACTACGCCGAGATCGCGCGCGTGCTCGAGCGAAGCGAGCCAGCGTGCCGGCAGATGGTGCATCGCGCGCGCGAGCGGGTGCGCACCGAGCGCACGCGCTTCACCGTCGCGCCGGAGACGCGCGAACGGTTGGTGAGCCGCTTCCTCGAGGCGATCAGGACGGAAGACAGGGAATCACTGCTCGCCCTCGTCGCTCCCGACGCGACCTGGACCTCCGACGGCGGTGGCCGGGTCTCCGCCGCACGCCGGGTGATCACCGGTCGCGACCGAGTCGTGCGTCTGATCCTCGGCGTCGAGCGGAAGTGGGGCGCGCTGGTCCGATACGAGATCGCGTGGATCAACGGCGAGCCCGCGCTGCTCTCGTTCGCGGGCGATCACCTCTTCGCCACGACGTCGATCGACACCGACGGCGAGCGGCTGACGGGGTTCTACCGCGTGCTGAATCCGGAGAAGCTGCGGAACGTGGTGCGTGGTGGGTCGTGAGTGGTGAGTGGCAGCACGGCCTCGGGATGCACGAGCATCCCGAGGCCGTCGACGTACTGCTACCGCTGCCCACTACCACCTACTCGCGAGTGGCCGTCGTCGTCCCCTACTTCTTCTTCCCCTTCACCGGCGCCGCGCCCTTCACCGGCGCCGCGCTGGCCGCCTTCGCGCTGGGCAGGTGAAACACCATGTTCTGCCCCACATAGCCGAACTCCAGTCCCGTGCTCTGCTCCACGCCGCGCAGCGCCTGCCGCGTCGAGTCGAGCGAGGCCCGCAGCGTCACGCGGCGCGAGAGCACTGAATCGGGGCTCACCGAGAGGTGCAGACCATACCAGCGCGAGAACAGATCGAGCACGTCGCGCAGCGGCTTGTCGTTCACCGCGAAGATTCCCGATCGCCATCCCTCCGCCTGCTCGCGCTCCGCCGTCGTCGCCGCTCGGCCGGCTGAATGCGGGAGAACGACCAGCGCGTTTCCCGCGGTGACGTCCACCGTCTCCTTGCCGCGGCCGACGGCGACGGTCCCTTCGGTCGTCACGACGACCACTGTGCTGTCGCTCGGATAGGCGTTCACGGTGAACGACGTTCCCTTCGCCATGATGCCGACGTCCTTCGCGAAGACGTGGAACTCCTTCGGGAGGCCAGGCTTCACGTCGAACACCGCGCTTCCCTCGAGCCGCACCGCGCGCATGTCGGTGCCGAAGTCCTTCGGGATGATGATCTTCGATTCGGGCGCGAAGCGGACCTTGGTGCCGTCGTCGAGCGTCACGAGCCCGATCCGTCCGGCGGTCGAGCTGACGACGCGCGCATCGGGCGCGTTGAGCGCCTTCGCGAACCGTGCGTCGGCGCTGAGATGCGTCATCCACGCCGCGAGACCGAGCAGCACGGCGAGCGCCGCGCCGCCCAGCACGACGGGAATCCACGGATTGCCTTCGTGCGTGGCGACGTTGATGTGCTCCGCCGCGCCGTGACGCGAGGCGGCCGCCAGCTCGGCCAATGCCTGCGGGCTGTGCTCCTCGCCATGCAGCGCGTGCTGGATGTGCTTCCACGCTTCCTCGACCGTCGGCTCGTGCGTCGCATGCGCGTCGCTGTGCTCGTGACCGGCGAGCCGCCGAGCGGCGACACGCCGGCTCAGCGCGCGCGCGGCCGCATGATGCACGTCCTCGACGAGAAACTGATGGACTTCCGCCGGCGTTCGGAATCGCGCGCGCGCATCCCACGCGCGGACGAACGCGCCCTCGACGACCTTCGGCGCGAGGACGACGGCTTCGGCGCCGAGATCGGCGCGCGCCTCCGCGGTGAGCGCGGGGTATTCGGTGAGAAACGTGCGATGCAGCGATTCCTCGTCTGCGAGCGCGATGTTGTTCGGGGACGGGTTCAGGACACCGTCGCCGTCGCGAGCGTCGAACGTGGTCGACATGGAGGCCTCTCGTATCTAGAGTGGACCGACCCATTTGCGTGGCGCCAATACTTATGGCGTCCGCGATCCCACAACGCCAGTCGGACGTGCTCCTGGCGGACTCGAGGAATACCCCCGCCGAGACCCGAGATCTTTCGCGCTGGAGGCCATCGCGCGAGATTCCGGGTCCTTCCAATTCATATGTCGTTACCGGTCAACGACATGTCTCGTGCATCCAAGCTCATGCACTCCGACGTTCCCTCCCGCGGACTTCGCCGTCTCGCGTCCCTCGCACTGCTCGCGTCATTCGTCGCGGCGGCGCCCGCGATCGCCCAGATCCCGCGCGCCGAGTTCGCCGCGCGTCGCGATTCGCTCGCCGCGCACATCGGCAACGGCTTCGTGCTCGGCTTTGGCGGCCGCACGCCGATCTCCGATTTCGGTCCGTTCTATCAGATCCCCGCGTTCCACTATCTCACGAACTTCGACGAGCCCGACGCCGCGTTCGTGATGGTCGCGCGGAATGGACGCGCCTCGAGCACGCTGTTCCTCACGCCGGTCGGCGCACGCAAGGCGTTCTACTACGGCCGGCGTCCCGACTCCGCGTCGGTCGTGCGCGACCTCGGCGTCGGCGCGCGTTCGTTCAGCGCATTCGATCACTACGTCGATTCGCTCGCGACGCTCGGATTGCCGCTCTACGTGCTCGCCGATCACGAGGACGCCGACTTCACGAAGGAGGATTCGCTCACGCGCGGCGCGCAGTACGTCAAGGCGCTGCTCGCGCGCCATCCGACGAACATCGACGTGCGCGACGCGCACCTGATCGTCGATCAGCTCCGCGCGAAGAAGAGCGCGGCCGAGATGGCGCTGCTGAAGAAGGCGGCGGAGATCAGCACCGAAGGTCATCGCGCCGCGATGCTCATCCCCGAGCCGACGAAGGAGTACGAGATCCAGGCCGCGCTCGAGGGCACGTTCCTCCGGCTCGGCGGCGCGCGGCCGTCGTACGGATCGATCGTCGGCGGCGGCGTGCACGGCACGCAGCTCCACTACATGCGCGACCGCGGCGACGTGCGGCCGGGCGACGTGGTCGTGATGGACGCCGCGACGGAGTACGAGGGCTATGCCGCCGACATCACGCGCACGCTGCCGGTGAGCGGAAAGTTCACCGCCGAGCAGCGCGCGATCTATCAGCTCGTGCGCGACGCGCAGGCCGCGGCGGAGCGCAACTCCAAGCCGGGCCTGTCGTCCCTCGCGGCGTCGGACTCGTCGTTCGACGTGCGCGCGAAGGGGCTCGCGGCGCTCGGACTCGTCGAGAGCGTGGACGCGCAGTTCGATCCGCCCTGGCCCGCCGACTGCGCGGCCGTTCCGCGCGCGTGCAAGCAGGCGATGTTCTGGATGATCCACGGCATCTCGCACGGCATCGGGCTCGCCGTGCACGATCCCGCGCAGTTCTACGCCGGGGATCGCACCTTCAAGCAGGGCGACGCGTTCGCGATCGAGCCCGGCATCTACATCAGCACGACCATGCTCGACGCGCTGCCCGACACTCCGAAGAATCGCGCCTTCATCGCCAAGGCGCTGCCGGTCGTTCGGCGCTATCAGAACACCGGGGTGCGCATCGAGGACGATTATCTCATCACCGAGAAGGGGCTCGAGCGCATCAGCCTCGCGCCGCGCGAGATCGAGGAGATCGAGGCGTTGATGAAGACGCGGCCGCAGCGGCTGGTGCCGTGACGGAGCCAACGAGCACGCCGATCGCATCCCAGCGCCACCTCTTCGACATCCCCGACGACGTCACCTACCTGAACTGCGCGAGCATGTCGCCGCAGCTCCGGTCGGTGACCGCCGCGGGGCTCGCCGCCGTGCAGTCGAAGGCGTCTCCGTGGAAGATCTCGGCGAGCGACTGGTTCAGCGGCGCCGAGCCGCTGCGCGCCCTGTTCGGACGGCTCGTCAACGCCGACGCCGATGCGATCGCGATCGTGCCGGCCGCGAGCTACGGCCTCGCCGTCGCCGCGGCGAACGTGCCGATGCGCGCCGGCCAATCCGTGGTCGTGCTCGACCGCGAGTTCCCGTCGAATGTCTACACGTGGCGCGCGCTCGCGAAGCGAACGGGTGGACGGGTGCGCACGGTATCGTGCGAGCCGGGCGGCAGCTGGACGGACGCACTGATCGCCGCCATCGACGACAGTGTCGCGGTGATCGCGACACCGAACTGCCACTGGACCGACGGCAGCCTGATCGACCTCGAGCGAGTGGGCGCCGCGGCGCGCGCCGTCGGCGCCGCACTCGTGGTGGACGCGAGCCAGTCCGTCGGCGCGCATCCGGTCGACGTCCGGAAGGTACAGCCGGACTTTCTCACCGCGGTGGGCTACAAGTGGTTGATGGGGCCGTACAGCCTCGGCTATCTCTACGCGGCCCCGCGCTGGTGTGCGGACGGCACGCCGATCGAGCAGTCGTGGATCACCCGTGCGGGCGCCGAGGACTTCGCGCGCCTCGTCGACTACACCGACGACCTCCGCTCCGGCGCACGCCGCTTCGACATGGGCGAGTTCTCGCAGTTCACGCTGGTGCCGATGGCGAGGGCCGGGCTCGAACAGGTGGTCGCGTGGGGAGTCCCCGAGATCGCCGCGTCGATCGAGCCGCTGACGTCGCTCCTCGCCGACGAAGTGCGCGCGCTCGGATGCAGCGTCCCACCCGAGCGCGTCCGACACATGCTCGGCGTGCAGATACCGGGTGGAGTTCCCGCCGGGCTCGCGGAACGGCTCGCGCAGTCGCGCGTGTACGTCAGCGTGCGCGGCGACTCGATCCGTGTCGCGCCGCATCTCTACAACGACGCGCGCGACGTCGAGCGGTTCGTGTCGCTGCTGCGCGGAGCGCTCGCGGAGGAGCCGTGAGCCTGAGCGTGAGCGTGAGCTCCGAGCATTGAGCATCTCCAGCTTCCAGCTCGGGCTCGAGCTCGAGCTGGAAGCTGGAGATGCTCAGAGCTGAAAGCTCACGCTCGAGCTCACTCAGTTCTCCACGGAACGCGATTTGAACCGACCGCGCGTTCGCTCGCCGCACGCCGCAGTGCGTCGAGTCGCGCATCAGTTCGCATCCGAGGAGAGAGAGCACCATGGAAAACGAGATTCAGACCCCCTTCGCCGTCGTCACCGGCGCATCCAGCGGTATCGGCCTCGAGCTCGCGAAGCAGTTCGCCGAGCATGGCTTCGACCTGCTCGTCACGGCCGAGGACGAAGGGATCGAGCAAGCCGCCGAGTCGCTGCGCACGATGGGCGCGGTGGCCGACGCCGTTCGCGCCGACCTCGCCACGCACGAGGGAGTCGAGTCGCTCTATGAGCGCATCGTGGCGAGCGGCCGCCCGATCGACGCCATCGCGATCAATGCCGGCGTCGGCGTTGGCGGTCCATTCGTCGAGAACGATCTCGACGCTGAGCTGAACCTCATCGCGTTGAACGTCGCCTCGGTGGTGCATCTCACCAAGCGCGTGCTCGAGGACATGGTGGCCCGCAACGAAGGGCGCATCCTGTTCACCTCGTCGATCGCGGCCGAGGGGCCGGCGCCGTACGAGGCCGTGTACGGCGCATCCAAGGCGTTCGTGCAGTCCTTCTCCGAAGCGCTGCGCGACGAGCTGCGCAACACGAACATCACCGTCACCGCGCTCCAGCCCGGCGCGACCGAGACCAACTTCTTCCGTC
>DASYMZ010000011.1:0-17172 GCA_036008805.1 Gemmatimonadaceae bacterium
ATTGCTGGCTGTCGCTACGTCGCTCTCGCTCCAGAGCTGCCGCTCGAGTGCTCCCTATCACCCCGCCGGGGGCTATCAGGGAGAGCTGAGGGTCCCGATCGAACATCTCGGCGTCGACGTGTTCGAGGAAATCGTGAAGCACGCCGATTGGAGCAATGGGCACGATGTAGACCGCGATTGTTCCGACGCGTCATGTGTACCCAACACGGGTGGAACACGCGTCAGAATCAGAGCGATCGGAGACGCCTGGAAGATCAGCCGTCTGGCGCCACCAGGTGCGGGCGTCCTCGTCGCGCGAATGAGAAACGACGGCGACGGGCGCGAGTCCGTGTATGGCATTCCACCCGGAAAGGATTGGTGGTACCTGCTCTGGGATCGGAACGCGAGTGGCACGCCCCGATGGCGCCTGGTGCGGCACCATGCGCCGTTTCTCGGCCATCACGAGATCAGCTTTCCCTCGTACGGGGAGCCAATAAAGGACTGCGGAGATGCCCACGTCTACACCGTATCGGACGCGGATTTCAAGGATTGCCCTCCGCCCCTTGGCGCGGTGACGATCGCAATGGCGGCGGCGCGCGCCAGAGCGTGGGTCACATGCTCACAGGGCTGTTGCACGGCCGACTATTAGCGCGGCGCAGAGCGATCGTCGCAAACGAGCCAGCGAAAGCTGGCTCGCTTCCGTTCAGTAGGTGTGTGCCGTAGAGGAGGACCGCTACGGCGCTCCCGCGATATTCCGCTCGCCGTTCTATATAATTCCCAGTCGTTCCGCCCTCGCCATCCGCACGCCGCCCCCTACCCGCGTCGCTGAGAGATGCTCATCCTCCCGACATCACGGCACCATCCGCTGGCTCTGCTCACCGGTCTCCTCGCGCTCCTGACGGCCAGTTCCGCCGCCGCCCAGACCGCGACCACCGAGACCCACGCCGCCACCGCCCCCGCGACGGCCGCCAAGCCGGCCCCGAAAGAAGCCAGCCCACATCCCAGGTCCGTCTTCGGCACGAGCCTCACGAAGGCCGAGGCCAGAGCCCTTCTCGCCGAGATGCAGCAGCTCACCGAGAAGGCCCTCGCCACCAGCAGAGCGGCGGAGAAGGCCAGCTCCGTCGCCGACGTGAAATCCGCCGCCGACGCCGTCCTCCAGCTCTCGTGGGGCGCCGCCACCGGCCGGGGCGACGGCAACACCGCCGAGGTGAAGCTTCCCGGCTGGAAGGAGCGCTGGCAGGTCACCGGCGCCGAGTGGTCGCCCTCCTACGCCAAGCGACTCGGCACCGCCGCGCCCAAGATCACCGACCCGCGCCAGCTCGGCGTCATGGGCCGCGGACGCGCGGTGCGCGGGCGACTGAACGCGATCGTCGCCGGTACGATCGCCGCGTCGCCCGCCGACAAGGCGACCGCCGAACAGGTGGCCGCGTCGATCAGCAACGTCGTCGGCTGGACCTACATCAGCGAAGGGCTCAAGGGCAACGAGATGCAGCCCCGCATCAGCCTCACCTACGTGTGGGACGCGCCGTCCGAGTTCTGGAACTCCACTTCCGACACGGGCTGGCTCGACGAAGCGTTCTCGCAGGCGGTCAACATCCTCAAGACAGACTACGGCACCGACGTCGCCGAGGCGCGCAAGCACGCCGCGGGGATGAGCGAGCTGCTGCAGAAGGTTCTCGTCGGCCTGGACGCCGACAAGAACGGCACGGTCGAGCCGAAGATGATGGAAGGTGGTCTGAACGCCGCGCTCGCCGCGGCCGGCACGGATGGGCTCTGACATGCGCATCTCAATCGCACCCCACTCCACGAACATGAATCACCGTCGCACGCTCGGTCGCACGCTCGGCGCCGCGCTCTCCGCCGCGCTCCTCGTCACCACGACGGCGACCGCGCAGAGCGGGCAGGCGCTGCTCGATGGCCGGACGTTGAACGGCTGGCAGCACGTCGGCGCGGGCCGCTTCGTCGCCCAGCCGGATGGCAGCATCACGTCCGATGGCGGCGCCGGAGCGCTGTACTTCGGCGGACGCACCTTCCGCGACTTCGCGCTCGATCTCGACTACAAGGCGGATTCGCCCGGCGCGAAGTCGGGCATCTTCGTGCGGGTGCCGGAGAAGTCGAAGTCGCCCGCGGACGCGGCCAAGACCGGCTACGAGATCCAGATCGACAACCTCGGCGATCCCACCCACACCACGGGCGCGATCAACGACGCCGCCGCGCCGACGCGCATGGCGGCGAAGACGGCGGGGCAGTGGAACCATTATCGCATCGAGGTCGCGGGCCAGCGCTATCAGGTGTACCTGAACGGCGAGAAGGTGAACGACTTCTTCGGCGAGCGTGGACGTCAGGGGTACGTGGCCCTGGAGAATCACGACGCCGATTCGCGCGTGCACTTCAGGAACGTGCGCGTCACGCCGCTCCAGGCGGCGAACGCGCCGACGAGCCTCGGCGAGCTGTTCGCGGTGAAGGACAAGCGCGCGCCGATCAAGGTGCTGATGCTCACCGCCACGACGGGCTGGCGCCACTACGAGGCGATCGAGGCGGCGAAGAAGGTGATGGCGGAGCTGGACAAGACGACGGAGTTCGACATCACGATGAGTGAGGACGTGAGCGTCTTCACGCCGGAGAAGCTCGCGAAGTACGACCTGCTCTTCCTCTCGAACACCACGCTCCGCGTCGCCGAGCCGGATGATGGGACGGAGAAGCGGAAGACGGGGCCGTCGAACCACACCGACCTCGCTCCCGAGCTCACGAAGGCGCAGGAGCAGGCGATGCTGAACTTCGTGCGCGGCGGCAAGGGGCTCGTCGTCACCCACAGCGGCGTGGACGCGAACTACGGCTCCAAGGGCTATCGCGAGATGATCGGCGGTGGACTCTTCCGCGCGCATCCGTGGACCCAGCACGTGCGCGTGAACGTCGAGGACAAGTCGAACGCGGCGGTCTCGCACCTCGGCGACGGATTCGGTCTGCGCGACGAGATCTACGTCACCGACACGAACCCGCGCTGGAACAGCCACGTGCTGCTCTCGCTCGACATGCCGAGCGTCGGGATCGACGCGGGACATCCGGACAACACGAGTGACGACTACCCCGTCTCGTGGATCCGCAACTACGGGCAGGGCAAGGTGTTCGTCACGGTGCTCGGGCACTTCGCCGACGTGTGGCACAGCCCAGCGTACCTGCAGCACGTGCTGCAGGGAATGCGCATGGCGGCAGGCCGCATTCCCGCCGATTTCTCAGGGCATCGCACCAAGGAGACGATCGCCGGCAACATCTGGCCCGACGATCTCGCGATCGACGATCAGGGCAACGTCTTCATCGCCGAGCTGACGGGAAAGATCCATCGCTACGACGCGACGACGAAGCAGGTGACGCTCGTCGCGCAGCTCGCGACGACCGACCCGACGAACATCGAGCACGGGCTGCTCGGCATCGAGGTGGATCCGAACTTCACCAAGGGCGAGCCGTACCTGTACGCGTACTACACGCAGCCGGAGTCGTACATCAGCACGTTGTCGCGCTTCACCTTCAAGGACGGCAAGCTCGACATGTCGAGCGAGAAGCTGCTGCTGCGGGTGCCGACGGAGCCGCACTGCTGCCATCAGGCGGGCGATCTGGAGTGGGGCCCGAACGGCACGCTGTTCGTCTCCACCGGCGACACGGGCGAGAGCGGCACCAAGCCGGAGGACGAGATCTCCGATGCACGGATCAAGTCGTTCGAGGAGCGCAACAAGCTCAGTGGCCATCACTGGTCGCGCATCACGGACTCGGAGCGCACCGCACAGGATCTGCAGGAGCTGCGCGGCAAGGTGCTGCGCATCAACAAGGACGGCTCCATCCCGAAGGACAATCCGTTCTACGGCAAGCCGGGCGTACGCTGGGAGATCTTCGCGTACGGGCTGCGCAACCCGTATCGCATCAAGTGGGACGCGCCGACGAGCCGTCTCTTCATCGGCATCGTCGGTCCGGACGAGAACGTGACCTACGACTGGTACGACATCGCGAAGGGCGGCGAGAACTTCGGTTGGCCGCGCGCGAACGGGCGGTTGTTCTACAACGAGTGGACGCCGGCGATGATCCCGGGCTACGTGCCTCCGGTGTGGGAGTACACCTACGCGGGCGGAAGCCGCTCGGCGGGCGGCGGAAACTTCTATCACTCCACGGGCAAGAACGCCTTCCCGCAGCTTCAGGGGAAGCAGCTCATGTTCGACTGGTCGCGGAAGTGGCTCAAGTACGGCGAGATCGTGAACGGCACCTTCGAGAGCGACACGGCGTCGGACATGCGCGCCGAGAAGCGGCAGTTCAAGATTCCCGCGAAGCGGCTCGCGAACATCAAGACGTTCGACGTGCTCACGACGACCAGCCCGATCTCGATGGACGTGGGGCCGGATGGCTGCGTGTACGTCGCGGAGTTCGCCGGTTTCTGGAAGTCGGCGGAAGGGGCGAACGTGAGCCGCTATTGCTGGGTGCAGGGAGAGGAGAAGCCGAGGCCGTAGCAGTGGGAAGCGCCTGACTCGCGCACCGATGCCGGTCCTCCTGGCTTGCATCGGTGCCGAGTCTTCGTAGCTTTGGCGAGCAGAGCCGTCACCGGTCGATGACGGCCAGCTTGCTCTCCTGGATCAAAGTGCGACGCTCGCGCGACACCACCGCAGTGATGGAGCGCGCCGCCGCGCGCCGCCTCCTCGCCATCGGGGCACTGCTGGTGGCGTTCGCGTTCAACGCTTCGTGCGGCGCGAGTGGCGACGCGGGAAGCATCACGGCGCCGCAGAGCACGGGAACGACGACGCCATCCGGTGGCGGAGGCGCGACGACACCCCCCACCGATTCATCGGCGACCGCGCCGCCCACGACCGGCTCGCCGCCGCCGGCCGATACCACCGGCGCGCCACCGACGGCGAGTCCGCCCGCAGCTCCCGCGGACACCGCGGCGACGACGACTCCCCCGACCTCGGGCACGCCTACGCCGCCGGGCGGCGCGGGGCCGAGCGCAGTGACGGGCATCGCGGTCTCGCCCACCACGCTCGGTCTCGTCGTGGGCGACTCGGCGACAGTGACGGCGGTGCTCACCACGACGGGTACTCCTCCAGCGGGAGGTTGGGCGGTCAGTTGGGCTTCCACCGACGCCGCCGTCGCCACCGTGTCTCCGACCGGCGTGGTGGTGGCGCGGTCCGCCGGTGTGGCCGGCATCAGTGCGTCAGCCGGCGGCAAGTCGGCGGTGACCGTCGTTACGGTATCCGTCGCGCCGTGGGTGCAATCCATCTCGGTCACCGGCGCATCGGGTCTGCTCGTGGGAGATCAGACCTCGCTCTCCACCGCGATTCACTCGATCGGCGTGGCTCCTCCGGGGGGATGGCCGGTGACCTGGTTCTCCGACTTCCCCAACGTCGCCACCGTCTCGAGCTCCGGCGTCGTGACCGCCGTCAGCGTTGGAACCGCGACGATTCAGGCGAGGGCGGGAAATGGGATCGGCTACTTCGCGCTTCGCGTCGTGCAGGCGCCAATGGTGACGGGGCTCGTCATCACTCCCGGCACGCTCTATCTCGCGCCTGGATCGACTGGCTCGCTCGTGCCGGCGTTCACGGCGATCGGACAGCCCCCAGTCGGCGGGTGGCCCATCGCCTGGTCCTCCGTGTCTCCGGCGATCGCGACGGTCGATGCCGCGGGAAAGGTGACCGGCATTTCACCGGGGACGACCACGATCAGAGCGACCTCGGGAAGTCAGACTGCCGGCGCGGTGATCGCGGTGTCGACGGCGTCGGGCGGCTCGGCGTCCACGGTGACCTCGGTCTCCATCAACCCGACGATCCATGCGTACATGGTCACGGGAAAGCAGCGAACGTTCACAGCGAGCGTGGGGGCGAACGGGCCACCGCCGCAGGCCGGGTGGACCGTGGCCTGGACCTCGAGCAATCCCGCGGTGGCGACGGTCGGCGCGAATGGCATCGTGACGGCCGTCTCGCAGGGAATCACGAACATCGCGGCCAGCGTCGGCGGCGTCAGTGCGACGACCGCGCTCGAGGTCGTCGATCCACCGGGCGTCATCGGGCTTCGCGTCGATCAGAGCCTGGGCGGGATGACGGTGGGCGATGTGCTCACCTACACGGCAACCGTCGACATGGTCACGGGGAGTGCGCCGTCCACGGGCTACGCAGTCACCTGGACGAGCAACAATCCGGCGGTCGCGAGCATCACACCGGGAGGACTGGTGACCGCAGTCGCCAAGGGCAACGCGACGATCACGGCGACTGGCTACGGAAAGTCGGGCAGCGCCGATCTGGATGTGTACGCGAAGTCCACGACTCCCCCCGCGCCGCCGCCCGTGATCACGGGCATCACGAGCATCACGCTCAATTCGAGCACGAGCGTCATCGCGACGGGCGGGGGCGGCAGCATGTGGACCAACGTCGTCTCGACGACGTCGCTGCCGCCGGGCCTCCTGGAATGGCCGATCGTGTGGACGTCGAGCGATCCGGCTGTCGTGAGCGTTCCTGCGGGGCCCATGCAGATGCTGAGCTTCCACGGATTGTCCGAGGGCATCGCGACGATTACCGGAACGCTGGGCGGGAAGACGGTCACGCTGACGGTGTACGTCGCGACGCCGACGGCAATCGCGGTGTCGCCGAGCACCCTCTCGCTCGCGGTCGGACATCAGGGCAACCTCACGCCGGCCGTGACAGCCAGCGGCCCTCTTCCGGCGACCGGCTTTCCTGTCTCCTATCAGGTGGGCTCGCCGCTCGTCGCGTCGGTCAGCGCTTCGGGCGTCGTCACCGCACTCGGCGCCGGCAAGACGCGCGTCGATGTGAACGCGTGGCCGCAGACGACCCGCATGATCCTCACCGTCACCGGCCCCGGGCTCACGCTCGCGCTCACGGGAACGAGTGCGGTGAAGGGAGCGATCAAGCCGTTCGACGCCACCACGTACTACCTCGACTGCCCGATCAACATGACGATGTCGGCCACGGGCTCGGGCACCGCCACGTGGGGGAGGGAGGAGTGGTCGTACGACGGAGGACCGTTCGTCACGTACCCGTCGCAGTACTCCTTTCAGGGCCTCACCGCCGGATCGTCGATGATCTGGAGGGTGGGCGCGATTGGAGCGCGAGCACCGACACCGGCGCAGGTGCAAGGGTTCGTCTTGACGGTGAAGTACCACTATGCCGTGAACGCCTCGTTCGCCGACTATCCGAACGGCGTCGCGCCCGACTACGTCATCACCCAGGCGTATAGCTGTCAGCCGTAGCGGACGAGCGCGGGCTGACATTGCCCGCGGCGCCTCCTCCGTGCAGCGTCAGCACGTCCGCGCCGACCAGCTCGGCGATCGTACCCTGTCGCGAGTCGCTGGTGCGGCGAGCCGCGCTATTCAGGCGAGGGTGCGTCGGGCGCGAGCGTCTCCGTGCGACTCGGGTCGCCCGCCGGCTGCGCGATCGCGTCGCGAGCACGCTCGACCCGCCAGCGCAGATACTCGAACGTCTGCTCGTTGAGCGTGAACCGAAGCTCCATCACCGAGCGAGTGAGCAGTCGGTCGAGCGCGTCGCTCGGCGACTCGGCGCCGTCGGACGGATCAGCCGGCGATCGGTCGAGCGCCGCCGGCAGCGTCTCGAGCACGCGCTCCACTTTCTCCACGTCGATCCGGTCGCCGCCACCGCGGCGGACAGGCGGTCCCGCCCAATTCTCGAGCTGCCGCATGCGGTGCACCCAGCCGATGACGCGAGCGATCAGCGCGGCCGACGATCGCTTGCCGCTCACGACGTTGAGGCGATCGTTCGGGCCGAAGTCCGGGTGCGTCGTGATCGCGCCGATCACGGTCTGCTCGATGTCGCCCCACTCGGCGCCCGACAAGCGCATCTCGCCCGCGACGAGCTCCACCGACGGGCGCAGCTGTCCCGCTCCGCGCATCGACGCGCTCTCGAGCGCGCGCGACGCGTGCACGGCGAGCCGCTGCCACGACTGATCCGAGACCCCGCCGGGCGTCTCGGCGATGCCCACGCGCGCGTGCGCTCGACTGCCGGGCATCGGCTCAGGACGCGCGCGGAGCTCCGTGTAGGCGCGTGGGGCCGCGTCGTCGGGTGCATCGTGCACGGCGGCGGTCGGTGGACGCACGTCGTCGCCGCCATCGTTCGCGATGGCACCACCCGACAGCCGAGAATTCGAAGAGGAGCTCACAGCAACCTAGAACGAGGGCCGAGGCAGGGGCCTTCACGCGTGCTGACTCGAGGCGCCCGGTTCATCAACAGTAACGAATCTCGGCCCACGCCGCGTGGTCGCGGCTCGCCGCGTCCGTACCAACGTCGGTTGCGAGTTGCTCCGGACGGTGTATCGTCTCCGCCTTCCCACCGACACCGCGGAGACCCGATGCTGCTCCCCCTCCTGGCCGTGATCGCCATCGCCCTCGTCGCGCTGCTCGGCTATGCGGCGTCTCGCCCGGACAGCTTTCGCGTCGAGCGATCGACGCGCATCACGGCGCCGGCTCAGCAGATCGCCCCACTGATCGACGACTTTCACGCCTGGAGCTCGTGGTCGCCGTACGAGAAGCTCGACCCCGCCATGCAGCGCACCTACGGCGGCGCGGCGCGCGGTGTGGGTGCGACCTACGAGTGGAACGGCAACTCGAAGGCGGGAGCGGGCCGCATGAAAGTCGTGCATGCCGACGCGTCCCGCGTCGCCATGAAGCTCGATTTCACTCGGCCGTTCCGCGCGAACAACCTGGCGGAGTTCACCCTCGTGCCGGACGGAGACGCGACCGCCGTGACGTGGGGGATGACCGGCTCGAGCCCGTTCATGAGCAAGCTGTTCGGCGTGTTCGTGAACATGGACAACCTGATCGGCCGCGACTTCGAGACGGGGCTCGCGAAGTTGAAGGCGCTCAGCGAGCGGGCGGCGAGCCCGGCGGCGTAGCGCGTCTCGCAACGGCTCGCCGAGCGCGAGCCGCTACGGCGTCCGCCCCGCCGTCACCATCGAGCCGTTCTGCCGCAACGTCACGTGCTTGGCCGGTCCCGGCTCACTGATGTCGAAGATCAGCTCCGCGTTCGCCACCGGGATCACGAACTGATTGGCCGAGACCGCGGCCATGGGCAGGCGCGGCTGGCCGGTGGCCTGCGCGAACAGCGCGTCCTCGATGCGGGTGATCGTCAGCACGAAGCCCGGCGAGAGCTCGTACGCGCCGAGCAGCCGGTCGAGCGCCTCGCGCGGGAGCGTGACCTGCGCGCGAGGCGGGCGGATCGGCAGCCCGACTGGGCGCGTGGCGTCGAGCAGGTGCAGTCCGATGTCGTCCACGGACACGGACGAGTTGGAGAGCACGATGACGGCGAGCTTCCGTCCTGGATCGAACGCCGCGAGGCTGCGGAAGCCGCCGGTGCCACCGTTGTGCCACCAGGTTGGGCGCGTCGCCGCCGCGGCGAGCAGCCAACCCAGTCCGATGCGCATGCCGGCGGCGAAGTCGGCGTGCGGCTTCTGCACGAGCGCCGCGGCGCGCGCGAGCGGACCCTGCGTGGTGTCGAGCACGGCGGCGAGATAGATGAGCATGTCCGACGCGGTGGAGCGCAGCGCGCCCGCGCCGGCGAGCGCGTCGAGATGCCACGCCGGCACGGTGTCGAGCTCGGAGTCGTGGCCGGCCGACACGCGCGCGCGTAGCGCCGGCGGCACGTCGACGAACGTCTCGCGCATGCCGAGCGGCGCGGTGATGCGCTGCTCCACCAGCGCGGCCCACGAGGGCGCGTGCGCGCGAAGCGTCAGCGCATGCCCCAGGAGGCCGCCGCCCAGGTTCGAATACTCCACCGCCTCGCCCGGGGCGCGGCGGAGCTGATAGCCCGCGAGAAAGGCGTACAGCTTCGGCGTGTCGTAGTCCGCGTACGGATCCGCCGGGAGGGCGGGAGTGAGATTGTCGGGCAGGCGCGGCAGGCCACTGCGATGCGTGGCGAGATGCTCGAGCGTGATCTGTCGTCCGTCGCGCGACGGCACGACGGTGCCGGCGGGCAGGAGCTCCGCCACCGGTTGGTCGACCCGCACCTCGCCGCGCACGATCGACTCGGCCAGCAGCAGGGAGGTGAACGTCTTCGAGATGGAGCCGATCTCGAAGAGCGTGTGCTCGTCGAGGGGAGGGCGCCCCGGACCCGCGGAACCGTACGCGACGAAGCGCCGCTGTCCGTTCTCGAGAATGCCGACGACGATGCCCGTGGTGGTCCCACTGTCCACGCGCAGCCGGAGGATGGCGCGAATCGCGGAGTCGGAGGGCGTGGCCGACTGGGCGGACGCGGCTGGCGCGGCGATCGCCGCGACGAGCGAGACCGCGGCGAGACGAGCGGCGAGGCGCGGGAGGGGCGCGCGCATGATCGGATACCGGCATGGGTGAGGCGGAAATCCTGCTGCCGTAGTGTATGACCTCGACTCGCCGCGGTCGAGAATGAAGCACGCACCCGGGACGGACTCCGAGGGACGGACTCCGAGGGACGGACTCCGAGGGACGGACTCCGAGGGACGGACTCCGAGGGACGGACTCCGTGACGCCGATCATCCCGCGCGCAGTCCGCCGTCGACCTCAGCTCGGAAACGTCCGATTCAAACCAACGTACGGCTCGAAGTATCAAACCGGGCAGCCCACCCTCCGGGCCGCCGCACTCACCCTCGGGTCCGACATCTCTCATGCCGCAGCCGTTGCACCTGGGCGCGCTCCCCGCCGCGCTCGTCGCCCTCACTCTCCTCACCAACCCTCTCTCGGCGCAGCAGACGAGCTCGGCCCACGCCGACGCGCCGGTGCCCGCGATCGGCGCGGCGCATCGCACGTCGCCGGTCACGATCGACGGGAAGCTCGACGAGGAGGCGTGGCGCGCGGCGACACCGATCACCGAGCTGCGGCAGACGCGCCCGAAAGATGGGAACCCTGCCTCGCTCGCGACGGAGGTGCGCTTCCTGTACGACGACGAGGCCCTGTACGTCGGCGCGCGCATGAGCGAGCCGACGGGCCTGAAGGGAATTCGCGCCCCACTCGCGCGGCGCGACCAGCTGCTCGCCGCGAACGGGAACAACGGCTCGTTCAACTCGCTCACGACGGACAAGCTCGCGATCGTCCTCGATCCGTATCACAACCACCTCGACGAGATCTGGTTCGAGATCAATCCGGCCGGCGTGCGCGGCGACCAGTTCAACGGCGATCCGTCGTGGGATCCGGTGTGGGAAGGCTCGGCGCAGATCACCGCCGATGGCTGGACCGCCGAGATGCGCATCCCATACTCGCAGCTCCGCTTCTCGCGCGAGACGGTGCAGACGTGGGGGCTGCAGGTCTGGCGCATGATCGACCGCCTCAACGAGCAGGACATGTGGTCGTACCGCCGGCTCGATCAGAGCGGTGGACCCGCCTACTACGGTCACCTGCAGGGACTCACCGTCGCGAGCCGTCCGCGTCAGATGGAGCTGCTGCCGTACGTCGTGTCGCGCGGACAGTTCAAGTACGCCGAGCCGAACGATCCGTACCACACGAAGAGCGACACGAAGCTCAACGCGGGCGCCGACATCAAGTACAACCTCACGTCGAACCTCACTCTCGACGCGACGATCAACCCCGACTTCGGCCAGGTCGAGGTGGATCCGGCGACGCTGAACCTCTCGGCGTACGAGACGACCTACGACGAGAAGCGCCCGTTCTTCGTCGCCAACCGCAGCTCGTTCAGCTTCGGCGGCACGAGCTGCTACTTCTGCAGCAACTTCTCCGGCCTGGGCGTGCTCTACTCGCGACGCATCGGCCGTCCACCTCAGCTCACCGGATGGGTGAACAGCCGAGCGAGCTTCGTCGACGCGCCGGACGACGCGACGATCCTCGGCGCGGCGAAGATCACCGGCCGCACGAGCAGCGGCTACTCGGTCGGACTGCTCGACGCCGTCACGAGTCGCGAGACCGCGCGATACGTTCCGTCGAACGGTGGGCTCGAGCGCTCGCAGGTCGTCGAGCCGCTCACCAACTACTTCATGGGGCGCCTGCGCAAGGAGCTTCGGCAGGGCGCCACGACGGTCGGCGTCGTCGCGACGAGCACGGTGCGCAGCCTCCAGGGCGACTCGGTGCTCGTGAGCCAGCTCCGCGACAAGGCGACCGCGCTCGGCGTCGACTGGAGCCATGCGTGGCACAAGCGAGAGTACCGGTGGCGCGGCACCGTCGTCGGCTCCGATGTGCGCGGCTCCACCAACGCGCTGGCGCTGACGCAGCGCTCGAGCACGCACTACTACCAGCGTCCCGATCGCGAGGTGTCGAGCGACGGCCTGTTCACCACGCGGTACGACACCACGCAGACGCTGTTGCGCGGCTACGGGCTCTACTCGCGGCTCGCGAAGGAGGCCGGCACGTGGAACTGGGAGCTGCAGACCAACTGGCGCAGCCCGGGCTTCGAGATGAACGATCTCTCGACGCTGAGCCGCACGGATTACAAGTGGATGAGCGCCAACCTGCAGCGCAACTGGCTCACGCCCACGCGCTGGTATCGCAGCATGAATCTCCTCGGCGGCGGTCAGCAGCAGTTCAACTACGACGGCCTGCGCACCGACCAGCAGAAGCAGGCCTACTTCGGCGTGGAGCTGCCGAACTACTGGAACATCCGCAGCTTCGCGATACAGAAGAGCACCACCGATGACGACCGCCTCACGCGCGGCGGGCCGTGGGTCCGCTCTCCCGCCTGGAAGTTCGGTCACTTCCAGGTGTCGACCGACTCGCGTCGCCGCGCGGTGTTCGACGTCTCGCTCGAGGGATCGCGCGGGAACGACGGCACGGCGAGCTACGACATCAGCCCGGGCGTCGCGTTCAAGCCGGCGTCGAGCATCTTCGTGCAGCTCTCGCCGACGTACGACTGGTCGCAGAACGCGCAGCAGTACCTGCGGCGCCAGACGGATTCCACGGCGGCGGCGTGGGGCGGCAACCGGTACGTCTTCGGCTACATCACCACTCGGCTCATGTCGCTCGAGACGCGCGTGAACTGGACGCTGCGCCCGACGGTCACACTGCAGCTCTACGCGCAGCCCTTCTTCGCGAGCGGCGACTACAGCGCGTTCGGCGAGTATGCGGCGCCGCACACGCTGACGCAGCTGAACTACGGGAAGGAGATCGGCACGTTGACGCACGACGTGGCGCAGGCGACGTACACCGCCGATCCCGACGGGCCGAGCGGCCCCGCGGCGCCGTTCACCTTCGGAGATCCCAACTTCACGAGCCGCTCGTTGCGTGGGACGGCGGTGCTGCGGTGGGAGTACCGGCCCGGCTCGACGATGTTCTTCGTCTGGACGCAGCAGCGCTCGGGTGACGCCTCGTTCGGCGACTTCGACTTCTCGCGCGACTCACGGGCGCTGCTCGGCGACCGCCCGGACAATGTCTTCCTGGTGAAGGCGACGTACTGGATCGGGCGATAGCAGGAGATCAGACGGCGCGACCAGCCCGCGCTTCGAGCACCATGCCGAGTGCGGAGAGCAGGGCCTCGGAGGTGAACGGCTTGCCGACGAACGCCTCGTGCGCGCCCAGGCTGGTCGTGACGCCCTGGTCCGAGTAGCCCGACACGTAGACGACGGGAAGCTCGGGCGACTCGGCCCTGATCTTCGCGACCAGCTCCCGGCCGCCCATCTCGGGCATGCGGAGATCGGTCACGAGCGCGCCGATCCGCGCACGGTGCTGCTGCCAGAGCGCGAGCGCCTCGACGCCGTGGCGCGCCTCGATCACGACGTGGCCGCGGCGCTCGAGCATGCGCCGCGCCGCGCCGCGCACCGGCGCTTCGTCCTCGACGAGGAGCACCGTCGTGCACGCCCCGAGCTCCGGCCGCTCGCTGGACGGCGGCGCGTCCTCGACGGCGGTGGACTCGGTGACGGGGAAGAGACAGGTGAAGGTGGAGCCGGCGCCGAGGGTGCTCTCCACGCGGATCGCGCCGCCGGCCTGCTGCACGATGCCGAACACCGTGGCGAGACCGAGCCCCGTTCCCGCGCCGACGTCCTTGGTGGTGAAGAACGGCTCGAACACGTGCGCGCGGGTGCGCTCGTCCATCCCGTGCCCGGTGTCGTGCACCCGCACCCGCACCCATCGGCCGGGCGTGACGAGATCCCACGTCGAAGCTTCCGCCGAGGTGATCGTCACCTCGCGCACGTCGATGGTGAGCGTGCCTCCCGCGCCGGCATGGCCATTGAGCGGGGTGAGCATCGCGTCGCGTGCGTTCACGGCGAGATTGATCAGCACCTGTTCGAGCTGGCCCGGGTCGGCGAGCACCATCGCGTTCGATTCGTCGAGCGTGACGCGGAGCTCGATCTCCTCGCCGATCACTCGGCGGAGGAGCTGCTGGGCGTGGCGCACCAGCTCGCCCATGCGTACGTGGCGTGGCTGGATCGCCTGCTTGCGGCTGAACGCGAGGAGCTGCTTCACCAGCGCGCCGGCTCGCTCGGTGGCGCGGCCGATCTCCTCGAGATCCTGGCGCGACGAGTGGTCCGGGGGCAGGTCGGCGCGCACGAAGTCGAGGTTCGCGGCGATCACGGTGAGCAGGTTGTTGAAGTCGTGCGCCACGCCGCCGGCGAGCTGTCCGACGGCGTCCATCTTCTGCGAGTGGCGCAGCCGTTCCTCCAGCGATCGCTGGCGAGTGATGTCGGTCATCGCGCCGATCATCCGCACCGCCTTGCCCGACCCCAAGCGCGCGACGTAGCCGCGGTCGAGCACCTCGGCGTAGCTGCCGTCGCCGCGGCGGAAGTGGTACTCGTCGGACCAAGCCGACTCGCCCCCCTCGATGACCGCGTGAATGCCCGTGACCACGCGCGGCGCGTCGTCGGGGTGGATGCGCGAGATCCACCAGTCGACGCTGTCGCTGACTTCATTCGGCCCGTAGCGGAAGACGGGTCCCACGGCGTCGTTCCAGCGAAGGCCGTTCGTGTCGAGTCGCCAGTCCCAGATCACGTCGCTCGTCGCGAGGGCGACGAGGCGATAGCGCTCCTCGCTCTCGCGCAGCGCAGCGAGCGCGGTGCGCAGCTCGATCTCGGCCATCGCGGCGCGGGCGAGATCCTGCAGCCCTTCCACGTCCGCCGCGGTCCACGTCCGCGGCACGCTGTCCATGGCGCAGAGGGCGCCGATGGTGTGTCCCGTCATCGAGGTCAGCGGCACGCCGGCGTACGCGCGCGTGGGAACCTCGAACACGGTCGGGATGTCGCGCAGCAGCGGATGGCTCGCGGTGTCGCCGACGATCAGGTGCGCCTGAGACGACACGACGTGCCGGCAGATCGAGTGGCTGAGCGGGATCTGGCCGGAGTCCGGGGCGGAGAGACCGTTGATGCCGACGATCCACTGGCGCTCGTCGTCGATGAGCGACGCCATGGCGGCGGGCACGTCGAGCAGGCGGCTCACCGCGCGGGTCAGGCGCTCGAGCACCTCCGACGGAGTCGCGTCGAGAAGGCCCGTGGCACGGACGGCGGCGAGCCGCTCGAGGTCGTCGAGCTCGGCGTCGAGCTTCGGGTGGCTGTCGGGCATCACTTGTAATATCGTCACGCCTCGGCGTCCCCGTGAGTAGCTCCCGCGCGAGCGGCCGCGGAAACCGGGCGGGGTCATCCACCGCGTCGCTGTGGGGGACCGCCCCCCACTATCCGGGCACTCGGGACATCGTTCTCCAACGCTCCAACACTCTCCGCACTCTCGCACACGATGAACACGAGATCACATTTCGCCCTCGCCCTCGCCTGCGCCGCTTCCGTCGCCACCGTGCTGCTCGTCGCGTCGACGCTCACGGCGCAGCAGGTCCCGCGCGCGATCTACACCGATCCGCCGCACGACTCCGCGAATCCAGCGCGCATGCAGGTGCTGCACGTGCCCACCGGCGGGGTGAAGATCAATGGCGTCGCGTACGTCGCGGCGGGAGCGGGGCGACATCCCACGTTCGTCTTCTTCCACGGGCTGCCGGGTAACGAGAAGAACCTCGATCTCGCGCAAGCGGTGCGCCGCGCCGGCTGGACCGCGATCACCGTCAACTATCGAGGCTCGTGGGGAAGTCCCGGCGCGTTCCGATTCGGCAACAACCTGGAAGACGCCGACGCGGTGCTGGCCTTCGTGCGCGACTCCGCGAACGCGCGAGCGCTCGGCGTCGACACGAATCGCATCGTCATCGCGGGACACAGCATGGGCGGCTGGGTCGCAGCGCTCACCGCGGCGCACGATCATCGCGTGCTCGGCGCTGTGCTCATCTCCGCGGCCGACATGGGGCTCGCGGGATCCCAGTCGCGTGCCGACGTGCTGAAGGCAATGGAAGGAAACCTGGAATCGCTCGCGGGAGGCACCGTCGAGACGTTCAGCGACGATCTGATCGCGGGATCTCCACGGTGGCGATTCTCGGTCGCGGCGCCCGGCCTCAGGCGCACGCCGATGCTCGTCCTCACCTCGAATGATGGCCTCGCTCCGCCGGTGGACTCGCTGGTCGCGACGGTGCGTCGCGCGGGGAACTCTCGTGTGACGACGGTGCACGAGAAGACGGATCACTCCTGGTCGGACCGGCGCATCGTGCTCGAGAGCGCGGTGATCCGCTGGCTCGACACGCTGAGCGAGAGCGAGAAGCGGCGCTGAGCGAGGCGCGATGACGTCGAGCTCGCAGAGCACGCGTCATCTCAGCTCGGCCCGCTCCCTCTTCCCACCTTTTGGCCTCGACTCTACCTTAGCGCCCACTTCACCCTGGAGATCCGGGCGCGATGACTCAACCAGTCGTTCAACTCCGGCGTCGCGGGTTCGGCGAGACGATGCGCCGCGACGCCTGGTGGCTCCCGCAGCTCGGCGCGTTCACGATCCTCGGCGGCTTCCTCGTCTACGCCACCTGGGCCGCCTTCCAGAACGCCCACTACGAGTTCGGGCCGTATCTCTCGCCCTTCTACTCTCCCCTCCTGTTCGGCGACTCCCCGCACGCCTGGTTTCGCGATGCGCCACGCTGGATTCCCGCCATCTCGCCGGCACTGCTGATCCTTCCCTTTCCGGGTGGGTTCCGCTTCACCTGCTACTACTACCGCGGCACGTACTACAAAGCGTTCTGGGCCGATCCGCCGGGCTGCGCCGTGGGTGAGCCGCGCAACAGCTATCGCGGCGAGAAGACGCTGCCGCTCGTGCTGCAGAACGTGCATCGCTACTTCCTGTACTTCGCGCTCGCCTTCCTGGTGATCCTCGCGCTCGATGCATGGCGTGGCTACTGGTTCGCCGACCCGTCGGGCGCGAAGCACTTCGGC
>DASYMZ010000012.1:0-23817 GCA_036008805.1 Gemmatimonadaceae bacterium
AGCCGAGACGTCGTGTTGCGCGTGCCGGAGGCGAGCGAGCAGCGCACGCTCGCGCGTCAGGCTGCCGACTCGGCGGTCGCGAAAGCCAGTGCCGTCGCGGAGGCCAGTCGCTCGCTGCAGCAGCGCACGGCGGATGCATCCAAGGCGCGCGGCGATCGACAGCAGCACGCGAATGGACAGCGCGACGCGGATCAGCAGCGCGCGATGTCGTTCGAGGCAGCCGAGAAGGCGAAGGCGCTCGCGCGCGAGCAGCGGGCCATGTCCGAGCGAGTGCAGCAGCTGCAGCAGACGGCGAAGCAGCTCGAGAACCAGCTGCGCCAGGCTGGCGCGCTCGATTCCGCGCTGAGCCAGCGCATGCGCGACGTGCAGAAGCTGCTCAAGGACGCGCTCACGCCGCAGCTCGCCGAGCAGCTGCGCTCACTGGAGCACGCGACGGACAAGCTCTCGGCGGATGATGCGCGCCAGTCGATGGAGAATCTGGCGAATCAGCAGAAGCAGATGCGCGAGCAGCTCGAGCGCAGCGTGGACATGCTCAAGCGTGCCGCGCTCGAAGGCTCGATGCAGACGCTCAAGGACGAGGCGAACGAGATCGCGCAGAAGGACCGCGAGCTCGCGAAGCAGCTCGAGCGTGGCGAGCAGCAGAAGAGCGATCCCAATTCGCTCGCCGACCGTTCGCGCGCGTTGCAGAAGGACGTCGAGTCACTGGCGAAGCGTCTCTCCGAGGAGAAGGCCGATGCCGGCGCACGGAAGGCTCGCGACGCGGAGTCGCACGCCGATGCAGCCGCGGATGCAATGCAGCAAGTCGCGAAGTCGGCGGAGCGCGAGGCATCGAACGAGTCGCGTCGTCCGCGCGGCGATAGCGCAGCGACGGCGGCGCGCGAGCAGGCGCGTCGAGAGCAGGGGCAGCAAGGGCAGCAGTCGGCGGGGCAGAAGGGCCAGCAAGGGCAGCAAGGGCAGCAAGGGCAGCAAGGGCAGCAAGGACAGCAGGGCCAGGGCCAGGGCCAGCAGAACGCACAGGGTCAGCAGCGTGGCGGTGGCGGACAGAGCCCGTCGGGTGGCACGCTGTCGGACGATGGCGTGCCGAGCGATGGCGATCCGCGCCAGATCTCACGCGCGCTCGGACTTCGTCGCGCGAACGCCGAGGCGCTGCGCCGGCAGCTCGCCGGCCAGGGGATGGACGTCCGCGATCTCGATCGCTCCATCGATGCGCTGCGTCAGCTCGAGCGCACCGGCGCGCTGGCCGATCCGCGTGCCGTCGACCGGTTGGAGGGACAGGTGATCGACGGGCTCAAGGACTTCGAGTTCGCGCTCGCGCGGAAGCTCGGCGCCGCGCAGGCGGGCGGACCATCGCTCGGCACTCGATCGCCGGTGCCGGAGCAGTATCGTGGCGACGTGGAGGAATACTACCGCTCGTTGGCGGGCGGCCGCCGCGAGAAGTGATCGCGTCGAGCCTGGGGCGCCGCATGCGAACGTCGCGGCGCCTGGCCGTGGTGCTCGGCGTCCTCCTACTCATCGGCGCGGCGAGCGCCGGCGCGCAGCGCTGGAGACGCTTCACGCAGGAGCCCAACGCGCCGTACGACGGCCGCTTCACCTTCGTGCGGCTCAGCTACACCGTTGGATGGCACAGCGGGTGGGAGTTCGACTACCCCGCGATGGAGCGCAACTTCATGACGATCCTCAACGATCTCACGACGGTGCATCCACACGTGCGGGAGAGCAACATCCACGCGATGGACGACCCCGAGCTCGGGCGCTATCCGATCGCGTACCTCTCGGAGCCCGGCTGGTGGCATCCCGACGACAGCCAGGCCGCGGGTCTGCGCACGTGGCTCGCGAAGGGCGGGTTCCTCATCGTCGACGATTTCTATTTCCCATCGCAGTGGCAGAACTTCGACCAGGCGATTCACAAGGTGCTGCCCGAAGCGAAGATCTACCCGCTCGACGTCTCGCACCCGGTGTTTCAGTCGTTCTTCCACATCGCGACGCTGAAGGGGATGAGCCACCCCGACAACGCGAACGCGCTGGCCGAGTACAAGGGGATCTACGAGGACAACGACCCGTCGAAGCGGTTGATCGTGGTGATCAACTACAACAACGACATCGGGGACTACATGGAGTGGTCGGGTCAGGGGTTCTACGCGATCAACTTTTCCAATGATGCGTACAAGCTGGCGACGAACTATGTGGTGTACGGGTTGACCCACTGACGGACCGCGCGCTCACCCCGTTTAGACGAGGCGGCGAAACGCCATCGTCAGCGTTCGACCGGTGTCGCACCGTTGGCCGGCGGAATCACCTTGCCGTCATGCACGATTTTCGACGGCTGCACGTATGGCAGCACGCGCGCGAAGTGTATGTGGCAGTCGAGCGGCTCACGAACGCGTTCCCTCGTTCCGATCGAGGCATCCTCGCGAACCAGCTTCGGCGCGCCGCGCTGTCCATCTCCACGAACATCGCGGAAGGCTGCGGCAAAGATTCGCCGAAGGAAACCGTTCGGTTTCTGCAGATCGCGGCCGGATCCACCGCAGAGACCGAGAATCACGTGCAGCTCGCCACGGATCTCGGCTACATCCACCCGAAAACCGGCGACGCGCTGATAGCGCAGATAGTCGCGATTCGCCGAATGCTCTATCGCCTGAAGCAGAGTCTCGTAGCCCGCGACCAGGCCCCTGCAGCTGGTGAGTAGCACTAGAGTCCCGCTACCTGCTACCCGCTACCACGTCCCGCTACCGCTACCCACTGCCACCTACAGGCAGTCGCAGTTCATCAATCCTCCACCCCTTCCCTCCCCCGCACCGTCATCATCGTCCCCTGCATGACGCAGACGACCGTTCCATCGCCGGTGCGCAGCTCCCCCGCGCACACCGTGATCGTTCGCCCCGATCGCACCACCCGCCCCACCGCCTCGAACCGCTTCCCCACCGCGGGCGCCAGCAGGTTCACCTTGAACTCCACCGCGAGCACCCCGGTGCCCGGCTCCATCAGCGTGAGCGCCGCGTAGCCGCACGCGCTGTCCACCACCGCGGTCACCGCGCCAGCGTGCACGAAGCCGTGCTGCTGGGTGAGATCCTCGCGGAACGCGAAGCCGATCGTCACCTCGCCAGGCCGAACACTCACGAGCTCGGCGCCCAGCGTCTGCATGAAGCGCTGCTTGACGAAGCTGGCCCGCACGCGGGACTCGTACGCCGGATCGCGCGGCTCGTGGGTCATCGTCGCGCGTCCAGGTCGCGTTGGCGGTCCGACGACATCACGCTGCTCAGGGCTGCTTCCCGATCGCGCGGATTCGCCCGATGGCTTCCTGATTGTTCGGATCACGCTTCACCGCCTCGCGGAACGCTGCCTCCGCCGCGGCGGTGTCGGCGCGCATCAACGCGATGTTGCCGCGGAAGACGGCGATCCCGCTCGACGCCGGGAACTGCTCCTCGTTCAGATCGAGCAGCGCCTTGGCTTCGTCGAACTTCTTCGCCTGTGCCAGCCGGAACGCCGCCGTGC
This sequence comes from Gemmatimonadaceae bacterium, assembly GCA_036008805.1. GTDB lineage: Bacteria > Gemmatimonadota > Gemmatimonadetes > Gemmatimonadales > Gemmatimonadaceae > AG11. Next base: position 3,493 of record DASYMZ010000012.1, read on the forward strand.
TGAGCGAGCCCTCGCCGAAGTCGTACGCGGCGCGCCCGTAGTAGCGCGTGCGAAGCGCCTTGTACGCCTTCACCGCGGAGTCGGGGCCCGATTGGGTGCCGATGTCGTTGAGCAGCAGCGCGAGCGGCTGCGGCTTGTTCACCCCGCGATGACAGGTGCCGCACGTCACCTGCACGTTGCTGATGGCGCCGGGCGTGCGGCCGGGTAGCGTGTCGACACGCTTGTTGATCTCCGCCACCATCAGCATCATCTGCCGCGCCACCTGCTTCGGACGCTTCTCGTCCGACGGAAAATCGAACTGCGAGATCGGCTGCCCTTCCTTCCCTACGTGGCAGAAGGTGCAGCGCACGCCGAGATCGCTCGTGAAGTTGCGCATCGCGCCGAGCACCTGCGGCACCGGCGTCGACTTGGGGAACACCTTCACGTTGACGAGCGAGTCCGGCGGAAACTTGGCCGGCGCCTGCGCCGAGAGGAGCGCGGGAACGGCGAGGAGCAGGAAGCCGGCGAGCGAGCGGCGCATGCGGAGTCTCCTGAGAAGATCGTGGCGAGGCGCGGCTTGGTGAGAGCGAGCGACGCGGGCGGTGAGTGCGCGCGGCTACCTCCCCTCCCGACACTCGCCTACAATGGCGCGCGTCGCTCGACTCGGCAACGCCGGCCGCTCACTCCACCTGGAAGAAGTCCACCACGCCGTTCTCGAGCGAATACTCCGCGCCCACGACCATCAGCCCGTCCTGCCGGATGAGCTGCTCGAGAATCTCCGAGCCGTGCCGGAGATGATCGACCGAGATGCGGATGTTCGCGCGCACCGCCGCCCGCACCAGCGCATCGTGGTCGTTCGCCAGCTCGGTGCCCATGAGTCCCTGCACTGCTGGACGCACGCGGTCGACGATCGAGCGGAGATTCCGCGAGCGTGTCTCACCGGGCCGCTTGAGCTCCTCGATCGTGGCGAGGATGGCTCCGCAGCCCGAGTGCCCGAGCACGACGACCAGCCGAGTGCCGAACCGCTCGGCCGCGAACTCCACGCTCCCCACCTGTGACGGCGCGACGATGTTGCCGGCGACTCGGATCACGAACAGATCGCCCAGCCCCTGGTCGAAGACGATCTCGGCCGGCACCCGCGCGTCCGAGCAGCCGAGCACGATCGCGAATGGCTCCTGCACATCGGGCAGCTCGACGCGCCGAAGCACGTGGGCGTCGGGGCCATTGACGTGCGAGACGAAGCGGCTGTTTCCCTCGCGCAGACGGTCGAGCGCATCGCGCGCAGTCAGCATGGACGGTCGTGCTCCGGTGCGGGTCGTCGGTGGTGCTCCGCGCGGCGTCGCGCCGCGCGGCGCGGCTCGGGAGCAGGATAGTCGCACGAAGCGGGCGGCGGCACCCGCCTCGCGTCAGTCGGCGACGACTGCCGGCACGATGCGGATCGTGTACATGATGCACGGGTCCGGCGGCGTGGCGCCCCCCGCGCCCTCGTAGAGCCGCTTTGCCACCATGTTCGACTGGTCCGTGAGCACCCAGGCCTCGGTGCATCGCAGATCGGTCGCGAGACGCACAAGCAACTCCACGAGCTGGCGGCCGAAGCCACGCCCCTGATGCGTCGGTGCGACGCCCACCTCGTTGATGAAGAGCTGCGGCGGCTTGTCGGGGTGCACGTAGTGCACGCCCGACGCCATCCCCACGACGACGCCGTCCTCGATCACCACCGCGAGATGATGTCGCGGATCGGCGAGGAACTCGGCGGTGAGCTCGGGATCGATGTCGTTGTCGAACACGCCGCGCGCCACGCGGCCGAGCACTGCCGCCTCGTGCGACTCGAGCAACCGGATCTCGGTGCGCATCGCCACTCAGACCGGCACGACGCTGTTCGCGTAGCGCAATCCGTCTGGCGCGAGCGTTCCGCGCTCGTGAAAGCGCTCGCAGCCCCGCTCCGGCCCATCCACGAATGTCTCGACGATCATGAATCGCATCCCGGGCGTCCTCGGAGTTCCTCCCCAGTGTACGGCGAGGCGCGGCATCGCGCCAAGTGACGTTCAGCTCGTGGTCCCGTGTGCCCGCAGGGTCGCAAGCTCGGCACGCGCCGCGTCCAGCGTCAACCCGGCGTCGGCGAACACCGCACCCACGATCGCCCTGGGCGCCACGTCGTGGGCGAGCAACGCGACGAGGAGCTCGTCCGGCGAGTACGGCTCCGGCCAGTGGCGCGTGTCGGGGCCCGCGCTGAGCGCGTGCGCGAGCGCCAGCACCGAGCGATGGGCCAGAGCGAGCGGGCCGTGCTCTCGCGCCGTCACCCGCTCCGGCCCGATCATCGACGCCACGGACGTGCGCAGTGTGTCCGCCGTCATGCCGTGACGAACGAGGAAGGTGCGGCTCGCGCCACGCGCGTTCGCGGCGACGGCGAGCAGCAGATGCTCCGGGCCGATGTACGAATGCCCGAGACTGCGAGCTTCGGCGTCCGCTTCCGCGACCAGCGGCAACGCGATCGTGTACGAGCGCACCAGTGTCGTCACGGTGATCAGAGTGTCGAGCCAGCCGGAACCTATCGCCGGTCGTCGTTCACTCCGAATATGCCCCCGGCTCGGCCGCGCACCAGAGCACCGAGGACGGCTCGCTCACTCCGTTCGGGGGACCGGCCGGCGCTCCTCGACGATCGCGGCAACGTCGCGATCGCCAGCCAGCGGCGACGCCGACAGGCCACGGACGACTCCATCGATGTCGGCGTCCGATCGGTTCTGGCTCATCTTCCACTTCCCCTCGAGCCGGTTGATGGTGAGCTCGACGCCGACGATGCCGCGCTGGAGCTGCGCGATGAATTCGGCCGGCGCGTCGGTCATTGACCAGGGACGCTCACGCCCCGCCTCGTGCCGGCGCGTGAGCGCCTCGAGATGCCGCGCGAGAAAGCCGACGTCGTCCACGAAGCGCAGCGTGGCGTACGCGTGAACGGCGACGTAGTTCCACGTCGGCACGACGCGGCCATGCTCGGACTTCGCCGCGTACCAGGACGGAGTGATGTACGCGTCCGCGCCCTGAAAGATCACGAGCGCTTCGGACGACGCGAGCGAATGCTCGTGATGCGGGTTCCCACGCGCGACGTGACCCTCGAGGATTCCGTGATCGCCGCGAGTGCGGTCGAGCACGAGCGGCAGGTGCGTGGCGAACAGCCCGTCCGCAGGCGACGCGGTGACGAGGGTCCCGAACGCGCGCGCCTCGATGAAGGCGAACATCGTCTCCGGACGATGCTCGGCGTTCGCGTGGGGGATGTACATGTCAGCCGTCGCTCCGCACTTCGATGCAATCGTCGGAACGCTCGGCGATCGTCGCGCCGAGCACCGTCTCGTAGAACGTCGCCGCCACGCTCGGGTCGGGCACGTGCAGCGCGAGCTCGTTGTTGGCGCGGAAGGTCGGCGTCATTCGCGGCTCGTCGGCGTCAGGTCAGCCTGCTCGCCGACCCGATAGTGCAACGCGACCATGCCACTGGGATAGACCTGGCTGTGAGTGAGCGACATGCGGTGTGGGCCAGTCCTCGGCGGCAGCAGCGGCACCCCCCCACCGAGCAGGATCGGCACGACGGTGACCTCCACGGTGTCCACCTGGCCGCCGTCGAGGAGCGTGGCGAACAGCTCACCACCGCCGAACAACCAGATGTCGCCCGAGCCTTCCTCGGCGCGAAGCGACGCCGCGATCGCGACCGGATCGTCGCGCACGATGGTGACGCCAGGATGTTCCGCGGGATCGAGCGTGCGCGAGACGACGTAGACGCGCGCCGTCGGGGACCACGCCGATTCGCCCTGTGTGAGCATGACCTCGTACGTGCGACGCCCGATCAGCACGGTGTCGACGTTGGCGAACAGCGCGCCGAAGTCGACGGCAGAGTCGTGCGGGATCCAGTCGAACTCTCCGCGCGGACCGGCGATGAACCCGTCGAGGCTCGCGGCGACGTTGTAGCGGAGGGGGCGCATGGTTCTCAAACTACAAGCGAAAGGGCGGTACTCGGTACCGTAGGCTCGTACTCTCGTACGCCGTACGGCGACCGACATCCAACCAATCCTCAATGATTGGACGCACTTGGATGGGGTCTGCCCGTGGCGCTGCGACGGTCAGAGCCGATATCCACGGACAGCTCGACACGAATTGGAATGGCCCGTATGCCAATCCGAGTGTCCAGAGTACGTCAGTCGTCCCAGCGTTCACGCTGTTGCCCAGCGGTAAACCAGCCAGCGGCTGCCCGCTCGCCTACGTCACCCGTCGAAGCCCCGACCCCCTCACCCTCACATCCCCCGTCCCGGCGCTCAGCTCCACCAGGTACAGCGGATCCGTGTCGAGATTCATCAGGAACGCCACCGTTCCCATCTTCCCCGCGTGTCGCCCCGTCATGATCTGCACGCGCGCGTGCAGTGGGAAGTCGACGCCCTCGATCTTCTCACCGGCCAGCCATCGGTCGCCCGCACCGCGGATGTCGCCTCGCACCGGATCGAGCCTCATCTCGTTCCCGGCGGGCGAACGTGCACGCCACGGCCTACGACGAGCATTACGCTCGACAGTCTCCACCTTCGCATCATCGCTCCTCCGTCGGAGTGAATCACGAGTCCTGCGTGGCGCGCCGACGATCGTCGTCGGCGCTCAGATCATTCGGTCGAACCGCAGCACGCTGAAAAGGAGCGCCAGGCCGAGCAGCACGACTCCGTCGATCGCGAGTATGACCCACTGCGCCGTACCGGAGATCCTGTTCGCCATCGTCATCGCCGCGAGCACGCAGACGATGAGCGCATACGAGGGGAGAAGCTGGTCGGACGCGTACCACGTCGTGCCGTGCGCGAGATAACCGTACCAGCGCTGCGCCCAATACGCCAGCACGCACAGCGCGGTCGCGAAGTTCACGAGCGCGACGAGCGGGAACTCCACCATGCGACGGCGCATCACGATCGCCGCCGCGGCGTGGACGGCGAACGCGCCCCACGTCAGTACCTTGAGCACGCCGTCGGTCATCCGAGCTCAGCCTGATGCGAGCTTGTCGCGCCCGTCACCCGTACCTGACGTTTGGATAGATCAGGCTGACCGCGGCCACGAACACCGGATTGAACACGACGTCCGCGAGCTGCCACGCGATCATCATCCCGACCCACGTCAGCATCGGCGTCGACCAGAGGAACTCCTGATACCGCCGCGTCGTGTTCTCCGACATGAACAGCGTGATCACCGAGCTCCCGTCGAGCGGGACGAACGGCAGCATGTTGAAGAAGAACAGCAGCAGGTTCATCGAGAACACGATGCCCAGATAGTGCGCCGCGATCTCCCAGCCACCGCCGAGCTCCGTTCCGGCGATCCTGCCGAACTGGATGTGGTCGGGCGCGAAGAACACGCCGCGCGACTCGCCGACGCGAAGCGCCACCGCGGCGATGGTCGCGAGCAGGAGATTGGACACCGGGCCGGCCAGCGCCATGATCGCGGCGCGACGCGGATACCGACGTGCCCAATCCGGATCGTACGGCGCGCTCGCGAAGCCGAGCGGCCATCCGGTCATCACCGCGCTCAGGAGCGGGAGCACGACCATGCCGAACGGATGACGCTTGATGTGCGGGCGCGGATCGAGCGAGACCTGTCCGCCATGATACGCCGTCGCGTCGCCTCCCTTGAGCGCGACCCACGCATGCGCCGCTTCGTGCAATGTGGTGGAGAACAGGAAGACGACGAAGTAGGTCAGCGCGTCGGCCAGGTCGATCATGGCGGGCTGGGAGGGATGGCTGCGAGAGCCGGGTGGGGTCTGACCGCGCACAACATGCGCTGCGCACCGCCGTCGATCAAGCTCGATCCGGAGGGCGGCGCTCGCGGTACATCAGCAGAGCCGGTCCGTCGGGGGTGACGACCTCGCCCGCCGCGCGGAAGCCAGCCTTCTCGTAGCATCGGATCGCGCGCGCGTTCGCGGGCGAGGGGTCGGTCTGTACACGCGTGACCGACGGATCGGCGAACAGCATCTCGACGAACGCACCCACCATCGCCGCTCCCAGCCCTCGGCCGAGCCGCTCGCCGTCCGCGAGAAACTGATCGATGCCGAGCACACCGGGATCCTGCTCGTTCAGCCACCATCCGTCGGCGTGACACTCCGCCGCCACGTATGACTGAATGAAGCCGAGCGGCGCTCCGTCCAGCAGCGCGATGTAGGCGCGATGCGGTGCTTCGCCCAGGATCAACGGGCGGTACTCCTCCTCGAGCTCCTCGCGCGACGGCGGGACGCCCCACCACGCCGCGACGTGCGGGCGCGCGATCCAGTCGCGGAGCATCGGCAGATTCGCGAATTCGAGCGGGCGGAAGGAGATCGTCATCGGCGCGCCGGAATGGGCGCCGCAGTATAGACAGGCCGCGCGGCACGGGCGAGGGTGGCCGCGGCCGCCAGCCGGAACGCGCGGCCAGCGGAAGGTCTTTCTGCGTCGTAGCTTTCATGGCGGCCCGAACTGGCGAGCCGGCCCCGCCCCGCTCCATCCATCACCTCAGCGGGCGAGCTCCACGCGCGCGGCCGCGTTCGCCGTCCCTCAGCCTTCCTCGTCATGGCCGTAGACGTCCTGTACCGGAACAATGTGATCGAACGCGGACGCGGAACGCAGCCGATGCTGTTCGCGCATGGCTTCGGCTGCGACCAGAACATGTGGCGCTTCATCACGCCGGCGTTCGAGGACGAATATCGCATCGTCTTGTTCGACTACGTGGGTGCGGGAAAGTCGGACTGGTCGGCCTACGACGCCGAGCGCTATTCGTCGCTCGAGGGCTACGCGCGCGACGTGCTCGACGTCCTCCATGCGCTCGACCTGCGCGACGTGATCTTCGTCGGTCACTCGGTGAGCGCGATGGTGGGCGTGCTCGCCGCGAACGAGGAGCCGGAGCGCTTCGCGTCGCTCGTCATGATCGGACCGTCGCCGCGCTACGTCAACGACGGCGAGGTCTACGTGGGAGGTTTCGAGCGCTCCGACATCGACGGACTGCTCGAGACGATGGACAAGAACTTCATCGGCTGGGCCAACTTCCTCGCGCCGGCGATCATGCAGAACGCCGACCGCCCCGAGCTCGGCACCGAGCTCACCGAGAGCTTCTGCTCGACCGATCCGGTGATCGCGAGCAGCTTCGCGCGTGCGACCTTCCTCGCCGACAATCGCGACGACCTCGCGCGCGTGACGGTGCCGTCGCTCGTCCTCCAGTGCACGGATGACATCATCGCTCCGATCCAGGTAGGCGAGTACGTGCACCGAGCACTGCGCGGTAGCACGTTCGAGCTGCTGAAGGCGACAGGACACTGCCCGCACCTGAGCGCGCCCGACGAGACGGTCCGCGTCATCAGGAGCTATCTCTCGAGGACGGCGCCTGACTGAGCACGGGCATCCCGCCGCGATGGACGAGCTGCTCGACACCCTTCCGGGTGGCGTGGTCTCGTTCAGCGATGATGGGAGCATCCAGTACCTCAACGGAACGCTCGCGCGCATGCTCGGCTACACCGCCGAGGAGCTGCGCGGCCGCCACGTCGAGTCACTGCTGACCGTCGCGGGACGCATCTTCTACCAGACGCACTTCTTCCCGCTGCTCCGGCTGCACGGCCGCGCCGACGAGATCTTCCTCCTGCTCCGCCACCGCGACGGGAACGACCTCGGCGCGCTGATCAACGCGCGCCGGCGCGAGCGAGACGGCGTGATGGTGAGCGACTGCGTCCTGATGGAGGTGCGCGAGCGCCGGAAGTACGAGGACGAGCTGCTGCGCGCGAAGCGCGCCGCGGAAGCCGCGCACGGGGTGCTTCAGGTGCGTACGCGCGAGGTGGAGACCGCGAACGACCGGCTCACTGAGCAGGCCGCCGAGCTGGAGAAACAAGCCGAGCTGCTCATCGATCAGGCGTCGGAGCTCGAAGCGCAGAGCGAGGAGCTGCAGGTGCTCAACGACGAGCTGATCGAGCGCGGCGAGGAGCTCGAGAAGGCGCGGGTCATCGCCGAGGAGGCCAATCACGCCAAGAGCCAGTTTCTCGCGAACATGAGCCACGAGCTCCGCACTCCGCTCAACGCCATCGGCGGCTACGTGCAACTGCTCGAGCTCGGGATCCACGGCCCGGTCACCGACGAGCAGCGCTTCACCCTCGACCGGATCACGAGAAGCCAGCGACACCTGCTCAATCTGATCAACGACCTGCTCAACCTCGCGCGCATCGAGGCGGGGCGCGTGGATTATCGCATCGAGCGTATCGCCGTCACCGATCTGATCGCGGGGGTGCTGCCGATGATCGAGCCGCAGATGTCCACGGCGCGGCTCACACTGTCCGTCGCGTGCGCGCCCGATCTCTACGCGCTCGCCGACCGTGAGAAATCCGAGCAGGTGCTCATCAACCTGCTCACCAACGCGGTGAAGTTCACGCCGGCCGGTGGCTCGGTCACCGTCGAGGCGTCAGCCACGACGCAGTACGCCCTCGTGAACGTCGTCGACAGCGGCATCGGCGTTCCAGTGGAGAAGCTGACGAGCATCTTCGAGCCGTTCGTCCAGCTCCGCGAGCGCAAGTCGGAAGGGACCGGGCTGGGCCTCGCGATCAGCCGCGACCTGGCGCGCGGAATGGGCGGCGATCTCAGCGCCACCAGCGCCTCGGGCGCCGGATCCGTCTTCAGCTTCGTCCTTCCGCTGGCTTCACCGGCGGAGTGAGCGCGCGAACGCGCGAGCGCGACGCCAGCACGAGTGCCACGCCACCGAGCACCGCGACCCCGGCCATTCCCAATCGCGGCGTGAGTCGCTCGCCGAGGACCGCCGCCGCGCCGAGCGCCGCGATCACCGGCACGCTGAGCTGCGCGACCGCCGCCTGCGTCACGGTGAGGCGAGGCAGCGCGCGATACCAGATCGCGTAGCCGAGCCCCGACGTGACGCCGCCGGATACGACGGCGAGGACGATCCCTCGCGCGCTCGCCGACGCGAGGCCGGGCACGAATGCCACGAGCAGAAGCGCGAACGGGCTGCTCAGCAGGAAGCTGCGCGCGTTCGTGGCGAGCGCGTTCGGCGCGGCGCGCCCGGCCAGCGAGTAGGCCGCCCACGCCACGCCGGCGATCACCATCAGCGCGGTGCCCAGTGGATCGGGCCGCGCGACGGATGGCACGGTGAGGATCGCGAGACCCGTCGCGGCCAGGACCAGACCGACCACGGCGAGCGACGTGGGCCGCTCGCCGCGCGCCACGCCATAGCCGATCATCGTGAGCTGCACGACGCCGAACAGCACGAGCGCGCCGACGGCCGCCCCGATGCGGAGATATGCGAGCGAGAATGGCGCGGCGTACAGAAAGAGCGAGAGCGGACCGACCACCCCTCGCCCGCGCAGCGGCGCCCAGGAGCCAGCCTGCCCTCGCACCAGGAGCGCGAGGACGATCGCGCCCGAGACGAGCCGGATCGCGGTGAAGCTCGCGGCGTCGATCTGCTTGGAGCCCAGCGCGAGCCTCGTCAGGAGCGAGTTCGACGCGAACGCAATCAGAGCGAGCAGGGTGAGCGCGACGGTTCCCGCGCCGGTCGTCGTCGCGTCGTCGCCGATCGTCACGCAGCGTCGCCCAAACGAGATGGTTCCATGCTTGCCCGGAGTCGAGGAAGGTCGCCAATCCTGCATGGTCAGGCAGCACGGCGGCAAGTGTTGGCCGGCTGGCGCACTGCGCTCACCCCTGCGCGGATACCACACACGCGGCATGGCCGAGCACGCGATCTCCCTCGCGCAGGCGCGACGGCGTCGGACGCCACCCGTTGCGCAGCCGTTCGGCGAGCAGCTCGTCCGCGTTCGGCTGATGCTCCCACACGGCGACCGCCGTGATGGAGCCCAGTCAGGTCGCGTCGAAGACCAGGAAGTGACTGCCGTCGAAGGGGATCACGACGTCGTGGGTGTACTCGTCCTGCGTGACGATCTCCGCGACGGTCAGCGCGGGCTCGTGCGCCCGAGCCCAGCCGAGCACCTCGGAAAGTGTGGCCAGCCCACGCAGGGAGGGCGCGAGCACGGCGAGCACCGGCGCAGGCACTGCGCCGACCGAGGTTACCGGAACGAGTCGCATGCCTTCCGTACGCGGCACGCGACGCCGAGTGTCACGCGTCCTCGTAGAGATCGTTCAGATCCGCCGCCGCGAGGTCGACGAGGAACCCGCCGATCTGCTGGGTGATCGCCTCGAAATACACCCTCCCCTTCTCCGCCGAGGCGGCCCGCGGATCACCCACTCCCGTGTCGGCGCTGATCGCGGTCCAGCGGCGAGGGGCCCACGCCCACCGTTCGCGCAGTCCGGCGACGCGTGGCTTCCGCTCGCCGCCGGCGCCCGCCTCGCTGAGTGGCAGCGCGAGCTCGGGGGCGAGATGCATGATCAGGCTGGTCTCCAGCTCCCCCGCGTGGTCGCCCGGCTCGGTGAAGAACCGCTTCGCGTCGATCGCCGTCCACCAGTTGATCGTGGAGATCAACATCTGCGGCACTCGCGGCTGCAGCTCACGGAACATCGCGCGGAAGTCGTTGCCGCCGTGCCCATTCAACAGCAGCACCTTCCGTACGCCGTTTCCGGCGAGCGAGAGCAGCACGTCGGAGAGTATCGCGAGCTGCGTCGACGGATTGACGTTGAGGCAGTACGGAATGTCGAGCTGGCCAGTCTGCACGCCGAACGGCACCGTCGGCAGCACGACGACCCGCGCACCGCGCGCCCACGCGAGCCGCGCCGACTCGGCCGCGATGTGATCGCACTGGATCACGTCGGTCGCATACGGCAGATGATAGTTGTGCGCCTCGGTGGCGCCCCACGGCAGCACGGCGACCTCAAACCCGCGCGCCGAGACCTCTTTCCAGTTCGTCTCGGCGAGGATGTACGGACGAGGCGCTGCTCGATCGGTGGACTGCTGCGGCATGCTGGTTTCTCCGGTCGTCATGCTGGCTTCACCCCTCCGAACAGCGCGAGCTCGCGCCACTTCCAATGGCAATCGACGTGCTGGAATCCGATCTCGCGCAGCCACGCGAGCTGCGGCTCGACCGCGAGCAGCTTGTTCGACTGGTCCTCCTGCTCCGCCGTGATCCCCAGCGCGCTGAGAAAGGCGTCGTGCATCTCGGCACTCACCGACGCAACGTGCTCCAGGTTGTAGAACACTCCGCCCGGCTCGAGCGCGTCGAAGATCTCCTCGTACAGCGCGCGCTTCCGCTCGTGGGTGCAATGGTGAATCGCGAAGCACGAGACGATCGCGTCCACCGCGCCGAACGGCGGCAGCGGCTGATCCAGATCGTACTCGAGCACGTCCACCTGCGGATGGTCCGCGAAGCGCGTGCGCGCCGCGTCCAGCATCGTAGGCGAGAGATCGGCGGAGACGCCGGCGGCGTGTGGACGGTCGATGCGAAGGAGCGCGAGGAGCCTCCCGTCGCCCGCGCCGAGATCGACGATGCGCCGCGCCGTGCGTGGCACGAGGTCGAGCAGCACTGCCTCGCCCGCCGCGCGATGCGGGATCTTGTCGGCGATCGCGAGATACTGCAGCGCGTGCTCGGCGGAGTTGTATTCCTTCAGGGTCGTCATGGCGGCTCGAGGTTGGCAGCGGCGATCAGCGAGGGCGACGGCACATTCCGCGTCCGCGGAATATGTCGCGCGAGTATGCCGCGAACCACCGGGATGGTCCACCCGCTTCGTGCTTCCCCCTAGCGGTCCGCCGGCATGACGCATTCCCAGCGTGCCACGACGGCGCACCCTTGCACGACCGTCGCATCTTCGAACGCCACGGCGATCGCCCGCGTGCCTGCTTTCCGCACCTGTCGCCGGTCGTCGTTTGCGCACACCATACGCGCCACGCCGGTCGCCCGGACGGCATACTCGATCTGCTGGCTCTCGGCCCAGCGTGTGCCAGCCAACCGGCGGAAGGTGAGTGTGATCCGCCCGTGATCGAGCTTGCACTCCGGCGGCGGCTCGACACCGAGCGCCAACGCGATCTCGCGGCCGATCGATGGAAACCGATTGACCTCGAATCGCCAGCCGCTCACAGCCATCGCCGCACGCGCGCCCGATACGCCGAGTACTCCGCCGGAAACGCCGCGTCGAGATAGCGCTCCTCGCGCGCGATCACCGCGCGATCGATGATGAGAACGACGAGCGGAAGCAGCACCACCGGCCACCAGCTGTTCAGGACCAGCGTCACCGCGAGATAGAGCGCGACCAGGCTGACGTACATCGGGTTTCGCGTGATTCTGTACGCTCCGTCCGTCACGATCGCGGACGCGGGTTGGTTCGGGATCAGGGTCGTGCGCGCTCGGCGGAACGCCGCGAACGCCGTCGCGAAGAAGGCGAGATAGACGACGAAGCACACCGCGGCCGCCGCGATCCGTGCCGTCGACGCACCGCTCGTGATCGGCAGGGGACGCAATCGATGCAGCAGCCAACCGGCAACGATTCCGGCGACGTAGATGCCCGGCGGAGGGAAGTTCACCCCCGCGTGCGCGGGTTTCGATGGAGTGGTCACGTTGGGTGCGAACCGTAATCAGGCATATCCGAGCTGCGCCACCGCTCGATCCGCCTCGCGAATCGAGTTCCGGTGATCCATCGCGCCCGAGAGATCGGTGTTCGCGAACGCGATCCGCCCGTGCGGCCGGTCGCGCAGCACGTCGCGCGGCGCGGGCCTGCCATTCACGCCGAAAAAGAACCCGGGCTGAGGATTCACGTAGGCGTGCCCCCAGCGATTCAGGATGATCCCCGCGATGTCTCTCCGCGGATCGAATCCACCGGGCGCGAACATGTCGCCGAACTGCTCGCGCAGTGCGCGTTCGTAGCTCGCGTACGAGGTACCGAGCAGCTCCGCGCGTCCTCGGCTCCCCTGCTCTGCAATCGGCAGCCCAGGCTTCGCGAACAGGACTTTGATCGTCAACGCGGTGGGCGAGTCGGGCCCGAACGTCTCGCTCGCCCCGCCGACCGTCGCGAGCTTCCGCACGGCGAGGTAGTCGCCGAGCCCGCCGAACCAGCGGCAGCCGGTCATCCCCATCTTGTGCAGGAAGCGCCAGTTGCGCACCGCGACGTTCACCATCAAGCAGGGCGACCGATGGAACTGCGCGTATGCATCACGGTGGCTCGTCGGCAGGTCGCGCACGATGTGCTTGGTCGTCCAGCTTCCACCCGCCATCACCACGGAGCGCGCCCGAACCTTGAACAGTCGTCCGCCGCGCGCGTAGGTGATCACCACGTGTGGAGCGTGCGCCGGATCGCCCGCGTGCTCCACGCGCACCACCGTCGCGTTCAGTCGGATGCGCGTCGGCTGCCCCGCGCGGTCGAGCGCCGAGAAGCGGACGCGCTCGCGCCACACCGCCTCGACGGTGCGGGATCCGGTGATGGCCTCGGGAATGAGCGTCTTCACCATCAGCCGCGCGAAGCCCGCATTGCCGTCGGGGAACATCTGGTCGCCGAGCGCGTCGTCACCCTCGTCGGGGAACTCCGTCTCTGGCGCGTACGCGCAGTAGCCGGACAGCACGTCGGGCCCGAGCCCGTAGCCGCCGCCCTCCACGGGGGAGAGGAAGTTGCGCACCGTCTCACGCGTGATGTGATGCCGCGCCATCAGGTGCTCTTCGAGCGTGATCGTGTCGAGCTGCCGCGAGATCTCGTCGCCTTCCGACTTCGGGCGGGGACCGCCGTCGTGCACGGTGCGATAGCGCATCAGCTCCGCCTTCGCGTCGTCGCTCAGCGGCGCGCCCTCGAGCTTGCGTCCCCACGGGTCGATCACCCACACGCCAGGACGCGCGCCGAACTGCGGACCGAAGTAGAAGCCGTAGTTCTTCGACGAGCCGTACGGCGTCTGCGGCAGCGGCATCTCGGGCGATGGTCCGCTCCAGCGCTGATACTCCAGCGCCGGCCGGTCCATCCCGATCATGTCGTACACGCTGGCGATGTAGCCGCCCTTCTTCGGGACGGGGAACATCGCCGACCCCTGATGCGCGGCGACGACCTGACCGTCGACAAGGAATTCGTTGCGCTTCGCCTCGCCGCCGAAGATGGCGTGGTTGTCCAGCACCAGACAGCGACCACCCTTCCGTTTCTGGAAGAACACCGCCGCGGCGAGGCCGCTGATTCCGCCGCCGACAGCGACGAGATCGTACATCTCCTTCGTATCCGTCGCGGCGACGGACCTCTCGAACCGGCCGTCGCGCATCGCGTGGGCCGCGCTCATCACGTCGTAGGTGTTGCCGTTGGAATGCCGATAGTCGCCCACCCCTCCGTAGCCGTCGAACGCGTCGGCGGGCGACGTCCCACTCGGTACGCGGCCGCCGAGCCACACCCCCGCACTCGCGGCGAGCGTGCCATTGATGAAGTCGCGTCGCGTGATCGGCTCGCTCATCCCGAGCCGCTCGTCACCTCGAGCAGACTGGTCGTCGTCGTGCGCTGAAGACATTCATGACTCCGGTCGGGGCGCGCCAACCCTAGCCAGCGCGATCGGAGTGGTCAAGACGACGCCTTCACCGCGCCGCGCGCCATGGGATTTCGCTCGTGGCAACTCGTCCCGGCGCTCACGCACGCGCTGCTATTCCAGTTTTCGTAAACGCCGGCGACGGCTCCAGCCCCTCCACCCAGGAGCACACCCACCAGGCCACTCTTCATCGCACTGTGCAGACGACTTGGCGGCTCCGGGATGCGTGCGCTTTGGTTGAGCGACACTCTCCTCAGCGACCGCCGCTGTGCGACGCAGCGCCAATGAGTGCGCCGGCCACTGCGCCGCTTGCCGCGCCAAGGCTCCCGATCCACACCGCCCCGGCGATCGCCTTCTGTGCATCCGAGCATCCACAGCCTACCGCTCTGCTTCCGGCGACACCGGCGACGACACCCATCACGCCTCCCACGAGCGAGCCACGCAGCGCGAAGCGACCTGTGCGTCGCCCACGGGATTCCACCGGCGACCATCGGACTGCCGGCGCGCGCCCCGCTGTGAACGACGCGAGATCGATGAAGGAGCTCGGTCCCCTTTCCACCACGGAGTTCAGGGACAGCACCGGGACCGGTGGCGCCGGAAAAACGAGCTCGCGGCGCACCTGCTGTGCGCACAGGAGCGCGGGCGTCACGAAGGAGAACAACAACCCGCGAATCGAACGATGCATCTGCTTTCCTCAGGCCCGGTCTCGGCAGAGTGTACCACGTGCGCGGGTCCGCTCGCCAGCGATTGTTTCCGCGCTGGGATCACTCCGAACATCAGCGCACGCGAATCCAACGACGCCGCGTCGAGCCCCTCGCTCTCGGTGACCGCCCTCACCGCATCCGGCATCAAAAGCAGCACATTCGATTGCCCCGCCTCGCCCTCCCACCTACGTTCCGGCATGCGCCGGACAGTGGTCTTTCGCGGCTGGGCAGTTCTCTGGGCAGTGCTGCAGTTCGCGCTGTCCTCCGTCCTGACGTTCGCCGACGCACGCCTCGAGCGTGAGAGCGCCCGCGCTCCTGGTGCTCACATCGAGGAGACGGCGGGCGCGACCTGCCGCCCGTCGCACCCCGACGAGTGCGCGCTCTGCCAGTTCCTGTCGCGCGCCGCGATGCCGACGCAGTCGGCTTCGCTCCCCGCGATCGCAGAACAGCTCCGCGCATGCGCTCAACCGCCGATCCACGGTGTCGCGACCGGCACTCGCGCGCGCGTCAGCCTTCCCCGCGCTCCGCCACCCACGCTGGCCTGATCGCGTCCGATCGAGCCGTCAGCGCGCAGCTCGCGTGGCCGGAGCCGAGGCTCGCCACAACATCCGCACCCCGTCGATTGTGTCGTACCGGCCCACGGGCCGCCGCGATGCGTCACGCGTGCTCACCATGATCCAGACACCCATGCGCATTCAGATACTTGTCATGGCCGCGCTGCTCGCCTTCGCGCCCTCCGTCGGCGCCCAGTCGGACACGGCCACTACCAGCAGGGCGCGACGCGACTCGGTCGCCAAGGCGGTTCGGGATTCCATCGCGCTCATGAAGGAACTCGGCGGCGCGCTTGCCGCGCCAAACGACAGCAGTGCCGGCGCCGCGCCGAGTGCGGGCGCCGGTGGTCCAACCGGGTCCCAGACCGGTCCGACCAACCCGCGCCTCCTGCCCGATTTCAGCGCTGTTGGCGATCTCGTGGCCGATCTGTCACCCAAGGGCAGCACTCAGCCCGGTGGCGAGCGCTTCGGCGTGCGGGAGGTCGAGCTCGCCGTTCAGGCGGTCGTCGATCCGTACTTCCGAGGTGATGTCTTCCTCGGCATCAGCGACGCGGAGGGGGTTTCGATCGAGCAGGCATATCTCACGAGCACCAGCCTGCCCAATCAGCTCGAGGCCCGGCTCGGCCGATTCCTCATGCCTTTCGGAAAGCAGAACACCACGCACCGGCACGACCTCCATACGATCGAGTATCCGTACGTGATCCAGCGCTTTCTGAGCGACGACGCGCTCAAAGGAACTGGTGTCTGGGGCAGCCGAGTCTTCTCACCGTTCGGCTTCTATCAGGAAGTACAGATCACCGCAGTCGACCGGCTCGGTTCGCGCGCGAACGGCCTGACCACGGAGGTGCCAGTCAACAAGTCACTCGGCGGTCTCGGCTATTCGGCGCGCCTCCGGAATTACGTCGACGTGAGCGAAGCTGCCAACTTCGAGCTCTCCTTCTCGGCGCTGACGGGCAGACGCGAGCGCGCCCTCGACCCGGCGTACGTCGCGCAGCTCGACAGCGGCGTCAACGCCGCCGTCGCGCGGCAGACGACACTCGGCGCGGATCTCACGTACAGGTGGCGTCCGCTCCAGCAGGGGCTCTACCGCTCGTTCATCCTGCAGAGTGAGGTGATGCACCAGCTGAACGAGCGCAATCCGGACGTCCCAGTCCGGGCCTCGTGTCTCGCCTGTCAGAACGCTGGTGTGGCCGCGTTCACCACCGCAGCGCGCGACTTCACCGGCGCGTATGTCTTTGCGCGCTACCAGACCGGCCAACGCACCTTCATCGGTTCGCGGTACGACTGGCTCCAGGACCCTGACGCCGACGGCCGGACCCTGAATGCTGGGTCAGTGTATCTCGAGTGGTTCCCGAGCGAGTTCTCGAAGCTCGTGGCGGGGTACGAGGCTGTGTCGCCTTCGGGCGGCACCCTGGTGAATCGGCTGCTGCTCCAGGCGTCGTTCTCCCTCGGCCCTCACAAGCCGCATCCCTTCTGATGCGCGACCACATAACGGAGTCATTCATGATTCGACGGATAGCAGTGCTGGTCCTGGCTGGCGTGCTGGCGCTTGCGCCGCACACTGCGCAGGCACAGCTGAAGGTGGTCACGAGCACGACCGATCTCTACGACATCGCGAAGTCGGTCGGCGGCAACAAGATCGTCGCCTCGCACATCGGTGAGGGGTATCAGGATCCGCACTTCATCGACGCGAAGCCCAGCTTCGTCCTGCAGCTCCGGAACGCCGACGTGTGGGCGTTCGTCGGGCTCGATCTCGAGATCGGCTGGATGCCACTGCTCCTCGATGGGGCGAGAAATCCGAAGATCCGTCAGGGCGGCTCTGGCTACGTCGACGCCTCGACGGCCATCAGGGTCCTCGACACTCCGCAAGGCAACGTCGATCGCAGCATGGGCGACGTGCATCCGCTCGGCAACCCGCACTACTGGCTCGACCCGGAGAACGGTCGTCGCATCGCCCGACTCTTTCAGACGAAGTTCTCGCAGCTCGATCCGTCGAACGCGTCGACCTACGCCGCCAACGAGAAGGCGTTCGAGTCGCGATTGAATGCCGCCGAGCAAGGGTGGGCGGCGGACCTCGCGACGATTCGCGGCAAGCCGGTCGTCGCGTGGCATACGAGTTGGCGCTACTTCGCAGAATACAACAAGATGAACATCGTCGCGTTCATGGAGCCAAAGCCGGGCGTGCCCCCGTCGCCGTCGCACCTGTACACCGTGATCCAGACGGTGAAGCGCACGGGCGCGAAAGCGATCATCATGGAGCCGTTCTACGATCGCAAGGTCGCGGATCTCGTCGCGAAGCAGACCGGGATCAAGGTGCTCATGCTGCCTCCGTCGGTCGGCGGCATCCGTGGTGCGAACGTGAACGACTACGTGTCACTCATGCAGTACGACATCTCGCAGCTCGCGGCCGCGCTACGATGACCAGCCTGATCACCTTCGACCACGCGACGCTCGGCTACGGGCGTCGCGTGGTGCTGTCCGACATCTCCTTCGACATTCCCGCCGGCGACTTCCTCGGTCTCGTCGGGCCGAACGGTGCGGGCAAGACGACGATCCTTCGCGCCATTCTCGGCACGCTGGTGCCCCAGCAGGGCACGGTCACCAAGGCACTCGGCCTTCGGTTCGGCTACGTGCCCCAGCGTGATTCGGTCGACTACGGATTCCCGCTGAAAGTCCTCGATGTCGTCCTCATGGGCCGCTACGACCGCATCGGGCTGTTTCGCCGACCGTCGAAGTCCGATCGCGATCTCGCCCACGCCGCGCTCGACCACGTCGGCATCGGGAATCTCGCCGATCAGCAGCTCTCGGCCCTCTCCGGCGGTCAGAAGCAGCGTGCGCTCATCGCGCGCGCGCTCGTCGGCGAGCCGAACGTGCTGGTGCTCGACGAACCCACCAACGGAATGGATCTCGTCTCCACCACCCAGATCCTCGGGCTCGTCCGTGAGCTGCACGAGCGCGACAACCTCACCGTCCTCATGGTGAGCCACGCGCTGAACGAAGTCGCGAACTACGTCGACCGTATCGCGCTCGTCGTCGAGCGAGGTTTCCGCATCGGTACCGTCGCCGACATCATGACCGAGGAGACGCTCACGACGATGTACGGCATTCCCGTGGACGTCGACGAGATGCACGGACATCGCATCGTGGTCGCGCGCCGCTCGCAGCCCGAGCGCTTGGAGGCACGCGATGCTTAGCACGATCCTTCTCTTCCGCGAGGCGCTGTATGGCGCCCTCGTCATCGCCATCGCGTGCTCGGTGCTCGGCGTGTATGTCGTCCTGAGACGCATCGTCTTCGTCGGCGCGGCCCTCGCGCAGCTCTCCTCCGCCGGCATCGCCCTCGCGCTGTTTCTTGGCGGGATGGGTGTCGTCTCCGGGCTCGCCGGTCACCCGACCGCCTTCGCACTCGCCTTCGCGCTCGCCGGCGCGATGTTCTTCGGCCTCGGCGGCGGCCAGCGCGCCGGCGTGCCGCCCGACGCAACGATCGGCGTCGGATACGCCGTGGCTGCGGCCGCCGGCATCCTGCTCATCTCCAAGGCCAAGAGCGGCGAGGCGCACGACATCTTCCTCTCGGGCAACATCCTCGGCATCACGCGCGAGGACACGCTCGTCCTCCTCGCGATCACCATTCCCGTACTCGTCGCGCACGCGCTATTCTACAAGGAGTTCCTCTTCGTCTCCTTCGACCGAGAGACGGCGCGCACGCTCGGCTACCGCGTCACCTTCTGGAACTTGCTCCTCTACTTCACCCTCGGCCTGGTCATCGCCTTCGCGATGCAGTTCGCGGGTGTGATGCTCGTGTTCAACTTTCTCGTCCTTCCTGCAGTGACTGGTTTGCTGCTCGCGCGCAGCATGTCGGGTATTTTCACGGTTTCCGTCATCAGCGCGGTCGTCGCGGCGGTCGTCGGGTTCTCGCTCTCGGTACCATTCGACCTCCCGTCGGGTCCTGCGATCATCGCGGTGTCCGGCGCGCTCGCGCTCCTCGCGTGGCCGGTGAGGGTGATGCAGCGACGGGGGTGAGGTCGTCGCGCAGACGGAGCCATTCTCGACAGTTGCTCGCCGTGCGCTCTATCGTCCTCTGCACGTCTTCAGCATGGGTGTCGGCGCGTTAGACGCGCCGTAGCGGAGGAGTATTCAGTGGCCGATCGCAGTACCCACGAGCTCGAGGAGCGCTTCTTCGCCATCTCCATCGACCTGCTCTGCTTCCTCGACTTCAACGGATACTTCAAGCGGTTGAACCCCGCGTGGGAGCGCGCGCTCGGCTTCACCGTCGAGGAGCTGATGTCGCGCCCGTTCATCGAGTTCGTGCATCCCGACGACCGAGAGCGCACCCTGAACCAGAACCGCGCCGTGCGCGGCGGCGGGCAGGCGCTCGGCTTCGAGAACCGCTATCTCTGCAAGGACGGGTCGTACCGCTGGCTCCTCTGGAACGCGGCGCCCGACTCCGACGAGAACGTGATCTACTCCGTCGCGCGCGACGTCACCGAGCGCAAGCGCGCCGAGGAGGAGCGCGAGCAGCTCGTTGCCGAGCTTCAAGAGGCACTCGCCGAGGTGCGAACGCTGCAGGAGATCCTTCCCATCTGCTCGTACTGCAAGCGCATCCGGGACGACGCGCACTACTGGCAGCACGTCGAGAGCTACATCTCGCAGCACACGAACACGCGCTTCAGTCACAGCATCTGCCCGTCCTGCTACGTGACGGA
>DASYMZ010000013.1:0-15607 GCA_036008805.1 Gemmatimonadaceae bacterium
CGGCTCGTCGAGTCGAGGTTCGCGGCGATGCGCGTGAGGCTCGCGCTCGACGTCTGGAAGTTCCGCATCGTCGAGTCGATCTTCGCCGAATCCACCGCGCTGGCCGCGCGGCGGAACGACGCCATCGTCGCCGTGAGATTCCGGTTCTGCTCGGCCGCGATCGAGTTGAGCTGCACCGACAGCCGCGCCGCCGACTCGGTGAGCGCCGCCGCGTTGCCCAGGGTCTTCCGCATGTCCTTGATCCCGCCGCTCGCCACGAGATCGGCGTTGATCGCCTTCGTCATCTGCTGCACCGTCGCGCCGATCGAGTCCACGCGATTCATGATCGCCTGGATGTCGGTGTCCGCCGGACCCACGGGCACCGTGTCGCCCGGCGTGAACGACAGCTTGCTCGGCCCCTTCGGCGTGAGCGCGATGGCCGCGTCGCCGAAGATGCCGACCGGCTTCACGCTCGCGACCGAGTTCTTCGGCACCTTCACGTCGTCGTTCACGCGGAGGGTGACGTCGAGAAAGCCGTCGTCGCGCAGCTTCACGTCCGCCACCGCGCCCACCGCGACGCCGGCGAGCAGCACCTGCTGGCCGGGTTTCAGGTTCTGCCCCCAGACGAAGCGGGAGTAGAGCGGATAGCCCGATGACAGCCCGCCGCGCACCAGCCACAACGTGCCCAGGAGCGCGATCGCGACCGCGGCGCTGAGAAAGACTCCAACGAGGACTTCGTCGCGACGTTTCATGTTTGTAGGTAAGGGGCCAGGAGCGCCGCCGTCAACGTATCGAGGATGAGGATCGAGACCGACGTGATGACGACCGCCTTCGCCGTGCTCCGGCCGACGCCTTCCGCGCCCGCTTCCGTCACGAAGCCCTCGTACGAGCACACGAACGCGATCGCCGCGCCGAACAAAGTGGCTTTGAGCAGCGAGTACACGACCTGGAAGGTCCCGAAGCCCAATCGCACACCGGCCACGAAGTCCTGCTTCGTCACGCCGGTCACGAACACCGACACGACGTAGCCGCTGAACAGGCCCGTCGCGTCGGCGAGGATGACGAGACACGGCAGCATGATCAGGCACGCCAACAGCCGAGGCACGATCAGGAAGGCGAGCGGATCGTACGATAGCGTCTCGAGCGCGTCGATCTGCTCGGTGACGCGCATGGTGCCGATCTCCGCGGTCATCCGCGCGCCGACCCGGCCGGTGAGCACGAGCCCCGTGAGCAGCGGTCCGAGCTCCAGCACCTGCATGAGGCGCACGGAGAGGCCGATGATCGAGAGCTGCACGCCGGGAAAGAGCTGGTAGCGCACCTGGATCGCGATCACGCCGCCGATGAACGCCGCCACGATCACGGTGAGGGGGATCGAGTCGACCCCGATCCTCCGCATCTGACGAATGGTCTCCGGCACGAAGGTGGCCGGGTCGCCGAACGCCCGGCCGATGTCTCGGAGGAAGTATCCTCGCGCTCCGACCTGCCGGAAGAACGCGATGAACGACCGCGTGATGCGACGAAAGAACTTGATCCCGGTGCGCTGCACCACGGGAAAGGTCTCCGTCGGTTGCAGCTTGCCGAGCGGACGATCGTACTCGCTCACGTACGCACGCGCATGAGCAGCACGAGAGCGACCCCGGCGAACAGCATGTTCGGCAGCCATGCCGCCACGTCCGGCGAGATCAGCGCCTTCCCTCCGATCGCCTTCGTGAGTTGGATCATCATGAGGAAAGTGACGGTGGTCGCGAGGCTCACGCCGATGCCGTAGGCGGTGCCGCCGCGCTGGGTGCTCGTCGCAAGGGGCGCGCCGAAGAGGGCGATGACCAGACAGGTGATCGGGATCGCGATCTTGAGCGCGCGATCGACGCGCAGCCTGTCCGCGTTTCCGCCCGACCGCTCGAGCGCGTGGATGAAGCGGGTCAGCTCGCGAAAGCGCATCTCCTCGGGGTTCCTCGGCTTCGCCATCATGTCGAGCGGCTGGTCGGTCATCTTCGAGTCGATCATCGCGCCGAAGGTCAGCGTGAGGTTCGTGCTCGAGTCGCGGATGATGTGCATCTCACCCTGGCGAATCGCCCACAGCTTGGCCTTGGGCTGATAGGTCGCGCCCGCCGCCGAGACGATCACGGTTGGATAATCCGGCCCGTTCCCCTTCCGTTCGATCTGGAGCTTCTCGATCGTCCCCTTCTCGGCGTCGAGCGACTGCCCCTCGTACACGCGACCGAACTCGCCGGCGTAGACGAAGTTGTAGCGCTGCGAGCCGGAGCCGATCTTCGACTCCTGCAGCAGGTCGCTGCGCCGCTTGTCGGTGATCGGCACCACCTCCGCCACGACGAGGTCCAGCATCGACGCGAGCAGCGCGCCGATCAGGATTGGCGCCGCGATCCGGTAGAAGCTGATTCCCGAGGCCTTGGCCGCGGTGATCTCGGAGTGCCGCGTGAACGTCCCGATCGAGAAGACGGTGGCGAACAGCACCGCCGCCGGCAGCGTCAGGAAGAGCGACTGCGGCATGTAGTAGACGTAGCTCAGCGCGATGTCCGCGCGCGGCAGGTTCCGGTCGAGATAGGACTGGAGATGATCGGTCAGGTCGATCACCACGATCAGCAGCGGAAAGCCGAGCGCGGTGGCGAGGAAGATCTTCGTCCACTCGACGAAGACGTATCTGTCCAATGGGCGCACGAGCCTCATGCGGCCTCCTCGGCCAGCGGCACGCGTGTCCGCCGCCGGAAGCGCAGCGCCTCGCGAATGCGGTCCATCCGGTCGCCCCAATCGCCGCCCCGCCCGGAGTTCTCCTCGTAGCCCATGCGGAAGAGTAGCACGATCCCCACGATGGTCAGGATCACGTTGGTCCCCCACATCGCCCAGAACGGCGGGATGAGCGCCTTGTTCGCGAGCGCTTCACCACCGATGAGCCCGACGTAGTAGAGCGCGAACACGACGAGGCTCACCCCGATCACGAGGCCGACGCCTCCGCGCGGGAAGCGCAGAGCGATCGGCGCGCCGAGCACGACGAAGATCAGGCAGGCCGCCGCGAGCGAGAACTTCTTGTTGATCTCGATCTCGAAGCGGTTGCGCGTCTTCGTGGCCAGGTCGAGCTGCAGCTTGGTCTCCGCGACCTTCGAGATGAAAAGCGCCTTGGCCGACTCCTGCTCGCGGATCTTCCCCGCGATCTCGGCCGCGCGCTGCTGCGGATCCTTGAGGGAGTCGGGCAGGTTGTCGCGGAGCTGCGGGGAGTTCACCGCGGTGCCGGGGGTCGAGGTGCCGAGGATCACGCCGGGCTGCGGCGCGGCCGCGGGGGCGGGCAGCCCGGTGCGCGGGTCGACGAGCACGCCGTTGATCAGCACGCGCGGCTCGACCTGCGGGGGAGCGCCGGGCGCCACCGGAGCGCCGATGACGGGCGCGGCCCGCGAGGCGGTTGGCGCGGGCTGCTGGGCCGGCGGAGCAGGGGGTGTCGCCGTTGCGGCTGGAATGGTGGCTCGCCGCGCGGTGTCGGCGGCGGTCTTCCGCGTCGTGTCCTGCGCGACTTTCCTCGTCGTGTCCTGGACGGGCTTCTTCGTCGTGTCCTGCGGCGGCAGCAGTGCGAGGCGCGGTGCCGTCTGGGCCTGCGCCGCCTGCGGGCCGAACAGTCGCGTGACCACGGTGCAGTACACCCAGCCGATGCCGTGCGGCTCGGGGGGGACGGCCGATATTCTCGACGCCACCGCGTCCGGCATGGAGTTCCGGGCGTACGAGACCTTCGAGTGGCGCAGGGCCTCTTCGTAGTCGCGCTTCGCGTCGTTGTAGCGGCCGAGCGCGACGCGCAGCCGGCGCTGCATCTGGCAGACGCCCAGCTCGCGGTCACCGCGCGACGAGGAGTCGGCCTTCGACTCCTTGAAGCTGCCCGCCACGTCGGGGACCTTGACGATGTCGTGGTCGAAGAACATCCGGTCGAGCTGGTTCGGCTTGTCCGTCGCCACCGACTGCATCTGCCCGTGGTACAGGTCCAGGCCGAGGTCCTTCACGTTGCCCGCGAACCACCCGATGGAGCCGCTGTCGGCGTAGATCGTCCGCCGCCGCGTGGGATCGCCGAGATCGTAGATCACGACCTCCTTCATCTTGCCGTTGCTCTGGTCGATCTGCCCCGCCTTGAGGTAGAGCTTCCCCTCCGAGATCGCGTTGATGACCTGGGGCTTGAGCAGGAAGGTCGGCTTGGTCTGCGCGATGTCGTCCTGCAGCGTCTTGAGCCGATGGTTGGCGCGCGGCAGCACCTGGTCGTTGAACGCGAGCAGGAAGATCGACATCACGACGCCCCACGCGATCGCGGGGGTGACGAGCCGCCAGGGGCTGACGCCGCTCGCCTTGAGCGCCGTGACTTCGTTCTCCGAGGCGAGCCGGCTGAACGCGTACAGCACGGCGACGAGCACCGACATGGGCAATGTCAGCGCGACGGTGAACGGGATGGAGAGGACGAAGAACTCCGCGATCACCGATGGAGGCAGACCCTTTCCGACGAGCTCGCCGAACTGTCGCGAGATGAAATTCAAGAGCATCAGGGAGGTCAGGGCGGTGAGCGCGAAGAGGAACGGCCCCGCATGCTCCCTGAGGATGTATCGGCTTATTATCTTCACGTCGATGTCCGAGGTGCACCCCGCACGCGGAACTTCAAGATTTGCACAGGGTTGTAGCGCGCGTCGCGACCAGTAAGTTCCACCCGCCCGACGCCATAATTCAAGTCTTTCCCTTCGCGCGCTGATCCTCTTCCAGCTCGTCATCACTCCGGACGCCCGGAGCGAGGCGGGCCGCGCGGCCGATTCGTACCCCACCCCCAGGGATTGGTGCGCGTTCTCCGGCTCATCGCCGCGATCGCCGCAAGCTCCATCGTCGCCGCATCGGCCGCGCGCGCGCAGGATCCTGCGCCCACGGCGCCGGTGCCGCGCGTCGACTCGGTGCGGGTGGATACGCTGCATCTCCCGGGCGCGGACAGCACGCGCCGCGTCACGTTTCCGCATCCGCCCGCCGACACGACGAAGCCGGCTGGCATCTTCGGCCCACACGCCGACCTCGGCGTCGACGTGCACGCGCGCATCGAGGCGAAGACGGAGCAGAACCGCAACGAGCGCTGCGACGGCGGCCAGCAACTGAGCCTGCTCACGAGCTGCCGCAACGCCTTCCAGCCCGACTTCAACTTCCAGCTCTCGCTTCGCAGCAGCGGCACCGTCGGCGACCGCGTCCACGTGAACGTCGACTACGACACCCAGCGCGAGTTCGACGCGTCCAACGCGGTCAACATCTATTACGAAGGGAAGGCGAGCGATCGACTACAGCGGCTCGAGGTGGGCAACGTCGCCTTCGCGCTTCCCTCGACGCGCTTCCTCTCGAGCGGAGTGCCGAGCGGCAACTATGGACTCCAGGCGCTGGGACGGATCGGTCGCTTCCGCGTGCAGGCGATCGCGGCGCAGCAGAAGGGGAACATCGTGAAGGACCGCACCTTCTTCGTCGGCGAGCACACCCGGCAGGACGCGGAGCGCGAGATCGAAGATTATCAGATCGAGCCGAGGCGGTTCTTCTTCACCGTCGATCCGGCGATGTTCACCGGCGCGTATCCCAACGTCGACATCCTCGACCGCAATCAGCTCCAGCGGCTCGCCGCAGGGTTGCCCGACTCGATGCGTCCCCGGCGGGTGTTCCTCTATCGGGTGCAGTTCGGCACGCAGCCGCAGAACCCCAACGGCCCGCGCTTCCGTCTGAACGGCGACGTGGGCGGCGGGCGGCAGACGTACGACGTGCTGCGCGAAGGGATCGACTACTACATGGATCCGTCGCAGCTCTGGTTCGCGCTCGTGCGGCCGCTGAATCTGCAGAGCGAGCGGCTCGTCGCCGCGTACACGGTGCGCGTGAACGGGCGCGACACGGTGCTCGCGACCACGGGCGGAACCCCCGACCTGCAGAACGAGACGTCGCACGATCAGATCGCGAACCTGATCTCCGATCCGAACGTGCTGCCGGCCACCGCCGCGTTTCGCCACGAGATCCGCTCCGTCTATCGTGTCTCCGGCGACGAGCTGGTGCGCGGCACCACGCGGCTGCGCGTCGTCTCGGGAAGCGGCGACCAGGAGAAGCCCGCGAGCGGCGCGTTCGACACCTTCCTGCAGATGTTCGGACTGTCGCAGCCCGTGAACCCGGCCGACTTCGACATCGAGAACCGGCTCTGGCCTCGCCCCACCGATCCGAACTACAGCGCCGCCGCGGGAGGCAGCGGCGGGCTCGCGAGCGCCGCGTCGCTCGGGCTCGCGTCCAGCGCCGCGGCGGCGACGGGCGGGAAGATCATCCGCGACTACTTCGTCGTCTTCCCCTCGCTGCAGCCGTTCGCGCGGCGCGACTCGGGGCTCGTCGTCCCCGGCAATCCGAGCAACGAGGCGGTGTACACGACGCCGAGCGAGTATCTGTACTCGCCGCAGCATCCGGCGTCGGTCTATCGGTTGAAGGTTCGCTATCAGACCGAGGGGAGCGGCGAGGCGGGCGCACTGATGCTCGGCAGCGTGCAGGTGCGGCGCGGGTCGGAGCGCGTCGTCGTCGACGGCGTGCCGCTCGTGCGCGACGTGGACTATCGCGTGGACTACGAGCTCGGTCGCCTGAGCTTCGCGCGCCCCGAGACATTGTTCACGCGTCAACGCGCGGTCACCGTGCGCTTCGAGGAGAACCCGCTGTTCGCCGAGTCGCCGACGACGCTGCTCGGGCTCACCTCGACGCTGCCGTTCAGGAATGGTGAGCTCAACTTCATGGCGGTGCAGCAGTCGCAGAAGACGAACTTCACGCGGCCGCAACTCGGCTTCGAGCCGGTGTCGTCGCTGCTCGCGGGGGTGAACGGGCGCGTCGGGTGGGAGATCGCGCCGCTCACCCGCATGATGAACAGGCTGCCGTTCGTGAAGACCACCGCGCCGTCGCGGCTCAGCGTGCAGGGCGAGATCGCGACCAGTCGTCCGCAGGTGAACAGCGACGGCCAGGCGTACGTGGAGAGCTTCGAGGGCGACGCGGGGATCACCGTCGGCCTCACCGATCCGGTGTGGGCGCTCTCCAGCCAGCCGGCCGATGGGCGATTGCTCACGCGTCGCTACGGCGCCAACCCGTTCGACCTCCGTCGCGCCACCACGCTCGCGTTCCAGAGCAACGGCACCACTCCAGCCGGTCAGCCGGTGCTGGTGCGCTCGGAGGACATCGACGTCAACACCGCGTTCGCGGGGCTCGGCACCAACGCCACCGAGCAGCTCCTCTGGCTCACCCTCTATCCGCTCAGCGTGGGCGGACAGTACGATCCGCGCACGAAGTCGTTCGACTGGCGCGTGGCCAACGCGCCGACGGGCCGGCGCTATCGCTCGATCCGCACGGTGCTCAGCCCATCGGGCGTCGATCTCTCGCGCGTCGAGAATCTCGAGTTCTGGACGCTCGTCGACACCAGCGCCACCGGCCGCGCGCGCAACCCGACGCTCGTGTTCGACCTCGGCGAGATCAGCGAGAACCGGATCGCGTTCGCGCCGGAGACGTTGACCGTTCAGCGCAGCGGCGCCGTCGTCGACTCGGTATACAGCGGCAAGAAGCTGCAGGGCTACGACGTGCTCGACTCCGAGCGCGATCCGCTCTCGCGCGCCTTCAACGCCGACGTGAACGACCTCGGCCTCCCGGGTGATCGCGTCGACACCCTGGCGATCGTGGACGGCGGCGGCGCGCAGCGCGCGTTCAACGTCCCCATCTGCACCGGCTTCGATCGCTCCATCCCTCGGCTCGGCGACACCCGCACCGATTGCACGGTGCGCAACAACCGCCTGGACGAGGAAGACATCGACCTGGACGGCGTGCTGAACCTGCCGAGCGGCGCGCGCAACAACGAGCGCATCGTGCGGTTCGCGATCGACCTGAGCGACCCGCGGCGGTGGACGCGCTTCGGGCGGCCATTCGCTCAGCAGCTCGATTCCACCACCGCGTCGCGCTCGCTGCAGTGGGTGCTCGTGCGCGTTCCCTTCCGCGCCGCGGACGACACGATCAACGACGTCCTGTTGCGACGCGTGCGCGCGATGCGCGTGACGATGGTGAGCGGCGCGGGCGCGGCCGACGACGAGTTCACTCGTCTTCCGCTCGCGCGCCTTCGCCTCTCCGGCGCGCCGTGGCTCAAGCGCAGCGAACGGACGCTCAGCGGCATCGCGGGCGACCAGCCGGCGACCGGCTACACCCTCACGTCGCTGATCGGCACGGCGGAGAAGGGAACGCTGAGCGGTCAGGACTACGAGCCGCCGCCCGGCGTCGGCGACGAGCTCGATACGAAGGGCGGACAGTTCTCGCTCGGCTCCGTGCAGATCAACGAACGGTCGCTGCGCGTGCAGGCGGGCAACCTCCCGGTGTTCGGACGCGCCGAAGCGTATTACAGATTTCCGAACGGCCAGCAGAGCTTCATGGGCTATCAGGAGCTGCGGCTGTGGGCGCGCGGGCGACGCAATGGGTGGGGCGATCGCGGCGAGCTGCAGATGTACGTGAAGGTCGGGCGCGACGCGAACAACTTCTATCTCTATCGCACTCCGGTGAACTCGGGGCCGGGCGCCGAGGCGTGGCTGCCCGAGGTGAAGGTCGACTTCAATCGGTTCTTCGCGCTGCGCCAGAAGCTGCAGAACGCGTATCTGCAGAATCGCGGCGACTCGCTCTCGTGCACCGGCGTCGACTCCGCGCTCGTCGCCGCGAGTGCGGTGCCGGCGATCGCGGGACGCCAGCGCTACGTCGCGTGCGACGGCGGATACATGGTGTACACCGTGGAGCCAGGCGCCGCGCCGCCGAATCTCGCCGCGGTGCAGGAGATGTCGGTCGGCATGGTGCGGCTTCCAGCGCCGAACGGCGCACCGTCGAGCATCGGACCGGCGGACAGTCTCGAGCTCTGGATCGACGACATCCGGCTCGGCAAGGTGGTGAACAGCCCCGGTTACGCGGGGCAGGTGAGCGTGGCGCTGTCGGCCGCCGACATCGCCGACATCCGCGTCGGCTTCACCCGCAAGGATCCGCATTTCCGGCAGCTCACCGATCAGCCGAGCTTCGTCGACGACCGGCTGCTCGACGTCGTCGCCACGCTGCACCTGGAGAAGCTGCTGCCGGTGCAGCTCGGCCTGTCGATCCCGCTGACGATCACCCACGTGTCGTCCGCGAGCAGTCCGCTCTATCTCACCGGCACCGACATCCGCGGCGGCGGCGTGGACAACCTGCGCGCGCCGCGCAGCGGCAACACGACGTACTCGCTCAGCGTGCGCCGCACCGCGGCGATGAGCAACCCGCTGCTCGGCGCGCTCGTCGACAATCTCGGGCTGACGTCGACGTACACCACCGGCGACAGCCGCAACGAGTACCAGCAGGGCGACTCGCGCAACTTCTCGCTCGCGCTCGACTACAACGTGAACGCCGAGGCGCGCACCGCTCGGCTGCCGGGTGTGTTCGGTCATCCGCTGTCGCTGCTGCCGGGTGCGATGCGCGGCGGGAAGCGAGACACCCTCGTCGGACCTGGGACCGTGTTTCGCTGGAACCCGACCGTGCTGCGCATCACGAGCGGTGTGGTGCGCGGCACCGATCATCGCTTCTCTTTCTTCAAGCCCGCCTTCGCGCCGGATGACTCCGCGCGCGAGTCCGCGGCCGAGTCGAACCTGTGGCGCAACGCGAGCACGCTGGAGCTCCGCCCGACCAGCGCGCTCACGGCGCGGTGGGACTTCGTCTCGCTGCGCGATCTGCGCGACTACGGCGACACCACGGCCGCGTCGCGGGCCGCGACCGAGAGCCGTGCCAACGTGTTCGGCGCGAACGTCGGCGCGGAGCGGGAGCGTTCGCTCCTCACCTCGTTCGCATTCGCGCCACAGCTGTCGCAGTGGTTCCGCCCGCGCGCCGATTTCGGAACGCAGTACGGCATGCTGCGCGATCCGAACCTGCGCTCGCTGGCGCTCGACTCCTTCGGGCAGAGCTCGACGTCGTTCGGCAACACGGTCACCGACAGCGCGACGCTGCCGAGGCGCATCACCGTGTCGCAGAACATGGGTGCGGGCGTGACACTGGATCTGGGCAAGGCGCTGACGATGTACAGCGGCGACTCGAGCCTCGCGCGCCGGCTCGCGAAGGTGTTCGCGCCATTCGACATCACCCTGAACCGCAGCCTGCTCTCGGCGTTCGACGGCGCGCACGGCGCGTCGCCGCTGGCGCTGCAGCTCGGCTTCGGCGGCGTGGATGCGTTCCGCCGGGTGAATGGCGAGCTCGCGACCGCGACCGGGCTCACCCAGGCGCTCGCGGCCAGCCAGTCGTTTCTGCTGCCGGGCGGCGCGGCGTTCGTCAACCGCTACCGCCGCACGACGACGCGAAGCTGGACGCGGCGCATCGACGACACCCAGGGGATGGCCGACGGCGAGCAGACCGTCTTCCCTGACGTGAGCCTGCGTTGGACGTGGCGCCCGCCCGCCTCGCTGGCCGGCCTCGTCACGTCGGTGGGCGCGAACGCGGGCTACGCCAACTCCATCTCGTCGACGTTCATTCCCGGCGACGCCGCCTTCGCGCTGTCGGAGTCGCGCAGCTCGCACGTGCGCACCACGCCGCTCAACGCCTCGGTCGCGTGGGGGTTCGGCCGCGGGCTCACGACTTCCGCGGGCTGGACGCGGACCACCCGCACCGACTCCCTGCCCGGCAGCATCGCCGATGGCAAGGCGGAGGACATGAGCGTCGACGTCGGTCGCGCGTTCAAGATTCCGCGCAGCTGGGGCTACACCGACAACGGTGACATCCGGGCGCGCATCGGGTATCAGCAGACGCGCGCGAGCACCTTCATCTCCGACTACGCGCGCACCGGCAGCAGCCGCCTCGCCGACAACGGACGCTCCGCGGTGAGCCTCAACGCCGACGCGGACCTGAGTCAGACGCTGGTGTTCACGCTGCAGGGGTCGCGCGTGGTGACGTACGACAACAACTTCAACCGGCGGAACACGCAGCTGGTGGTGTCGACGGTGCTGCAGGTGCAGTTCTTTGGGGATGCGAAATAAGGACTACGACTGCCACTGCCTGTAGGTGGTAGTGGGTAGCGGTCAGGAACCATGACTGCCACTCGCCTGTAGGTGGTAGTGGGTAGCGGTAGCGAGATGTCGTAGCGGGTCGTGGGACCGTGCATTCACTCCCGTGTCACGCATCACGCATCCGAGTCCCTGGAGTAACTCCTAGCTCCGCACTCGCTTTTCAATTTCACTCTTCAGCCTGTATTCGTGCGTTCGCTCAAGTTTCTCTTCGTCATCGCACTCACCACCCTTGCCGGTTGCGACCGGCTGCCCGCACGCGCCAAGACTGCGTTCGTCGCCGACTCGGCGATGTCGTACACGAAGCAGCAGCTCGCTTTCGGGTCACGCGTGCCTGGGACGCCGCAGGCCCAGCGCGCGGGCGACTGGATCGTGTCGGCGATGAAGGCGCGCGCCGACACGGTGATCGAGCAGCGGTGGACGCATCGCACCGCTGACGGCAAGGATCTGCCGCTGCGCAACGTGCTCGCCCGCTTCAAGCCCGACGCGCCGCAGCGCATCCTCTACGTCACGCATTGGGACACGCGGCCGATCGCCGATGCCGATCCGGTGCTCGGCAATCGTGGCACGCCCATCCCCGGTGCGAACGACGGCGCGGCGGGCGTTGGGCTGTTCATCGCGCTCGGCGACGCGCTGAAGAAAACGCCTCCGAACATCGGCGTCGATCTGCTGTTCGTCGACGGCGAGGACTACGGCAAGAGCTTCGACGCGCCATGGGCCGACGTGCTGATCGGCTCACAGTATTTCGCCGAGCACCTGCCGAGCCCCGGCTACAAGCCCGTGTTCGGGATCCTGTGGGACATGATCGCCGACAAGGATCTGAACATCCTCCAGGAAGGCAACTCGATGCGCCAGGCGCCGGAGGTGGTGACACGCGTATGGCAGAAGGCGGCCGAGATGGGCTACGACCGGTATTTCATCCCGCGTCCGGGCTACGACGTCACCGACGATCACATCCCGCTGCTCAACAAGGGGCTACGCGTGATCGACGTCATCGATCTCGACTACGGTCCGCTCGGCGCGGATGGCGCGGCGAACCCGAACTACCATCACACGCTGCAGGACACGATCGACAAGATCTCGGCGAGGAGCCTGCAGGTGGTAGGGGATGTCGCTTTGGGCGTGATATCGGATTTTTGAGTTGAGACTGCCGTACGGCGTACCTCCGTACCGCGTACGGCGAGCCAGTCCGCTGGCAATCTTCAAAGTTTGGATGCCACGCGGAGCTACCGGCGCTGATGGTGCAGATCCCTCGACTCGCTGCGCACGCTCGGGATGACAACGGAGCGTGAGCCTCGAGCACTGAGCAGGTCCAGCTCGGGCTGGAGCTCGAGCACGAGCTGGTCCTGCTCAATGCTGGTAGCTCACGCTCAGGCTCACAGCTGGCTCAGCGCGCCGTCGAGAGATCCGCACCTCGAGTGGCGTCCAAGAATTTAGGGATTGCCTGGATGTCGGTCGCCGTGCGCCGTACGACGGTACGAAGCTACGGTACCCAATATCGCAGTCCGCCTCACCCAAGAATCCTCATCAGGGCGGAGTAGCTCTTCCCCGCGTCCTTGATCGAATCTCCACTCGCCGGCGCCGAGTCCTGCTCCACGAAGTAGTACCGCATCCCCGCGAGGGCGGCCTGGGCGAAGATCGGGCGGTAGTCGATGTCGCCCTCACCGATCGGGACGATCTTCGCCGCGCGGTGCCGCTCCGCTTGCGAAGCGCTCTTGTCGAGCGACGCGAGGCCCGCGACGTCCTTCACGTGCCACACCTCGAATCGGCCGGGTGAGCGGCGGAACAGGTCGAGCGCGCTCTCGCCCGCCACCGCCGCCCATCCGATGTCGAGCTCCATCGCGACGAGCGATGGATCCGTCTCGGCGAGCAGCACGTCGTACGGACGCTGCGCGCTGTCGGTGAGCGGCTCGAACTCCTCGGTGTGATTGTGCACGATCACCTTGATGCCGTGCTTCTTCGTGATCGCGCCGGCCGCGTTGAGCTGTGCGGCGGTGCGCTTCACGGAGTCGAGCGTCTCGCGGCGCGTGCCCGCCTGTGCAGGGCGCGGCTGCGCGACGGTCGCGTCGGCAGGCGGCGTGCGCGGCGGCTGCGGACCGAAGCTCACCGTGGTGTACTTGTGGCCGATGAGCTGGTAGCCCTCGAGCACGCGCTCGAAGTCGGGCCCCATGCGCGGGCTCACGTGCGTCGCCGGCGAGACGAGCTTGGCGCGGTCGAGCCATTCGTGGATCTGCTGCGCGGTGTTGGTGCCGTAGCTCCCCGTCGTCTGCACCATGCGATAGCCGAGCTGCGACACGCGCATCAGCGTGCCGGGATAGTCCGTCGCGGTGAGGTCGCGCACCGTGAAGAGCTGCAGGCCGATGACCTCGCGCAGAGGAAGCGGCGAGTCAGCCACGCTCGCGGCGCTGCTCGAGAGGCCGCGACTGCAGCCCACCGCGGCGAGCGCGGCGCCACTCACCGCGAGCTGGGTGAGGAACGAGCGGCGGTCCATCGCGCGTGATTCGTCTCGATTGGTCATCCCTCGACCGTCCGATGCTGAGGTGAGTGAGCGCGACGCGATCTCGCGCGCGCGCTCGGGCGGCTGAATATCCCGTTCGAGGGTACGCGGCGCGAGGGCCAGGCGCTGTCGAGCGAGCGAGGTACAGAGCACCCGACTCGCTGCGCTCGCGCGGGAGGACAGGGGAGGGAGCACGAGCACGAGCACGAGCTTCCAGCATTGAGCAGGTCCAGCTCGAGCTCGGGCTGACAGCTAGAGCTCGAGCTGGAGATGCTCAATGCTCGTAGCTCACGCTCGGGCTCACGGCTCGCGCCGAGCGGAGTCGACGGATCTGCACTTCGCCCAGTGTTGTCATCCCGAGCGCAGTCGAGGTATCTGCCCCTCCCGCGTCCCCACCAATCCGATTCCGCCAACCCGGCGTAGCCCCCATCGGAAGCCGCGAACGCGCGCGTCTTCCGCCCACCATCTTTCGTGGAGACGCTATGAAAACGTGGATTGCCAGGCGCGAGCGACTCGTGCCACTCCTCGCCGCGATCGGGCTCGTCGCGGGACTCACCACCGCCGGCGTCGTGATGGCGTCGGACCATCAGGACACGCCGGAGGTCGAGCTCAACCCTCGCTTCGACGTGAACGATGTGTACGCCTTCCCGGCGCCGAGAGAGGGACGGATCGTGCTCGTCCTCGGCACGTCGAGCCCGCTCACCCCGGCGGGGACGCCGAGCGCGGTGTTCGGCACGAAGGAGCAGGAGCTGTATCAGATCAAGGTCGACAACGACGGCGACGCGCGCGAAGACCTCGTCTTCCAGGCGACGTTCACCGGCACCGCGGGAAATCAGCGCGTCACGCTGCGCGGGCCGTACCAGCCGAACGTCGTCGGTGCGACCGGCAACACGCTGCTCACGAGCGGTCCGACCATCTCCGGACCGGTGAATCAGATCCTCGGCAGCACGGGCGGCGTGCAGCTCTTCGCCGGCCCGCGCGACGATCCGTTCTTCATCGACCTCGAGCAGTTCTTCCGCATCATCCCGGATCGCCGCCCGTCGACGGGGCCGCTCTCGCCGCTCCCGACTCCCGCGTCGTCGTTCCGTGAGAAGGGCAAGGCGGTCGATTTCGTGACCGGCTACAACGACCTCGCGATCGTCGTCGAGCTGCCCGCGGCGATGCTGTACGCCGATGGCAAGACCCCCGGCAAGCTCGGTGTGTGGGGCACGACCAGTCGCGCGCGCGCCAACTGACGTCAGGCTCGGGCATCCTTCAACCCAGATCACGGAGCACATTCGCATGACGTGGAGACACAACACCCGAGCGGCGCTCGCCGGCATGGCGCTCGCGTTCGCCGCGGCGGCCTGCAGTAGCGGCGCCGCTGATCAGCAACTCACCTCACCGGCGCTCGCGAGCGCGGAGAAGGGCAGGGAGACCGCCGACGCAGCGCGCGTCTACGATCAGACCGACTTTCTCGGCAATCCGCTCGTCAGTGAAGTCACGATCCTCAAGGCGCACCACGAGGCGTACAACCTGACGCAGCCCTACAACACGGCGACCTTCCGGCCGGAGACGGAAGGGTTCGTCACCTCGTTCAACCGTCCGCAGGCGCTCGCCTCGCTGCTCGGGAGCGTGCTGTATCCCGACGTCCTCGTCGTCGACGCGACGAAGCCGCGCAGCACGGCGGGCTGGCTGTCGTGGGCGCTGTCGAACGGATGGGGCGGACGCAAGCTCACCGACGACGTCGTCGACCTCGGACTGTCGGCGATCTTCAGCTCGTTCCTGAATCCGACGAACGCGTACTGCGCGCCGGGCGCTCTTCCGTTGTGCACGGACAACGTGGGCGCGAACGACGTGGCGTTCTCGGCGACGTTCCCGTATCTCGCGTCACCGCATTGAGCGAGCGCGCGGCTGCTCCATCGATGTGGCGGAGCAGCCGCGCGGCGAGAACCCGGATCTCACGCTGCGCTTGCTGTCTGGCTTCTCGTGGCGATCCAACCGCGGGATCACGGATCTCAGACGGATGACACGGGAACGGCCGGATGAACTGCAACGGCAACTGCCACCGTCACTACCGCCGCAGTTGTCACGCGGAGGCGCG
>DASYMZ010000014.1:0-2131 GCA_036008805.1 Gemmatimonadaceae bacterium
CGCACAGAGGGCGCAGAGAACGACGGAGAGCGCAGAGAACAGCCGTAGCTCAACTCGGGCGGGAGCCCGAATATGTTGGCGATGCGGTGCAGCGATCCCTGCGCCACACACCCAAATCCGTTGCAGGTGAAGGTCAGGTGCAGTGCAGTTGCCGTTCTCTGCGTCTCGGCAGTTCTCTGCGCCCTCTGTGCGAGCTGTTACCGTTGCCGTTGCCGTCATCCGGCCGTTTCCGTGCAATCCGTCTCAGATCCGTGATCCCGCTCTTGGATCGCCACGAGCAGCCTCCGAGCGCGAAGAGCAGATCCGCGTTCGCGTCGTTGGACAGCCACGCGTGGTGCCCGACCATCTGCCGTCACGACCTCAGAAAATCCAGCATCAACGCGTTGAGCTGCTGCGCATGCGTCGCCGCGAAGCCGTGCGGGTATCCTTTCAGCAGCTCGAGGCGGCTGCCGGGGATCATCGCGTGCGCGAGCTTGCCGGACACTTCGAAGGGGACGATGCGATCGCTGTCGCCGTGCGCGATCAGCGTCGGCATCGTGAACGCCTTCATGTCGCCACGGAAGTCGGTCGTGCCAAAGGCGGTGATGCACTCGAGGGTTCCGAGTGGTGACGCGCCCCACGCGATCCACTTGCTGAATGGGATCAGATCCGCGCTCACGCCGTTCATCCCGGGCTCGTAGTTGTAGAAGTTGGGGAAGAACTGCTCGAGAAACGCGATGCGGTCCTGCTTCACGCCCGCGATCATGCCGTCGAACACGCTCGGGTCCACGCCGCCGGGATTGTCTTTCGTCTTCAGCAGAAAGGGCGTGACGGCGCCGAGCAGCATCGCCTTCGACACGCGCGCGGAGCCGTAGCGGCCGAGATAGCGTGCGACCTCACCGCCGCCCATCGAGAAGCCCGCGAGCACGGCGTCGCGCAGGTCGAGCTGCGTCATCAGGTCGTTCAGGTCCGACGCGAAGGTGTCGTAGTCGTAGCCGCCGGCGGGACGGCCCGACTGCCCGAAGCCGCGGCGGTCGTACGCGACGCAGCGATAGCCGGCATCGGTGAGCGCGACGATCTGCGACTCCCACATGCGGTGGCTGAGCGGCCAGCCGTGGATGAGCACGACCGGCTGGCCCTGACCCAGGTCCTCGTAGTGGAGCTCGGTGGACGGCGACGCGGTGGTCTGGAGCTGCGGCATGGCGTGCTCTCGCTCGACTGTGGTTGGCGCGTGGATGAGCGGCGGTGAGACGTACGGAACTGTGACGTTCCGCACTCTCATGGAAGCGGAGAGGTCGGCCGCATGTTCCAGACCAGGGGGAACTCGATTGACATTGGCAGCGCCAGGTCGTCTATCTCCTGGCGAGCTCCCACCTCAGCATGCCTGCCGTGCCCCGCCCGACTCCCCCGTCCATGTCCGCTCTCGACGTCCGCGCGGCGCGCTCCTCACGAAGCCGTCGCCGCTCCGCGTTCACGCTGATCGAAGTTCTCGTCGTCGTCGTGATCATCGCCGTGCTGGCGTCGATCGTCGCGCCGAACGTGTTCCGTCACGTCGACACGGCCAAGAGCGTGACGGCGAAGGCGCAGATCTCGATGCTCGGCTCCGCGCTCGACGCGTACAGGCTGGACAATGGTCGCTATCCGACGACGGAGCAGGGGCTCGCCGCGCTGTGGCAGCAGCCGACCACCGAGCCGCGTCCGTCGAACTGGCGCGGACCGTACCTGCGCCAACCGGTGCCGGCCGATCCGTGGGGCGCCAACTACGTGTATCGCTTTCCCGGCGAGCACCTGACCAACGGCTTCGATCTGTCATCGATGGGCGCCGACGGCGCGCAGGGCGGCACGGGCGACGCGGCCGACGTCACGAGCTGGAAGCAGTAGGCGCCGTGGCCTCGCTCAAGTATCGAGCGGTCACGCGCGCGGGCGTTCGCGAGGCAGGCACGATCGACGCCGCGACGGCCGACGCGGCGACGGAGTCGCTGCGCGCACGCGGCCTGATCGTGCTCGACGTCGCACCCGCAACATCGAACGGAGGCGGGTTCGGCAAACGCGTGCGCAGCGGCGATCTGGCCGAGTTCACGCGCGCGCTCGCGGCACTCCTCCCCGCCGGCCTGCCACTCCCCAAGGCGCTCGGTGTCACGCGCGACATCGC
>DASYMZ010000015.1:0-40240 GCA_036008805.1 Gemmatimonadaceae bacterium
GCATCTCGAGCTCGGGCTGAAGCTCGAGCTCGAGCTGGATCTGCTCAGAGCTCGTAGCTCACGCTCAGGCTCATGGCTCGGTAGAAGACCCGCCGTCACCCCGCCAGCGCCGGCTCCACCTCGAGCGGCTCCGGCGCCGCCGGAACATCCCACTCGTTCCCGCACTTCAGGCACTTCCGGAAATCCCCGCGCGCTTTCGTGAACTTCATCTCGGCGCCCACGTACGCGCACTCCGGACAGACCTCGGCAACCGGCTTGTTCCACGCCACGAAGTCGCACGTCTCGTTCGAGCAGGCGTAGAATGCCGTGCCGCGCTTCTTCGAGCGGCGCTCGACCAGCTCGCCGCCGTCCTTCGGACAGAACACGCCCGTTGGCATCGAGCGCGTGCCGCGGCATTTCGGGAAGGTGCTGCAGCCGAGGAACTCGCCGCTGCGCCCCTGACGAACGACCATCGGCTGGCCACAGAGATGACAGGGAATGTCCGTCATCTTCGGCTTCGCCTTCTCGCCCTTGAGCGGCCGCGTGTACTTGCACTCCTTCGGGTGCTTCTCGCACGCGAGGAAGGGTCCGAAGAAACCACCGCGCGGCTCGAGCTTGCCGCCACAGTCCGGACACTTCTCGTTCGCGATGGCCGACAGATCGTGTGCTTCGGCGATGAGTGCGCCGAACTGCACGTTCTTGAGCGACTTGTCGAACGGGCCCCAGAAGTCGGCGAGCACCGTGCGCCAGCCGAGCTCTCCATCCTCCACCTTGTCGAGCTCCAGCTCCATGCCGGAGGTGAAGTCGACGTTGAAGATCTCGGGGAACTGCTTGACCATCACCTTCTCCACCGTCTCACCGAGCTCGGTGGGGAAGAAGCGGCGCTGCTCCAGGTTCACGTATCGACGGTCGGCGAGCACGCTGATGATGCTGGCGTACGTGGACGGACGCCCGATGCCGAGCCGCTCCAGCTCTTTGACGAGGCTCGCCTCGGAGAAGCGCGGCGGCGGCTCGGTGAAGTGCTGCGACGGCGTGATCGAGATGACGGGGATGTTCTCCCCCTGCTCGATGACCGGCAGCGCCTGCTCGTCCTCGAGCGCCTTCGAGTCGCCCTCTTCGCGCGCTTCGCGATAGAGCGCCAGGAAGCCCTGGAACTTGATGATGCTGCCCGTGGAGCGGAACAGATAGCTGCGACGCCCGATCTGCGGCTGCTCCTTCGCCGGGATGTCGAAGTCGACCGTCGTCGTATCGAACACCGCCGGCGCCATCTGCGACGCCATGAAGCGCTGCCAGATGAGCTGATAGAGCTTGTACTGATCGGGCGACAGATAGCGCTTGATGTCGTCCGGACGGCGCGTGGGATCGGTGGGACGCACGCTCTCGTGCGCGTCCTGGGTCTTCTGCGCCTTGGCTCCGCCGTAGAGCTGCAGCCCCTTCGCGAGATACTCCTTGCCGAACAGCTCGCGCAGGTAGTCCTGCGCCTGCGTCGCCGCGCTCTCCGCCACGCGGGTGGAGTCGGTACGCATGTAGGTGATGAGGCCCTGCTGGCCATCGACACCGATGTCGATGCCCTCGTAGAGATCCTGCGCCACCCGCATCGTCCGCTTGGAGCCGAACGAGAGCTTCTTCGCCGCTTCCTGCTGCAGCGTGGAGGTGGTGAACGGCGCCGACGGATTCTTGCGACGCTCGCGCCGCTTGACCTCGGTGACGCCGAACGTCTTGCGGCCCTGTAGATCGGACAGCACGCGGTCGGCTTCCGCCTTGTTGCCGATCTCCGCCTTCTTGCCGTCGATCTGATGGAGCTTCGCGGTGAAGCGCTGGCCCGCCTTCTCGAGCAGCGCCTCCACCGTCCAGTACTCCACCGGCTTGAACGCGCGGATCTCCCGCTCGCGCTCGACGATGAGCCGGAGCGCCACCGTCTGCACGCGACCCGCGGAGATCCCCTTCTTCACCGTCTTCCAAAGCACCGGGCTGGCCTTGTAGCCGACGAGACGATCGAGGACGCGGCGCGCCTGCTGCGCCTCGACCTTCTTGTCGTCGATCTGCCCCGCCTGCTGGATCGCGAGGTTGACGGCCTCCTTGGTGATCTCGTGGAAGAGCACGCGCCGCACGGGCACGATGGCCGCGCCCCGCTTCGGCCGGATCTGCTCCGCCACGTGCCACGCGATGGCTTCACCCTCGCGATCAGGATCGGTCGCGATGAAGACTTCGCGCGAGTCCTTCGCGGCGCTCTTCAGATCGGCGATCGTCTTCTCCTTCCCCGGAATCGGCACCAACTCCGGCTCGAAGCCGTGATCGATGTCGATCCCGAGCTTCTTCTCCGGCAGGTCCATGATGTGGCCGACCGTGGCGCGCACCCGGTAGCCGCGCCCCAGGTACTTGCCGATGGTCTTGGCCTTGGCCGGGGACTCCACGATCACGAGCGAGGTCGTGCCGGCCGCCGGAGGGGGACCTTCGTCCTCCTCCTGGGCGGCCTTCCGGCCGCGCGCGGCGGTCTTCTTCGCCGCGGCCTTCGCCGGGCTTTTGGCGGCGGAGCCGGCGGACTTCTTCGCCGCCGCGCTCGGCCGTTTGGTTACCGACTTTCTGGCTGCCATGGGTCTCAGTGTACGGTCTGGGAATCCGCGGGGGCGCCGGGATCGTCGAATCCAGCGCCCTCCATCATCGAACGGAGATCGTCAAGCGCGATGCGGCCGTCGAACTGCAGCATCGCGCGCTCGATCACCTGCTCGAGCTCCGCGGGGTCGAGCGCTCCGGCGCCGGTGAGCGCGAGCAGGTGGCCCCAGGCTTCTGGAGCGAATCGCCCACGCTCATGTGGTCCGAGAACGCGTATCGTCATGTCTCCTCATTCGGCTGGCGCAGGGTAGAGAACATCGCGCGCCGGCCGGCATCATCCTGACTCACTCGACACCGGCGCAGGGCACGAACCCTTGGATCGCGCCGCCGGTGCCCGCCTGGGGTCGCCGCGGGGTGCGGCGGAACGTCCCGAGCGTCATTTGTTGGATCTTCGATCGCTCTAAGGTAGTGGGCGCGTCAACCGGGAGAAGTGATCCGCGTCCCCTCCCTTCATTCTACGGTTTCAGCGCGGAAACGATCCGTCTCACAACTTCAGCGATGGCAACACGTTCCACGTCTACGACGACGTCTGCCGACTCGTACGCCGCTCTCCGTTCGGTCAACAAGCGCTCGAGCTCGCCAGCGGGGTCGGGACGGCCCAGCAGGGGGCGAGTGGCGACCGAGCGGCCCATCCGATTCAGCGCCGTGCGAGGCCGCACTCGCAGATAGACCATCCGCGCCGGCGGCCGGATCAGGGCCACGGTCTCGGCCCTCCCGACCCAGCCGCCCCCTGGGGCCAGCACCATCCCGCCGAGCTCGGACAGCTCCTCGGTGAGCGCGTGCTCCAGCTCGCGGAAATGGGGCTCGCCCCGCTGAGCGAAGATCTCGGCGATGGTCATCCCATTTCGGCGCACGATCTCCGCGTCGAAGTCGAGAAAGCCGCGGCCGAGCTCTCGGGCGAGCGCCGCGCCGACGGTGCTCTTCCCCGCCCCGGGCAGGCCGACGAGGATGAGATGAGGAATCGACGGATCAACCGCCGAGCCGGGCTGCGACGTGCGAAAGGTAGCCATCGAGGTTCCGCTGGACTTCGGGGAGCGAATCGCCGCCGAACTTCTCGAGCATGGCGTCGGCGAGCACCAGGGCGAGCATCGCCTCGGCGATCACCCCCATCGCCGGAACCGCGGTCACGTCGCTGCGCTCCGCCGTGGCCGAAGCCGAGTCGCCGGTGGCCACGTCGATGGTGCCGAGCGGGCGCATGAGGGTGCTGATCGGCTTCATCGCGACGCGCACGACGAGCGGCTCGCCGGTGGTCATGCCGCCTTCGAGCCCGCCGGCGTTGTTGGAGGAGCGCCGAACGTTGCCGGCCCGCACACGTCCGGGAGCGAGGGCGATCTCGTCGTGCACCTCGGAGCCCTGCACGCGAGCCGCCTGGAAGCCCATCCCGATCTCCACCCCCTTCACGGCAGGGATGGACATGATCGCGGCGCCGATGCGGCCGTCGAGCTTGCGGTCCCAGGAGACGTGGGAGCCGAGTCCGACCGGGAGACCGTCGACGACGACCTCGCAGACGCCGCCGAGCGTGTTCCCGCCACGCTTCGCCGCATCGATGCGCTCGATCATGGCCGCTTCGGCGGCCGGGTCGAGCGTGCGAAGCTGCGACGCGTCGGATGCCGCGTTCAGATCGGCGGGCATCGGGTCGGGGCGCACCGCGTCCACCCCGCCGAGATGAACCAGATGCGACCCGACCGTGACCCCCAGCTCGGCGAGCAGCCGGCGCGCGATCGCTCCCGCCGCCACGCGCGCGGTGGTCTCGCGCGCGGAGGCGCGCTCGAGGATGTCGCGTGCGTCTTCCCGATCGTACTTGAGGATGCCCGTGAGGTCCGCATGGCCAGGGCGCACGCGGGTGACGGCGCGGCGGCGCAGGGCGCCCTGCTCGTCCGTCTCGCGTGGAGCGGGGTCCATGATCGCCTGCCAGTTCGCCCAGTCGCGATTGCGGATGAGCATCGCGATCGGGCTGCCGATCGTCTCGCCGGCGCGAACGCCGGAGAGGAGCTCCGCGCTGTCCTTCTCGATCTGCATGCGCCGGCCGCGGCCGTAGCCCTGTTGGCGGCGGACCAGATCCGTGTCGATGTGCGCGGCGAGCAGGGGCAGGCCGGCAGGGACACCTTCGAGCACGCTGACCAGGGCCTGGCCGTGCGACTCGCCTGCGGTGGTGAAGCGGAGCATCGGTCGAAAAGGCGGGACGGGGAAAGACGCGAGCCCGGCACCGTGCCGGGCTCGCCTCGACTGCAACCTATCACGCCATCACGAGCGCGTCAGGGTCCCGCCGCGATGTCCGTTGCGGTCACGTCGATCACGACCAGGCCCGTGGGAGAGAGGCCGAAGAGCTTGAACTTCACCGACGGGTCGTCGCCCGGGAAGGGCAGCGACGCGCGGAGCGGTCCGTAGAGATTGTACTTCGTCGCGAGCGAGCCGCGGGTGAAGTCGTAGTAGGCGATGTCGATCACTTCGACCGTACCGTTGGCCGAGGCGACGAAGGCCAGCCGGTCGGACTGCGGTGTCGTCGTGCCATCCGCGTTCGGATGGAAGGCGATGCCGGCGCCCACGTTGAAGGTGGTCTTCTTGCCCTGCAAGCGCTGCGTGAAGGGCTGCGTCACCGCGGCGAAGTACGACTCCTGCCCGTGGATGCCGATCGTCTTGCCCGTCTTGTCGAGGGCGACGCCGAACACCTTGTCGGCCGCGTTGTTGATCAGGTCCGTGACGTTGATCGCCGGCGAGGCATAGTTGTAGGTGTTGCCCGGCGCCGTTCCGTCATCCTTGAGGAGGAAGTCGCGGGCGAACACGTGCTTCGTGTTGCCTTCGCCGAAGGTGATCCAGTGGCCGTCGCCGCTCGAGGCAGCGAAGGTCGTGTCGCTCAGGCCGAGCGAGTTCTCGTCGAGGTTCACGCCCCAGTCGACGTCGGTGGTGGGCACCGCCGCCTTGAGCTGCGTGATCGCGTCGAAGATGCCGAGCGACGAGCTGACGCAGGTCGCGGCCGCCGTGCTGCCGGACGGGTGGTCGCAGAGCGTGACCTGATCGTTCGCCGTGCTGGTGGCCGGCGCAGGCACCACGCCGGCGAAGTCCACGTTGGCAATGAGCCAGGAGTTCGGATCGTTGCCGACGGTCGCGAACGCGAGGATGAATCGCTCATCCGGCGCAGGCGCGGTCGGATCGAGATAGCGCACGGTGCCCTGTGGAGCGGCGGGCGTGGGCTTGGTGGAGATGTACAGCCGGCCCGACGAGCTCTGCTCGACGAACTGCGGCCGGTCGGAGAAGAGGATCGGCGCCGAGACCGTGTTCCGGATCTTGAGTGTGGACGGATCGCGGACTTCGGTCATGCGATACAGGAAGGAGACCCGGGTGAGGAGGCGGTTGGCGAGATCTTCCTTCATCGCCGACACGCTCGTCTGGCCGATGTCCACCTTGCTGATGTTCGTACCGCCGGAGTTCGCGACGAACAGCATGTTGCCCGCCGTGCCGCCGGAGCGCGACATCGTCATGCCCCATGGCTGCGAGCCGACGACGACGCCATTCGGATCGAACGACTGCGAGCCCCGCTGCCAGACCTCGAGACGGCCGTAGTTGATGTTGGAGAGGAAGACGTTCCCGCGCACCGGGTCGATCGCGAGATCGGCGATGACGCTGGCGCGATTGGTCGGC
The DNA here is from genome assembly GCA_036008805.1 of Gemmatimonadaceae bacterium. Taxonomy (GTDB): domain Bacteria; phylum Gemmatimonadota; class Gemmatimonadetes; order Gemmatimonadales; family Gemmatimonadaceae; genus AG11. Next base: position 6,232 of record DASYMZ010000015.1, read on the forward strand.
AGCGCGAAGGTGCGGCCGTACACCACCAGTGCGGGCTCGGCGAATGCGAGCGCGTAGGAAGGCTGCGGCGTGTTCACTCCGGCTCGCACCGAGTAGCCCACCTGGCCGACCATGTCGTAGGCGAAGCTGATGACCTCGATGCGCTTGCCCTGCACCGACGGCGCGAAGTTGTACTGGACCGCCTGGACCACCGAAGACGGCGAGCCGGTGATCGCGACGCTGTCCCGCTTGAGCACGGCGCCGGTCGCGACGTCGCGCGCTTCGAAGCCGACGAAGGTGATGCCGTTTCCGATCGCGGTGACCGAATCGTAGTCCTGCGTCTCCAGACGCGTGCCGATGACCTGCGAGACGTGCGGACCCGGCGGCGTGCCGGCACGAACCGCGATGGTGAGCGGGTTCGACGAGCCGTCCTGGCCATTCACGTCGGTGGAGATCGGCGTGATGGTGATGAGGCCCTTCGGAGGCGCGCTCGAGTCGATCTTGATCGAGGCCTGCATGAGCGCCGTCTTGAGCGCCGGCGAGAAGACCGCCTTGACCGTCGTGTCGATGGGGACCGGCCAGCCGGGCGCGCTCTGGATGCGGAATCCGAGCGAGAGCACACCCACCGCGCTGGTGGCGCGCAGCGAGACGGTGAGTCCGCCACCTCGGTTGGCGCTGTCGCCGAGAACCGGGCTGACGATGGTGACCTTGGGGCCGCTCACCATCTTGACGCGCACGTTCACGGTGTCCGCGTTGTTCGCGGCGTCGGTGACGACACCGGACACGGTGAGCGAGTCGGTGATGGTGTCGACGGGCGCGATGACCTTGAGGTAGCGGTACACCGTGTCGACGCGGACGCCGGGCCGGTAGTTGCCGCTGGGCGGAGCGAAGGCCGGCGCGTAGCGCTGGATGTCGACGAGGGTGCCCTGCTGCGCGTTGCCGCGCGTGGTGAAGCCGCTGAGGGACGCCTTCTGCAGCGAGATGTTGTCCTTCAGCTCGACGATGACGTACAGGGAGTCGCCGACGTTCACCTTGTCGCCGGTCAGCGGCGAGAGGAACCGGAGAGACGGCTTGGTGGCGTCGATGACGTTGAAGTTGACGGCGGAGGCGCCAGCGCCCGCACGGGTGCGCACACCGGACTTGTCCATCGCGAACCCGATGATCGCGTAGGGGCCGGTGAGCAGGGTATCCGGAATGACGTAGGAGTACGGCGGCGCCAGGAAGCTGGTCGGCGCGGTGCCCACGGGGACGAAGCTGCTCTCGGCCTTCACCAGCACGCTGTCGGTCGCGCGGATGCGCAGCAGGCGATAGCCCGCGTACGCGATCCCGGAGCTGTCGCTCGCCGAGACGTTGATGTCGAGCGTCTCGCCGCCCTTCACGGAGCGTCCCGACTTCGTGGAGGAGACGGTGACCGCCGGCCCGGAGGTGTCGGCGATGGTGATGATGATGGAGTCCGTCCGGATGTTCTGCGCGCCGTCGGCGACGGTGGCGCGGATCGTCAGGCGGTCGCCGCTCGAGAGTCCGTTCGTGCGAACGGCAACGGGCCGGGAGACGCTGAGCTGGGTGGGCCTGTAGCTGATCGTGTCGACGCCGAGGACCTGCGCGGCGTTGCTGATGCGCGTCAGGATGCTCGACACGCCGCCGTTGTCGGTGGCCTGGACGGTGACGGTGAGCGGAGCGCCCACGTCGACCGTGTTGTTGGTACCGGCCGACAACGTGAACTTGACCTGCGGCCGCTCCACGTCGTCGGAGTTTCCGCCGGTCGACGAGGTGGGAAGTCGTGTGTCGCAGCTCGCGATGAGCTGGACACCGAGCACGAGCGCGGAGAGCCGCGCGACCTTACGCATCAGATTCATATATGGCTCCCGGCGCGGCCTAGCGGCGCCCAGCATCGGACGGCGCCTGCCCGTCATCGATGATGTGTGGCGTGATCAGGATGAGCAGATCGCGCCGTTGCTCCTGACGCGTGGTGTAGCCGAACAACCGGCCGATCAGGGGCAGGTCCACGAGCAGCGGAATGCCCGACTTGGTGACGCGGACGCTCGTCTGGGTCAGTCCCGCGATGACGACCGTCTCACCGTCGCCGACCAGGAGCTCCGTCTTGTTGCTGTTGTTGTCGATCAGCGTTCCGGCGTTGGTGAAGTTCACGTCGGAGCTGCTGGTCTCGACCTTCATCATGATCTGGCCGTTGTTCGTCACGCTCGGCGTGACCCGCAGCGTGATGCCCGTCTGGATGCGCTCGACCGCGACCGGGGCGTTGATGGTGGTTCCGGCGCCGCCGCTGCTGATGAGCGGGACGAACGGCACCTGCGCGCCCGAGATGAGCTCCGCCGTGCGATTGTTCAGCGTGGTCACGCTGGGCTCGGCCTGCACGTCGAGGAGCGAGACTTCCTGGAGCGCGTCGAGGAAGGTGGAGAAATCGAAGCCGCCGAGCGCCGTGGAGTAGATGAGGCGGAGCGCCGCGCCAGGCACGTTGCCCGAGGCGTTGGCGATCGCGGAGATCGTGTTGCCGCCGAGCAGCACCGTGGGCGGATCCTGCGGGCTGCCCGGCTTGCCGGCGGAGTCGGTGCGCTGGATGACGTTGTTGAAGAACTGGTTGCGCGTGCCGAGGTCGTACTTGATGCCGAGCGCGTCGAGGTCCGTGCGGTTCACCAGGACGATCTTCGCCTTGATGTTCACCTGCGGCTGGCGGAGATCGAGCGACTCGGAGAAGGCGACGAGGTCGTCGAGCTGGCTGACCGGCGCGGTGATGCTGATGCTGTTCGTCACCTCGTCGGCCGAGATGCTGCCGCGGCCATGGCACTGCATGCCCTGGTCACCGGGAGCGGCGCCACCGGCGGTCGTCGGCTGAGCGGGCGGAGCACCCGCGGCGGGCGCCTGGCCACCGCCGGAGCGCTCGGAAGGAATGCACTGGAGAAGACGCGTGCGGAGCTGATCGCCGACGGGCGTGGCGCGCTGGTAGTTGAGGCGCACGACGCGCGTCTGGAGCGGCTCGGTCTGCGCGCGCGATGCGATGCGGTCCTGCGTGTCGACGATGAGGATGCCGTTGTTGTCCTCGGTGGCCGCGAGGCCCTGCGAGGCGAGGATGGCCTGCAGCGCGACGTCCCAGGGTTGATCGCGAATCTCGGCGTCGACCTTGACCGGCGGGATCTGCGAGCTGGGGATGATCGTGCGGCCAGAGAAGGCCGCGAACGCCGCGAGCACGTCGCGGATGTCGGCCTGCTGGTAGGTGACGGTGATGCGCGGCTGCTGCGAGCGCTGCTGCGCCTGCTGCTGCACGGCGGTGCGCATCGGGCGCGCGTCGTCGGCCTGGTCGCGCTTGACGTTGCTCTCCATGGCGCGGTCGATCGCGCGATCCGGCTCGGCGCGCTCGCTCCGATCGGTGCGTGCGACGGTGCGCGGCTCGGCGCGCTCGCCGCCGATGTGCCAGCCGGCGAAGCTCGCGGCCGCGTCGGTCGTGACGGAGACGCGGACTTCGCCCGATTCCCTGCTCAGCTCATAGTTGCGCGGGCCGTCGAGGTAGATCACGACGCGGACCGTGCCCTTCTTGTATTGCGAGTAGCGGACGTCTCTGATGCCGCCGCGCTCCACGTGATCGTAGGTTCGCGCGGCCATGCCGAGCGACGCGCCGCCGAGATCGAGCACGATGCGATCGGGCGAGCGAAGGGTGAAATCGGAGACCTCCACTCCTCCCGCGACGCCGATCACGAGCTCCGCGCGGCCCGACGAGGGCACCACACTGAGGGATGTGACCGCACCCTCAGCGGGGCGAGCTGCAGCGGGCACGGCATCGGGGCCGAGCGCGACGAATGCAGCGACGAGGACGGCCAGTACTGGCTTCATCTAATTCCTCACCTTTGTGGTGTCCGACCAGACAAGAGAGTCCTGGCGACTGAGCCCGAACTCATCAATCGAGAAGATCACGGCGCGCTGACGGATCTGCGCGACGCGCATACGGCCCAGCGTCGCGCCGTTGCTCACGCGGTACTGCGCATTCGTCTGGAGGTCGCGCATGATCGCGACGGTGCGACGGCCAGACGGTTCGTACAGGATTCCAACGAGCCGCAGGTCCGCGAGGAGCGGGCGCAGGTCGTCGGTGAGGATCAGCGAGAAGAAGGGATCGCGCCGGCCTTCGCCTTCGTAGACGTACGACTCACGGGTGACCGGCGCGCCGAGTTGGCTGCCGGCGCCCGATTCGATCGCGCCCGCCGTCTCCACCACCGGCGTGGCGGCGACGCCGTTGCTGCCCGGGCCGGAGATCGGCGCGGCGGACGACGCGCGCGTCGGCACGGCCTGGCCAGTCTGCGCGGAGAGCTGCGCGTTCTCCGCGGCGACCGCGTTCTGCGCGGCGCGCTTGGGTGCGTTCAGGTTCATGATGCCCTGGGGCGCCGGCGTGGCCGCGACGCTCGGAGCGCGCATGGCCGCGACGACGGCGAGCAGAGCGACGACGCTCGCGCCGACGAGCGCGCGACGGACGTTCGGGCGCGCGATCGCGCCGAGCTTCGTGAGGGCCGCGTTCATCGTTCACCTGGCTTGGAGGGCTCGGGCGCGGGACGTCCCGCCGGAGCCGGCTTGGGCGTCGGCCGCGTACGGGCGACATAGGTCTGGATCTCGAAACGAGCGTCGAGCGACTGGGTGCGCGCCTCTTTGCGAGCGCGCGCGTCGTTCGGGTTCGGATTGAGCGACAGGTTCACCGGCGCGACGATGCGCTGCAGCGAGCCGACGTTGGAGAGGAAGAGCGCGATCTGGTTGTACGAGCCCTTCACGCTCATGCGGTACTTGTACGCGTCGTACTGGTCGCCGGTGAGCTGCGGCAGCGGCTGGACGTCGGCGATGTCGAGCCCGACGCGGCGCGCCGCGGTGGAGACCTGCTCGAGCAGCGCCGGCACCTCGTTCCCGGTGGGCACGAGCTGGCGCATCACCTCGAGATCCTGCGCGTACTGCTCGGCCTCGGCCTTGAGCTGCGCGGTCTTGCCCTGCGCGAGCTCCGACTTGGCGCGCTGATTGATGACGAGCAGCGAGTCGACGTGACTCTGCGTCTCGCCGAGCATGACGTTCTGCGGGCTCCAGAGGAGGTACCAGTACGCGGCGGCCAGCGCGAGCGGCACGATCGCGTACAGGAGCATCTTCTGGTCGCGGGAGTTGGATGGCAGGAGCGCCATGGTCTACCTCACCGAGACTGCAAGGGGAACGCGGCGCACATCGGTGGGCCCGGGGCGCGAATAGAGCATGTCGAGCTGGAACTGCGTGACTTCCTTGCCGTTGTCGTTGGCGCGCTCGGACTTCGCGAGCTGCACCTGCTCGAAGAACGGCGACACCTCGAGCTGCTTCATGAAGCGCGTGAGCGCCTGGATGTCGACCGTGTTGCCGACGAGGCGCACGCGGACGGTGTCGCGCAGCACGGTGGTGGCGACCGTCTTGTGCTTGCGCTTTCCGCCGGCGGTGTCGGTGGCCGCGGGGGCGACGGTCGTGATCGGGCTCTGCGCCTGCCCCGTGCCGGTGAAGCCGAGCGAGACCAGCCAGGTGTAGGGCGGCAGCGCGCGGCCGACTTCATCCATCACGTGCGGCCAGATGTAGCGGTCGTCGTCGATGGCGCGGATCATGTTGAGCGAGCGCACGACGGTGTCGCGCTTCGCTTCGGCCATCTCGCGCTCGCGGAGCACGGACGAGTAGCGCGTGGAATCCTGCACGGCCTTCTGCAGCGCTTCGTCGAGCTTCGCCTCGCGCGCGCTCTGCGTGACCCAGAGCGTGGCGACGACGGCGATGCCGACCGCGGCGGACGCGATCGCGCCGACGAGCCACGGATCGCGCACGCGATCGCGCAGGCCGGAAAGCGACGCGCCGAGGTTGAGCTTGGGGCCGCCGCCGCCCTTGCGGGCCTTCTTGCCGGAGCCGGGAAGGAGATTGATCTCGATCATCGCGCGATGCCTCTCAGGCGACCTGTCGCATGGCCAGCCCGATGGGAAGCATCAGGAGGGGTGCGACTTCATCGGTGACGAGGCTGTCCATCGCGCCATCACGGATGTGGAGGTTGGTGAGCGGGTTCGCCTGCTGGACGGAAAGGCGGAGGCGATCCGCGAGCGTGTCGGTGAGGCCGGGAATGCGCGAGCCGCCGCCGCAGGTGTAGATGGCGCGGACCGCACCGGCGGAGCGCGACGACGACGCGAGGAACGCGGCCGCGCGCTCGATGCCGACGGCGATCTCTTCGCCGCGGCCCTCGAGCACGGCGTCGAGGTGCGCCGAACGATCGTAGCCCTGAAGCAGCGCCTGCGCCTCGTCTGCGGAGATGCCGCGCTCGCGCTGCAGATCTTCGCGGAAGCGGCGCGTCCCCACCGTGATGTCACGGGTGAGGATCGGAACGCCGTCGTCGAGGATGTTGATGTTGGTGACTTCGTGGCCGATGTTCACCAGCGCGACGATCCCCTTCATCGCTTCGGGATAGTTGATCTCGAAGGCGTTGTGGAGCGCGAAGGCGTCGACGTCGACCACACCGGGCTCGAGGCCCGCGTCGGTGAGGATGCGCAGCTTGGACTCGATCAGCTCGCGCTTGGCGGCGACGAGCAGCACGCTCATCTCCACGCCATCCGCGTCGGGATCGAGAATCTGAAAGTCCAGCTCGACCGACTCCATGTCGAACGGGACGTGCTGCTCCGCTTCCCACCGCATCAGCTCGCGCGCCTGCTGCTCCTTCACGCGCTCGATCTGGATCTTCTTGATGATCACGTCGCGGCCGCCGACGGCGGTGACGACGGTGCTCGCCTTCACGCCCGCCGCGGCCAGCGCGGCCTGGATCGCTTCGGCGACGATGCCCGGGTCCATCACCTCGCCTTCGACGATCGCATCCGCCAGCAACGGGACCACGGCGACCTTGACCAGCTCCGGTTCCTTCTTGGAGTGGTCGATGACGGCGACCTTGATCAGGCCCGAACCGATGTCGAGACCGACGGTGGTTTTCTTTCGACCGAACAGTGCCATGGGACGCGTCGGGAGCGGGAGCGGGAGTCCGACTCGGGAAGGGGAGAGTCGGCGAGAGACGATGACGGACGGAGAGGACAGGCGGCGGTCAGAACTCCGCCCTCCAACAGCGTGCGAGAGTACTTCGAGCGAGGCGTCGTTCCATGCTGCCCCGCCGTCAGTTGCATCCGAGGAGACCACGTCCTCTTACCCGTCCGTCGGGCATCGTGACCGTGCGTCCGGTCACCGGTACCGAACACACGACCGGACACGGCCGATGGTAACAAGGGGATGAGGAGCGCATGTGACATCTATCACGGAGGTATTTCGCGAGGCCGCGAGGAGCGGCTCGAGACGGCGGTCCGACCTCAATACAGCGCGCCGGCGGGCCATCGATCGATCGTCGTCGGTGGTTGCATCATCGTGGTGTCGATCGGCAGTCGGCGTCGCACGAGCACGCGCATGCGTCGATGCGCGAGCGGCACACCCGACGCTGGCACGGTGACGTCCGAGGCGACGACGTGGAGGTTCGCGGCGAGACGGAGGACGACGACGCGAGTATCGGCAGCGTCCAGCAACGCTGAAGTCGAGTCGGGCACGACGTACGATCGCGCGGCGCCGATCGCGAGCGAATCATCGGCCGCGCTCCAACTCATCAGCGTCGTCGCGAGCGCTCGGCGCGCCGCGGCATCGGCGAGGAGCGCCGCCCGAGCCGAGCGCGCCGCGCGAGACGATGCCGTGGACGTCGCGAACGCGCCGGCGAGGAGCGCGGCCGCGAGCGCGAGGATGGCGAGCGTCGCGACGAGCGCCATGCCGCGTCGTGACGCGCGCGCAGAGCCGGTGGGCACGCAGTTGGCAGCGCGTGTGCTGGCGACGAGTCCGCGCGCGACGGGGCGCGCGCCGCGGCTAGTACGCACCGCGGCGTGCGAGCGCGACGTCGGCGGAGTCGCGCCGCAGAGTGTCGCTTCCCGCGAGCGAGGGCACGCGCGCGATGCTGCTCACCCGCACGCGCGCGATGGATTGCTCGTTCGTGCCGTTCGGCGCGACGACCGCGCCAATTGAATCGAAGTAGCGAAATCCGGTGATCGCGCCGCCAGGCAGCGAGCGCAGAAACGGTCCGGCGATCGGCTGCGGCGCGGTGAACGATGCTGTCGTCGCACTCCACGCACGCACTCCGAGATACCACCATCCGTCGCTCGCGCGATAGACGGCATACCGCTCGTGGCGGGTGACGCGCACCGGAGTGCCGCCTGGCACGCCGGCGGCTGCGTCGAGCGTGAGGCGATAGCTGCCGCCCGCGAGCGACGCGGGCATGCGACAGCTCGTGCTCGGGTGCGCGACGGCGAGCACCCGCCTCGGCTGCCAGCCGAGCGAGTCGCTGGAGTAGAACCAGAGCGAGTCGCCGGCAACGGGGGCGCGCGCGACGCCGCCGATCGCCACGCCCGACGTGGCGTCGGGAAGCAGCGTGAGCGCAACGCTCGCACTGTCGCACGTCACCGAGCTCGCGACCACCGCACGGAGCTGCAGGGTGGAGTCGCTCGCCTGGCCGCTGACCACGTCCCCCACGCCGGCGTCGAGCGGCGCCAGCTCGGACGGAAGCATCTGCACGAGAGGGCGCATCTGCGACTCCGCGCCACCGAGCGCGCCGGCCCAACGCGCGCCGCGCTGTTGATGCAGGAGGCTGGACGTCGCCGCGCCCAGCACGAGTGCGGCGAGCGCGAGCGCGACCATGAGCTCGACGAGCGACGTGCCCGCGCGGCTCAGCACAGGATCGCGCTCCGCAGCGTGACCGACCGCGCGCCGCCAGACGCGTTCCAGCGCACGGCCGCGTCGACGAGCGAGACGCCCGCCGCGGTTGGTGTCACGGTCCACCGCTCGGACATCTGCGCCGCGGAGTCCGCGAGGGCGCCGCCGCGCGCCGCGGAGCAGCCCTGTGACGCGAGCACGGCAACGCGGTTCGCGGCGCGCTGGGTGGCGCGTCGCTCGCGCGCCGCCGACGTGCTCACCCGAATGGCGCGCGCGCTCGCGCCCGCGACGCCGAGTAGTCCCACCGTGATGAGCACGAGCGCCACGAGCACCTCGACGATGCTCAGCCCCGCGCGCCGCGCGCGCCCTGCCCCGCCTCGATCCGATCGCATGGCGGCAGAGTAGCGCGCGAGGACGAGACTCTGGCACCGATCGAGCGCGGCCCGCGCCGGATGCGCGCGCCGCCTAGACGAACGTCGGCTCGGGCTCGGTCGAGAAGTGCGCGCCGGGGCGGAACTCCGTCGCCGACAGCACGAGCGGAAAGAGGACGTGAAACGCCGAACCTCCCTCTCGCGCCGGCTGCACCCAGACGATTCCGCGGAAGTTGTCGGCGATGCGCAGCACGATCGCGAGCGCGAGGCCCGAATCGGCGCCGTGCTCGCCGGTGCTCACGAATGGATCGAAGACGCGCTCCGCGTCCTCCTCGGGCACGCCGTCGCCGGAATCGGCGACGACGACTTTGACGACCGCCTCTGGTGGATGGTCGGACTCGAGCCAACGACGCACGCGAGGCGACGGAGGATGCGGCACGCTCGCGCCGGGCGCGTCGCCGGCTCGGACCATCCCTTCCTCGATGTCGGCGCGCGTCGCGCACGTCGTCTTGATCGCGATGGTGCCGACGCCGCCCACGGCGTGCGCCGCGTTGATCATCAGGTTGACGAACAGCTGCTCGAGATCCTGCCGCTCGCCGTGCACGTGCGGCATCTCGTTGGACAGCTCGAGCCGAAGCTCCATTCGTCGAAGCACGCCCTGCGCACAGAGCAGATCCACGACGTGGCGCAGCGACGCGTTCACGTCGATCGGTGTCGGCGATGGCGCGGCGGGCCGAGAGTAGTCGCGCAGGCCTCGCACGATGCGGTCGATGCGCGCCGTCTCGCGCTCGAGCGCGTCGAGCGACGCACGCGCGCGCGGGTCGTGCGCGGCGCAGTCGCGCAGCACTCGGCGGTGCGCGTCCAACGCGCGCAGAGGATGGCCGATCTCGCGTGCGATCCCCGCGGCGAGCCGGCCGATGCTCGCGAGCTTCTCCGCGCGAACGAGGTGGGCCTGCTCCTCGAGCAGCCGCTCCGTCATCCGGTTCACGCTCTGCGCGAGTTGATCGACTTCGGTCGCGCCGGTCGGCTCGACGCGTCGCTGCAGATCCCCGGCGGCGATCGCTTCGGCCGTCTCGGCGACGTCTCGCAGCGGACGCGCGATCAGGCGGTTGATCTGGAAGGCGAACAGGGCGATCACCACGCCGACGTCGGCGGCGATGATCAGTCCGGCGTACGCCACTCCGAGCTCCGGCTCCACGCGCTCGTAGAGCAGCACCACCGTGGTCACCGCTGCGAGGAGCGCGGCGACGGAGAGGATGGCGAAGGTGGCGAGCAGCTCCGCGCGGAGCGAGGGCCTGGAGAGGTGTCGCGTCATGCGGGAAGGAGTCGGCGTCTCGTGGTGAGACGCGTCATCCGAGAGACGACCCGCGGCTGGGTTCGTCAACGCGCGTCAGGGTCGCGACGACAGGGCGCAGCTCCGAGCAGCGGCGAGAGGTGCGCACGAGAGGTGCGCAAAGGAAGAGCGGCGCACCGGACCGAGTCCGATGCGCCGCTCTTCTTCCCCCGAACTTTCAGAGGACTACACCAGCGTTACTTACAGGTCGGCTCGCCGTCGCCAGCCGCAGACACGAGCGGGTTCGTCGTGTTGACGCCGATGCCGCACGAGAAGCTGGTCAGCTGGCTATGCGTGTTCGTCGCCAGCCACGCACCCGAGAAGGTCGAGATCGTCGGCATCGAGACGCCCGTCGACGGCTTGAACTTCATGCCCTTCGTGGTGTCCGTCGCGTACTTGGCCGAATCCGAGAAGTACGACTCCTCGGCCGTCACCAGGTTACGCAGATCCGACTTCATCGCGGCGATGTACGCCTTCGACTTCGTGTTGGCGAACTTCGGGATCGCGATCGCGGCCAAGATGCCGATGATGACGACGACGATCAGGAGCTCGATGAGGGTAAAACCCTTGCGCATGTTCTTCATGTGATTGCTCTCTCCGGAGGGGTAGAGGATGACGGCGCGGCTTCGGGCCGTCGGGCGGGGTGTCAGCCTGCGAGGGGTGCAGCTGGCCTGGTGTAAAGCAACGTGCGGGCCATTCTGCGATGCTCTTGCAACTCGTTGTTCTGTCTCGCTTTACACTCCTTGGACTCGGCGCCGACCGGGCGTCATCGTGCAGGATTCTGCATGGTCCGGTGCAGATTGCGAGACGGCATCGTGCTCGCGACTCACAGTGGTGGCTGCTTCCTGAGAGGACGGCCGAGTGCCGAATCGGCAACGTAGACCGCATTGCGCAGATACTTCCCTTCCCAGTAGAAGCCGTACCGCAGTCCGCTCAGCGCCTGACGTCGCGTATCGTCCCATCGGCCCTGCGTCGACAGGCAGTACACGTAGCCGAGGCGGCCATCGCGATAGGTCGAGTCGAGCGCGTAGCTCCACTCATATAGAGGGAGGGCTGGCTGGCACATGCCCGCGCGGCGGTACGCCTCCGCCACGTCGAGCGTGACTCCGGCGTCATACGGGAAGAGACGGATGCCGCGGCGCAGCTCCACCTCCGCCTCACGCAGGCGCTTCTTCAGCACCAAGTTGCGGCCGCGCATGATGTGCGCTCGGTAGTTGTTCGGCGAATCCACGACCATGCGGTCGAACAGCACGTCGTTGTTGGCCCAGACCTTCTGGCGGTCCACGCTCTTGGCGAGGCCGAGCACGAGGAGCGCCGCCGTCGCCGCGCGTAGACCGAGGAGTCCGCGAGGCTCGAGGCGCCCCGCCAGCCACAGCGCCGCGGACGCCATCACGATCACCACGCCCACGCTCGGCAGGAACAGCGTGCGCTCCGCGGTGACGATGCCGGTGGGGATGAGGATGTTGCTGACCGGCGCGTAGGCGAGGATGAACCAGAACAGGCCGAAGCTCGCGACCGGCGCGCGGCGGCGGAACGCGAACGCGACGACGATGGTGCCGATCGCCACCATCAGCCCAGGCGCCTCGGAGAAGCCGATGCCATTCGCGATGATCACGTCGTTCGGCGAGTAGTCGGCGCTCAACGTGGTCGGGAAGATCATGAGCTGCGCGATGCGCGGGAACTCGTGCAGCATGGTGCCGATGCGCGCCGCGGCGTCCATGTTCAGGAAGCGGAACGCGGCGTAGGGCGCGAAGCCGGCGAAGTTCTCCTGCACGAGCGAGCGTGCATACAGGTACGTCAGCGTGACCGCGACGAGCGCGAGGAGCAGCGGCCGCACGCTCACCACCCGTGCGCGCCACGGGCGCTCGTCGCGGACGATGAGCCACTCCGCCAGCACGATCAGCGCGGGGAACACGATCGCGTGCTCCTTGCTGAACATCCCGAGCGCGTAGAGCAGCGTCACGATCCACACGTCGCGCCAGCGCAGCTCGCCCACCGCTCGGCGGCGCAGATACCACCCGATGCCGAGCGCCGCGCACAGGCCGACCGCCAGCTCGGCCTGACCCACCATGTTGCCGGTGACTTCCACGTGCACCGGGTGCACCGCGAACAGCGCGGCGGCCAGCCAGGCGCCCGTCTCGGGCAGCAGCGCGAGGGCGAGCCAGTACACGCTCAGTGCCGTCGCCACCGCGAGCAGGATGTTGCCCAGATGGAACACCCACGCCGCGCCGTTTCCGATCACCCACTCCGTCGCGAACATCGTGAGGACGACGGGCCGATAGCCGTCACCGCCGAAGCTCGGATTCCAGTAGCTCTGGGCGAAGAACTTCCAGAACGTCCGCGCGGTGTGCACGCGCGGATTCATCAGGATCGCGTAGCGGTCGTCGTAGGTGAAATCGTGGCCGAGGCTGGTGATGCACGCGGCCAGGGCCAGCAGCGCGACCGACGCGGGAAACAGCCAGCGGCGGGTCCGCTCGGTCATGCGAAGGTGTTGAACTTCAGGATGTGCCAGAACGCGGCGACGCCGTCCTTCCAGTTGATCTTCTTGCCTTCGGCATACGTCCGCCCGGCGTACGAGATGGGCACCTCGTAGATGCGGGCGTCCTCCCGGGCCAGTCGCGCCGTGATCTCCGGCTCGAAGCCGAACCGGTCCGACGTGAGCACGAGCCGGCGCGCGAGATCGCCCCGCACCGCCTTGTAGCACGTCTCCATGTCGGTGAGGTTCAGGTTCGTGAGCATGTTGCTGAACAGCGTGAGCAGCGTGTTGCCCACGGAGTGCCAGTAGTACAGCACGCGGTGCGGTCCGCCGAGGAATCGCGAGCCGAAGCAGGCGTCCGCCTTGCCGGCGACGATCGGCTCGAGGAGCACGGGCCAGTCGGACGGGTCGTATTCCAGGTCGGCGTCCTGCACGATGACGATCTCGCCCGTGCTCGCGGTGAGCGCGGTGCGGATCGCGCGCCCCTTGCCGCCGTTCTGCGCCTGGAGGATGAGCTGATCGATGTAGCCCGCGGCGTGAAGCTCCACGAGGCGCTCGCGCGTCCCGTCGGTGGAGCAATCGTCGACGCAGATGATCTCTTTGCGAATCGGCGTCGCGTGCACCCGGTCGAGGATCGTCTCGATCGTGTTGCGCTCATTGTAGACAGGAATGAGCACGGACAGCCGGACGGTGTCCGGCGGCAGCGGCGTGAGCTCGCGCGGCTTCGCGGCGAGCGTGAACGGCTTGGACGCGGGGGATGTCGGTTCGGAGCTCATCGGGCGAGTGCGGTGTAGGCGGCGCCGCCAGCGAACTGCTCGCGAGGCGCCAGGCGGGGTGGGGTGGTCTTGACAAGATACTGCGCGGCATCGAACGCCTTGCCACTTCCGACGACCACGGTGCGGACCGGATACGCGTCGAGGACCGGCTGCAGCCCTTCGCGTGCATTCTCCTGGGCGGTGTAGTCGTGCAGGTACTGCCGAGGCGTGAGCGAGACGATCGGCAGCGCCTGGCGATTCGCGTAGAGGTAGACGGCGCCTTCGTACTCCGAGGCGACCACCTCGCCCGGCGCGGTGTTGCCGATGATCCAGCGGACCAGCGGCGCCATGCGCGCGGTGTTCGCGCGCGCGATGCTCGACCACCACTTCCCCTTCACGGCGCGGGTCTCGTACGCGGCATAGCCGCACGCCACCCAGACGAACGCGGCGACGATCGCGGCGCGCAGGGGCAGCGCCCAGTCGCGCCGGCTCGCGGCCGCGCTCGCGCCGATGACCACCAGCGCGAGCAGCAGCGGCCATACCGCCCAGACGAACCGTGCGGTCTGGAACGGCCACACGACCACGATTGCCAGATAGCCGCCCAGGAAGAGCAGCGTGACCGGCAGCTTCCGCCAGCAGGTCGCGCAGGCGGCCGCGGCGAGCAGCGCGATCGACGCGAGCGTCACGGCGTGCGCGACACCGCCCTTCACCGGCGAGAAGAGCACCGAGAGCATCACCGTGGTCTCGGGCACCGTCTTGGCGACGGTGGCGGTGATCATCGACGGCCCCATGTCGCGCACGCCGCGCAGCCACCACGCGGCGTAGGAGTCGTACATGCCGAGCATCGGCGCGGGCAGGGTGCCGCCGTGTCGAGCGACCCAGAGCTGCCACGGAAGCAGCGTCGCGATCGTCGCGGCCGACACCAGCATCGCGTCGCGCCACCGGCGCCGTGCGCTCAGCGCGAGCACGACCGCGGGCAGGAGCACGACACCGTGAGTGCGCACGAGCGCGCACACGCCGATCGCCGCTCCGAGCAGCAGCACGTCGATCGTGCGCGCGGGGGAATCGACGAGCCGCTCCAGCGCGGGCAGCAGCGCGAGCACGAGCGCGAGGAAGCACAGCTCGGACAGCACCATGCTGCCGAGGATCAGCAGCGGCACGCTCACCGCGGTCATGACGCCCGCCGTCAGCGACCACCCCGCGCCCAGCCCGAGTCGTCGCCGCAGCAGGCGCGCGATGCACACCGCCGCCACGGCCAGAAAGAGCGCGTTGAGCGCCTTGAAGACGACGACGTTCGCGGGAAATGCCGGCGACACGAGCGACACCAGCGCGAGCAGCGCGGGATAGCCCGGCGGAAAGTGCGTGCCGGCCGGCAGTCCGGGCACGTTGAGATAGCGGAACCCCTGCCCCGTCGCGAGCGCGCGCGCGAGGATGACGTACATCGAGTCGTCGGCGACGACACCGACCGGCAGCCCGTCGACGACGGCGAGGCCGGCGACGAGGGCCACCCCCGCGACGATGCACAACGAGACCGGCCACCACGCGACGGCGCGCCGCTCGGCGACGATCGGCGCTTCCGCGCGCGGCCGTGCCTCCATCGCGGCCGACGACACGGTCACGCCTCGACGCCGTAGCGCGACAGCTTGCGGTACAGCGTGGACGGATCGATGCCGAGCACTTCGGCCGTGCGGCTCTTGTTCCCGCCCTCGCTCTGCAGCACCCACATGATGTACGCGCGCTCCACCGCCTCGAGCGTGGGGTTCGCCGGTGCGCGGTCGGCCACGAGTGGCTCGCTCACGCGCGTCGTGACGCGCTCGGGCAGCGAGTTGGGATTGATCTGATCGCCCGGCGTGAGGATCACCGCGCGCTCGAGCGCGTTCTCCAGCTCGCGCACGTTGCCGGGCCACTGATAGTTCACCATCGCGTCCAGCGTGTCGGCGGAGAGGTGCTTCTGCTCCTCGTGCCGCAGCTCGGCGATGCGCTGCAGGAAGTACTCGGCCAGCAGCGGGATGTCGTCAGCGCGCTGGCGCAGCGTGGGCAGATGCAGCGCGATGACGTTCAGTCGGTAGTACAGATCGCTGCGGAACGCGCCGCGCCGGATCTCCTCGTCCAGATCGCGGTTCGTCGCCGCGACCAAGCGCACGTCGATCGGCATGGGATCCGTCGCGCCGACGGGGATGACTTCGCGATGCTGCAACACCCGCAGCAGCTTCACCTGGGTGGCCGGCGTGGTCTCGCCGATCTCGTCCAGGAAGAACGTTCCCTTCGCCGCGGCGGCGAACAGACCGACCTTGTCCTTCACCGCACCGGTGAACGAGCCCTTCACGTGTCCGAACAGCTCGCTCTCGAGCAGCCCCTCCGGCAGCGCGCCGCAGTTGATCGACGCAAAGCTCTTCTCGGCGCGGCTGGACAGATCGTGGATGTAGCGCGCGATGACTTCCTTTCCGGTGCCCGACTCGCCCTGGATCAGCACCGTGGAATCGGTCGGCGCCACCGTCTCGGCCAGGCGCAGCACCTCGAGCCAGCTCCGGCTGCTGCCGACCGGGCGGCTCGCGGTGGTCAGCTCGTGGCGCTTGATCTCCTGGCGCAGCGAGCGATTCTCCACGCGCAGCTCGCGGTGCTCGCCGGCGCGCTTGAGGATCGCGAGCAGCTCGTCGTTGCGGAACGGCTTCTGGATGTAGTAGAAGGCGCCCTCGTTCACCGCCTGCATCGCCGACTGCAACGTGGCCTGCGCGGTCATGAGGATCACCGGCGTATCCGGATTCTGCTGCCGCGCCGCGGCGAGAATCTCGACGCCCCCCACGTCGGGCATGCGAACGTCGGAGAGCACGATGTCCGGCTGCAACGCGCTGAGCTGCGCCAGCCCTGCTCTGCCGCCCTGCGCGGTGTGGGTGTCGAAGCCGGCGTTCCGCAGCAGGATGCCGAGCGACTCGAGGATTCCCTGTTCGTCGTCGACGACGAGGACGGTGGGTGTGCGATTGGTGATCACGTGAGTACCGCGAGGGAAGATCTTGGGGTGGCGACGGGCCGGAGCGATCGCTCGGCACGTGGCAGGACGACGGTGAAGCGCGTTCCGCCCGGCCCGGTGTCGAGGAACACGAGCCCACGATGCGCGTCGATGGCGCGATGGACCACGGCGAGTCCGAGACCGGTACCGCCCGGCTTCGTGGTGAAGAAAGGATCGAACAGCCGGTCGCGGATGTCCGCGGGGATTCCCGGTCCGGCATCGATCACGCTGAGCGCCACGGCACCATGGTCGTAGCGCGTGCCGCCGAGCTGTTCCGGCGTGGCCGTGTCGACCTCGATGCGGACCTCGCCGTCGTCGGGCGACGCCTGGATCGCGTTGAGCAGGAGGTTGAGCACCGCGCGATGCAGCAGGTCGTCATCGCCGACGACGATGTGCTCGCCCGAGGTGGCGATGCAGGTGAGCCGCACGCCGAACGGCCGGTTCGGGTTCGCCGCGGCGAGCCGCATGGTGGAATCGGCCAGGTGCGCGAGATCGAGCGGCTGTGAGCGCGCCACTCGCACGCGGGCGAAGTCGAGAAATTCGGACAGGAGCCGGCTCAGCCGGTCGGACTCGCGCAGCACGAGCCGCGCGAGCGTCTGCTCGTCGGCGCCCGAGAAGGGCGACCGCGCGAGCTGCTCCACCGCGCTGCGAATGGACGCGAGCGGATTGCGGATCTCGTGTGCGAGCGACGCCGAGAGCTCGGCCACGCCCTCGAGCCGCTCGGCGCGGAGACGCAGCGCCTCCATGCGCTTCTGGTCGGAGATGTCCTGGAAGATGGCGGTCGCGGTGCGGTCGGTGCGCTGCCCGTCGCCGTCGGTGTAGGTAGTCGTCACGCCGATCAGGACGCGCTTGCCCACCGTCGCGATCGAGCCTTCGCCGCGGGTGGTGCGGACGCGGTCCTTCACCGAGTGCTCGAGCGCTTCGACCAGCTCGGGAGAGACGGTGCGGAGCTTCTCGAGCACCGGCCGCCCCATCAACGCCTCGAGATCGGTGCCGAGCAGCTGCTCGGCCATCGGGTTGGCGTAGACCAGGCGCCCCTCGACATCGATCGTGATGATGCCGCTGCGGATGTTGTGGAGGATGTCCGCGGCCTGCAGCCGCACGTGCGCCAGCTCGGCCTCGGTGCCGGCGCCGAGCTCCTTGAGCTTCGCGCTGAGGTACGCGCTGCCCAGCGCGACGATCGCGAACACGCCCAGCTGGAGCCACACGCCGATCGTGAAGGGCGAGCCGACGCTGAGCACCGCGTCGGCGAAGTACAGTACGTTTCCCAGCGCCGCGATCAGCAGCCCGCCGCCGACCGGCAGCAGGAGCGACGAGGTGGCGATGACGAGGATGTACAGCGCGGCGAACTGCGACGGGCTGCCGCTGGCCGCCGTGACGTGGACGACGGCGGTGACGAGCAGCAGGTCGAACACCGACTGCCCGTAGAAGAAGTTGCTGCGCAGCGGCCGGCGCCAGAATTCGCTGAAGAGCGCCGAGAACGCCGTGACCATGAGGGTCCCGGAGAACACGAGGCTGGCGACGAGCAGCTTTCCCTTCTCGGTGTCCGGATCCTGCCAGACGAGGAGGGCGGCGAGGAAGATCGCCGTGGCGAGCGACAAGCGGCCGACGTAGACCCAGCGCACCAGGCGCACTGGGTCGAGCAGGAACGCTCGGTCGTCGTCGATCAGTCTCGGATGGAGGCGCATGGTGCGATTTTGCAAAGTGCCAGAGAAGATCCGGCGCGTATGGTCTGGCATTCTGCCATAGTCACATTGGCTGGACGACTGGTCACCAGTGGGGTTACGGGATGAGCAAGGAGGGAGCGATCGAGGTCACGCCGTCGCTGGCGATCCCCCGCGGCGAGTTGCTCTATCGTGCCTCGCGGGCGGGGGGAGCGGGAGGGCAGCACGTCAACACGTCGAGCACGCGGATCGAGCTGCTCTGGAACCTGCGGACGACCGCGGTGCTGGACGAGCCGACCCGTGAGCGGGTGGCCGCGAAGCTGTCGTCGCGGCTGGACGGCGAGGGGTGGATCCGCGTCGTCTCGAGCGCGCGGCGGAGCCAGCAGCAGAATCGGGAGGCGGCCGAGGCGCGCCTCGCGGAGCTGGTGCGCGCCGCGATGGTGGTGCGGAAGCGCCGGAAGCCCACCAAGCCCTCGCGCGGCGCGAAGGAGGCGCGGCTGGCCGAGAAGAAGAAGCGCGGCGAGACGAAGCGGCAGCGGAGGGGGGAGGTCGAGTAGGACTTCAAGGGGTCGGACTCCTGATCCGCCAGCTGTGAGCTCGGGCTCGAGCTACGAGCACTGAGCATCTCGAGCTCGAGCTTCAGCCCGAGCTCGAGCTGGTGCTGCTCAGTGCGGGAGGCTCACGCTCAGGCCCACCATCCGAGCTCCTCCGATAGGAGAACTGCTCCTCGAATGGAGCGCCCGCGCCCGACGGCATCACGACCGCGAGCGCGCCGTCGCCGGCCGCTCCGGAAACCTCGAGGATGAAAAACCCTGCTCCCGCCGTCAGCACCGTTGCCACCGTGAACGCGCAGGCGAGCGCGCTCGAGCCGGACATGCCGCGAACCTTCGCGGCGAGAAAGCCGACGGCCATCGCGGCGGCGAAGATCAGCACGAGATAGCCGAGCGTGTGGAGCGTCAGGCCAACGTCCGCCCCCTGGCGTTGGAGCCACGATTGCTCGGATTCGAACGCGTCGTCGCGGTCCGGAAGGACAGGGGGTGCGGTTCGCATGGCGTGTCCAGTGGACGTACGGCAGCAGCTTCGAGCAACCGCTTGTGCCTCGTTGTGCGCGGGCCGAGGTTACGCGAAGCGGACCCGAGGGCGACTCGCGATCGTCGGCGCTGAGGCGCGTCGGTCGCTCGACTGTCCAGATGCAGGTGCTCGGTGGTCAACCAGTACTGGCGGGGCACCAACTTTGCCCGTTGCCATGTTTGAGGCGCCGCACTGCGACGCGCTCGACACGACCCTCAGTCGCGGTTCGTCCGCGGGACTCACGCGATGATCCAGTTCGCTCCCCGCCGCGCAGGGCTGTTCGCTTTGCTCGGTGCGCTCCTCATTGGAGCGCCTGCCCCCGTGGCAGCGCAGTACTTCGGTCGGAACAAGGTGCAGTACGAGAAGTTCGACTTCCGCATCATGCGGACGTCGCACTTCGATCTGTACTTCTACCCCGCGGAGTCTCTCGTCACCAGGGACGCCGGCCGCCTGGCCGAGCGCTGGTACGCGCGGCACTCCGACAGCTTCCGGCACACGTTCGATCGCAAGTCGGTGATCTTCTACGCCGACCAGCCGGACTTCCAGCAGACGAACGTCATCGGCGAGGAGCTCTCCGAGGGGACGGGCGGTGTCACGGAAGGGCTGCGAACGCGCGTGATCATGCCGTTCACCGGCATCTACGCCGACAACGACCACGTGCTCGGCCACGAGCTCGTGCACGTGTTCCAATACAGTGTGGCCGAAGCGGGACCGGGCGGGCTCGCGCGGCTGAATGCGCTCCCGCTCTGGCTCATCGAGGGCATGGCCGAGTACTTCTCGCTCGGCCGCGACGATCCGCTCACCGCGATGTGGCTGCGCGATGCCGCGGAGCGCGACAACCTCCCGACGATCAAGCAGCTCACCAACGACCAGCGCTTCTTCCCGTATCGCTACGGCCAGGCGCTGTGGGCGTACGTGGGCGGCCGGTGGGGCGACCGCGCGGTGGTCGACGTCTATCGCACATCGCTCCGCATCGGCTTCGAGGAAGGCATTCGCCGCGTGCTCGGCGTGAGCACCGACTCGCTGTCCAAGGATTGGATCGCGGCGACGCGGCGCGCGTACCTGCCGCTGCTCGAGGGGCGCACGCGGCCCAACGGCGCGGGCGATCCAGTGCTGCAGACGGGGCGCAAGACGGGCGACATGAACCTCGCGCCGACCGTGAGCCCCGACGGAAAGCTCGTCGCGTTCTTCGCGCGGCAGGGGTTGTTCGAGGTGGAGCTGTTCGTCGCCGACGCGCAGACCGGACGCGTGATCAAGAAGCTCGCGGGACCGACGAGCAACTCGCACTTCGATGCGATCAGCTTCATCTCCACGTCGGGCGCGTGGTCGCCGGACAACGCCAAGTTCGCGTTCGTCGCGCAGGCCGGCGGTGATCACGAGATCGCGATCCTCGACGTGAAGTCTGGCTCCGTCGAGCGGAGAATCCGCGTGCCGGGGGTCGGCGCCGTGTCGCACATCGCGTGGTCGCCGAACGGCAGCACGGTGGCGTTCTCGGGCTCGGCCGGCGGCATCAGCGACCTGTATCTGCTCGACCTGGCCGCGGGCACCGTGCGGCAGCTCACGAACGACCGCTACGCCGACATCCAGCCGGCGTGGTCGCCGGATGGAAAGACGCTCGCCTTCGCGACCGATCGGGGCGTCACCACCGACTTCACGACGATGGTGTTCTCTCCGCTGCAGCTCGCGACGATCGACGTGGCGAGTGGCCGGGTGAGCGTGTTCTCGCCCTTCCCGCGCGGCAAGCACATCAATCCGCAGTTCTCGCCCGATGGTCGCAGCCTCTTCTTCATCAGCGACCAGGACGGCTTCAGCGACATCTACCGTCTGGAGACCGCGAGCGGCGCCGTGTCGCGCGTGACGCGTCTCTCGACGGGCGTCAGCGGCATCACGGCCATCTCACCGGCGCTCACCGTCGCGCCGACCACCGGGCGGATGCTCTTCTCGGTGTTCCAGGATCAGGGCTACGCCGTGTTCGGTCTCGACTCGGCGCGCACGCGCGGCGAAGCGATCGTGCTCGGCGCGAACGTCGCGAACGCGGGCGTGCTGCCTCCGGGCGACACGCCGGGACGCGCGACGGTCACCAACTATCTGCGTGATCCAATCACGGGCCTCGCGTCGGGGAACGACTTCACCGTCGTGCCGTACCACCCCACCTTCTCACTGGATGCCGTCGGACAGCCGCAGATCGGCGTGTCGGCGGGCGGACCGTTCGGCACCGGCGTGGCGGGTGGCGTGTCGTTCCTGTTCGGCGATCAGCTCAGCGACCGCCAGATCGGGCTCGGCATCCAGGCGAATGGCACCGTGCAGGACATCGGCGGCCAGCTCATCTACCAGAACCTGAAGCACCGCTGGAACACGGGCGCCACGCTGCAGCACATCCCGTATCTCACCGGCTTCGTGAACTACACCGACGTCGGCCAGGGATTCTTCCAGCAGGATCTGTATCTCCAACGCATCTTCATCGACGAGGCGGGGATCAACACCGCGTATCCGCTCTCGACGACGAAGCGGGTGGAGTTCGCACTGTCGGCGACGCGGCTCGGTTTCAGCACGCAGATCCAACGACAGATCATCGATCAGGTCGGGCAGATCTATCAGCAGGAGCTGGTCGACACGGCGTCGCGTGCGCCGTTGTACTACGGCCAGGCGAGCGTGGCCCTCGTTGGCGACGCCTCGTACGCGGCGTTCACCAATCCGATCCAGGGCTCGCGCTATCGCTTCGAGATCACGCCGACGGTCGGAACGCTGAACTTCACCACCGCGCTGGCCGACTATCGCACCTACAAGTTCCTCCGGCCGATCACCTTCGCGTTCCGGGCGCTGCACTACGGGCGATACGGAAAGAGCGCCGAGGATTCGACGAGCCTGTATCCGCTCTTCCTCGGCGAAGAGCAGCTCATGCGCGGCTACAGCGTCGGCTCGTTCGATCAGGCGGAGTGCAGCGCGGGGAGCAACGGGGGCAACTGCCCCGCGTTCGACCGACTGCTCGGCAGCCGGCTCGCGGTGACGAGCTTCGAGATCCGCATCCCGGTGTTCGGCGTGCCGGAGTACGGGCTGCTCAACGTACCGTTCCTGCCGCTCACCGTGTCTCCGTTCGTCGACGCGGGCCTCGCGTGGACGAGCACGGCCACTCCGCGCTTCGGCAGCTCGAGCGACGTGACGAAGCAGCGCACCCCCGTCGTGAGCGCCGGCGTCTCGGCACGCTTCAACGTGCTCGGCTACGCGATCCTCGAGGTGTACGGCGCGCATCCGTTCCAGCGCCCGTCCAAGAGCTGGGTGATGGGAGTCCAGTTGGCGCCAGGCTGGTAGGCGGCGGCGGTGAGTTGGAAGGTTGGTTAGTTGATCGGTTGATTGGTCGGTTTAACGGCACACACTACGAACCGGCGTGGAAGCCTCCTGAGAGGTCTCCACGCCGGTCGTGTTTCGAGCAGTCATTCCGAGCGACGCTCAAATCACCGGCTCACCCACCGACAAGCCGGCTTTTCAACCAACCAACTCACCGCCGTTCAACGCCATCCGTACAGCGCGCGGTACACCTCCGCGTTGCGCTGCACGACGCGCACGTAGTCGCGCGTCTCCGTGTACGGGATCCACTCGGTGAACAGCTCGGGATCGTCCGCGCCCGGACGCTTCGCCCAGCGCGTCACTCTCGACGCGCCCGCGTTGTAGGCGGCGAGCGCTCGCGCGGGTGAGGCGGTGCCGCTCCGCATGCTCGACGCGAGATGCGCGGTGCCGAGCTGCAGGCTCACGTCGGGCTCGAAGAGCAGCGCCGGATTCCACAGCGGGTAGCCGCGCCCCGATGCGAGCTGCGCTCCAACCGACGGCATGATCTGCATCAGCCCACGCGCACCCACGGGCGACACGGCGTCGGGATTCCAGGTGGACTCCTGCCGGATCAGCCCCGCGACGAGCGCGGGATCGAGCTCGGCGCGGCGCGCACTCTCCACCAGCGCATCGGCGTGCAGCACCGGATACGCCACGCGATAGGTCGCGCGCGGCACCGCGCCACCTCGCTCGATGATGCGGCCCGCCAATCGCAGCGCACGCGCCGGCTCGCCGAGCGACGACACGGCTTCGGCGATCGCGGGAGCGTCGACTGTCGCGGCCTCGCCCTGCTTCGCGAGCGCTTCCAGCTCGAACCGCGCTTCGACGTCCATGCCGAGGAGGCGCAGCGTGCGCACGCGTGCGGCCACGCTGTCCACCGATGCGAGATGCGCGGAGCTGTCGGCGCCCTGCGGCGGTGACCAGGGCTGCGCGCCGAGCCGGCGCGCACTCATCACGCCGTAATAGGTGAGTGGTGCGGTTCGCTGCAGCTCGCTCCACCGCTGCCGCGCTTCGGCGTGCTTGCCGAGTCGCTCGTACGCGCGCCCGGCCCAGTAGCGCGCCGCGGCCGCCTCCTCGTCCTGCGGATACATCGCTGCCAGCGAGTCGAATGCGAGCGCCGCTCGGCCCGGGTCGGCGTTCCACGCCACCAGGCCGGCACGGAAGCGGGCGAGCGGCGCCTGATCCGACTTCGGAAATCTCCGCGCGAGCTCGCCGAGGCTGCGCGCCGCGCCGGAGACGTCGCCGCCATCCATCTGCAGGTCGGCGAGCAGGAGCAGCGCCGCTGCGCCCGCAGCCGGGTACCGGTCCGGGATGGAGGCCAGCGCGGCGCGCGAGGCGGCTCCGTTGCCGGACTGCAGCAGCGCGCGAGCGCGTTGGTACGACGCCGCCGGCGCGAGCGCGCTATTGGATGCCGCGACCTGGTCGTACACGCGGATCGCGTCAGCGTAGCGGCCAGCGCGGGCCAGGGCGGCCGCGTACGAGTAGCGATCGCGCGGCTCGAGCTGGCCCGCCGAGCCCGCGCGCTCGAAGCCGGCGATCGCGCGAGCGGCGAGTCCCGCGTCTGCCGCCGCGCGCGCCGCGCTGATCTCGGCAGTGCGCGTGAGCGTGACGCCGAGCTTGTCGAGGACGTCGATCGCGACGCGCGCGTCGGCGGGCTGCGGCGAGCGGCCCAGATACTCCGCGATCCGGTTCGCCAGCGCCGCACGTGACGGCTCGTCTCGCGCCGCGAGCGCTTCGACGCGGAGCGCGGCCGGCTCGGCGGACACCGAGCGATAGAGTCGCGCCGCGCCGGCGAAGTCGCCGCTCCGCTCGCGCGCCTGCGCGTCGGTCCATGGGATGCGTGCGCGCGCCACGGGCGTCGTCACGCGAGCGAACGAGTGCTGTCGTGCGGCGCTGTCGCTCTCGACGCCAGCCGCGCGAAGCCGGAGCCACTCCGCCGCTTCGGGGAGTCGCGTCGCCGCGCTGGCGTATGACACCGCCGCGCTGTCGCGGGTGTTCGCGCGATCGAACGCACGCGCGAGCAGGACCAGCCGCACGGCGCGCTGCGCATCGGTGCGCGCGGCGCCGAGCGCGGCGCGCGCGTCGTCGACGGGCGATCTGTTCTGCTCCAGCGCCGCGCGCACCAGCAGCTCCCTGCCCTCGCCGTCGAGCTGCTCGTCTAGCCAGGGTGCGTCGCGAAGGATGCGCTCCACTTCGGCCCAGCCCTTCCAGCCAGCGGCGGCGCGTGCACCGGCGAGCCGGACCGCGGGGGTGGCGCTCGCCTGCGTGGCGAGCCGTGGAGCCAGCAGCAGCGTCGCACGCCACGGACGTCCCGCGCGGATCAGCGAGTCGGCGCGCGCCGCGAGCGGATCGGCCCGCACGCTCGCCTCCACGCCGTGCGACAGATCCACTGCTTGCCGTGCCTCGGAGGCACGAGCGCGATCGGGCGTCTGTGCGCACGCCGCGGACGACGCGACGGCGAGGGCGATGAACGTCAGGTGAGCTCGCATCATCTGGTGAGGTGAGTCACGGTTCGTGCCACGCAGAGACCCAGCGCCGACATTTATTCCAGTCACTGGACACTCTCGGGCTCCCCTGGCAGCTTTGACCGGCCTGGATGGGCATCGCTGCTCCGACGGGCGTTCGGATCACTCTCACGAGCTCCCGTCATGCGTCGCCCACTGCTCGCCTGGATCACGTTCTCGCTCCTGGCCTGCGCCGGCAGCAACAACGGCGCGAGCGTGAGGACGTCTGGTTCGGCGAGCGGCACCACCTCGACGCTCACGATGGAGCGCAGGCGAACGCTCGCGGCGGAGCTGCGACGCTCACTGCACGATGAGCTGCTGCGCCCGTGGTACCCCCGCGCCGTGGACAGGGAGCACGGTGGCTTCCTGAGCCAGTTCGACTTCGAGTGGAAACCGACGGGCGATCAGGACAAGATGATCGTCACCCAGGCGCGCCACGTCTGGACGACCGCGCGCGCATCGCAGCTCTTTCCCAGCGACACCTTTCTCCTTCCCGCCGCGGCGCACGGCGTCGCCTTCCTGCGCGACAGGATGTGGGACGCCCAGCATGGCGGATTCTTCTGGCTCGTCTCGCGCGACGGCACGCCGAAAGCAGAGGCGGACGGCCACATCATCAAGCAGGCGTACGGCGAGGCGTTCGGCATCTACGGACTCGCGGCGTACTACGACGTCTCGCGCGACAGCTCGGCGCTGCGGCTGGCGCAGTCGGCATTTCGGTGGCTCGACTCGCATGCGCACGATCCGGTGCATCGCGGCTACTTCAACTACCTCGAGCGCGATGGCACTCCGCTGCGCGCCGGCCGCGGCCGCGACTCGGGCAAGGATCAGAACTCGAGCATCCACATCCTCGAGGCGTTCACGGAGCTGTACCGGGTGTGGCCCGACCCCACGCTGCGCGACCGACTGCGCGAGATGCTCGCGCTCATCCGCGATACGATCGTGCGCGAGCCGGGCACGCTCACCCTCTTCTCCACCGAGGACTGGACGCCGGTCTCGTATCGGGACTCGACGGATGCAGCGCGTCGCGCTGATCGCTATTTCCACGACCATGTCTCGTTCGGCCACGACGTCGAGACCGCGTACCTCATGATGGAAGCGGCCGACGCGCTCGGCGAGCCTCGCGACGCGACGCGACGGGTCGGCAAGCGCATGCTCGATCATTCGCTGCGCACCGGATGGGATCGCGCGGTCGGCGGGTTCTACGAGGCGGGCTACTACTTCGCCGGCCGCGACATCCTCACCGTCGTGGATGACACCAAGAACTGGTGGGCGCAGGCGGAGGGGTTGAACAGCCTGCTCATCTTCGGCGACCTGTATCCCGACGACCCGATGCGCTATCACGATCGGTTCCTGGAGCAGTGGCACTACGTGAACAGTTATCTCATCGACCACGAGCACGGCGGCTGGTACGCGGGCGGCATCGACAAGCAGCCGCAGATGCGCCTCGCGCTGAAGGGACAGATCTGGAAGGCGGCTTACCACGACGGCCGAGCGTTGATGAACGTGTCGCGCCGGCTCGAGCATCCCAAGGAGGTCCGATGATCCGGCGCACCGTACGACTGACGCTTCCCGCGACGATGTTGACGTTGGCCGTCTCGACTTCACACGCGCAGCAGAGCGCGAGCCCCGCGCTCGGCGAGTTCACGACGACTGTGGACGTGGGCAACCCGACGCTGAAGGGCTCGGCCCGGTACGACGAGAAGTCCGGCAGCTACGCCATCAGTGGCTCCGGGGCCAACATCTGGGCGAAGAAGGACGCATTCCGCTACGTCGCGCGCCCGATGAAGGGAGACTTCATCCTCACCACGCGCGCGCAGCTCCTGGGCAAGGGCGTCGATCCGCATCGCAAGATCGGCTGGATGATCCGCTCGACGATGGACTCCAGCTCGCCGCACGTGAGCGGCGTGGTGCACGGCGACGGCCTCACCTCGCTGCAGTTCCGCCGGACGGCGGGCGCCGAGACCGAGCAGGTCCAGTCGACGATCAAGGGCGCCGACGTCATCCAGCTCGAGCGGCGCGGCCGGACCTACATCATGTCGGTGGCCAGGTACGGCGACACGCTGTCCGCCGTGCAGACGACCGACATCGATCTCGGCGACAGCGTGTCGGTGGGCCTGTTCGTCTGCGCGCACAACGACACGGTGATGGAGAAGGCCGTGTTCAGCGACGTGCGAATCACGGTGCCCGCGCGCGTCGGGTTCGTGCCCTACCGCGAGTACATCGGCAGCAACATCGAGCTGATGGACGTGACTTCGGGACAGCGGCGGATCATCTACCGCTCGACGGCGTCCGTGCAGGCGCCGAACTGGACGCGCGACGGCAAGGCGCTGATCTACAATCAGGACGGCAAGCTGTATCGCTACGATCTCGCCACCAACACCCCGACGCTGATCAACACCGACTTCGCGACACGGAACAACAACGACCACGTCCTCTCGCCGAACGGGAAGATGCTCGGCATCAGCCACCAGCCGCCCGACAACGGCGGCAAGTCGATGGTGTACACCGTGTCGGTGACGGGCGGAACGCCGAAGCGCGTGACGGAGAACGCACCGTCCTATCTGCACGGCTGGTCGAACGACGCGAAGTTTCTCGTGTTCACCGGCATCCGCGGCGACTCGACCGACATCTACAAGATCCCCGTGACTGGTGGCGCCGAGGTGCGCCTCACCACCGCCGAAGGTCTCGACGACGGGCCGGAGTATGGGCCCGACGGTCGCATCTACTTCAACTCGTCGCGCTCCGGGCTGATGCAGCTCTGGCGCATGAACGCCGATGGCAGCAACCAGACGCGGCTCACGAACAGCCGGTTCAACGACTGGTTCCCGCACGTCTCGCCGAACGGAAAGTCGATCGTCTTCATCTCGTTCCTCGCCGACATCTCGCCGACCGACCATCCGTGGTACAAGCACGTGTACCTCCGCACGATGCCCGTCGCCGGCGGCGAGCCGAAGGTGCTGGCGTACGTGTACGGCGGCCAGGGCACGATCAACGTGCCGTCGTGGTCGCCCGACGGCCGCTACGTGGCGTTCGTCAGCAACACCGACAAGTACTGAGCGAGAACCCGAGATGCCGATGCGACTCACCGCGGCCGCCCTGCTCTTCCTCGCCGTGGCCCCGCTGCGCGCGCAGACCGTCGTCGGCCTCGACGGCTATCACAACAACGAGAGCAAGCTGCCCGAGCACTACCAGTGGGAGGGTACGTCCGACGGCAGCTTTTCGAAGCTCGGCAAGGCGTTCCGCTCGCACGACGTCCAGCTCCGCACGCTGCGCAGCAAGATCGACGGCGCGTCGCTCGCGCCGCTCGACCTGCTCATCATCGTGGATCCCGACACGCCCGACGAGACGACGGATCCGAAGTACATCGAGGACTCGGAGATCGACGCGCTCGACCTGTGGGTGAGGGGCGGCGGCCGGCTCGTGCTGCTCGGCAACGACAAGGGCCACGCCGAGTTCTCCCACTTCAACAAGCTGGCGTCGCGATTCGGCATCCAGTTTCTGGAAGAGACGTATCCCAAGGCGACGGGCAAGGCGATTCTCATCGCGACTGGGCCACATCTCATTTTCGAGGGTGGGCTGCAGGCGTACATCGTCGAGGTCGCGCCGCTGAAGCTCTCCGCCCCCGCCGAGGCGGTGCTCACCGACAAGGGCACCGACATCATGGCGCTGGCGCACGTCGGGCGCGGAACGGTGTTCGCGCTCGGTGATCCCTGGCTGTACGATGAATACATCGATCGCAACGACAACGTCGCGATCGCGACGAAGCTGTTCACGATGCTGCTGGCGGATTGAGCCGGCGAGGGCGTGGCCAGCTTCTTCCACTCGGCTTTCGACATGGCATCCACCAGCGCAGCAGGCCAGTTCCCCGCGGAGACCGGCAAGACGGGCGAGTTCCAGCGGCAGCAGTACACCATCCGCGATCGCATCACCGCCGATGGCTCGTCTGGCTTTCCGGCCGAGCCTGGCCGGTATCATCTCTACGTATCGCTCGCCTGTCCGTGGGCGCACCGCGCGATCATCGTGCGCCGCCTGCTCGGCCTCGAGGACACCATCTCGATGTCCGTCGTCGATCCAGTGCGCGACGAGCGTGGTTGGGCGTTCACCGAGGGATCAGGTCACGGCCTCGACACGGTCTGCGGATTCCAGTTCCTCTCCGAGGCATATCTCCGGACCGACCCGAGCTTCACCGGGCGCTACACCGTGCCGTGCATCTGGGACCGCAAGACCCAGCGGCTCGTGACGAACAACTTTCCCGACATCACGATCGACTTCGAGACCCAGTTCACTCGCTTCCACAAGCCGGGCGCGCCCGATCTCTACCCAGAGCCGCTGCGCAGCGCGATCGACGAGATCAACGCGCTCGTCTACCGCGACGTGAACAACGGCGTGTACCGCGCCGGCTTCGCCGCAACGCAGGAGCCGTACGACGCGGCGGTGCGTACGCTCTTCGCGCGGCTCGACTGGCTCGAGGAGCGGCTGTCGACCCAGCGCTTTCTCGTCGGCACCCAGATCACCGAGGCCGACGTCCGCCTCTGGACCACGCTCGTGCGGTTCGACGCGGTCTACGTCGGCCACTTCAAGTGCAACATCCGGCGGCTCATCGACTATCCCAACCTGTGGGGCTACGCACGCGACCTGTATCAGCGCGACGGCTTCGGCGACACGGTCGACTTCGATCACATCAAACGCCACTACTACATGACGCACGAGCGGTTGAATCCATCGCGCATCGTGCCCGCCGGCCCGATCGTCGACTGGAGCGCCGCACACGATCGCGACCGGCTCACGTGAGCGGCGCGCTCCGCGTGCGCGACGCGCGCGCCGACGAGCGCGCCCGCATCGCCGAGCTCACGATGGACGCGTATGGCGAGTACGCGACGATCATGCATCCCGAGTCGTGGGCGATGCTCGAGGGTGCGCTTCGACGATCGCTCGCGGACGACGCCGGGGTGACACGCCTCGTCGTGGAGCGCGATGGTGCCATCGTCGGCAGCGCGGCGCTCTACGATCCGGGCGCGGAGGCGTACGGCGACCTTGCTTCCCGCGCCCTCTGGCCCGAAGTTCGGCTGGTTGCGGTCGCGCCGGAGGCACGCGGCCTCGGGATCGCACGCGCGCTCGTGGACGAGTGCGTGCGCCGCGCGAAGCGCGCGGGCGCCGCGGCGCTCGGCCTGCACACCTCGAGAAGCATGTCCGCCGCGATGCGGCTGTACGACCGGATGGGATTCGTCCGCGATCCATCGACAGACTTTCAAGTGCCAGGCGCCGAGCTCGTGGAGGGCTATCGGCTGGACCTGAGCGACCATGAACCGACCACGGAGCAGTGATTCCATGTCATTCCGCACGTCGCGAATCAGGACGATCGCCGCGGCCCTCTGCTCGATCCTCGCCGCCGCGCTGAGCGCCGCGCCCGCGTCGGCGCAGAACACCGGCGTCCTCGGCGACCCGGTCGACGTCGGCCAGGACTTCAAGAAGCCCTTCCAGCCCGCTTTCGTGGCCAGCCGGCTCACCGCCTTCGACCCCGCGACTGGGCGAGGATCGCTTCAGTGGGATCGCTACGCGCTCAACGGCTCGCTGTCGTTCGAGAAGGAGGACGTCGTCTACCAGCGCGCGCAGGGGAGCGAGTTCCCCGGCGCCGAATACGATCGCGATCCATCGCTCCCGTTCGAGGTCTCGTTCGTGAGCCCGCGCGCGCTGCGCCTCCGCTTCAGCACGCGCGCGCTGCCCCAGTCGATGATGGAGGGCGAGAAGTCGATCATGCTCGCCGGCCCAGTGCCCACCGACAAGACCTGGCAGGTGCAGTCCACCGACAGCGCCGTCACCTACACGAGCGCCTTCGGCCGCGTGCGGATCGTGCGCAACCCGTGGGACGTGCAGATCTACGACGCGCAGGGCAAGCTGCTCACGCGCACCACGCACCTGAACGATCCCGCGGGCTACCTGCCCTCCACGCCGTTCTCGTTCGTGCGCCGCGGTCGCGACTACGGGCGAACCACCGCCGCCACCTTCGAGCTGCAGCAGGACGAGAAGATCTTCGGCTTCGGCGAGTCGTTCACTCGCCTGAACAAGCGCGGCCAGCGCATCGTCGCCTTTCTCCGCGACGCGATGGGCGTGCAGGGCTCGTATCAGTACAAGGCAATCCCCTTCTTCCTCAGCAGCCGCGGCTACGGGATGTTCGTCCACACGAGCGCGCCCGTCACCTTCGACGTGGGCGCCGAGTACGACGCGCACAACGTGATCTACTCGGGCGACGAGATGATGGACATCTTCGTCTTCCTCGGCGAGCCCAAGGACGTGGTGAGCGAGTACACCGCGCTCACCGGACGCAGCCCCGTGCCGCCGCTCTGGTCGTTCGGCCTCTGGATGAGCCGCATCACCTACAAGTCGGAAGCCGAGGTGCGCGACGTTGCCGCGAAGCTGCGGCAGTACAAGGTGCCGGCCGACGTGCTCCACCTCGACACCGGCTGGTTCGAGACCGACTGGCAGAGCGACTACAAGTTCTCGAAGACGCGCTTCACCGATCCAGCGAAGATGATCGCGGATCTCAAGAAGGACGGCTTTCACGTCAGCTTGTGGCAGTACACCTACTTCACGCCCAAGAACTCGCTGTTCAAGGAGCTGGTGGACGAGAAGCTGACCGTGAGGGATCAGGGTGGGCGCCTCTCGACGGAAGACGCCGTGCTCGACTTCACGAATCCGGCGACCGTAGCGTGGTACAAGAACAAGCTGGCCGGCCTGCTGAAGATGGGGGTGAGCGTCATCAAGGCCGACTTCGGCGAAGGCGCGCCGCTCGAGGGGCAGTACCACAACGGGCGCACCGGCTGGTACGAGCACAATCTCTATCCCGTGCGCTACAACGACGCCGCGTGGTCGGTGACCAAGCAGATCACCGGTGACGGGATCATCTGGGGGCGCAGCGCGTGGGCGGGAAGCCAGCGCTATCCGCTGCACTGGGGCGGCGACGCGGAGAACACCAACTCCGCGATGGCGGCCGAGCTGCGCGGCGGGCTGTCGTTCGGTCTGTCTGGCTTCACTTACTGGAGCCACGACGTCGGCGGCTTCGT
Source organism: Gemmatimonadaceae bacterium (assembly GCA_036008805.1). Classification (GTDB taxonomy): domain Bacteria; phylum Gemmatimonadota; class Gemmatimonadetes; order Gemmatimonadales; family Gemmatimonadaceae; genus AG11. The sequence continues at coordinate 38,477 of DASYMZ010000015.1, forward strand.
CGCGCGCGCACCGGCCGATCTGTATCGCCGCTGGCTCGCGATGGGAGTGCTGACGTCGCACACCCGCACCCATGGCGCGCCGCCGCGCGAGCCGTGGGAGTACAGCCCCGCGATGGTGACCGACTTCCAGAACGCACTCGGCCTCAAGTACTCGCTGATGCCGTACATCTACTCGCAGGCGCACGTCGCGTCCTCGAAGGGATGGCCGATGCTGCGCACGCTGTTCTTCGAGTATCCCGACGATCCAGGCTCGTGGCTCGTGGAGGACGAATACATGTTCGGCGCGAACCTGCTCGTCGCGCCGCTGCTCGAGACCGCGACCGCGGTGCGTCGCGTCTACCTGCCGCCGGGCACGTGGATCGACTATCAGACCGGCAAGTCGTACGAGGGAGCGCGCTATCACACCATCACGGCTGGCACGATCCCGATCGTGCTGCTCGTGAAGGATCACACCGTGCTGCCGCACGTCGCCGTCGCGCAGAACACCGCGGCGATCGACTGGAAGAACGTGGAGCTGAAGGTGTACAGCTCCGACGGAGCGGCGGCGGAGGGAACGTTCATCCTGCCGGGTGGCACGGTACAGACGCTCCGGGTGAACGGCTCGGCGCTCGTGAACGATCCGCTGGCGGGCAAGGTCACGTGGCGGGTCACGCGGCCGTCAGTGACGCCGGCGAGTAACTGATCGCGATCGGCGTGGGTTCAGCGGAGAGACACTGCCGCGTACAGGCGCGATGAAGCGTCGCACGACGGCAGCGCTCTCGGCCCTCGACCCTCGTCGATCATGAGACCTTCCCTGTTCGCTCTCGTCGCGTTCGTGACGCTGAGTGTGTCCCCTGTGCTCGCGCAGTCGCGCGCATCCGCGCACGATGGGCCGACCGTGAGCATGGGACTCGGCGTTGGCGCGGGCGCCGCCGGCATTCCCGTCGACTGCCTGGATGTCGCGACGGGCGGCTGCCCTGGCGCCGAGTTTTCTCGACGGAACGCCCCCGCCGGCTACGTCCGGATAGGAGGCGCGATCGCGCCGAGGCTCGTGCTCGCCGGCGAGATGAATGCCTGGTCGCGGCGCGAGCACACTCCCGTGTCAGAGCGGCTCACCGTCGCCACCCTGAATGCCGTGCTGCAGTGGTATCCGCGTACTTCCAGCGGCTTCTTCCTCTCCGGGGGACTCGGTTACGGTCGGTGGCAGTGGAACACCGACTTCGTTCTGAACACACCTGGGGGCGGGCAGATCCATCAGAGCGTCGAGCTCCACACCAACGGTCTGGGCTACCAGGCTGGCTTGGGTTACGACGTGCGACTCGCCCACGGCTTCTCGCTCACGCCGTACGCTACCGTCTTCGGCGGGGCCAACGGAAACGGTGAGGAGACGGCAAGCATCGGCTCAAATGTCCTGCAGGGCGGAATCGGACTGACCTGGCACTGATCCATGGCGGGCTCTGGTGAGCCTCGCATATTTCGCGCGTCGCCCGCTCAGCCACGTCACCTCCACCAACCCGCACATGAAAGCGTCGACGATGAGCATCCTCGCGCTCTCGGTGCTCTGCGTCTCGACGTTGCACGCGCAGAGTCGACCGGAGATTCGCCAGGGCGCCACGTTCGACGCGGTGGCGCTCTGGTATCCTCAGCCCGCCGCAGGATTCTTCCTCTCTAGTGGGTTGGGCTACGGTATGATCCACGGCAGCTTCGAGGTGGGCAGTCGAGGCTCGGTGTCGGATCGGACGACCGCGATCGGCTTTCAGGTCGGAGCTGGATACGACCTGCGGA
>DASYMZ010000016.1:0-28158 GCA_036008805.1 Gemmatimonadaceae bacterium
GGCCCGCACCTGCGCCAGACGGGTGCCTCCCGTGCGCGGCACGATGGCCATGGACGCGAAGGTGCTCACCACCGTGACCCCGACGAACTCTCGGCGCAGCGAATCGAGTGCGAGGAGGACCGGCTTGGGGATCTCCTGCCGTGACGAGATGGACACGTCGCCGCCGAGGAGCGCGCGCGACTGCTCGCGCACGCTGCGCTGGGTGTTGCTGGCGAACGAGTCGATCGCGACCAGCGCGGCGACGCCGAGCGAGATGGACGACATGTAGAGGAGCAGTCGCCGCCTCGCGGTGCGGCTCTCGCGCCAGGCGAGGTCGAGCAATCGGGCGGTGCGCATCGCTCGGCGTCCTCAGTCGGACAGCGCGGCGGCGGGCTCGCCGCCGGCCGAGTCGTCGGCGGTCGAGACGGGTGCGTCGCTCACAACGACTCCGTCAGCGAGGCGAATGATGCGCTGGGCACGCCTCGCGAGGTTCAGATCGTGCGTCACCAGCACGATCGTCGTGCCCGACTCGCGGTTGAGCGCCTCGAGCAGCTCGACGATGCGTGCGCCCGTCTCGCTGTCGAGGTTGCCGGTCGGCTCGTCGGCGAAGAGCAGTCGCGGCGAGTTGCTGAACGCGCGCGCGATGGCCACTCGCTGCTGCTCGCCGCCGGAGAGCTGGTTCGGGAAGTGATGCAGCCGGTCGCCGAGCCCGACTCGCGCGAGAAGCTCGCGCGCGCGCTCGGGTGCGCCGTCGTCGCCGCGGAGCTCGAGCGGCACCTGCACGTTCTCGAGCGCGGTGAGCGTGGGGATGAGCTGAAAGCTCTGGAAGACGAATCCAACTTTCGCCCCGCGCAGCCGGGCGCGTTGGTCCTCGCTCAGGCGGGTGAGATCCTCGCCGTCCAGCAGCACGCTGCCCCGAGAGGGGACGTCGAGCCCGGCGAGCAGACCGAGCAGGGTGGTCTTGCCGCTCCCCGACGGCCCGACGATCGCGACGAAGGCGCCATCGGGGATCGTGAAGTTCACCTCGCGCAGCACGGCCAGCTTGTGGTCGCCGCTCTGGTATTCCTTCGTCAACTGACGAGCTTCAAGCATGAGATCTCAGCAAAGGTCGATCGTCGTCGTGCTCGGCGCGCTCTCTCTGGCGTGCTCCGACGGCAAGGGCGCCGCTCGCGACGCGGCTCCGTCAATCAAGCCGTCCGCAGCGGCCGAAGGTCCCGTCGCCTCCGCCGAGTCGACGACCGCCGCGGCCGACGCACCGGCCGGACAACGCCGGACCGTGCTCTTCCTCGGCACCTCGCTCACCGCCGGGCTGGGACTGGATCCCGACAGCGCCTATCCGCAGCGCGTGCAGCGCAAGATCGACGCGCGCTCGCTCCCGTACCAGGTCGTGAACGCCGGAGTCAGCGGAGAGACGTCGGCTGGGCTGCTCCGACGTCTCGGCTGGGTGCTCCAGCGTCCGGCGGACGTGATCGTGGTGGAGACGGGCGCCAACGACGGGCTGCGCGGGCTGCAGGTCGCATCCACGAGGTCGACGATCGACTCCATCCTCACGCGCATTCGCACCGAGCGGCCGAACGCGATCGTCGCTCTCGTGCAGATGGAGGCTCCGCCGAACCTCGGCCGTGAGTATACCTCGGCGTTTCATCAGATGTTCGCCGACCTCGCCCGCGAGCATCACGCGGTGCTCCTTCCGTTTCTGCTCGAGCACGTCGCGGGATATCCCGAGCTCAATCAGGGCGACGGGGTGCACCCGAACGATATTGGGGAGCGGATCGTGGCGGAGAATGTATGGCGCGGCCTGCAGCCGCTGCTCGCGCCGCGGCCTTCGGCGGAGCCGCCAACAGGCGCGCGATAGCTGGCCGGCCGAGGCGCGGGGCTAGTGTGAGGCGAGCGCCGTTCCGGCCAGGACGAGGATGAACCAGAGCGCGACGCTGACGACCGCGCTCGCGCGGCGGCGGCGCCAGAGACGCTCGCGTGCCGCCCAAAGAGATTCGAGTGGGCCCTGAGTCGGCCGAGCGCGCAGCGCGGATTCCACGCGCACCACGACCGCGACGTTGGTCAGCAGCACGACGATGAGCGCCATCTTCGCCCAGAAGATCCGCGACGCAGCGAACGCCTCGACGTCGGCGAAGAAGAGCAGGGCGCCGCTCACCGCCGCGATCCCCAGCGCCGTGCCGACCGGCCGGCGGAGGCGCAGCAAGTCGTCCAGGTGCCGCGAGCGCTCGGCGTCGTTCGAGCCGTCCACGCGCAGCGTCGCGCGATCGGCCGCGAGCGCGAGCCCACCCCCCGCGAGCAGTCCGCCGATGTGACCGAACAGGACGACCGTGGAGACCAGCGGGGAGTGGCTGTACAATCGGCGCCACGGTTCGGCGAACGCATCGACCTGACCGACATCGGGCAGGGCGAAGAAGGCAGTCAGGAGCATCGGCGAGCCGGCGGTGAGGACGTCTGAGAAGACGCCGCGCAGGCGGTGATTATTCCCGCGCCACGCTCCGCTCGGCTGGCTCACTCGCGCCCGTTGGAGGGAGGCGAGAGGGAATAGACGGAGGGATCGCACCGTCAGCGCATTCGAAGACACTGCGCGTCTCCGCGACGCACCCGATCACACTTCCCGCCGAGGTCGTACCATGAGCCACTCCGCCAAGCCTTCACGCGCGCTGGTCGCATACGCGGCGCTGACGGCCGTCATCCTGATCGGTGCGACCGCCGTCGCGTGCGGCTCCGACACTCCCGTGGTGCCGACGATTCCCACCTGGACCGCGACGTTGAACGGCGCGAACGAGAATCCCGCGCGTGCGACGCCGGCGACGGCGACGGGTACCGTCGTGAAGAACGGCTCGACGTACACGTACACCATCAACTACACCGGCCTCACCACGGCGCCGAACAATGCTCACATCCACGCGCCTGCCGCGGCCGGCGTGAACGCTGGTGTGCTGGTGCCCTTCTCGATCGCTGGAGCCACCGGAACGAGCGGCACCATCACCGGCACCTTCACCGCGGCGAACATCGCCAACGCCGCGATCTCGAGCGACTCGCTCGAGGTGCTGATGACGAACGGCAACGCGTACATGAACGTTCACAGCGCGACGTTCCCCGCGGGCGAGATCCGCGGCCAGCTCTCGAAGACGCAGTAAGAGTCCGACTCAGCCGGCGCGCTCGAGCAGCTCGAGCATCGCGCCGGCTGAGTCGGGGCGCCGATCCGCCTCGGGCAGGATCATCCGCCCGATCACGTCGCGGAGCAGCAGCGCGGTCGCGCTTCTCGACGGCTGCGGCGCACGCATCGCGTCGGATTCCACGGACGATTCGCTCGCACTGAGCTTCTGCGCGAGGAAGGCGAGCGGCGAGTCGGTACGGAACGGCGTCGCGCCGGTCACGCACTCGTACAACACGACTCCAGCGGCATAGAGATCGGTGCGCGCCGTCGGCGCCTCGCCGAGCATCTGCTCGGGCGCCATGTACTCGGGTGATCCGACCGTCGCGCCGGCGAGCTGCGGGATCGCGGCCTGTCGCGCACCGTCGCGGTGCTCGCTCCCGCGCAGGCGTCGCTCGATTCTCGCGGCGGCAAAGTCACCCACCTTGAGCACCCCTTCGTACGCGACGTGAAGCTGGCGCGGCGAGAGGTCGCCGTGCACGACACCGCGCGCCTCCGCCACGCAGAGCGCGCGACAGAGCTGCTTGGCCAACGAGAGCACGGCCAGCTCGGGGAGCGGACCGTTCGCCGACAGCAGCTGCGCGAGCGGGATCCCTTCGACGTAGTCCATCGTGAGGAAGGGAACGCCCGCATCCTCGCCCGCGTCGTGCACGCGGATGACGTTGCGGTGCACGAGCGGGCGCACCGCGCGCACCTCTTCGCGCACCAGCTCGAGCACGCTCGTCTCCGTGCCCGCATGCGGCGGACGCAGGCGCTTGAGCGCGACGACAGTTCCCGCGACGCGATCGCGCGCTCGGTACGTCACGCCGAACTCACCATTCCCGAGCAGTGCGTCGATGACGTAGCGCTCGGCCACGACGTCGCCCACGGCGAGGTCGGAGCGCGAGCGATCGGCGTTCGCCGGCACGAGCGTGCGGGGAGCACTCGCGATCACGCGCGACAGACCACCCTGCACGCGGTGCATCGTAAGGCTCGGCGTCGCCGCGGCCGAAGACGCCACAGCAAGCCGTCCGTGTGCGGGGACCGATGCCGTGACCGCCGCCACGAGCGCCTGCCGGTCGCGCAGCTCCGAGACGAGGCGGTGCACGGCGACTTCGAGCGTCGCGACCTCGCTTCGTCCTGACGACGCATCGTACGCGTGAGCGACGCCGGATGTCTCGCCGGGGGCGAGCGTGTAGTCGCCGTCGGTCGCGCGCTGCGCGACCGACGCCAGCGTGCGCATCGGACGCGCGACGCGCCGCGAGGTGGCGTACGCAGCCAGTCCGGCCAGCGCGAGCCCGACCAGACCCGCGAGCAGCAGTGCGCGTCGTACCTCGGCGATCTCAGGGCTCGTCGCATCGCGTGCGCTCAGCACGACGTACCCGCCGATGAAGTCGCCGCCGGCGGTCGGCGTCGACGCGCCCTGCGTGGCGTAGCGCACGCCGCCGATCACCGCCTGCGAACGTGCCTTGTCGGTCACCTCCGCGGCGAGCGTGCCACCGAGCGACGCGCCGAGCGTCGAGGTGGCGACCCGGTTGCCCGACGCGTTGTGCACGAAGAAGACGATGTTCGCCCCGGTCGCCGCCTTGATGTCGTGCGCGAGCAGTGAGTCCACCTTCTTCGTGGCGACGAGCGCACCGATCGGCGCGCCGCCCGGAACGACGATCGGCACCGCGACCGCCTGGAAGAGCAGCGTGTCGCCCGACACGCCGAAGCCGCTCCGCACTTGCCCCTGGAGCGCGCCGGCGACGAGCGGCACGCTGCTCATGTCCGCGCCGGGTGCGCCCGGTTCGTCGCTCTTCGCCAGGATGGTGCCGCGCTCGTCCACCACGAACACCCAATCGGCCTCGAGCTGCTCGGTCGCTTCCAGCGACTGGTCGAGCACCTCGTCTCGTCGGTGCTCGGCGACGAATGAACGGAAGTACGGGTCCTGTACGAACACGCGCGCTCCACCGGTGAGACTCCGCTGCCGGCTGGAGAGGATCTGCGCGACGAGGTCGGTTGATTGCTCGAGCTCGCGGCGCACCACCGCATCGCCGCTGCGCTGCGCCCAGCGGGAGAGAATCGCGAACACCAGCGCGAGCACGACGGTCAGCAGCACGACTGCGCTCGCCATGATGCGGGCGGGAAGACCCATCGAGCGCCAGGCGCGGAGCCGAGGCATCGCGCGCATCAGTATCGGTCCACGCGCGTGGCGGCGTACGGCAGGCCGAACTTGTTCAGGTGTGGGCCGGACACGTAGGCGCGCGCGTCGAGCACGATGCGCTGGCCGGTGAGCCCCGTCGCGGGGACGCTCACCTCGCGCACGACGCGCGCGCCGGCGCGCTCGTGCCACGCCACCAGGCGATAGTCTCCGGCGGGCACGTCCGCGATGGCGAAGCGCCCGTCGGCGGTGACGAACGCCACGTTCGCGTCGGGCACGGCGACGACGAAGCTCACCATTCGCGAGTGGATGTTGCAGTACACCGGATAGATGCCGGGCCGAGGAAAGTGCGCGGTGCGACTGGCCCCGCGACGATAGAGGCCGAGATCGAACGGCCCCATCTCGGCGTTCGAGAACACGTTGTGGCTGAACGGGTCCTGATTGGGGAAAGTCACCGCGCCGCCGGCGAGCACCACGCGGACGTGCGGCACGAACTCGCGATCGGTCATCGCGATGGATGCCTCGCGCAGCTCGGGCTTTGCGGACGCCGTGCGCACCACGCGCGCGACGGGCTCCAGGTAGACTACCGCGCTCCGCAGATCGCTGTGCTCCGCTCCCTGTCGCTCCACGAGCGCGATCTGTCCGCTCACCGCACCCTGCGCATGCGCGGAGCGCGCGACGCCGAGCAGCATCGCCGCCGCGATCCAGTGCCGAGTGGTCCGGTGGCAGCGATCAGAGCTCAAAGCCAAGCCCCAGGTTCAGATGGCTCACGCGGCCGGTGGCTCCGGTGTCGAACAGCGTCCTCACCTGGCGAAACTCCAACCCGATCACGATCGGCTCCGCGGGACGCCAGAGCAGGTGAGCGGCGCACACGGTGTTGCGCCGCCTGGTCGGACGATCGGCGTCGTTCACCACGTCGATCCCGCAGCCCGTACCCGCGAGCAGCGGTCGCAGCACCTGCGCGTTGAGCTGCGCCCAACCGGCGTGGTCGCGAATCGCCGGACCGAGATCGTCGGTCGACGTCGACTTGCCGAACGCCTGGCCGATTCCGCCGCCGCCGAGCCCGCGCAGCAATCGCCCCGAGTAGCCTTCACCGCGCAGCTCGAGCCATCGCGTGAATGAGATTCGCGCGTCCATTGTGATGGCGTAGCTCGTCTCGAGGCCGCCCTCCCCATTCGCGACCCATCCACGGTGGGTCCCGAGGCCGATCTCGCCGCCGCCATCGCCGATCGACGCATCGGTGCCGCCGATCCTCGAGCTGTCGCCCCACTGCGCCTGCATGCGCGCCTCGAACGCGGGGCGTCCCGAGCGTTCGCCCGCATCGACGGCGTCGGGCTCGCCCGGATACTGCGAGCCGCTGTACGGCGCGATGAGACCGCCCTGCACGGCGAAGCGAACCGGCGCGCTCGCGAGCCGAACCGACCCGATGTCCTGCGACACTCGAATCTGACCGAGCCAGTTCCACAGATTGCCCGATCCGGAGAACTCTGGCACGCCGCTCGCCGCGATGCTCACCGGGTTCAGGAGCGACACGAGTGGATCGTCGAGGCCGACCATGATCTCGGTGCGCGACCATCGAAGCCGTGCGCGCGTGGTGCGAATGCGCGGCTCGGGGAAGAGCCGGCGATCGCCAGGCCCATTCTGGACGCCGCCGAAGAAGTCGAGCTCCAGGTCGCCGATGAACTCCCCACCGAGCACGTCGAGCACCGTGGCCACGCCGCCGATCCGCGTCTGGCGGGCCGTGACGCCGAAGGCGTCGGTCTCCTCGACATTGGACGGCGCGAGCGCCACGAGCGGCACGTCCACATTGTTCGCACGCCCGAAGGTCGCGAACGCATTGGTGAGGATCCGGCCGGTGAGCTCGAGCTGGAGCCGCGAGCGCGTGTGCACCGTGCTCTGGGACTCGGTGGCGAGCTGCTGCCGCAGTGCCGCGATCGCCGCTTCGGCTCGCGCGAGCCGCGCGGCGAGCGAATCGGGCGAGAGCGAGTCGGCACGCGCCGTGTCCTGCGCTCGCACGGCCGCCGGAGCCGTCACGAGCGTGCCGACGATCAGGGCACCGGTGACGCGCCGCGCGGTTCGTCGCGACGCGTGGAAGAGCTTGAACAGGATCAGTGCAACCTCTCGGTGATCCAGATGTCGCGCAGCTGCCTCGCGGGCACGTCCCCGACGAGCACCGTACCCGTCGACGCGTCCGGCCATGCGACGATGGACCTCTCGCCGACGGATGCGGTCAACAGATGTCGATCCGCGACCGCGGCGCGCACGGCGGGCGCGCGGAAGAACGCGTCCTCGGCGACGAGATACTGCACGACCAGCCGATCATCGAGCCGGTACGCCAATACCGCCGCGGGCTCGCCGCGCAGCTCCGTCGTCCACGCACCCACGAGGCGCAGGTTCGCCGCCTGCAGCGGCTCGATCGGGAAGGACACCGCCGCGCGCACCGCCGACAGATCGCGCGCGCGGCCCGGAAGCTCGCCCGCCGCGACCCGGTCGTAGTCTCCGAGCACTCCGTCGAGCAGCGCGACGGAGTGAATCGGCGTCGCGATCTCACGCGTGCCGCCAAGCCGCTCCTGCACGCGCTCGCCCTGCATCGCCAGCGCGATCGCGAGGACCAACGCCGTCACCCAGCCGGCGATCGCGATCCAGGTGATGCGGCGGTGCGAGATATCGGACGCCACCGCGGGCGGCGCGACCTCGACGACGGGAGCCGGAATCGCATCGAGCGCCGAGGCGATTCGCGCCCGCAGGGCAGGCGAGGTGGCGGCGGGCGGCTCGGCCGCGAGCCGCCCACGGATCGTGTCGTGAACCTCGAGCTCGCGGCGGCACTGCACGCACCCGATGAGGTGTGCGTCGATCTGCGCCGTCGTCTCGGGCGGGAGCTCGCGATCGGCGTACGCGCCGAGCAGCTCGCGGAGCACCTGATGGCGCGACTCGCGGACCGCTTCGTCGGCCGGGTTTGCCCGCGTGGTGAGCGGGCTCTGGTTGTCGCTCATCGCAGACCTCCACGCATCGCACGCCGTGCGCCGACGTCGACGACCTCAGTGGCATCCGCCGCGCCGTCGCGCCGGGCGGCGAGGATGGCGCCAGCGAGCAGCTTCCGGCCGCGCGCGATGCGGCTCATCACCGTGCCGATCGGCACACCGACGATGTCGGCGATCTCGATGTACTTGAATCCGTCGATGTCGTGCAGCTCGACCGCCGTGGCGAAGTCCTCGGGGATCTCGGCGAGTGCCCGGTGCACGGCCTCCGAATCGAGACGGGCGACCACTTCGGAGAAGAGCGCGTCGCGTTCGCCGCCGAGGAGCTCGTCGTGCGTCTCCTCCAGCCTCGTGATGTGCACGAGCTGCTGCCGGCGGCCGGACTTCTCACGGGCGTCGCTGAGCACGGTGCGGAGGATCCGGTAGAACCAGGGCCGCGCGTTGGCATCGTCGCGCAGGTCGCCGAAGCCGAGCCACGCGCGAACGCAGGCCTCCTGGACCGCGTCCTCGGCATCGGCGACGGAATCAGAGCGCCGGATGGCGAACGCCAGCAGTCGGTCGAGGTGGGGCAGGACGACCGCCTCGAAACGTGCTCGGAGGTCGGCGGAAGGTTCGCGGTGAGTCGCGAGCATGCGGGAGGAAGGACGGAGGCGACGGTGAGCACCGGTCCTGGAGCCAGTATAGCGCTTGGGCCGTCAGGCGGCGATGCGAGGTACGGGGTCTGGGGTGCGAGAAGGCGGACGCTGCCACCGGTCCGATTATTCCCTTGCGCCACTCGTTGTCGACCGGACCATCCCGAGCGCGGGTGCGCGGGCATTGCCTGGCGTGGCGAGCAGTGCTAAACTCCAAGGCTGTCCTAGTTTACGTCAATTTTCGTCGGGGTCATTCCTATGGCAGTTCCTGCCACGCAGATCCGTCGCGGCATGGTCATCGTGTTCGAGGGCGAGCCTGTGCGCGTCGTCGAGTTCCGTCACCACACGCCGGGCAACCTGCGCGCGATGGTGCAGGCCAAGCTGAAGAGCCTGCGCACCGGCGCCAGCTTCGATCACCGCTTCCGCGCGGCCGATTCGATCGAGCCGGCGTCGATGGAGACGCACGAGCTGGAGTACATGTACGACGCGGGCGGCACCTACCACTTCATGAACAGCTCGAACTACGACCAGATCGAGATGGAAGAGGAGGCGCTCGGCGACAACGCGCCGTGGATGCAGCCCGGCATGAAGATCCAGGCCGAGTTCTACGATGGCCGGCCGATCGGCGTGCGACTGCCGAACTCGATGACGTTGACGATCGTGGAGACCAACCCCGTGATGAAGACGGCGACGAAGACCGCGTCGTCGAAGCCGGCGAAGTTGGAGAACGGCGTGACGGTGAACGTGCCGGAGTTCGTGGCGACGGGCGACAAGGTCCGCGTGAACCCGTCGACGGGCGAATACATCGAGCGGGCGAAGTAGACGGAATCACGCCGGTTGACGAGCTCGCATTCGTGCGAGCGCTCACCAGCGGTTGATTAGGCGTGTCCGGCTGATTACAATCCAAGCTCTGTGTGAACTGGCAGCACAGGACTCCCGCGCGGTCCGGCGGGTCATGGTGGCTGTAGCTCAATCGGTTAGAGCACCGGTCTGTGGCACCGGGGGTTGCGGGTTCAATTCCCGTCAGCCACCCCTCCGCAAAAAGCAGTGAGCGGCTCGGACAGCAGTAAGGACGCCAGGCGGTTTAGGTCCGTAGCTCAATTGGTAGAGCACCGGTCTCCAAAACCGGCGGTTCAGGGTTCGAGTCCCTGCGGGCCTGTTCGAGCAAGCGCAGTACGCAGGAGCAGTGCGGGAGATGTTTGAGAGTGTGATGGTGAAGGGCACACGGCGGTATCGTCTAGGGGACTAGGACACGGCCCTCTCAAGGCTGGAACACGGGTTCGAATCCCGTTACCGCTATTCGCACGTGGCCCGTTCGTCTATCGGTCAGGACGGCACCCTTTCACGGTGCAGAGACGGGTTCGACTCCCGTACGGGCTACTTCGTAAGGGAGAGATGGATGGGCGTGACGGTGTGAGCTGGTGAGTTGGCCAGCTCGTCGATGGACCGCGGTGACACGCGGTGTTGGAGATCGGATTCGGTGGCGGTTGGTGTGCCACGCGAGCCCCGATTGAGCAAGGGGCCGTAGCTCAGTTTGGTTAGAGCACTCGACTGTCACTCGAGAGGTCGCGGGTTCGAGCCCCGTCGGCCCCGTAGAAGCGGGAAGTTGGTGAGTTGGTTGATTCGTGAGTTGGCGAGCGGTGCAGAGATCGGTGACCGATCGAACTCACCAAGCGACCAACTCGACGGCTGTTCAGGGCCCTGGTGGTGAAACTGGTAGACACGCCATCTTGAGGGGGTGGTGCCGCAAGGCGTCGCGGTTCGAATCCGCGCCAGGGCATAGGTCAACGTTCGTCGCCACTGTAGCTCAGGGGTAGAGCACTCGATTCGTAATCGAGCGGTCGTCGGTTCAAATCCGACCAGTGGCTCTCCAACGCCATCACACGCGGCCATGGCCCTCGTTCTCGGGGGCTTTTTCGTGTCCGGCGCCGTCGTCCCCGCTGCCGCACGGCTCGACCGATGTCGAATGGCGTGCTAGAATCTTGGCGCGAGTCGTCTCGCCAGCCGCCGAGCTCCATCAGTCACCCACAGCCTCGACTCCCATGTCCACGACGCCGAGCTCTCGCCCGACCGACACGGTGTTCGAGCCGCCGATGGCTGGTGCGTCGCGTGATTCCGCCGCCACGGCCGGTGGGTCCGACTGGGTGGGCTACGCCATCGTGCTCGCCGTCTACGCGCTGCTCCTGATCCTGACGCGCACGGTCGACCAGGGAGACTCGAACGTCTACGCGGACGACCTCGTGCGCTGGCTGCGCGGACGCCCGACTGCGGCGCGATGGGATTTCGGGCACGTGATCTGGCGTCCGCTTCACTTCATGCTCTTCCGCACGATCCACGGCGCGAAGGATCCGGCAACCGACGGCGTGCTGTTCAGCCACGCCATCACGATGATGACGAGCATCGTCGTCGCGGTCGGCGCGCTCTCGGTCGCGACCTTCCGCTCGTGGTTGCGGAGGCTCGACGTCTCGCCGGTGGCCGCGACGACGACGACGATCGCCTTCGCGACGGCGGCGGCATTCCTCGGCTATACCCAGACGGCATCGTCGTACGTGCCCGCGCTCACGATGATCCTCATCGCGCTGCGGGAGCTGGCCGCGGACGAGCGACAGAGCGACACGCGCACGATCCTCGTCGCGTCGTTCGCGTTCGCGCTCGCCGTGTTGCTCTGGTTTCCGATGGTGCTCGCGGTTCCGGCCGCCGCGATCTCGATGATCCTGCTGCGTGGCAGCGACGCGCGCCGGTGGAAGATCGCGATCGCCGTCTCGCTGCTCTCGGGAACGATCACCGTCGTGTCGTACGCACCGATCGCGTACCTCGCGGGCGTGCGCTCGGTCGCGACGTTTCAGAAGTGGATGGCGGACGCGACGCACGACATCCAGGGGATCGGCGGGGTGTCGCGCGCGATCATCGGCTTCGGCCGGTCGCTGGTCAACATGGACCGGCTCGGCCTCATCGCGAAGCGTCACCTGATCGGCGATCCGTACAATCCGGCGTCGTGGGCCGACGTCGCGCGCGCCGGTCTGCTACGCCTGGCCGTCCTCTATGCCGTGCTCGGCGCGATCGTGATCTGGCTCGCGCGCCGCGCGAGCGGCCGCCGCGCGCTCGCGTTCGTGATCGCCACGGCGATTCCGGTCGTCGGCTTCGCGCTCAAGTGGCAAGGTGGAGATCTCGAGCGCTACCTGGCGCTCTTTCCGGCACTCTTCCTCGCGATCGCGCTCGCCATCACGTTGCTGCCGTCACGCGCGCAGCTCGCGGCTGGGATCGCCGTGGTGTTGGCGCTCGCCGTGGTCAACGTGCCCGCGATCGCGCGGAGCAAGAGCGTCGCCCAGTGTGCGCAGCTCACCGCCCGGCTCGCGTCGGTGCCGAGGAACGATGGAAAGTTGGCGGTGCTCTGGACGCCGCACGAGCTGGACGAGATCGCCAGCTATCGCGGTCGCTGCCCGCATTCGCCGCTGCTCACGAGCCCGATGCCGATCCGCGCGTTCGGGCTCGTGATGGCGAACAACGCGCGCGCGACGCAGTGGCCAGATTCGCTCGCGTCTCGGAGCGCGCAGCTATGGAGGGCGGGCGGGCACCTGTGGGTCTCGCGCCGCGCGTTCGTGGACACGCCGCTGGTGACGTGGAAGTGGGCCGAGGGTGACGACCCGCGACTGCACTGGAAGGATTTCCCGACGTATTTTCGCCAGCTCGACGTGGGCCCGCCGGTCGGTGGGGAGGACGGCTTCGTGGAAGTGCTGCCGACGCCGAAGACTCTCGAGGCGATGCAGCGGATGCGAACGAAGCCCGCGGGGCTGGGCGGATAGCGGCGGCCTTCCGCTGGAGTCGGCGGAGGGCGATATTGAGCGTGTCGCGGCATCGGCTCCAGCGAGGATCGAGCGGCGGCATTCGCGGGCGTAATTCAGTTGGTAGAATGCCAGCTTCCCAAGCTGGACGTCGCCGGTTCGAGTCCGGTCGCCCGCTCTTTGAAATTGTTGGTAGTTGGAAGGTTAGAAGCGGCTGATCACCAACGGTGACCAGCCGCTTTTTTCTTGGTCACCGTTGCGGTCACCGTTGCGGTCACCGTTGCGGTCACCGTTGTGCACCTTAGGAAGCGCTGTTCACGCTCCTGGCGTCATCGATTGGGGCCGTTCCCGCTATGGCACTCGTGAGAAGGTGCGCGGCTGCTCCGTCGGCGGTCGCCAATGCAACTCGCGTCGACACTCGGGCGCGTAAACTGGGCAGCGAGGGCTCGAGTTTGGGGAGGAACTCAGGTGCGGGCGAGCGAAGAAGCAGTCCGTTCGAGGGGGTGACGTGAGAACCCATGCGACCCGTAGAGCGACTCGAGGCTACGGCGAAGCGACCTCAAATCGCCAGAAACTGCGCGGAGTCCCACGACATGTCCCCGCGACGCGCTTCCGAAATCAGCGCCCAGGAACGGCGCACCTCGTAGCGGCCAAGGTAAGTGGAGGTCGAACCGTTCGACATAAACGCAAGGCTGGGAGACTCAGGTCCGAACTCGCCTCGAACCCTTACCTCTACTACGGCGGAAGCTCCGCTTTTGCCCGGGCTCGACGTGGCAGCTCCGGATATCCACGGAAGTTACTCCACTCGCGAGGGGTCGTCGTCCGCCGCGCGGAGAATGAGTCAGATTCCAATACGAACGTTGTCCCAGGTGAAGCAGACCTCGGCGAAGCAGACCAAGGCACTCGGGTGGAGGGCTCGTTCGCTCACGCGGATGGCGACGCTCTCGGGGTAGCCCGGAAGAGAGCTGCCGGTGTCAGAGCATCTCTAGAGGAGGTTCCTTTAGGTACGGGAAGCCAGCCGGGCATCGGCACGGTACCTCACGCTCGGTCACGGACCAGATAGAAGGCGGCGACGCCGCGAGCTTGTATCACCGCATGGCGATCCCGTGCGGCGGACGACGAGCTTGCGCGGTCGGCCACTCTTCGATGAGGGGTGGAACCGGGCGATTCGCAGCCGCCATCGCCGACTGTAGCACGTCCGCGAGAAGAGTCCGAGCGAGAAGTGGGACGCGCGATCCGCGGTCGATGAGCGAGAGTCGCCCTGGCCTCATGCACCGCACGGCCGATCGCCTCGCGACGCCCGGCGGCGATCATCGCTTGAGCGAGTCGCCGCGGGCATCAATTCAATGCCGCGAGCTGTTGCACGTAGGTGGTCGCGCCACGGCAAATCCACGACAGTGTACGGTTTCGTACACTGTGGCGGCGACTCACACCCGGTGCAAGCTCCGCGGAAGTGCCAGCACAGCAGAGCGTGCGTAGGCATGCCCTGCGCTGACACCGGCAGAACGGCTGAGGTCGCTGTGTCGCTTCTGAGCTGCCTAACCTTCTCGGCGAGTGTGCCGAGAATAGATAAATAGCGCATTAGCCCGGTACGAGACGTAGTGTGTGGGTTGCTCCGGTTGCCCTTGCCTAACTGGAGCTCCGAGACACGAACAGCAGTCGAGCCAGCGAGACTAAGCGTCAATGGGGCGCGACCTTATTCGGTCGCTGTGTCAGCGCCCCAAACCCACGAAGGGAATGCTCAATGTCCACGCGCCTGTCCGTGCTCATCGTCGAGGATGATCCGAACGATGCCCTGCTGCTCGAGCGCGAACTTCAGCGCGGCGCCTATGACATGCTCTTTCAGCGAGTCGATTCCCGTGAGAGCATGGAGGCCGCCCTGGAACGCCAGGCGTGGGACGTCATCATCGCGGACTACGTCCTCCCAACGTTCGGTGCGGTCGAAGCCCTTGACCTCGTACAGCGGCGCGGGCTCGACATTCCGTTCATCATCGTGTCCGGTCTCGTCGACGATGAGGCGGCGGTAGCGGCGCTCAAAGCGGGCGCGCACGATTTCGTGACCAAGCGCAAGCTGTCGCGCCTGCTTCCCGCCGTCGAGCGTGAGGTGCGAGAGGTTCGCGTGCGGCAGGCGCATCGCGTCGCCACCGCGTCCCTTTTTGAGAGCAACGAGCGCTACCGTATCGTCTCCGAACATGCGTCGGACGTCATTCTCATAACTGCGGAGGACGGCACGATCGAATACGCCAATCCGGTGACCCAGGACATCTTCGGCTTCTCGCAGCGAGAGGTGATCGGCCGGCCGTTGACGACGCTCGTTCGGGAACCACTGCAGCCTAGAGATGGCACGACGCTCGCCAATCTCATGAGGGGCCGCCCCGGCGACGTTCATGCTCGCATCGACCTGGTAGGGCGGCACAAATCCGGCGGCAGCCTCCAATTCGAAGCGTCGATTGGCTGCGCGATGCAGGACGGGCAGGCGGTGAGCATTTGTGTCCTTCGCGATGTCACCGAGCGCCGGAACGCGGAGCGACATCGGGCGAATCTTCATCGCGCCGCGAACGAGGCACGCGAGGAGGCAGAGCGCGCCACCAAGGCCAAGTCGCACTTCCTCGCGATGATGAGTCATGAGCTCCGAACGCCGCTCACTGCGATCATTGGAGACGTCGAGCTGCTCAGCGACGGCGTCTGCGGGCCACTGACGACAGACCAAGACGCGTACCTCGCGCGCGTCGGCATCAACAGCCACCGGCTGCATACGCTGATCGACGACGTGCTCTGCTTCTCGGTCATCAACGCGGGCAGGATGACCTATCAGATATCCGATGTGCCTCTCGCGCCGTTGCTTATCGCGGTCGCGGATGCCGTCGGACCGTTGGCGCAGCAGAAAAATGTCGCCGTTACGCTCGCGGAGGCACCGACGGTTTCCGTGCGCGCGGACCCTGGGCGGCTCCAACAGGTACTGACCAATGTGCTCCAAAACGCCGTGAAATTCACCGCGGCTGGCGGTTGCATCGACCTCACATGGGACTCCGCCGCCGCAGACATCCGTATCCGCGTGCGCGATACCGGCTGTGGAATGCGCCCCGAAGGACTTGCAACAATCTTCGAGCCGTGGGTGCAGCTGGACAGTGGCTCTACTCGTGTGCACGGCGGCGTAGGGCTTGGGCTAGCAATCAGCCACGAATTCATTCGTGGCATGCACGGTCGTTTGGATGTCGAGAGCACGTTGGGCGTCGGCACGGTTTTCACGATGACGCTGCCGCGAGTCCGACGGCCGGACGACGACCGTGTCGCCGGAGACGCTGCGAGGCGGTACGCCGCCATACCGCCATCGATGAGTCGTTGACGTGTCGCGATCGAGATCCGACGGGACACCGATATGGACGACGTCGCATCGACGAGCGATGCGTCGTTTGCTCCGAACTGGACAGCAACTTGACATTCAGAGGAAGCCCCTCCGCACGCGTCGGCGACCCCGTGTCAGCCGATGTAGACACAGACTCGAGGCAGCGATGTTGAGCGCGGGCGCACTCGGCTTTCCGCAACGGCACGACGTCGATCAGCGGCACGTCGGCGTGTCAGCGAGGCGCGAGATCAGAACTGACCGTGGGTAGACCGCTGCGGGTGTTGCTCATCGAGGATGTCGAGGACGATGCGCTGCTGCTCGTGCGTGAACTGCAGCAGGGAGGCTTTGACGTCACGCACAGGCGGGTCGAGACGGCCGACGGCATCGAGGCGGCACTTGGCGGGGGCGAGTGGGATCTCGTGATCAGCGATCACGGCATGCCGACCTTTTCGGGGTTCGAGGCCCTGACGATCGTACGCGCGCGCGCGCCGGACATGCCGTTCATCGTCGTGTCGGGTACGATCCGGGAGGGCGACGCCGTCGCGGCGATGCGCGCAGGCGCCCACGACTACGTAATGAAGGGCAATTTGAGCCGACTGGTCCCGGCCGTCGTACGAGAGCTGAACGACGTGGAAGAGCGTCGACGCGCGCGCCTGGACGGCGAAGCACTACGCGCAAAGAGCGAGGTGCTGCGGTGTGTGATTGCGGCGAGCCCGGTGGCCATCATCGCAACGGATCTGGACGGCCGCGTAACCTTGTGGAATCCGGCCGCTGGCGGATTGTTTGGTTGGACCGAGGCCGAGGCACTCGGCCACCGGAACCCGACGATTCCGAACCAGTGGTTCGCGCGGCCCGATGCGCAGGGCGGCGCGAGTGCCGGACGGAATGCTGGCGTCGACCGGGAAACCAAGTGGCGACGGAAAGACGGGACATGGGTGGAAGTCGGCATCTCGATCGCGACCACGCACGACTTCGCGGGGGTGCCGGATGGAATGACATTCTTCGTGCTCGATCTCACGGAGCGAAACCGCCTCGAGGCGCAATTCCTCCAGGCGCAAAAGATGGACGCGATCGGCAAGTTGGCCGGCGGACTCGCGCACGATTTCAACAATATCCTGACGATCATCACGAGCTACGCCGAGCAGCTGCTTGCTGATACGGCTCGCGACGACCCGCGCGCACTGGACCTCCGCGAGATTGTCGTTGCGGCGGAAGCGGCAACGACATTGACGCGTCAGCTGCTGTCATTCAGTCGGCCGCGAGAGTTCCAGCGCAGGGTCGTCGATCTGAACGACGTGATTGCCCGTGCCAGCCACCTCGTCGAGCGGCTCATTGGCGTGAACGTCACGATCACCCTCCACCTGCATCCCGCCGCCGGAGTCGTCGAGGCCGACGCGAGCCAGATCGAGCAGGTCGCCATGAACCTGATCCTCAACGCGCGCGATGCCATGCCGAATGGCGGGACGGTCGCCATCGACACGCGACGGGTGAGCGCCGACGAGGCGCATGGGGGGCGAGAGGGGCCGCCATCCGGAGACTACTTCATGCTCGCGGTGGCTGATGAGGGCATCGGCATGGACGCGGCGACGCAATCGAGGATTTTCGAACCGTTCTTCACCACGAAGGGTGAGGCAAGCGGCACGGGACTCGGCTTGGCCACGGTCTACCGGATCGTCGAACAACACGGCGGAACGATTCGCGTTTCAAGTACGCTCGGTCGCGGCACCACCTTTTGGGTCTATTTCCCGCTTGCCGAGGCGATTGCCACGTTCTCGCCGCTCCGATGACGCCGTTGTTTCTCGTGTGTCGCGTGGGAACCGTGTTGTGCGCGCTTCCGGTAGAACGCGTAGTCGAGACCATGCGCCCGATGCCGGTCGAGGCATGGGCTGGAGCGCCCCCGTGCGTCCGAGGAGTGTCGATCATCAGAGGTGTGCCCGTACCCGTCGTCGATGCCGCGCGCCTGATCAACGAGGAGGCGACGGAGCCGCGTCGGTTCGTCGTGGTTCAGGCTGGCGATCGGGACGTCGCGCTCGCGGTGAATGAGGTACTGGGCGTCCGCGCGATGAGCGCTGGCTCAATGGTGGGGCTCCCACCCCTCCTTCGCGACGCAACCGTCGACGTCGTTACCGCAATCGGAACGCTCGACGCGCACCTGCTGCTCGTCCTGGAGAGCATGTCCATCCTTCCGCAGAGCGTGCGCGAGACCTTCGGTGCAGTCGCGTGACCCCCATCCTCGCCGCGAAGGACATCTCGCGCTTCAAACGCGTCATCACGCAGCGACTCGGATTGCAGTTTGCCGACGACCGGAGCGGCTTTCTGGGCGAAGTGCTCGGTCGACGCCTCGCTGTGTCGCACGGCTCGGGCGCCGCATATCTCGCCGCCCTCGAGCACGAGTGGCCAGCGGAGGAGGCGCACGAGCTCGCCCAGGAGCTGACGGTCGGTGAGACGTACTTCTTTCGCAACATGGATCAGTTCCGGGCGTTCGCGCAGGTGGCGCTGCCGGAGCGCTATGCGCACCGTGGGCAGCGCGAAGGCGTAAGCCTCTTGTCCGCCGGATGTGCGTCCGGCGAGGAGGCGTACTCGATGGCAATCATGGCACATGAAGCGGGTGCGGACGTGGGGCGAAACGTCTCTGTTCGCGCCGTGGACGTGAATCCTGCCGCCATTCAGAAGGCACGGCGTGCCCGCTACACGCGCTGGGCATTGCGCGAGACCCCGCCAGACCTCGAGAGCCGGTGGTTCCGCCAGGATGGCGATGCGCTCGTGATGGACGACATGGCGCGGGCCGCCGTCCGCTTCGAGGAGCGCAACCTCGCTATCGACGATCTGGCGCTCTGGCAGCCAAACGCTTATGACGTCGTGTTCTGCCGAAACGTCTTCATGTACTTCGATGCGATGCATGCCGAGTCACTCGTGGAGCGCATCGCACGATCGCTCGCCCCCGGCGGGTACCTCTTTCTTGGTCACGCCGAGACGCTGCGCGGGGTCTCGCAGCGATTCCACCTCTGCCATACGCACGACGCGTTCTACTATCAACGCAAGGAAAGCGCGATCGGAGTCACGTCCGGCGACGCTCAGGACCGCTGGAGCCCCGCGGTCGCTTCGCCCGTCCACGCCACGGTATTGGCAGGCACCGACCGTTGGGTCGCGACGGTTCACACAGTCGCCGAGCGCATTGGCGTTCACGCACAGGATACCAATCCCTCGGACAGGCCCGTAGCGCCGGGGCGGTATCCATGGGACCTGGGGCCTGTGGTGAGCCTTCTGCAAAGCGAGCGGTTTGCCGAAGCATTGGCCGTGGTCCAGGCCTTCCCCCCGGAGTCGACGCTTGACGTTGGCGTCCTGTTGCTGCACTCCGTCCTATTGGTGCAGGGTGCCCAACTGAGAGATGCAGAGGCGACATGCACGCAACTGTTGGCGATCGACGAGCTCAATGCGGGCGCGCACTATGTGCTCGCACTGTGTCGGGAAGGCGCGGGCGATCACGCAGGCGCCCGCGACCGCGACCGAATGGCCGCTTATCTGGATCCAGCCTTCGCCATGCCGCGTCTGCATCTCGGACTCATGGCACGCCGCAACGGTGACTACCTCCCGGCGCGCCGAGAGCTCGAGCAGGCGCTAGTCCTGCTCCGACGCGAAGACGCGGCCAGGCTGCTGATGTTCGGTGGTGGGTTTGGTCGTGAGGCGCTTGTCGCGCTGTGTCATGCAGAGATCGCCGCCTGCGGCGCCACCACATGAGCGGCCTCGCGTTCCCTGTCTTCACAACGGCAGCGCAGCTACGGCGAGCATTCGACCACTCCTTCACGGTGGCGCGCAGCTTCGAAACGCCTCGTCTGCACGACTTTCTCTCCATTCGACTGGGCACCGAGCCCTACGCGATGCGGTTGGAGCAAGTCGCACGGCTCGTTGCCGGCATCACGATCACTCCACTACCTACGACAGCTCCGCATCTACTCGGCATCGCTGGAAGCCGCGGAGCTATTGTCCCGGTGTACGATCTCCGGTCGCTCCTCGGCTGCTCGACGGCCGATGTGCCACGATGGATTGTGCTGGTCGCCACCACCCTCCTCCCGGTCGCGTTGGCCTTTGACGTGTTCGAGGGTCATCTCCGCGTGCCAGGCGACGCCATTGCACTGGGACCGACTGAGACATCGTCGTGGCAGCAAACTCCCGACGTTCTTCATGCACCAGATCACCTCCGGCCGATCGTGAACGTGCCTGCGATCATCGACTGGATTTCACTCTCGATGCTGCAGGGCCTTTCACCTTCACCGATGGAGCAGTGAGCCATGGGCCGCCACTGGACGTTTGGTCACAAGATCGCCGCGAGCGCCGTTGTGATCGTCGCGCTCACGGTCGCCATCAGCGCACTGGCGGTCTTCTCACTGCGGAATGTCGCGGCCATGAACGATCGCGTGATCGCCGTTGACGCGCAGATCCTCGCAGATGCCGAGCGGTTTCGCGCCGAAGTTGAGCGCAGAGGCGGTGCTGCGCGTGGATTCCTTCTCACGCGCGAAGACCGCTTCGTCGAAGGAATGAACGCCGCACGTCAGTCCTGCCTGTCAATCCTCGCACGACTGACGCGCAATGTGACGGACAGTTCAGGTCGTCAAATCGTGGAAGCACTCGAACGCTCCGAAGCCGTCCACCAGCGCGAGATGGATCGTGTCATTCGCCTCCGGAGATCCTCGGCCACCATCGCAGAAGTCACCAAAGCATACGACGAGCATGTGTCGCCCGAGCGCGACGCTGTGGATGCCGCCATCCGCGCGCTGGTCGCGAGACAGGTGCAGTTGCTCCAGAACGCCCGGGATGCGTCGCGCGAAGCCGCATCAGCAGCGATCACGCTGATGATCCTCATGTCGGTGGCCGCGGCGGCTTTTGTCGGGTTGGTCGCGTTCGTTCTGGCGCGCGCCTTGAGCCGCCAGATCGGGACCGCCGTTGGGCTGATCCAGAGTTCGTCGGCGGAGCTTCAGGCGGGCGCGACCCAGCAGTCCACCGCCGCCACGCAGCAGACGACGGCGATCAGCGAGATCACCACGACGATCACTGAGTTGCTCGTCACGTCGCGACAGATCGCGGAAAGCGCGAGGCGCGTCGCCGCGATCGCGGAGCAGACGGTCACATCGGCCAACTCGGGCGAGGGAACGGTCGGCAAGGCACACGAGGCGATTCTCGGCATCCGGCGGCAGGTGGACACCATCGTGAACCACATGCTCGAGCTGGGAAAGACGTCGCAGCAGATCGGTGGCGTGCTCGAAATCGTCTCCGAGCTGGCGGAGCAAACGAACATCCTGGCCATCAACGCGACGATCGAAGCGGCAGGCGCCGGCGACGCCGGGCGGCGGTTTGCCGTGGTCGCGGACGAGATCCGAAAGCTCGCCGATCGCGTGAGCGGGTCCGCGAAGGAGATTCGTGGGCTCATCGACGACGTCCGGAGCGCGGTGAACACTACTGTCATGGCGACGGAGATGGGATCAAAGACCGTGGATGCCGGATCACGACACTTCGCGGACGTGGCGGCCGGATTCAAGCAGATTGCGGGGCTCGTCTCGACCACCACGGAAGCGTCTCGCGAGATCGAGCTGTCCACGAAGCAGCAGACGAGCGCCGTCGAGCAGGTCAACGTCGCCATTGCGAGTGTCGCTCAGGCGACGCGGGAGACCGAAGCGAGCTCCAGTCAAACGCTCCAAACGGCGTCGCAGCTCGCCCTCCTCTCGAACGACCTTCAGCGTCTCGTCAAGCCACGGGCCGCGTAGCGCGATGGTCTTGGATGCTTATCGCTACTTCCGCGTCGAGGCGCGCGACCTCCACGAGCAGCTCGGGCGGGGAGCGCTCGAGCTCGAGAAGGATGGGGCTACGCACGAGCTCGTCGCTCGCATGCTGCGTCTGGCGCACACGCTCAAGGGCGCTGCTCGCGTCGTCAAGCAGCTTGGCATCGCCGAGGGCGCGCACGCGATTGAAGACGCACTCGAACCGTTTCGCCAATCGCCGGCCGCGCCGCATCGAGATGAGATCAATGCCATCCTGCGGCTGCTGGACGACATCGAACGCGGCGTTGTCGCCCTCACCGTGCCGCCGAGCAGCGAGCTGGTCGTCGCGAGTGAGGTATTGCGCGACGCCAAAGTCAGCATCCCCGGGCGAGACGTCGGGGAGATGGATGCGATGCTTCAAGGTGTCGCCGAGACTCACGCGCGGCTTGAGCGGATTCGCGACGGGGTGAGCGCCGTGGGACGTGCGCGACACGTCGCGGAACTACTCGTCAATCAATCCATTGGCGCGGCGAAGCAGAAGGTGCGCGCGCTCGCGGAGGAACTCCATCAGGTTCTCGGCGCGCTCGAACGCGATCTCGGAACTGGTGTCGATGATCTTGGCCGCGAGCTGAACCAAGTGCGTGAGGCTGCAGAGCAGCTGCTGCTCGTCCCCGCAAGGAGCTTGTTCGACGTGCTCGAGCGGACGGCTCGGGACAGTGCGGTTGCAATGGACAAGCGCGTGGCGCTCGACACCAGCGGCGGAGAGGTGCGACTCGATCCTCGCGTCCTCGGCGTGGTGCAGGGCGCCCTGATGCAACTGGTGAAGAATGCGGCAGCGCACGGCATCGAGAGCGAGGCAGATCGGCTGACGGCGGGCAAACCCGCGACAGGACGCATCACGATTACCATCACGCGACGAGGCCGCCTCGTGCGGTTCACATGCAGCGATGATGGGCGCGGCGTAGATGTGGCTGCCGTTCGTCGCGCGGCAAGCCGGAGGGGACATGGTATCGGCAGTGGGCCGACGCTCGACTCGGACGAGTTGCTCCAGCTTCTCCTTCGCGGCGGGATCACTACCGCACCGAGCGTGTCCGGGATTTCCGGCCGAGGAATCGGACTGGACGTCGTACGAGAAGCCGCTGAGCAGCTCGGAGGCGACGTCACGCTCGTGACGACGCAGGGACACGGGACCACGTTTGACCTCGTCGTGCCGCTGTCGCTCGCGTCGCTCGAGGTGCTTGCCGTCGAGTCATCGGGCGTCGTCGTGACGATCCCGCTGGACGCGGTGCGAGGTACGGTCCGCGTCACAGCGGGCGACCTGTCACGGACGGCATGCGGTGAGTCACTGATGCATCACGGACGCTGCATCCCGTTTCGCGCGTTGCCACGCCTCCTTCGTGTCCCGTGGCGCACGCCCGGAGCGGAACGCATCGGGTCGGCCGTCGTCGTCGAAGGCGCGACTGGGACGGCAGCAATCGGTGTCGATCGCGTTGTCGGGATCGCGACTATCGTCATTCGTTCGCTTCCATCACTCGCGTTCGCCGGTCCGAGCGTCGCGGGCGCGTCAATCGACTCCGCGGGCAATCCGCAGCTGGTGCTTGATCCGGACGAGCTGGTCGTGGAGGCGCGCCGCGATGCCACGCGGGAGCCCGAGCCGGCGACGCCGAGACATAGGATTCTCGTCGTCGACGACTCCCTGACGACACGAATGCTCGAGCAAAGCATCCTTGAATCGGCGGGCTACAACGTCCACACCGCGGTGTCCGGCGAGGATGCGCTCGAGCGCCTCAGCGAGCAACACTACGATCTTGTCCTCGTTGACGTCGAGATGCCGGGGATGGACGGCTTCACGTTCATCGAGCGCTTGCGGATGGATGCGGCGCGCCGAAGCATTCCGGCGATCCTGGTCACGTCCCGCTCGTCTCCTGATGACAAGCAACGTGGACTGGATGTTGGCGCCCAAGGGTACCTGGTCAAGAGCGAGTTTGATCAGAAAGAGCTGCTCGGGCGCATCCGCCGACTCCTGGCTTGACGATGGCGAGGATCCGCGTCCTGGTGGTCGACGACTCCGTCACGGTGCGCAAGCGACTCTGCGACGTGCTGGCCAGCGACTCCGCGTTCGATCTCGTCGGCGAAGCAGGCGATGGCAAGCGCGCGATCGAGTTGTGCCAACATCACCGACCCAACGTCGTCACGATGGACATGGTGCTTCCGGTGATGAGCGGCCTCGCCGCCACCGAGTACATAATGGCCTACTGCCCCACGCCCATTCTCGTAGTCTCGGCATCGACCAACCGTGGCGAGCTGTTCACGACCTACGAGGCATTGTCGGCTGGTGCGGTGGACGTCCTGGAGAAGCCGAACGGCACGGAGGCCGACGGCATTTGGGAGCGCGAGTTCCTCGGTACGCTCAAGCTCGTATCGCGCATTCGCGTCATCACGCATCCCCGCGGTCGCCTTTCCGGCCTGGGCCTGCACGCGTCTCCGCGCTCCGTCGCGATAGTCGGGAACGAGGGAACAGCACGCGACTTCAAGATTGCGGTCGTCGGCGCATCGACGGGCGGTCCGGCGGCCATCTGCGAGATCCTGCGCGGCCTGCCGGCAACGTTCGCGTTGCCACTTCTTCTGGTCCTCCACATGAATGAGTCGTTCGGCATCGCGTTCGCGGACTGGCTTGACGCGCAGTCGGGACGCCGCGTGTCACATGCCAAGGAGGGCGACCTCGTCGCCGCTGCGGGTGGCAGCGTCGTCATGGCGCCGTCGGGTTCGCACCTCATTGTCCGAGGTGGACGAATGCACCTCAGCCGGGATCCAGAGCGGCACTCGTGCCGGCCATCAGTCGATGTGCTGTTCGAGTCGATAGCCCGCGAGTACGGTGCTGGTGCCGTTGGGTGTCTGCTGACTGGAATGGGCAAAGACGGAGCGTCGGGATTGCTCGAGATCCGACGCGCCGGAGGCGTCACGATTGCGCAGGACGAGAAGACCTCCGTGGTTTATGGCATGCCGTACGAGGCCGTCCGGATAGACGCCGCCGCACGCGTCCTCCCCCTCGGCGAGATCGCGCGTGCGCTGGCGACGCTTGGGGCTGCATCGGCCGGGCACACGCCGTGAGCGCTCTCGTCCTCATCGTCGACGACAGCCTCACTGTTCGGATGAATCTGGCCGACGCATTCTCCGAGGCCGGATTCGAGGCCATGCCGTGCGCCACCGCTGCCGAAGCGCGCGATGCTCTCGCGCGAATGTCGGTCGACGTGCTGGTCCTCGACGTGCTACTGCCCGACGGCGACGGCATCGAGCTGTTGCGAGAGGTTCGGCTGTCACCGGCTGGGTCGAGGATCGTGGTGCTGATGCTGTCGAGCGAAGCGGAAGTGAAGGATCGCGTGCGGGCGATGCGCAGTGGGGCGGATGAATACGTGGGCAAACCGTACGACGTGACCTACGTGGTGGAGAAGGCCCGCGAGCTTGTCCGCGTGCGGCAGCTCGCCAATGACGACGGGCGGTCCAGGATCCTGATCGTCGACGACAGCGTCACCTTTCGCGAAGAGCTGCGCGCGGCGTTGGAGCGGGAGGGTCACACGGTTCTGGTGGCGACCAGTGGTGAGGAGGGGTTGCGTGTCGCCGCCCGTCATCGGCCGAACGCGATCGTAGTGGATGGGATCCTGCCGGGCATCGATGGCGCCACCGTCATCCGTCACGTACGTCTCGACGCGGCGCTGCGCGGTACACCGTGCCTCCTGCTCACCGCCTCGGACGACCTCGGCGCAGAGTTGCGTGCGCTCGATGCCGGCGCTGACGCATTCGTGCGCAAGGATGACAATCTCGATGTCGTGATCGCAAAGGTCGCCGCCGTGCTCCGGCGAGCCGTAACGCCCAAGAGTGAAGCAGTCAGCGTTCTCGGGCCGCGCAAGATCCTCGCCGTCGACGACAGTCCCACGTATCTCCAGGCGATCGCCGGCACGCTCCGGGAGGAGGGCTATGACGTGGTGCTCGCCCGCTCCGGCGAGGAAGCGCTCGAGCTGCTCGCCGTCGAGACGGTCGATTGCATTCTGCTTGACCTCCTCATGCCTGGGTTAGGAGGCAAGGAGACGTGCCGCCGGATCAAGGCGGCGCCGATCGTGCGCGACGTCCCGCTGATCATGCTGACATCGCTCGAAGAGCGCTCAGCGATGCTCGAAGGTCTCGCCATCGGTGCCGATGACTACATCCCGAAGTCGAGCGAGTTTGAAGTCCTCAAAGCACGCGTCCGAGCGCAGATTCGACGGAAGCAATTCGAGGACCAGAGTCGGCGCGTTCGCGAGGAGCTCCACCTCAAGGAGATGGAAGCTTCCCAGTTTCGCGCGGCGCAGGAGCTCGCGACAACGCGCGCAGCTTTGATCGAGGAGCTCGAGTACAAGAACCACGAGCTCGAAGCCTTCAGCTACTCCGTGTCCCACGATCTGCGCGCTCCGCTCAGGAGCATCGACGGGTTCAGCCAGATCCTGCTGACGGACCATTCTGACCAACTCGATGCGCAGGGCCAGGACTATCTCAGGCGCGTGCGAGCGGCGTCGCAGCGGATGGCCGAGTTAATTGATGACTTGCTCGAGCTCTCTCGCGTCGGTCGAGCCGAGCTGCTCCTTCAGCGCGTCGATCTCTCGGCACTTGCGCACAATGTCATCGCGGACGTACGACGACTGGATATGGGTCGCACAGCCGACTTTGTCGTACGGGAGGGCCTGGTCGTGGATGCCGACCGACACCTGATGCGAATCGTTCTCGAGAACCTGCTGGGAAACGCGTGGAAGTTCACGAGCAAGATCGCCGACGCGCGAATCGAGGTGGGTGCCATGTCCTTGCCGAATGGGAACGCGTACTTCATTCGAGACAACGGTGCTGGCTTCAGCATGCCTCACGCCAACAAGCTGTTCCAGCCGTTTCAGCGATTGCACTCCGTGGCGGAGTTTCCCGGCACGGGCATCGGACTGGCCACCACGCAGCGAATCATCAGCCGGCATGGTGGTCGTGTGTGGGCCGAGGGCGCGGTCGATCACGGCGCTACGATCTTCTTCGCGCTTTCACGGGCGGCCGCAGTCCATCCATGACGCGAGACCGTCTCATACTGCTGGTCGAGGACAATGACGACGACGTTCAGTTGACGTTGCGCGCGTTCGAGGCGAGCCACATTGTGACCAGGATCATCGTCGCACGCAACGGCGAGGAAGCCCTGGACTACCTGTTCGCCACGGGCGCGCACGCGGGCCGCGACCCACTGGCAACGCCCGAGCTCATCCTTCTCGACCTGAAGCTCCCGAGGATCGACGGACTGGAGGTGCTGCGGAGAATACGTGGCGATGCTCGCACTCGGCGGCTTCCGGTCATCGTCCTCACGTCGAGCAAGGAGGAACTGGACGTCGCTCGCAGCTACGATCTCGGCGCGAACAGCTTCGTGCACAAGTCGGTCGATTTCTCCCAGTTCATCCGAGCGGCACATGAGCTGGGAACGTATTGGCTTGTTCTCAACCAGCCACCACCGGCGGCAGGCTGAGGAGCGACTCACCGTAATTAGCACGCGGTGAACACTGCCGCTGTGACCTCATGTTAGGCGTCCGGACTGTCTTCCTCGAAGACGATGCCGAGATGCTCGAGCAAGCGGCTCTCGATCAGTTCTCGAAGGCCTTCGTCTTCCAGGGCACCGATGCGTTCGAGCAATCGCATCTTGGAGATCGTGCGCACCTGCTGAGGCATCACGATACTCGGGTGCTCCGGTGTCACGAGCCCTTTTGGCAGAAGTACTTCGAAGTCGTAGACTCGCCGCTTCTTGCCCTCGAGCTTCGTCAAGGACACGACCGTGACGAGAGGGAAGTGCGCGTTGAAGCCGTCGTTCGAGATGACGATGACGGGCCGACTCTCGCCTCGCTTCTCGCTTCCGACGCCGGGCTCGAGGTCTGCCCAGAAGATGTCCCAGCGATGAACTGCTGCCACATGTGCCATCAGGTCGATCTCGTCCACTGACTGCCAGTCCATGATGCGGCACGCGCCTCGGCGCAGTCGCTAGCCGCGTCGTGCTGGTGCGCGCGGCACTCCGCGCAGAGTTGGCACCTTTTCTCGAGGAGCGTCACCATGGGCGAGCCTAATCAGTCCGCTCCCAATAGAGTGAGTCCAGCGACGCGCGTGTTGCCCGAAGATTTCCGCTCTCAGCTCACGTCAGGAGGAAGAGGCATGTGCCCCCTTCCAGATCACCGCTGCGTCATAGCCGTGAATCGTCCGGACGACGTCTGGATTCCAGCCCTCAAGACCACGCATTGCCAGTGTCCGTAGCGCACGAAGGTCGATCACTTCATGCCCCACCGCACCGGCATTCGAAAGCACACGCGTGAGGCGTTGGTCGCCGGCCTTGAATTCGTCGAACTCGTCGCTGGAGACTGAGGCAAAG
>DASYMZ010000017.1:0-9796 GCA_036008805.1 Gemmatimonadaceae bacterium
TCAATCTCCGCGATCTGCTCCGGCGTACCGGTCCCGACCACGCTCCCTCCGCCGTCGCCGCCTTCGGGACCCATGTCGATGATCCAGTCAGCGGTCTTGATCACGTCCAGGTTGTGCTCGATGACCACGACCGTATTGCCGGCCTCGACCAGGCGGTCCAGCACCCGCAGGAGCTTCTTGATGTCGTCGAAGTGGAGCCCCGTGGTCGGCTCGTCGAGGATGTAGAGCGTGCGACCCGTGTCACGCTTCGAGAGCTCCGTCGCGAGCTTGATGCGCTGCGCCTCACCGCCAGACAGCGTCGTCGCACTCTGGCCGAGATGGATGTAGCCGAGTCCGACGTCGTTCAACGTCTCGAGCTTCTGCCGAACGCGCGGCTGGTTCTCGAAGAAGGCGAGCGCGTCTTCGACCGTCATCTCGAGTACGTCGGCGATGCTCTGGCCACGGAAGCGAACCTCGAGCGTCTCGCGATTGTAGCGCTTGCCCTTGCACACCTCGCAGGGAACATAGACGTCGGGGAGGAAGTGCATCTCGATCTTCACGAGCCCGTCGCCCTGACACGCCTCGCAGCGGCCGCCCTTCACGTTGAACGAGAAGCGTCCGGGACCGTAGCCGCGAATCTTCGCTTCGGGCAGCTCGGCGAACAGCTCGCGAATCGGCGTGAACAGCCCCGTGTACGTCGCGGGGTTGGAGCGCGGCGTGCGGCCGATGGGGCTCTGGTCGATGTCGATGACCTTGTCGATGTGCTCGAGCCCCGTGATGCGGTCGTGCAGCCCCGGGATGACGCGCGCGCGGTAGAAGTGCCGCGCGAGATGCTGATGCAGGATGTCCTCGATCAGCGTCGACTTGCCCGAGCCGGACACGCCGGTGATCGCGACGAACAGTCCGAGCGGGATCTCGACGTCGACGTTGCGCAGGTTGTGCTCGCGCGCGTTGACGATGCGGATCGTCTTCTTCGGATCGACGCGGCGGCGCTCGGCGGGCACCTCGATCGACATCTCGCCGCTGAGGAACTTGCCGGTAATCGACTGCGGGTTGCGGATGATCTCTTCCACCGTGCCCTCAGCGATCACCTCGCCGCCGTGCTTGCCCGCGCCGGGACCCATGTCGATGACGTGATCGGCGGCGCGCATCGTCTCCTCGTCGTGCTCGACGACGATGACGGTGTTGCCGAGATCGCGAAGCTGCTCGAGCGTGGAGAGCAGCCGCGCGTTGTCGCGCTGGTGTAGACCGATCGACGGCTCGTCGAGGATATACAGCACGCCCACGAGGCGCGATCCGATCTGTGTTGCGAGCCGGATGCGCTGCGCTTCACCACCCGAGAGCGATTCGGCGGATCGGCCGAGCGTGAGATAGTCGAGGCCGACATCGACGAGGAAGCGCAGGCGCTCGCGCACTTCCTTCAAGATTGGCCCGGCGATCTCCGCGTCGAGCCCGTTCGCGCGGCCCTCTCCCTTCACCGGCACCGTCTCGAAGAAGGCGAGAGATTCGGTGATCGGCATGTCGACGAGCGTGCCGATGTTGCGTCCGTCGATCGTGACGGCGAGCGACTCCGGCTTGAGACGCTGGCCACCGCACTCCGAGCAGGGCACCGCGAGCATGTACTGCTCGAGCTCCATGCGCACCATGTCGGAGTCGCTCTCTTCGTAGCGCCGCTCGACGTTCGCGAGAATTCCTTCCCAGGTGCCGTCGGCGGCCTTCTTCTTCTTCCCCGTGCTCGTCCCGGCGTCGCCGTGCAGCAGGCAGTCGCGCACCGACGGGGAGAGATCACCCCACGGCGCATTGAGGTCGAACTTGAACTGCCGCGCGAGCGTGGGCAGCACGACCTTGCGCAGATAGCCCGACGGCTCACCCCACGGAAGCACCACACCCTCGAGGATCGAGATGCGCGGATCGCCGAGCACGAGCTCCTCGCTGACGCGGCGGCGTGTGCCGAGCCCGCCGCAGGTGGTACACGCGCCGAACGGGGAGTTGAACGAGAAGTGGCGCGGCTCGAGCTCAGGCATCGAGATGCCGCACACCGGACAGCCGTACTTCTCCGAGAAGGTCTCGACCGCGTCGGTTTCGGCGTTGTAGACCTCGACCAAGCCTTCGGCGAGCTTCAGCGCGGTCTCGATCGAGTCGGTGAGCCGGCCGCGATCATCGGCGCGTACGACGAGCCGGTCGACGACGACCGAGATCGAGTGATTTTGTCTTCTGTTCAGTTTCGGTGGGTCCGCAACTTCGATCAACGCGCCGTCGACGTAGGCACGGATGAAACCCTGCTTGCGCACCGACTCGAACAGATCGCGGAACTCGCCTTTGCGTCCCTGGACCAGCGGAGCACGGATCTCGATCTTCGTGTCGTGCTTCCAGCCGAGCACCGACTCGGCGATCTGCGCCGGGCTCTGCCGCTGAACTGGACGACCGCAGTTGGGACAGTGCGGCGTACCGGCACGCGCAAAGAGCAGGCGCAGGTAGTCGTAAATCTCGGTGACCGTCCCGACGGTCGACCTCGGGTTGTGTCCGGCCGTCTTCTGCTCGATGGAGATCGCGGGCGACAGCCCTTCGATCGCGTCCACGTCGGGCTTTTCCATGAGCCCGAGAAACTGACGGGCATAAGCGGAGAGAGACTCGACGTAGCGCCGCTGCCCTTCCGCATAGATGGTGTCGAATGCGAGGGACGACTTGCCAGAGCCGGACAGACCCGTGATGACCGTGAGGCGGTCCCGGGGGATGGTCACGTCCACGTTGCGGAGATTGTGCTCGCGTGCGCCGCGGACGATGAGTGCGTCTTCTGCCATAACCAGGGAAAGCTCGCTCCAGGACCGGGGGGAGACAAGTCACGCGTAGCGCACGTTAGATTAGTTCTCGCCGCCGCGGCCGACCGTCGCGCGCTCGTCTTTCCTTCCCTCCCTCAGCGCGACTCGCCAGCACTCCCCGATGCCACACACTGACGCCATTGTGGTCATGACGACACTCGCCTCGACGGATGAGGCCGTAAAGCTCGTGCGAGCGCTGCTCGAGCGCAGGCTTGTGGCGTGCGGCACGGTGCTGCCCGGTGGGCGGTCGTTATATCGGTGGCAAGGAAAGATCGCCGACGAGCAGGAGGCGGTGGTCCTGCTCAAGACGCGCTCGGCTCGACTGGAAACGCTCCAGCTCGCGTTCGCCGAGCTGCACCCGTACAAGGTACCCGAGCTGCTCGCGCTTCCCGTCACGGCGGGAAACGCGAAGTATCTCGAGTGGATCAACGGCGAGACGACGCTCGCTCTCGCATAGCAGCGCTCAGCAGAGGAATTGCAGCATGACGCATTCGGAGATGTTCGACGCGAACGGCACGTCCGCCAATGATCGCGACAAAGAGGCGGGAGGTACCGAGCAGGAACGCCCCGTGCCGTCCGTGGACGAACGTCAGGATCGGCCGACGAATCCGCTGCAGCAGGCGCGCGAGTTCGCCGCCACCGGCGAGATGACCGCCGCGCTCACGACGGTGCGGGCGTTGATCGCGCGCGAGCCGCGGAACGCGCGAGCGCGTTATCTCCTCGCCGAGCTGCTGGCGCACAAGGGAGACGTGGAGGGCGCGGTCGGCGAGCTGGGTCGCGCGCTCGAGGCCGCTCCGGACGACGCGACGATCCTGTGCGCCCGCGCGGCGCTGTACACGGCGCGCGGGAAGTATGATCAGGCCGAAGTCGACCTGCGGCGCGCGGTGAAGGTCGACGACCGGAACTCCGACGTGCAGGTCCAGCTCGGCGTGCTGTTCTGCAAGCGCGCGCGCTGGCGCGAGGCGATCGATCCGCTGCGTGCCGCGATCGCGGCCGATCCGCACAACGCGGCCGCGCACTACCACCTGGGCGACGCCTACAACAGCATCGACGAGCTGCCCGATGCGCTGCGATCGTACGAGGCGGCGGCGCAGCTCGAGCCGACGAACGACCGCGCCCTCAAGCGGATCGGCGTCGTGCTCGACCGGATGGGGCGCCCCAAGGAGGCGGAAGCCGCCTACCAGCGCGCACGCGCGGCCCAACGGAAGTGATCGACGTTCGCGTCGAAGACCTCGCGTTCTATGCGGGCGACGCGATCATCCGCCCGGCGACGGCGACGCTCGGCGCAACGACCCCGCTGCTCAGGAGACTGGAGCTCGCCGGCGGGCCCAAGCTGCTCGAGCAGCTCGTCGTCGCAGAGCCGCTCGCCGTGGGCTCCGCGGTCGTGACGAGCGCGGGGGAGCTGCCGGTCGGGCTCCTGGTGCACGCCATCGTGAGCAGCCCGACGGAGCGCGTGAGCCGCGACGGTGTGCGCCGCGCGTTCCGGAGCGCGCTCGAACGCGCGCTCGCCTGGCAGATAGCGGAGGTCGCGGTGCCGCCGCTCGGACTCGGCGCCGGCAATCTCGACATCGATCAGAGCGCGGTGCTCATGGCTGACGAGCTCGCGCGGCACTTCACGTCGGCTGAGTTTCCGCGGCGCGTGACGCTCATCGCCGAGACGGCGGACGAGGCGCACGCGCTCGAAGGCGCGGTCGCGCGAGTTCACGCATGAGCAAGGCACCGAGCCGGCGTGTACTGGTCGCGGCGGGCGTGCTCGCGCTCTGGCTGGGCGGGCTCGCACTGCTCGCACGCCGAGAGCTGTTCCGTCCCCACATGGAGAAGCTCGCCGAGGCCGGCCTGCGGGTGGGGCCGGGCGCGACCTACTACGCCGTGCTGCAGCAGGGACAGCAGATCGGCTTCGCCTCCTCCACGGTAGACACGGCCGACGGCGGGATCACCGTGCACGACTATCTGGTCGCCGACCTGCCGATCGGGGGCGCGCTGCATCGTGCGACGGCGAGGTCGGAGGTCGTGCTCACGCGCGCGCTGCGGGTCAGCAGCTTCAAGATCCAGATGGATGCCGGACTCACACCGATCGACGCGTCCGGCAAGGTGTTCGGCGACACGCTGCTCGTGCTCGCGCTGAAGAGCCCGGAAGGGGCGCCCGACACCCAGCGCGTGAAGCTCACCGGTCCGGTGCTTCTGCCCACGCTCGTGCCGCTCGCGGTGGCGCTCGGCGACCGCCCGAAGGTCGGCGCGACCGTCTCGCTGCCGGTGTTCGATCCCATCGCGATGGCCGCGCGCGAGGTGAAGGTGTCGGTGCAGGCGGAGAGCGTGTTCGTGCTCCAGGACAGCAGTGTGTTCGACCAGGCACGCGCGCGCTGGCTCGGTGCGCGGCCCGACACCGTGCGTGCATGGCGGCTCGCGACCGTCTCGGCGAACGGCTCGACGGGCTTCGGCGGTTGGGTGGACGAGCAGGGACGGATCGTGCTCGCCACGCAGGTGCTCGGGATGACCCTCGAGCGCCGACCGTACGAGGTCGCGTTCGAGAACTGGAAGTCCGACGCGGCGGCCCGTGGCAGCGCGGTGACGGCCGACCGCGACATCTACGAGACGACGGCCATCTCGGCCAACAAGGCGTTGAAGGAGCACATCAGCGAGCTCCAGATCCGCCTGACCGGAGTGGATCTCGCTGGTTTCGACATCAAGGGATTCCGGCAGCGGCTGCGCGGCGACACGCTGACGATCACCCAGGAGCCGCCGGAAGCGCTCGCGGCGAAGTACGCGTTGCCGGATGGCGCGAAGCGATCGATGATGGGGCTGTTCCTCGACGCCGAGCCTCTGCTCGAGGTGCGACACCCCGCGATCGTGTTGCTCGCGCACCGGCTCCGTGGCACCGACACGGACCCGCGACTCGTCGCCGAGCGAATCAACCGATGGGTGTACGACTCGCTGAGCAAGACGATCACGATCGGCGTGCCGAGCGCCGTGGCGACGCTGCGAGCGCGGCGAGGGGACTGCAACGAGCACACCCAGCTCACCGTCGCGCTGATGCGGGCAGCGGGCGTGCCGGCGCGCGTCGCGGCCGGTCTGGCCTTCGTGGATGGCAAGTTCTACTACCACGCGTGGCCCGAGGTGTGGCTGGAGCGGTGGGTCGCGATCGATCCGACGTTCGGCCAGTTCCCGGCGGATGCGGCTCACCTGCGGTTCACGGTGGGGGGTTTGGGACGTCAGGCCGAGCTGCTTCGTCTAATGGGACCACTCCGCATCGACGTACTCTCGTCCAACTAGGCGCTTCGGCGCCCACCCGGGAACTGGATGATCAGCCTTCGCCGGCTCACCAAGAAGTACGGCAGCTTCACCGCGGTCGACGCCATCGACCTCGAGGTGCCCAAGGGTGAGCTGTTCGGATTCCTCGGCCCCAACGGGGCGGGCAAGACGACCACCCTTCGGATGATCGCGGGAATCCTGCGTCCGACGGCGGGAGAGATCTCGATCGCCGGCGTGGATCTCGTGCGCGACCCTATCGGGGCGAAGCAGCGTCTCGGCTTCATCCCGGACCGGCCATTCATCTACGAGAAGCTGACGGGCGCCGAGTTCCTGCGCTTCGTCGCGGGGCTGTACGACCAGGACGGGCCAGAGGTCGAGCATCGCGCGCGCGAGCTGCTCGCCCTGTTCGATCTGGAGGAGTGGCGCGACGAGCTCGTCGAGAGCTACAGCCACGGCATGCGTCAGAAGCTGATCATCTCGAGCGCGTTCGTGCATCGCCCCGAAGTGATCGTCGTCGACGAGCCGATGGTCGGTCTCGATCCGAAGGCCGCGCGCATCCTCAAGGACCTGTTTCGCGAGTACACGCGGCGCGGCAACACGATCATGATGAGCACGCACACCCTCGAGGTGGCGGAGACGATGTGCGACCGCGTGGCGATCATCGCGAAGGGGACGATCCGCGCGTGCGGCACGATGGACGAGCTGCGCAGGAGTGCCGAGTCGGGCACCGATGGTCTGGAGCAGATCTTCCTGCGGCTCACCGGCGAGAACGCCGCGCGCGAGCTCGTCGAGGTGCTGAATGCCTGACGTGGTGGCGCGGCCGGATCCCGCGCTCACCCTGCTCCTCCGCCCCAAGTGGCTCACCGCCCGCGCCCGTGCGATGGCGAACGAACGTGGACGCGGCGCGAGGTTCGGGCTGCTCGCCGCGATGGGGCTGATGTTCTGGGCGTTCATCTACACCGTGCTGTACA
This sequence comes from Gemmatimonadaceae bacterium, assembly GCA_036008805.1. Classification (GTDB taxonomy): domain Bacteria; phylum Gemmatimonadota; class Gemmatimonadetes; order Gemmatimonadales; family Gemmatimonadaceae; genus AG11. The sequence continues at coordinate 7,019 of DASYMZ010000017.1, forward strand.
AGCTGCTGGTGTATTTCCGGAACGTGCCCGATCTCGGCCCCTTCCTCGCGGGCAAGCTGCTCGGGATCATCCTCGTCGGCTTCTTCTCGATCCTGCTGCTGTCGAACGTCATCACGGCGCTGTCGAGCTTCTTCCTCGCGCGCGACCTCGACCTGCTCGTGGCCGCGCCGGTGGACTGGCTCAAGCTGTATGGCGCGAAGCTGCTCGAGACGGGGGTGAACTCGAGCTGGATGGTGGTGCTGATGGCGGTGCCGATGTTCGCCGCGTTCGGCGTGGCATATCATGGCGGGCCGCTCTTCCCGCTGCTCGTGCTCGTGGTGTTCGTTCCCTTCCTCGTCGTGCCGGCGGTGATCGGGAGCGCGCTGACACTGATCCTGGTGAACGTGTTTCCCGCGCGTCGCACCAAGGACATCCTGAGCGTGATCGCGGTGCTCGCCGCGGGCGGGATCGTGCTCCTGTTCCGCATCGTGCGTCCCGAGCGGCTCGCGCGGCCGGAAGGATTCCGCTCGCTGGTGGAGTTCGTGACCGTGCTGCGCACGCCCACGTCGCCGTTCCTGCCGAGCGAATGGGTGCAGCGCGCGTTGCTGTCGTGGCTGCAGGAGCGCCCCGACTTCCTTCCCGTGTATCTGCTCTGGAGCACGGCGGCGGCGGTGTTCGTGCTCGGCGCGCTGCTGCACTGGAAGCTCTACCCGATCGGGTTCAGCAAGGCGCAGGAGAGCGGCGAGCGGTGGGCGCGCGGCACGGTGATGCGGCGTCTCGGCAACTTCCTCTTCTCGCCGTTCGGCATCCTGAAGCGCGAGCTCGTGTTGAAGGAGCTGCGACTGTTCTTCCGCGACACGACGCAGTGGTCGCAGCTCATCCTGCTCGGCGTCCTGGTGATCGTGTACGTGTTCAACATCAAGTATCTGCCGCTGCGAGGGGAGGGCGTGACGTTCTTTCTCGTGAACGTCATCCCATTTCTGAATCTCGTGCTGGCCGGCTTCGTTCTCGCGTCGGTGGCGGCGCGGTTCATCTTCCCGAGCGTGTCTCTCGAGGGGCGCACCCTCTGGCTGCTCAAGAGCAGTCCGATGCCGGTGCGCGACCTGCTCTGGGCGAAGTTCTGGGTCGGCACCATGCCGCTGCTGGTCCTCGCGCTCGGCATCATCGGCGTGACGGACGCGCTGCTGCAGGTGAGTGGTTTCATGTTCGCCGTCTCGGTGATGACGATCGCGTTCATGACACTCGCGCTGTGCGGGATGGCGCTCGGCTTCGGCACCCTGTTCCCGCAGTTCGAGACGGAGAACGCGGCGCAGATCCCGACGTCGTTCGGAGGGTTGGTGTTCATGATCTCGTCGGTCGGGCTGATCGCCGGCGTCGTGGTGCTCGAGGCGCGGCCGGTGTACAGCTATCTCTCGGCGAAGCTGTACGGAACACCGACGTCGGAGCTGGAGATGGTGATTGGGTTCGGCGCGGCGGCGGTGTTGTGCATGGCGGCGACGATCGTGCCGATCAGGATCGCGCATCGGCGGCTGGAGGCGGTGGAGCGGTAGCACTAGTGACGGTGAGCCCCGTGCAGGGGTTCTGACTGGCACGCGGGCGCGTCCGCCAGCGATGGTCGCCGGAGGGAATGATGTCGAGGTCTGGAGTTGCAGTGGTGCTCGCCGCGTGCGCCGCTCTGGCGGGATGTGGTGAGCCGACCGCGGCGCGAGGCGGATCCCTCGTCGTGGCAATGGCGGCGCCAACTGCCGCCGCCACTCGATATCCGTCCGACAACGCCGAATGGGTTCTCGTCCCCGTCGACGTGACCCTGCGAAACGCGGGCACCTCAACGATTCGAGTGGAGTCGTGCGGCCCCACGGCGGAGCACGAGTCGTCTGCCGGCTGGCAGGCCGCGTTGGGAGTGCTCTGCGATGCGGTAATTCCCGGCTACTTCCAGATGACTCCGGGAAGTGAGAGAACACTGACCGCGCACCTCGCCGGACATCTCTCCGGTCCAGGCGCGCCGCAGCAGCTCGATCAGGTTTTCGCAGGTCGCTATCGCCTGGTGTACCGCTACGGGGCTGGCGACACCCGCATCCTCTTGGAAGCCCGATCCGCTCCGTTCGACGTGACGGAGTAGCCAACAGCGACGAACGCCAGGAGGAGCAGATGCTCAGGTCGAGAATTGCGGTGACGCTCACCGCATGCGCAGCACTCGCGGGATGCAGCGATACGACTGCCGTGCGGCATGGTGCACTCACAGTCACGGTGGCGTCGCCGAGTGTGATCACGAACCGAACCGCATCTGCCGACACCGTCCGGGGACGACTCCCCGTCGAGGTGACGCTCGAGAACCCGAGCAGCTATGCCGTCCGCGTATACTCCTGCGTCGCGACTCTCGAACACGAAACTCCGACCGGCTGGTCGACCGCGGTCGAGCCTTTCTGCTCACTGTCAGGTCCGGGGTATCGCGAGCTGCCGCCGTCGAGCCAGCAGAACGTGAGGGAATCCATCATGCTCGCCCTCTCCGGCAACGTCGGTACGGAGCTCGAGGGACGCGTGCTTGCCGGCCGCTATCGATTGATGTACCGCTACGCTGCGGTTGGCGACGAAGGGCCCATGGACGAAGCTCGCTCCGCGCCGTTCGTCATCGTGACCGAGTAGCTACGCCGCCCCCCCCCGCCCGCAGTGCGAGCAGAACGCCGCGCCACTCTCCGCCACGCTCGCTCCGCAGCCCTCGCACTTGCCGGGCAGATACGTGCCGCAGTCGGAGCAGTACACCGCATCCGGCTCCGGCCTCGGCCCACAGTTCGCGCAGCT
>DASYMZ010000018.1:0-37815 GCA_036008805.1 Gemmatimonadaceae bacterium
AGACCACGCATTGCCAGTGTCCGTAGCGCACGAAGGTCGATCACTTCATGCCCCACCGCACCGGCATTCGAAAGCACACGCGTGAGGCGTTGGTCGCCGGCCTTGAATTCGTCGAACTCGTCGCTGGAGACTGAGGCAAAGCTCCGCCCTGGCCCGAGAACCGCCTGGTGAGAACCGGAACCAGGCAGGACGAGGATGTGGAACGCGCGACGACCGTCGAGCGCCGCCACCTCATCCGTCATTGCGCCGACGTCAAAGATGTTGACGTAGTTGGCGCCGCGGATCATGTGGTTGTAGCCGGCCTTCAGCATCACCTTCGGCGTCGATCCGCGGGCGCGCTCTTCCCGGAGCCGCGCCGCCAGATTGCCGCGCATCCATTGCGCGCGGCGCTCGGAGGAATCCCACGCGGTGCCCGTCCGCGCCACCGCGTTGATGGCGAGTGACTCCTCGAGCGTGCGCAGGATCGTGTCGCTCTCGCGGTCGGGGTTGGGCCAGGCCGCCCGGACAGCCGAGACGAGGGCCGGCTCCTGCGAGAAGAGAAAGGGGGGACCCGGGTTCGTCTCGCGCTGCGCCCAGGAGCTCGTTGACGTCTCCTTCAGTCGCGAAAAAGATTCTCGTGCGCGCTGCGGTACCTTTGGCTCGAGCCTCGAGATCAGATAGCGATCGCTGAAGATCTCACGATCGAATCCCCAGAGCACTCGCTCACTCCTGGGCGAGGCCTTGATGACCGCCGCGAGGAATTGGGCTTCCTCGCGCAGGTACATGGGGCTCCAGGTATCCGGCTTGGCAAAGAAATCGAGAATTCCCTTGAGGCCATTGCGCCTCCCCGCCGCCTCGATGTCCTGCGCGATGATCGGTGACAGCTCCATGGCCATTCGACTGTAGCCGGATGAACGAAGCGCATTAAAGAGGGCAGCCGAGAGCCGGGCGGTCTCCGCGACGCCATGCTCTTCGCCGATCAGTGTGAAGCGGGAGTCGCGCGCTTCCTTCACGAGCCAATCCCAGCCGGCCCCCGCCGGACCGTCGTCCATCCTGAGGGGAAGCCTGCTTTTTCGAAGCGCTTCGAGAAGGCGCGCTTGCGGACCTTCCTGAGCCTTGGGCTGCGCACGAAGAGGCGCGGCGTCCTGGCCGACGGCGCGCGGGCCCGCAAGCAAAAACATTCCGCTCGTGAATAGGAGATTGCGCCTGCTTATTGTCATTGCGCTGCTCCTGTTCTTACAGGCTCCGAAATACCGAAATACGCTGGGCGCCGGAGTTCGTGGGGGGCGTGGACAGTGCCGTTGAGAGCCGCCATGTAGGCGAACGTCAGCATCTACGTCAGTCTCACGGCGTCGGATACATCGCCTTCTGGATCTCCCGCCAGGTCACGAGCACCACGTTGTTGTCCTTCAGCGCCTGCTTGAACTCCGCGCTGGTGAGGACGTCGTAGTCCTGCTGGCGCCACTTCGCTCCCCAGGCGTCCCAGCCGACCGTCACGGCGCGGAGCTCGGCGTCGTCGTAGCCGAGGTGCACTCCAATCCACGTGAGCCCAGGCTTCAGGTTGCGAATCGCGTCGAGATAGTACTTCCGCCACTGCTCCGGCGTCCCCATCTGTGAGGCCATGATCGCCGCGTCAGGCACGATGTCGTTCGGCACCAGCGCCGCTAGGTTCGCCGGCGAGGGCCCGCCGATGAAGGGGAGGAAGGGCAGCTTGTACGAGCGCGCGACCTTCACGTACGTCCGGAAGAGCTCCGGCGTCTCGAACATCGCCCCCATGTGACTGTCCACGTGGGTCGGCCTGATCCCGATCGCGTAGGCGCGGTCGATCTGCGCACGCAGCTCGCGCTCGACCTCGTCCAGCTTGGCGCGCTTGGCCACCGTCTCTGTGGTAGGCGGCAGGGTGCCGTCGGGCTCGTAGAGCGTCGGCACCTGGTCGCGCGGCGCCACGCCACCCCAACGATACGTCTTCCACTCGCTGGTGAGCGTGAGATGCAACCCGAGGTCCGCGTTCGGGTTCCGCTTCGCGTACTCGGCCACCTCGGTCACCCACGGCGTGGGGATCATGATGCTCCCCGAGTTCAGCGCGCCCTTGTCGAGCGCGTCGAAGCTCGCGGCGTTTTCGGAGTGGGAGACGCCGAGGTCGTCGGCGTGGAGGATGAGCAACTTGGCGTTACGGGGATGACCGAGCCGTTCCGCGATCGTACGGCTCTGGGCGTCGAGCGGCGACACGACGAGCAGGATGGCGAGGCTGGACCAGATGAGTTGGCGCATGATAGCTCCGGACCGTGATGGACTCGTTAGGGCATGCTGACATTCCAGCATGCCGCGTTCTTGTCACCGACGCGACGTCTCCCCGAAGTGGTGGTGCGCGCTCGAGGAACACGATGATCGTGTTGAAAAATCAACAGTGTTGATTATTCAACATCACCTCGCCGCCGTCAAGGCCGAATGCTTGTCGGGCGGAGCGATCAACGCTCCTTGCGTAGGTTCCCTCGGTGAGGTTCAAGCCGACTCCTGGTTCGCCGGCGCACGGCAACGACGCGTGGCTCCGAGCTCGCTAACGTTCGACCTTGCGCAAGAGGGCAGCGCTCTCGACCAGCGCGAGCGCCATCGAGGTAACCTTTCGTGTATCGGATACGGGGCCCGGTATTCCCGAGTCCGAGATCAATTGCCTGTTCGAGCGGTTTTGGCAATCTCGGAAGGGAGATCGCGAGGGAGTGGGACTTGGACTCGCGATCGTGAAGGGAATCGTTGACGCGCACGACGGGCGGCTCTGGGTCGAGAGTACAGTTGGCGTCGGCAGCACCTTCGCCTTCACCCTGCCGAGCTGCTCTCTGCCGAACTAGGCGCCGCGCCGCATGGAGGCGATCGTGTCCAAATCGCAACACGGGGTCGACCGTGTTCCGTGACATTGTCGACTTCTGCGGCCCATATCGAGGCGCGGTCGAGTGAAGGCCGCGACTTCGTTCGCCGCCGACCTTCATGGCCGTCCGCGCGGGGACCGTTGGGGACCGTTGAGCTTCGAATTTGCGCCAAATCGTTGGCGCGTACAAAACCAAGCTGGCCGTTCCCCGTTGAAACTGAACGACTTACGCAACCACCCCGTTAGCTTCGCCCCGCTTCCCAAGCTGGACGTCGCCGGTTCGAGTCCGGTCGCCCGCTCTTCCTGCGTCAGCAGAACAGAAGAACTTGAGAGCCCCGTCGCTGATGCGTCGGGGCTCTTCTCATTTGTGCGGGAAGCTGGTCGTCGGCAGTTCGGGTGCGCGCATGTGATGTGTCGTGCTGTGTTTTCGATTTGTCAGAAAATCGCGTACGGTGTGGCGCACGATGACTGCCGAGACGAGCGCAGCACGCACCGTGTCGCTACTGACGGCCGGTTCCCGCGGGAAAGTCATCGGTGCGCAGGCCACGCTCCACGTCCTGCCCGATCGACATGCGGGCGGCCACGACGCGAGTGACCCGCGACAGCACGTCGAAGTGGTCGGCTCCCTCCATTAGAAGGCAGGTGACGCGCGGCGAGGCGGCACACAGCTCCTTCGCGTCGCCGATGTTCGGACTCGCGCGCCCCTCGATGACGTACGTCGGGGTGGTGATGCCGTGCAGCCAGTAGATCGGCGAGCGCAGGCGGCGCTCCGGCTCGGGCAGTCCCGCCAACTCCGCCGGCACCATCGGCGTCGGGTAGCGATCGACTCGCGCCACCGGGCCGAACGCGAACACGCCGCGAAAGCGCTCGCTCGTCTCTGCCACCAGTAGCGCGAGCGTGCCCCCGGTGCTGTGACCGCCGAGGTAGATGCGATCCGAATCGACATACGGCAGCCGCGCGAGCTGCTCGGCCGCCGCGAGCACGTCGTCGGTCTCGCCGAGGAAGTACTCTCGGCCGCCCGTGCCGACGTGGCCGCCGCGCAGCGAGGGGAACATCACGACGACACCCGCCTTCCGGAACGCCGAGACGCTCTCGTCGTCGGACTCGGCGTCAGCCGTCCAGAAGTCGCCGAGCGCACTGCTGTTGCCACCCGTGATCCAGACGATTGCAGGATGCCGGCGACCGTCCCGCGGGTCGGGCGTCACGAAGGCCGGCAGCGCCGCGCCGCGGTTGTTCGTGAGCGGGATCGGGACGAACAGGTTCGGCGGCGGCGAGGGGAGGGGATACGTACCGTCGGCCGCACGAACCGCGGTGACGAAGCCCCGCCGCGCCTCCGCGAGGGTCTGGCCACTGGCCGCGGGTTCGGCAGGTCGCGACGGTACCGGCGCGGCCGCCGCCTTCTGGTCGAGGATCGGTTCGAGGATGCAGTCGCGTTTCGCGTCGACCTCGAGCCCCTGTTCGTAGGCCATTTGTCGCCCCTCGACGCCGAGCCGCCCGCCGAGGCATTGCCGGCCCTGCGACGCGACCTTCTCGCGCCGTTGCGGCCACATGATCGCGACCAGCGCGAAGCCGACGACGCCGGCGACGATCCGCGATGTTCTGTTCATGGGAGGTGGGAAATGATCGTGAAACGACGCGAGCGCGGCGCGACGTCGCGTCCGGTGGATCAGGACGAGTGACCCGACGCTCGCATCACGCCGCGAGGGGCCACCGAGGGTCCACCAAGTCCGTTTTCTGAAAACGGATCCACCGTTCCGTAGTGAAGTGTTGTGGACCTCCTCCCTTCGCGTACCGTCGTAAAGTCGAACGTACACCCGTAGACCGGTCTCCTTCCCAAGCTGGACGTCGCCGGTTCGAGTTCGGTTGCCCGCTCTTTCCAGGTCTGGATTTTGTAAGAGGTTCGAAGAGGCTGGTCACCAACGGTGACCAGCCTCTTTTTTCGTGGTCACCGTTGTTTAGACCCTCGATTTCAGCGGCAAAAGCGTAACGGCGACGCATCGAATGCGAGCTGCAGGTTCGCATCACGTCGACGGGCCGTCGGGGAAGGACGGAAGGTATTCGTCAGCCGAGTTCCACCAATGGAACCAGTGGCAGATCGTTGCGATGGATCGAGGCGGGCAAGAATGGCGTCATACCCAACGCGCCGAACGGCATGGGATCGTCGGCGATACGCCGTGGGTCGCTGAAGTTGACGCGATGCGCTGCGTTCGATCGCAAGGCAGGTGCACCGAGGTCGCTTCGACACGCGCGGCAATTCATTACATGCACGTAAGGACCGCGTCTTCCGCATCGACGGACGTCGTGCCGTGGCTATCGCTCTCGAGAGCGATCGGCTGTCGCGCACGAACGGCATCACGCGGCATCGCAACATCGCCGATACGTGTCATCGTGCCATCTGGCTGCGATACTCTGGGAGCGGCCCATTCGATCATTCGGATCTGCCACGGCCCATCCACCCTACTCGCGCTGAACACGCTGTGCGTTCGTCGACACGAGAAAGGTCAACAACGCGCGCGCGGACTCCGGCGAGAAGGTGCGCATGTCGGATCCAACGCGCGCGAGGACCGGCTCCCCAGCGAGCCGGCCGCGCGCGGTGCGCGACACGTAGACCGGCGCGCCCGGTGGGATCACTCCGATGTGGTCCACTCCGGCAAGCAGCAAGCGTAGGTTGTGCATGGGATCCAGATCGGCGTAGATCCTATGCACCTTCTTCGCGAAGCGCGGATCAGTCACGACGAAGAAGACTGGCCCCGCCGGGAGCAGTTGCGCGATCTCTGCGAAGACGTCGGCGCGATAGGTCACCGCAAGCCACGGCTTCTTGGCGCGCGCGGCGAGCTCCTGCACTTCGCCCGCGTGGAAGGGTGTCGTCATCAGAAGGTCGGCGCGCGCGAGCGTGCGTCCCGGAGTGCGGTCGTCGAGAAGGGCATCGACGTCGTAGGCGTCGGTCTCCAATCCGTATTCGGCGCGCACCTCGCCGCAGAGCGCGGCCACCTGATCGTCGTTGCATTCGATGCACGCCACGCGCAAGTCACGTGTATCCGCGTGCTCAGAGAAGAACTGGAGGAATTTTGGCACCGTGATGCCTCGTCGTGCCGCCTCGAGCAACACGTCGACGCTCCATACCTGGAGCGCCGTCACCTGCGTCACAGTCCGCGGCGCACCCGGTGCGAAGAAGACCCCGGAGCGCTCGCGCAACTCCACCAATCCCTCGCGCTCCAGTGCACGGTAGGCTGTCAAAATTTTACGTCGATCGACGTTGTACTCCTGCGCGAGCTCGCGAATGCTCGGTAGCCGTTGGCCAGGAGCGAGCAGGCCAAGGTGGACCGCGCTGAAGAATCGGCGTCGAAGCGATTCGACGATCTCGGGCCGGACGTCTGGCATTTTCAAGGATGCGCGAGGTGGTGTCGCGAATTGTGGCTCGGCTCGCCGCAACCGCCCCTTCTGCAAAACGGCGCCCATCGTCCTGTACCAGATCGTGCCATGAAGACATCCTGGCGCATCGACAGTGGACCAGCTGGCGCAGCGGATGCGCAGCGGGCCGTCATCCTCTCGCGACACGGTGACGTCGAGGGACGCGGGCGCATCGACTGACGTGCTCGGCAGCCTTCGCCGACCCAATGGGAAGGAGCGTCACGATGCGCGGGACGCGCGTCCAGCACTCGTCGGCAGTTCACGTTCGTTCACTCACCATACGGGAATCGACTCATGCGTCTTCACGCGATCATCGGAGCAGTTGCGGCCGTCGCGGCCGCGTCGGTGGCCTGTTCCGACCAGCAACGCCTCACGAGCCCCGACGGGCTCACGTCAACGCGATCGGCAGAACTCCGTGCCGCCGAGAACTCGACGACTGGAGCGGTCTACATCATGACCAACGGCGAGTCCGGCAACGCCGTGCTCTCGTTTCGTCGCGCGGCGGACGGTTCACTCGCACCGCTCGGCGCGACACCCACAGGCGGAAGAGGAACCGGCGGGACCATCGATCCGCTCATGTCGCAGTACTCCGTGCTCCTCACGAGCGACCACGCGTTCCTGTTCGTGGTGAACGCGGGGAGCGACGACATCTCGTCGTTCAAGGTTGCGAGCGACGGGACCATTGCTTTCGCCAACCGGGTTCCATCGGGCGGGGACCAGCCGGTCAGCCTCGCCGTGTACAGCCGGATTCTCTACGCGCTGAACAAGGGAAACAATACGGTGTCGGGCTTCTGGATCAACGCAGACGGAACGCTACAACCGATAGCGGGGTCGACCCGGCAGTTGCGCAGCGGGGCCGCGGGCGCTTCGACCGTGGCGTTCACCCCGGACGGTCTGTGGCTGATCGTGACGGAGATCATGTCGAATCGCCTCGAGACCTTTCCTTTGAGAGCAGATGGCCGACTTGGGGATCCGCGGATCACGATGTCCAGCGGGGCCGGGCCGTTCGGGTTCGCCGTCACCCCTCGTAACCAGCCGATCGTGACGGAGGTGAAGGGCGCGGCGCCGAATGGTGCAGTTTCATCCTATCGCGTCGCAGCGAACGGAGTGCTCGGTGCCGTCACGGCGTCGTTGAGCACGCAGCAGATGGCGACGTGCTGGCTCGTGCTCACCGCGGATGGTCGCTACGCGTTCACTGCCAACTCGGCGAGTGGCTCGATCGCTGCGTTCGGCGTCGCGGAGAATGCGGCGCTGACCCTGCTCGATCCGCGCGCCGGCGTCAGCGGACCGGCGGGAACGATGCCACCGGCCGCGGTGCCGATCGACCTGGATCTGTCGGATGGGGACCGATATCTCTACGTGCTAGAAGCGGGAACCGGTACGATTGGCACTTTCGCCGTCGGAGCTGGCGGTACGCTGGGCGCGAGAGCAGACACGCCTGCAGGTCGGCCGGCGAGTGGACTACAAGGGCTCGCGGCATGGTGATGTCGACGATGCGAATCACCTAGCTGCTCGCTGGCTCCGCTACGAGCCAAATGACGAGCACTCGCGGTGCGGCGGATGAAGCATTCATCCGCCGCACCGTCGTTGGTGGTCATGCAAACCACTCAGATTGCAGGTGCGCACATCGCCGCCCATGAGAGACACCGAAAGTTCGGTGACTCAGCTCGATCGCAACCTCACCGTAGATCGGTCCTCCAAGAGCTTGTGAGGCACAGTCCCGATCCTGTGGACGATCGAGTGATTGCGAGGAACCCCCGCCGCGCAGTTTCGGCGGGGGTTCGGGGTGATCACTCGCCTGGGTGTTGCAGTACCAGCGCGGACACCTCGCGGGCGATACGCAGCCCGGCGTCCTTGTCGAACCGGTAGTGAATGCCGGCATAGAGCCGCGATTCCGCGGCCTGATCCGCCATCGTCGCCAGCCGGTCGCGCTCGGTCGGCAGCAGCGCGCCGACGACGTAGGCGAACGCCCCGGAGATGCACGCGTGGTTCGACGGGTACGACGGATGATTCGGCAATCCGATCGGTGTGGTGATCGCGTGATCGGCCTGCTGCGGGCGGATGAACCAGTACGTGTACTTCGCGTCGTGACAGGCGATGTTGGCGTCCATCGCCGCCATGTTGGCAAGGGCCAGCACTTGCGCGGTGCGGCGCTCGCTCAGGTGATGTTGCTGCGCGAGCTGCGACACCTGGTCGTTCCAGAATCCGGCGACGAGCGATCCGGTGGTGCCGGCCCAGTACTGGGCGATCGCGAGCTGTTCCGGGGTGCGCGTGTCGGAGAAGTGTCGGATCTCGGCGAGAGCGGCGAGATACTCGTCCGAACCGAAGGCTGGCGGCGGCGGCGGCCGGAATTGATCGCCCGAGTGCATGAAGAAGGGGCGCATCTGACCGAGCAGGGGCAGGAGCGGGGGCGCCGGCGGCGTGGCGCTGCTGAACCAGAAGCCCGGGCCCGTGGGCACCGTGCCGGTCCACACGGCGTTGAACCGGTCGGTCTGCGCGGACGCCGCGACCGCACCACCGACGGCGCGTCCGGCCGCCAGTCCGTCGGCGAACGCGGCCTGCGCGTGGGCCGAGCCAGCGGCTGTCGCCTCGACTAGCGCCTCCGCCTCGAACGCCGCGGCGCCGGATGGGAAGATGGAGCTGAGCAGGGCGACGGACGCGCCGGCGACGGCACCGCTCCGGCGCACCCCGCCCTCTTCGTCCGATTCTCCCCCGCCCTCGGCGACCGCGCGCCATTGCGCGAGCGCCAGATAGGTGAAGGCGCGAAGGGTCACCTGCTGGTTGGGCTTCGGGGCCAGGCCGGCGACGTAGGCGCGCGTCACCGCGTTCCACCGCAGGGTGCCGGAGGAGGGAGCAGCGGGAGGGGTGGGTGCGGGCGCTTGGCTGCGAGTCGCCGCGACGACGGCCGCCCGCGGCGGCGTGGTGCTCGTCGGAACGTCCCGGCAGCCGGCGAGGCCGAGGGCGGGCGCCAGCACCAGCGTGACGATCAGCATTCGATTCGACATGACGAATTCCTCCGCATGGAGTGAGTGGTGCGCCGTTCCCCGCGCGTTGGCTGGTCGTTGACGGCGGGTGCCGCAGGCTGCATGGTTGAGCCGCCAGGCGCGCGTGGAACGCGGTGCGGCCCATCCGGAACCGCGGTTGGAGGAGATGATGAACGCCTCCCGTTATCCGAAGGTGATCTCGCAGGTCACGCCCTCGCCGGGGGCGGGCGCGGGGGCGGCGCCCCGCGCCGGCGAGCTTCGAACGCTGGGCACCGTCGAGCTCCTGGCGGCGGACGACGCCCAGCGCCCGCGCGCGCTGTTGGCGCAGCCGAAGCGGTTCGCGCTGCTCGTCTATCTCGCAGCTGCGGGCTCCCGCTTCACGAGACGCGACACCCTGCTCCCCCTGTTCTGGCCCGAGCACGAGAGCGGCGCGGCACGAGTCGCGCTGCGCCAGGCGGTGCACTTCCTCCGCCGCGTGCTCGGTGCCGGCGTCGTCGTCGGGCGGGGCGCCGAGGAGCTCGCGCTGGCGCCGGAGGCGCTGACGCACGACGCGGAGCTGTTTCAGCAGGCCGTTCGCGAGGGGCGGCCGGCGGACGCGCTCGAGCTCTATCGCGGCGACTTCCTGGCGGGGTTCTTCGTGTCCGGCGCGTCGCCCGAGCTGGACCACTGGATCGAGACCACGCGCGCGAACTTTCGCGATCTGGCCCTTCACGCGACCCTCGTCCTGGCGGGGCGCGACGAGGTGACGAACCCGGGCGCGGCCCTGCACTGGACCCGCCGCGCCGCCGCGCTGGCGCCGTTCGACGAATCGGTGCAGCGCCGCCTCATCGCGTTGCTCGACTCCACGGGCGACCAGGCCGGTGCGGTGCATGCCTATGAGACGCTGCATCGCCGGCTCGCCCGCGAGCTCGACGTTCAGCCGTCCACGGCCACGACGGCGTTGATCGACGCGATCCGGGCTCGGCGGTCGCCAGAGGAGTTGCGCGATGCCGCTCCGATCCACGTGTCGGCGGAGCATGGCGCGGACCGACTGCGCGCGATGGCCGTGCTGCCCTTCCGCTTTGCCGGCCCGGCGGAGGAGGCGCTCCTCGGCGATGGGATCGCCGATGAGGTGCGCGAGGCGCTGCGGGGCGTCGAGGGGCTGGCCGTCGTGTCTCGCATCGAGTCCGAGGGCGTCGGGTCGGGCGCGGAGGCTCGCGCCGCGCTCGTCCGCCTCGGCGTGGAGATCGTCGTCAGCGGCGAGATCGAGCGCATCGGCTTGCGCCTGCGCGTCGCCGTCCGGCTCACGACGGTGGCAGACGGGCGCGAGCTGTGGCGCGATACCTATGAGCGCGATGCGCGCGACCTGTTTGCCCTCACTCGACGGCTGGTCCAGGCGATCGTCGGCTCGCTGCGCATCACACTCGCCGACGAGGCGGCTCAGCGCGTGGCTCGCGCACCGACGGCCGATCTCGAGGCGTACCGCCTCTACCTCCAGGGACGCCGCCACTGGACGAAACGGCGCGAGGCGTTGCAGGGCCTCGAGTATCTCCAGCTCGCCGTCGGCCGGGATCCGAGCTTCGCGCTGGCGCACGCCGGCATCGCCGACGCCTACAACACACTCGGCTCCTGGGAGACGGCGGAGCTCCCCTCCTGGGAGGCCTTTCCCCGCGCGCAGGCCGCGGCCATCAAGGCGCTCGAGCTCGACCCGACGCTGGCGGAGGGGCGCGCCGCGCTGGCGTACGCGCAGACGCACTATCTTTGGCAATGGGAGCGCGCCGAGCAGGGGTTGCGCGACGCCATCGCGCTGCGCCCGTCGTACTCGCATGCGCATCACTGGCATTCGCACCTTCTCTGCGCGCTCGGCCGATTCGACGAATCGCTGGCCGCCAGCCGGCGCGCCTTCGAGCTCGATCCGCTCGACCCGGTGATGAACGCCCACATCGCGTGGCACCACTGGTGCGCGGGGGAGTGGAACCTCGCCGTCGACGCCGCGGGGCGGAGCCAGATCAACTTCCCGGGCGAGCACTGGCCCCCCTTCTTTCTCGGGCTGGCGCTCGCGCAGCGCGGCGAGACGGAGCCCGCCGTCGAGGCACTGCGGCGCGCCCTCGCGCTCTCTCGCGAAAGCTGCGTGATGCTGGGCGGCCTGGGCTGGGGACTGGCGATGGCCGGTGACCGGCAAGCGGCCCACCGCATCGCCCGCACGCTGCATGGCGTCGCCGAGACGCGGCACGTTGCCGCGTACGAGACGGCGTTGATTCATGCGGCGCTCGACGAGCCCGACCTCGCCTTCGACTGGCTCGATCGGGCGTACGAGGAACGCTCCGCCTCGCTGACCTACCTGCGCGTCGATCCGCGGCTCGATCCGCTGCGGGGCGATCCGCGCTTCAGCGTCCTCGCGACGGCGGTCGGGCATCCGCCCCTGATCCAGCGCGGTGTTAGCTCGGGGTGACCAGCGATCGCTCGCGAGCGGTCGCATTGCGTGAGGAGCCGTTCCGGTGCCGGAGCCACGCCCTGAGCAGGCGACGGGCCAGCGCTCTTCGGAAGGACGCTACTCGCAAAAACCTCGTCGCACGAGGAAGCTCCCGTCCTCCTGATGCGCGACGATTCGAAAGTTCCAGGGGATGATTGGTTCGACGCGCGCACGGATTCGTCCTGTTCGTCGTCGAGGGGAGCGGGTAGCGCGGCATGTACGCCCAAAACAGCGGCCCCCAGCGGTTTTCGCCTGGGGGCCACTGCGTGAATCCGCGACGAGGGCGGGGCGGACTCGTTGGTAGTGAGAGATTTGAACGACCGCGTCGAGCCACGAGACGGAAGCATCCGAGCTTGCTAGTGCCTGCCTGCCCAACTGGCCCAGGGTGCCTGCTTCAGCCGGAGAGCGGCGAGTCGTCGAGCGACGCCATCACCGATTCGATGCGATCGGCTCCGCGCCGTGCTTGGACGCCGCCTCCTGTGCGAGCACACCGATGAAAGATTCCTGGTCCGCCCAGTTGCCGTCGAACCGCGCGCCATTGATGAAGAACGTCGGTGTGCCGTTCACGCCGCTCCGCACGCCGCCGCGGACGTCGCCGCGCACCTTCTCCGTATGTGCGCCCTCCGCCAGCTCCGTCGCGAACCGCGCGACGTCCAGGCCGAGGGTGCCCGCGTATGCGAGCAGGTCCTGCAACTCGAGCGCCTGCTGATGCTCGAACAGCGTATGGTGCATCTCCCAGAACTTCCCCTGCGCCCCGGCCGCTTCCGACGCTTCGGCGGCGAGCGCGGCGTGCGGATGAATCTCGGCGAGCGGAAAGTGGCGGTACACGAAGGCGAGCTCCCTGCCGAGGGACCGCCGCGCCGCTTCGACGATCGGATACGCGCGCCCGCAGTGCGGACACTCGAAATCGCCGTACTCCACGAGCACGACGGGCGCGTCGGCGGCGCCGGCGATGTGATCGCGATCGTTCACGGGCACTACGAGCTGGCTCATATCCATGTGGGCAGACCTAGTCAGAGGTTGAAAGTGCGGGGGAGCGCGGCGTCAGAGCCGGCAGCGCGGCTCCCGGCCTAGCGTATCTGCAGCCCGATCCTTCCGATCACGTGTCCTCGCTCGAGGCGTGCGTGCGCTCTGGCCGCCTGACCGAGCGGATCGGTCTCGGCGATCACCACGACGAGACGCGTGGCTTCCACGGCGCGCGCGAGACTCGCGAACGCGCTCGTGCTGGCTTCGGCGTCATAGCGAATTCGGCGCACGTGCGCGCGTTCCTTCGGTGCCGGCTCGACGCCGTTCGGATAGGCGACGCGGCCGTCGGCCACGACGAGGTCCACGCACGCGTCGAGCACAGGACCGCCGGCGAGCGCGAGGATTGCATCGAGCCCGTCGGGCGCCGCCTCCTTGATCCGCTCGACCGCGCCGGGTTTGCGGCCGTCCACGACCGTCTCGGCGCCGAATCGCTCGAGCAGAAGCTCGGCGTCCGAACCCGACGCCACGGCGATGACGCGCGCGCGCCGGTGCACCGCGAATTGCACGGCGAGCGTTCCGACCGCGCCCGACGCGCCGAAGATCAGCAGTGTCTCTCCACTGCGCACCGCGACGTGATCGTCGATTCCCTGCAGGGCGGTGAGACCGGTGACCGCCGCCGTGCCGCCCTCGCGCAGACTGAGCCGCTGCGGCAACGGCCCCACATTCTCCGCCGCGACGGCGACGTATTCGGCGTAGAACCCGCCTTTCGGGTTCTCATATTCATACGCCCACACGCGCTCGCCGACCTGGAATTGGTCGATGCGGGCGCCTACCGCGGCGATCACTCCGGCGCCGTCGGTTCCCAGGATGAGTGGAAAGTGCGCGTCGTTGGACCATTCGCCGGCGCGGATCTTCGCGTCCCATATGCCCACTCCCGCGGTATGCAGCGCGATCAGCACCTCGTACGATCCCGGACGTGGAACGGGCACCGTGTGCAGCTTCAGCACCGACGGTGGTCCGAACGCGTCGATGGCGACTGCTTCCATCTCGGCGGGCACCACCTGCTTCAGCGCCGCAGTCTCGTGCTCCGTGTGCGCAGCGCGACTCACGGCTGATCCTTTTCGGGAAGACCGCTGGGCCCCCGCCGCTTGTAGTCCGCGCGATGCTCGCGGTGGCCGAGCACGCCGTGGAGGTTGCCCGTGTTGTCGCTCGGACCGTCGTCGCGGCCGCGCATGTGCTCCACGTACAGCCGTTTGTGCTCGCTGTTCTTTTCCGCCTCGTCGTGCTGCTGCCGGTCTTCCACGAGGCGCCGCTGACCCTTGTACGCCGCGTCGGCGCGTTCGAGCTCGAGCCGCGCTTCCGTTGGAACCTCGGGCGTGGACGACTGGAGCTGCTCGACGATCCGCGCCTCCGTCTTCGGGCCGTGCTCGCCCTCGGCGTGCCCTCCGGTCCGCCTCCGTCGCTTACCCACGTTCGGTGCCCGCGGTGGCGAGTTCATAGTAGGCGAGGATGGCGCGCTCCTCGCCGGCGGTAGGAAGCCCGCGAGCGCGACGCGTCGCGTTGGCCAGGCCACCCGCCGGCAGTCGGTCCAGCACGACGTTCGCTGCATCGGAGTCGATGTGCGCCAGCTCGACCGGCACGAGCAGCCAGCGATCTTCCTCGCCCGGCACCACCTCGGGGAGCAGCACGTCGTGGTCGACCTTCAGCTCGATGTACTTCACCATCATGGTCGAGGTGTCGACGAGGACGTCGTCGACCTTGCCGACGCGCCGTCCATCGGCGAGCACGACTTTCCAATCGCGAAAGTCGGGGGTGGGATCGGCGATCATGAAATCATCGAGATCGCTGAGATGCGCCAGGAGGCCGGGCGCGGCGGCAGGCGCGTCGTTTGTCTTCGGGACGACACGAATTGGGCGGTGATTCATGGGCACGATGCTCCGTTACCGAGCCGACGCCGACGCTGACGTCGCTCGCCGGTGAAGGTGGAGAAGGTGTTCGGCGAGCCACACCAGAACGGGACCGTTCACGTCGATGCCCGGCACCAGCTTGAGCGAGTCGTACGCGTCGGAGACGCATCGCACCAGGCAGTCGCGCTCTTTCTCCGATACCTTGAGTTCGTCCGTGATCATTTTCGGTCCTCGCATTGAGCGATCCTGGAACAAAGTGCTCGGACGCGCTGCGGCTCGCCGTCGGACATTTCGGAAGCGCACGCCGGGAATTGGTGAGTCGCTCGGCGGTTGCGGTGAGCTGAGCCATGCGACTGCCAAGTTCTGCAGACTCAGCGAGTCTCTGAAAGCCCGTGCGATCGGAACGAGAAGAGAGCGCTACCAACGCGCTCGCGTCGCCTCGACGCCGGTGCAACGCCGCCGATCGGCACGCGTGGTCGCGGGGCGTTCTGGGCGCGCCAGACCGAGTGAGTCGCTTCTGATGGTCATGAGGCGAAGCCCTGATCGTCACTGCGTACGGTGGTCGTGTTCCAGTGCGCGCGTCACGACGGTGTGGACGGCATCCACCACGGCAGCAGGGTCGTCGTACTGAATGAAATGGTCGGCGCCGGCGATGACGCGCTGGCTCCCTTGGGACGAGCGGTGCGCCAATTCACCGCTCAATTCGATCCATGACCGCAGGAGGCGATTGTCCCGCGCGGTGTCGGAATCGCCGAAGGGCTTCCCGCGCGTGAGCACGATGAGCGGCACGGAGTCGAGTCCACCGGCCTCACGCGCGATGGCGGCACTGCCGCGCTCCGGCGCTTCCTGTCCGGCTTCCCAGATCGATTTCCGCTGTCGCCGCAAGCTGCCGATGGTGGCCCACTCACGATCGGACAGCGTCGGCGGTTTCGTCCCCTGGTCGCGCATGAGCCAGCGCCACACGCCGGTGTTTCGAACGACGAAATCGACCGTGTGCACGATGACGGGGGGAAGATTGGGCCCGCCACCCCGCGGCATGTCGGGGATGCGCTTCCCCACGTCTTCGTTGGACGGGTCGACGAGCACGAGCCCCGCGACCTCCGCCGGGTATCGTGCGTTGAAGACGCGGACGTGGTACCCGCCGAGCGAGTGGCCAACCAGCACGTATGGCGGTGCGATGCGCGCCGCGGCCAGGAGGCGATGGAGGTCTGACACGACCGAGTCGCTGAAGCGTTTTCCGGGGGCCGGATCGCTCCATCCATTCCCGGCGCGGTCGTACCAGCACGTCCGATTCGTCGCCGCGAGGCGCCGCTGAACAGGGGTCCAGGAGTAGCCCGGCTGCCAGTAGCCACTCTCGAGCAGGACGGTGGGAGCGCCGGAGCCGCTGCAGAACAGGTTCAGCGACCGGCCGCCAATGTCGACGGACGTGCCGACGTGCGGGAACCGCCGTTCGTCCAGCCACTCGTCGATCCTCACGTAGATGAGGCCGTAGATCGGGAAGACGAGTGGCACGAGCCAGAGGAGGCGCTTCCATCGCCGCGAGGGCTTGGGCTGAGAGACCGATGGCTCCATGACGTCCTCACCTGCTTGCAGTACCGGAGCATGGGCACTAAACTTCCCATGCCGGAGCGAGTATATCCAAACTGGACATACTATATCCATTATGGTCATAGGCGGCAAGAGCGTGAATCCGTGAAGCGGGCGGTAGACGAGTTTCTGCCGATGACGCCGGCGAGCTACCACATCCTGCTCGCGCTGGCGGTCGGCGAGCAGCACGGGTACAGCATCATGCGACAGATTCGGGAGTCGACCGATGGCCGAGTCCGCGTCGCGCCGGCGACCCTGTACCGGCTGATCGGCGGATTGCTCCGCTCCGAGCTCATCGAGGAGTTCGAGCCGGCCGGTCCCTCGTACGATGACGAGCGCCGCAAATACTATCGCCTGACGACGTTCGGACGGCGTGTGTTGACGGAGGAGACGAAGCGCCTGGTCGCAACCGTCGAGCTGGCACGCGAGCTCCGCATCGTCCCGCGTCTGCGATGAACTCGCAGAGGCATCGCGGTGCCGCAGCGCTCTCCGCTGCGGCGTACGACGTCCTCATGTACGCGTTTCCCGCGTCGTTTCGTGCTGAGTACGCGAACGAGATGCGTTGGGCGTTCTCACGCCTCTGCACGGAGGCGATCTCGTCGCGCGGCCTGCCGGGCTTGCTCGAGGTGTGGATGGACACGCTCGCGGACTTTCCAGCGAGCGTCATCGCGACGCATCGCGAGTGCTGGCGGGAGAGCGCACCATTGTCATGGGCGATGCCGTTGATGCTCACCGTACTGCCCGCCGCCGCGCTGGCGAGGACGACGGTAAACGGCGCCGATGTCGCCGCATCCTTCCTGCACTCGAGCAGCGTCGCGGCGTACTGCGGCGCGAGTCGTCTCTGGCTCGCAATGCGCGGAGCGAGATCGGGAGGTCAGCGCATCGTGTTCGTGATCGCGTGTGCCGCAGCCGGGACTACTTTCCTGCGCGACGCTCGGGCGTGCGTGGAGGCCGTGCGCCAGTCGCCGGCATCGATCCTGATCGGGTTCGCGACGATCGCCGTTCCGGTGGCGGCGGCATTGGTGAGCCTCCGGGCAGCTCAGGCGAATCTCGAAATGAGAAAACCAACGACGTGACTGTCTGGCGCGTGATCCTCGCACGTCGCCAGTCGCTACAACTGCTCGAAGTACAACTCGTCCGCAGTGGCGAGACAGCCGAGCTGCGTACGAGCGTGGCTGCCATTGCGTGAGGCGTGACCTTTGCGGCGCAGCGACGCACCATGCGCGTCGCAGACAAGCCCGCGTCCGAGAGCGCGCCGGGCACGCATCGCCCACCCGAGCGGCCGCTGTTCGAGCCTCCACGGATCCGAACCGACGAGGAAGGGAAGCGTCCGACCTCGTGGCTCGAGTTCTTCTTCGACCTCGTGTTCGTGGTCGCGGTCGATCAGCTCGCACGGCGTCTCCAGCACAGCGTGTCCGGTCAGGGAGCGATCGTCTATCTCGCTCTCTACGGCCCCATCTGGTGGGCGTGGGTGGGATTCGTCCTGTACACGGACCGGTTCGGCACCGACGACGTCAGCGATCGGTTCATGACGCTGGTCCAGATCGGCGCGGTGCTGATCATCGCCGCGACGGCGATGCAGGCGACGTCGAATCGCGCGCCGGCATTCGCCGTCGCTTATGGGGCGTTTCGGCTCATCCTTGCGGCACGCTACGCCATCGCTGCCCACTATGTGCGCGAGGCGCGGCGTGAATGCACCCGGGAGTCGATCGGGTTTGCCCTCGCCGGGGGCATCTGGATCGTGTCGGCCGCGGTACCGGCGCCGTGGCGCTTCGTGATGTGGGGACTGGGATTCGGCACCGACTTGCTCACGCCCTTCGCGTCGCCCCGCATGCATGCGATCGTGCCGCCCGGTCCGGAACACATCGAGGAGAGATTCGGCACGTTCATCAACATCAGCCTCGGCGAGGGGTTCGTGGGCCTGGTGGAGGCGATGCGAGACCAGCCGTGGTCCGGCACGCTGCTCGCGACGGCGGCGCTCTCGCTGTCGATCGGGTTCTCGATCTGGTGGGGCTTCTTCGACGCGCTGGACCAGGCACCGATCGCGGAGGTGCACAGGCACCATCGAACGGGACCCTACAAGGTCTGGATCTTCGCGCAGCTTCCGCTCGCGGCCGGCGTCGCCGCAGTGGGCATCGCCGTGGGGAATCTGGTGCACGAGGCGGATGCTCCGGTGCTCGAGGATTCACTGCGGTGGCTGGTGTGTGGAATGGTCGCCCTGTGTTACCTGGCGCACGCCATCGTGCACATCGCCTACGCGAAGTCGGGTGCGGGACGCCAGGGGTGGCTGGTCTCCGCGCGCAAGGTTCCGACGATCGGCGCCGCGCTGCTGCTTGGCGCCCTGGGTGAAGGGATGTCCGCGTTGGCCGTCGCGGGGCTGCTCGCCATCGCGGCGGGCGGACAGGTGGCCTGGAACATCTGGGACAGCGCACATACCGACGCGCGCAGCGGCGAGGATCCGGGGCCGAGGCTCGCGCGCGCGCATCGCCCGGCGTAGTGCAACCCCTCGCGTCGCACGCAGACGAACTCTCCGGACGTGGCGGCGACGTGCCGATACTAGTCTCAGTTCCTCGTCGGCCGATGCACCATTGCTCAGCAGCGCGAGCAGTGGGTGTCGGCCCCATTCCCGCCGCTCCCGCCGTGATCGCCGTTCAGAACCCGTCCCGCGTCGACGCCCTCCGCCGAACCGGGCTCCTCGACAGCCCACGGGAAGAGGCCTTCGACCGCCTCACCCGGCTCGCATCGACCGTACTGAAGGCTCCGGCGGCGGTGGTCACACTCGTCGACGCCGACCGCCAGTTCTTCAAGAGCAGCCTGGGCCTGCCTGAACCCGTCAACACGGCGAGATCCACCTCGCTCGAGTATTCGTTCTCCCGGCACGCCGTCGACTCGGAGAAGCCGCTCATCATCCCTGACACGCGCGACCATCCGCTCGCGCGCAGCAATCCGGCGGTCCGCGAGTACGGCCTCGTCGCGTATCTCGGCATCCCGCTGATGACCGACGATGGCCACGCGCTCGGCACGCTCTGCGTGTTGGACACCGTACCGCGCGCCTGGACCGAGCAGGACGTGAGCATCCTCGGCGATCTCGCGGGTGCAGCGATGACTGAGATCGCCCTCCGCCAGGTGCTTGCCGAACGCGAGCGCGCGGTGCGGGAACGTGAAGCGCTGGAGCGCGCGCTTTGGGTGGAGCGCGACCGGTTCGGCTACCTGTTCGAGCAGGCGCCGGCGTTCATCGCCTGGGCCCGCGGCCCGAATCACGTGTTCGAGGGTGCGAACAGTTCGTATCGCCAGCTCGTCGGGCACCGTGACATCATCGGGAGACCGGCCGCCGAAGCCGTGCCGGAGATCGCCACGCACGGCCTGCTGTCTGTGCTGGACACGGTGCTCGAGACCGGCGAACCATTCGTGGCCGAGGGCATGCGAATCCTCATCCAGCGAACGCCGGGTGCCGAGCCGGAAGAGCGCTTCCTCAACTTCGTCTTCCAGCCGCTCGCCGAGGCGGACGGCACGCGATCGGGGGTCTTCTGCCACGGCGTGGACGTCACCGGACAGGTGCGGGTCACGGAAGCGCTGCGAGCGAGCGAGGCGCATCACCGGCAGGTCCTCGACTCGCTTCCCGTCATCGTCTATCGTGCGGAGCCGGCGCCGCCGCACGAGCCGATCTACGTCAACCGCGCGGTGGAGTCGCTCGGCTTCACCTACGACGAGTGGCTGTCGCGTTCCGACATGTGGGAGAGCAGGCTGCACCCAGACGACCGAGTCCGCGTACGCCGGGCAACGCGGGAGGCGTTGGAGAACGCCACGCCGGTGGACATGCGCTATCGCGTGCTCGCCAAGGACGGCACGGTGCGCTGGTTCCACGACCGCGGCGAGCTGGTGCCCGATCGCGACGGGACTCGCTGCATCTGGCAGGGCATCATGATGGACATCACCGCGCAGTGCGAGGCTGAAGAGGCGCTCCGCGTCACGGAGGCGCGCGCGCGCACCATCGTCGAGACCGCCTACGAGGGAATCTGGGTCGTGAACGCAGTAGGCGCCACGACGTACGCGAACGCGCGCATGTGCGAGATGCTCGGCTATGCTGCCGACGAAGTGGTGGGCCGCATGATGTTCGACTTCATGGCGCCGGCGGCGGCGTTCGAGGCACGCACCCACTTTGCGCGTCGCCAGCGCGGGATCTCGGAGGTGCACGAGTTCACCTTCCGGCGCCGCGACGGGTCGGAGCTCTACGTACTGCTGTCCACGAGCCCGCTCTTCGCGCCCGACGGCGGGTTCACGGGGGCGCTCGTGATGGCGACCGACATCTCCGCGCGTCGCAGCGCGGAGCAGGCGCTGCGGGAGAGCGAAGCACGCTACCGTCATGTGGTGGCGAACGCGCCCGGCATGGTCTACCAGTTCGTGTACCGGCCTGACGGCACGAGGGGCTACACCTTCGTCAGCGAGGGGGCGCGGGAGTTGTTCGGTGTCGAACCCGCGGCGGCGCTGGAGGATCCGGATGCTCTGCTCAACATCGTCCACCCCGACGACCGCGAGGAGCTGCAGCTCAAGGCGCGGGACGTCGCGCTCGAGAGCGGTGACTTCCACTGGGAAGGGCGCATCATCCTTCCCTCGCGAGAGGAACGGTTCGTCAAGGTCGTCGCGCGCGACCAGCGAATGGCGGACGGCAGCGTGCTCTCCGACGGCCTCGTCGTCGACGTGACCAAGCAACGGCAGCTCGAGGCCCAGCTCCGCCACGCGCAGAAGATGGAAGCGGTGGGCCGGCTGGCCGGCGGTGTGGCCCACGACTTCAACAACCTGCTCACTGTGATCAAGGCCAGCACCAGCTTCCTCCTCGAGGAGCTCGACCTTGCCGACCCGCGGCGCGAGGATGCGCGCCACGTGGCCGACGCCGCCGAGCGTGCGGTCGCACTCACCCGGCAGCTCCTCACGTTCAGCCGGAAGCAGATGCTGGAACCCAGGGTGCTAGAGGTCAATTCAGTGGTGGACAACCTGCGCCCGATGCTCGCGCGGCTGATCGGCGAGGACGTCAGCGTACAGGTGAAGCTCGCCGAATCAGCAGGCAGCGTGAAGGCCGATGTCGGCCAGCTCGAGCAAGTGCTGATCAACCTCGCCGTCAATGCACGCGACGCGATGCCCGATGGCGGGCACCTCACGATCGAGACGGCGGAGGTGACGATCGACGAGCGCACCGCCCTGGCTCACGGGCGGCGCGAGGAGTGCGCCGTACTGTCGGGCAGTTACGTGATGCTCGCCGTGAGCGACACCGGCACCGGGATGTCGCCCGAGGTGCAGGCTCGAATCTTCGAACCGTTCTACACGACGAAGGACGTGGGGAAGGGGACGGGGCTCGGTCTCTCGACCGTGTACGGCGTCGTCAAGCAGTCGGGCGGTCACCTCTGGGTGTACTCGGAGCTTGGCCAGGGAACGGTGTTCAAGCTCTACTTCCCTCGACTGGCCGAGGCGGCGACCGCGTCGCACAAGCGCGCGCCGGAAATTCCGGCGGGCGGCACGGAGACGGTACTGCTGGTGGAGGATGAGGAGGCGGTCCGCCAGCTCGCTCGGCGCATCCTCGAGCGGAAGGGCTACCGCGTGCTCGAGAGCCGGAACGGCCGCGAAGCGCTCGCTCAGGCGACGGTGTATGGGGACGAGATCCAGATCATCCTCACCGACGTCGTCATGCCCGAGCTGGGCGGCCGAGGACTCGTCGAGCAGCTCACCGAGGCGCGGCCGAACGCGGCGGTGATCTACATGTCTGGCTACACCGACGACGAAGTACTGCGCCGCGGCATGCTGGAGCCGGGCTCGACGTTCATCCAGAAGCCGTTCAATCCGAGCACACTGCTGCGGATGGTGCGCGAAGCACTGGATCATCAGCGCTCCGTCGCCGCGCATGTCACCCCGACGGGCGATGCCGAGGTGAGCGTGCGAATACCCACTGAAGAGTCAGCAGACGGCGACGCCTGACACCGAGCGGCATGACTGCCGTCGAGGACCGGCTGCGCTCGCGCACTGTGCCGGGACAACCGACAATCGACTTCCGCCTTCCCTGACACCGGTCCCTCGAGCCACCGGGCATGATGCGACTACACCGGAACCAATCCGGCCGTCGGTCGCTGCCGCTCATTCAGCTCGAACCAGGACAAGGGAGGTGTGCAATGCGGAAGTTCATTCCGCTGGTGCTCTGCGTCGCTGCCAGCCTGGCGCCGCTCGTCGCCAGTGACGCCCAGGTGGCGGGCGAGACGACCGTCGGCGTCACGGTCGAGGAGATGAAGCTCGTCATCCCGGGCTGGAGCGCGAAGCACAAGCTTCTCGGGACAGCTGTCTACAACGACAAGAACGAGAAGATCGGCGAGATCGAGGACGTGATCATCGCGCCGAGCGGGAAGGTTTCGTGGGCGATCGTTGGCGTCGGTGGGTTCCTCGGACTGGGGAAGAACGACGTCGCGATTCCAATGAGTCAGTTGAAGATGACCGGCACCCGGTTCGTGTTGCCCGGCGCTACGAAGGACGCGCTGAAAAAGCTGCCGAAGTTCGAGTACGCGAAAAAGTGAACGGGTCGAGAGGACGCATGAATTTCGGGCGTGAGAGACTACCCGAGGAAACATCACGGGCTGCCCTGCTGGGCCGGATGGTCTCCGAGACGATCACGCTCCTGGGCGACGACTGCATGGAATCCCACGCGAGGCGAGACCGGGTCACCGAAGACCAGTGGCGCGTCTGCCTCAGGGCAATCTGCGACGAGGCGCACGCCAGCGGCGTGCCGCCAGAGCGGCTCCTACGCGAGCTGAAGGAGGCGATCCGAAGGCTGTGTGACGCGCGCGCCATCGCACGCGGACCCGGGCGGACCGAGTTCACGAGCCGCATCGTCACGATGTGCATCGAGGAGTATTTCGCGTGATGCGGGGCGCTGCGAGCTCCCCGACAGCGATCGCTTCGTAGGGCGCATTCGCATGAAGGTGACGGCGGGGACGGTATCACGGTCTTGACCCGCAGTCGCACGATGCTCTTCCGGGCCGTGAGATCGTTCGGGTTGCGAGTGCCCACAGCGACGCTCGTGCCATGCCGGCTTCACGATTATCCGACAGACGTATCGCTCCCGCGACACGACATTCGGTATTCGTACGTACCGTCCGCCAGCATGAGGTAGCGAGGCCGGCGGCACGGAGTCGATGGCGCTCGCCTGCGATCGGGCGGCAGGAGGAGATTGCGGCCACCGGATGAGTCCGGCGCGTTAGGTCCTGGCGTACTCGAGGCGCTCATCGCGGCGTCGCTCGACGCGGTCGTGGTGTTCGATCACGATCGCCGGATCGTCACGTTCAACGCCGGCGCAGAGCAACTCTTCGAGCGCTCGGCCGCCGCCGTGATCGGAACACGTGTCGACACGCTGCTGCTCGACGACATCGCCGAGCACCAGATCACGGAGCGACTCGCCCTGTCCGGCCTGCGCTCCGGCGGCGCCGTGTTCCCCGTCGACGGGAGCATCACCACCGTTCGCGTCCGCGAGGCGACGCTCGGAATGCTGGTGCTGCGCGATGCGACCGCCTCGCGACTGACCGAGAAGCTTCTACGTGAGAGCGACGAGCGATTTCGCGTCGCGTTCACGGGCTCGCCGATCGGCTTCGCGCTGACCGATCCAGACGGCCGAATGCGCGCCGTCAACCGCTCGCTCTGCGACATGCTCGGCTACACTCCGGAGGAGCTGCAGGCGATGCGCTATCAGGACATCACGCACTCTGATGATCTCGGGCTGGACGTGGAGTCCGCGACACGCCTGTTGGCGGGAGAGATCGATCACTACCGTCTGGAGAAGCGCTTCGTTCACAAGCAAGGCCACGCGGTCTGGGCACTACTCGCCGTTTCGTTGGTGCGCGACGGTGCGCGCGAGCCGCTCCTCTTCGTGGCTCAGGCGACGGACATCACGTCGCTCAAGGAAGCCGAGCGATCGCTGGTCTCACAGGCGGCGGAGCTGAAGCGCTCGAACGCGGACCTCGAAGAGCTCGCCTACGTTGCCTCCCACGACCTCCAGGAGCCGTTGCGCGTCGTGGGCACCTACGTCGACCTCCTCGCCGAGCGCTACAAGGGCAGCCTCGACGAGACGGCCGACCGGTGGATCGGGTATGTCACGAATGGCATCGACCGGATGAAGTGGATGATCGACGCGCTCCTGGCCCTCGCTCGCGTGAGTACCGATGGCGAAGGGTTCGCCCAAGTCGCCTTCCCGAAAATCGTCGAACGAGTCTGGCAGCAGTTGCTCGATGGTCAGATCGCGTCATCCGCGGAATTGACCTGCGGCAGCTTGCCGACTCTGCTCGCGAACGAAGGGCAGATCCATCAGCTGTTCCAGAATCTGCTCGGTAACGCATTCAAGTATTCGAGGCAGGGCGTGCCGCTTCGGGTGCGCGTCTCCGCCGAGCGGCGCAACGACGCACCGCCGGCATGGGAATTCGCTCTCCAGGACAATGGCATCGGTCTCGACATGGCGTATGCCGAGCGGATCTTCCAGATATTCCAGCGATTGCATCGTGGTGACGAGATCGAGGGCACGGGGATGGGTCTCGCGATCTGTCAACGAATCGTCGAACGTCATGGCGGTCGCATCTGGGTAGAATCGATACTCGGCGAAGGGGCGACGTTCCGATTCACGATCGCCGAGCAGGCGCAGCGATGACGACGGTCGAACCCGCCGAGGGACCGTTCATCGCGCTACTCGTCGAGGACAACCCGGCAGACGCCGAGCTCATCGCACTCCGGCTCAAACCATCGCATCATCACGCATGGCAAGCCCCGGTGCATCTCGTCCGTGCGACCACGATGGCAAGCGCGTGTGCGACGCTCCGGGCCACCACCGTCGACGTGATCATTCTCGACCTCTCGCTTCCCGACGCGACGCGACTGGAAGCGCTGCACCAGGTCCGTGTCGCGGCGCCCGGGATTCCGGTCATCGTGCTCACGGGCAAGGAGGACGAGGCGATGGCGTTGGAAGCGTTGCGCGCCGGTGCGCAGGAGTACGTGCTGAAGCCGCCACCGGATGGGCCGGGCTTTCACCGAATTCTGCGCTACGCCCGCGAGCGACATCGGATTCTCGAAAAGCTCGACTCGGCAATGCGCTCCTCGGCGATGCTGGCTCGTCGCTGGCAGCTGCTGGCGGAAGTGGGCAAGACGCTCGCCGCGTGGCCCACGCCTGAGCGCGCGCTCTGCGAGGTCGCACAGCTCCTCGTGCCCGGCGCCGCGGATTGCGCGGTGCTCTACCTGTCGGGTGACGCCGAGTTTCGCACGGTCGTGGAGGTCGCCCACGTCGAACAGGGCGAGGCGCCCGAGATGCGGGACAGGGTGGCCGCGCTGTTGGGCGACCCAGCGTCCGAGGCGTACCGCCTGCTCGACGAGCTCGATGCCAACGATGCAATGCGCGGCGGGCCGGCACGTGACGCAGTGCAGCGCCTGTTCGCTTCGTTGGGCGTGACGTCGGGAACGGTGCTCCCCCTGCGCGCTGGCGACCGCATTCGGGGACTGCTGCTGCTCGCCAACACGGCGCACCGACAGGATGGCGTCGCTGTCGACGAAGGCTTGGCGCGACCGCTCGCCGACCGCATTGGCCTCGCACTCGATCACGCGCTCCTCGTGCGACAAGCAGAGCTCTCGACTGCGGCGCGCGACCGTGCCATCGGCATCGTCTCGCACGATCTGGGAAATCCGCTGACCGCGATCGAGATCTGCGCCGCGGCGCTGCTCGATGCTTCGCCGCCACCGGTGAGCGGCGTTCGGAACATGGGGCAGCTCATCCAGCATGCCACGGCCTTGATGCGCCGAATCGTCAGCGATCTCCTCGATCGGGCGAGCCTCGACGCCGGGCGCCTGCGGCTCGAGCGTGAATCCACGACGGTCGCCGACGTGATGCGCGACGTCCAGGCGATGTTCGCCGCGTCGGCGGCCGAGCGCGAGCTCGACTTCGTGATCCGTTGTGACGAAGAGCTGCCTTCGGTGAACGCCGATCCGTCCCGGCTGATTCAGATCTTGTCGAATCTGCTCAGCAACGCCATCAAGTTCACCCCGCGCCATGGTCGGGTCGTCCTCTCCGCCAGGCTCGCCGCGATCGAGCGCTCGGACACGACAGCGTTGGGCATCGGCGCGTCCGCGGTCGAGTTCACTGTCAGCGACACCGGTCCCGGCATTCCGGCGTTGGATCTTCGGCACGTATTCGACTGGTTCTGGCATTCGCAGCGCGGGCGGAGCGGAACCGGGCTCGGGCTCGCCATCGCCAGAGGCCTGGTCGAGGCGCACGGCGGCGATCTGCGCGTCGAGAGCGAGCCGGGGCAGGGGAGCACCTTCTGGTTTTCGATAGCAGCGACGCAGGATCAACAGGCGTACGCCTCGTAAGAGCGTCGCCCTCCCTGACGACGCACACAATCTCGAAGCGCGCGGCACTTCACAGCGGCACGGTCTTCGAGTCCCACGTCATCCGCCTGGGCGCAAGAACGTTCTCCCATCCGTGGTCAGACGGTGTTGCTGCGCGTCCAGCATGTGCTCTAGCTCGGTGAGCCGAGGATGACTGGCGAAATCCCGTTGCACCTCGGCGCGCAGATATTCGACCTCCGCCGCCGACAGAGCGCCCGCGATGTCGTCCATGTTGCGTTCGAACGCCGTCCGCGCGATCCAGACCAGCTCCAGGTCATACATGGCAGTGGTCGCTCCGGTTCGATGGGCCACCGTGCCGCGAGCTCGCCATGACGTCATTCCGCAAAACGGAGGCGGTGTGTCGAGATGCTCCGCGTACACAGCCGCGCAGTGTGTGACGAGCATCCGCTGGAGATCTACACCATCGCTGCCATCGAGCGCCGTCGGGCGATCGCGAAGATCGAGTCGGCCAATCACCCCACTGTCGGTAGGGACTCGCGAGCGCGGCGTCAGCGCGGTCGCGTCGCTCGACGTGGCGACGGGCTCGTTGCCGGGCACGGCGCCGGTGTCGCGAACCGACGTGGCGAAAACTGTCGCGCGGTGCAGCGAGTCCGTCCTGGCAAAGGGCTCGCCTTGCGCGTCCTGACGGTCACACATATGCAGTGATCTCACATACAAGGATACCGGTCTATGTCGGTCCGGTCGACTTCACCAAGGAACAAATGACTCACGCCCGGAGTCTCCGCGATCCGCCAGGAGAGGACTCGCCGTCGCGTCGCGACGTCCGCAATTTCCCACCCGCCTCCGTACCGGTTGCAACTGAGGGCGAGCGGCTCGCGAAGCTGGCCAATAGTCTCGCGTCGCAGTCGCACACGCGCCGCGGCATATCGATCAGCAGCGTGCCCATTCGGGTGGTGCTCGCCGATGACCACGCCATGGTACGCGAAGGCCTCCGGGTGCTCCTGGGTAAGGCCGCAGACATCGTCGTGGTCGGTGAGGCAGAGAGTGGCGCCGCCGCGTCGGCGCTGGCGCGCCGTCTCGTGCCCGACGTCGTCGTGCTCGACCTCGACATGCCCGGCGGACACGGCACGTCGGTGTTGCGCGACCTGATATCGTTGGCGGGCGTGAGGGTCCTCGTCCTCACCATGCACGTCGAGGACGGCCGACTCGTCCCGTTGCTCGAGGCCGGCGCGCGCGGCTTCCTGTCGAAGGAGGGCGCTGCTCGAGACCTGGTCGACGCGATTCGCGTCGTCGCGGCCGGCGAGGTGTATGTCAGGCCGACCGCCGCGCGAATGCTCGCGGCCGCGATCGCGCCGAAGTGTCCGACCGACTCGGCGCCCGATCGGTTCCGAGAGCTCAGCGATCGGGAGCGGACGGTGGTGCGCATGGTCGCGGAGGGTTACAGCGGCGTGGAGATTGCGCGCGAGCTCGGCATCAGCACGAAGACAGTCGACGCGTACAAACGTCGCGTGCAAGACAAGCTCGGGCTCGCGCACCGCACTCACTACGTGCGATTCGCGCTGGAAGCAGGTGTCTTCGACGGACGATACGACGCGAGCCGGGTGGTCGAGCGTTAGGCACGCGGCGCCGCTTTCATGACGGCCGGCTCACGCCACGCGGGCCGACCCGCTTGATGCCGACCCGACAGCGCGGCCTGCAGGCTCAGACGTCGAAGGTCATGGCCGGAGGGGGCGCGGAAGTCGATGCACGGCGGTGACTCGAGCTGGTGGGCTCGGGCGCGATGCCAGACGTCAGGAGCCATCCAGGGCTCACGCCGTACCCTCGTACGAGCGCAGCGAGTGCGTCCAGCGAAAACCGATCCCAGTCGCCGCTCAACAATCCAGCCAGGCGATCGGGGTCCAATCCCAGCGCACGCGCGGCTGCACGCGCGTCGCCACCGTCGTGATGCGCGATGAGCGCTTTCACCCGCGCGGACACATTCGAGGCCAGGGTCGCATCCACGGCCATCTCCTCCGTCGGTACCAGCCCGAGGATACTGACCGACGCTCTGCGCGCGGCGTCGGACGGACGCGAGTGCCGGGTTCGCGCTTTCCCGACACCGCCGCGTGAGATGCGAGACACGCGGCACGCGACGGCGGCTGTTGTCGGGCGAAGCGGAAGCACTCTGCCGTGTTGCCCGACAGCCTGGCCCACTGCTGCGTCGCGATCTTGAGCGCCTGATACCGCGCGCCCTCGCTGGGCCGCACCACCGATCACTGCACAAGTTGAAGGAGGGACTGATGGCTCGAAGCGACAGCGACATTCAGAAAGACGTCATGGCGGAATTGGAGTGGGATCCGAGCCTTCGCCATGAAGACATCGCCGTCGGTGTACACGACGGCGTCGTGACACTCGGCGGGTTCGTCGACAGCTACGCCGACAAGTGGCGGGCGGAGCGCGTCGTCGGTGGAATCCGGGGCGTGAAAGGGATCGCGAACGACATCCAGGTGAAGCTTCCCTCCGCCTCGCAGCGCCCCGATCCCGAACTCGCGCGCGCGGCCGTCGACGCGCTCACGTGGGACATCAACGTCCCGACGGATCGGATCAAGGTGAAGGTGGAGAACGGCTGGATCACGCTCGAAGGTGATGTGAACTACTACTTCCAGAAGGAAGCGGCGGAGCGGGCAGTCCGACATCTGACTGGCGTGAAGGGAGTGACGAATCTCGTCACCGTGCACGAGACACCGACGGCGGCGGACGTCAAACAGAGAATCCGCCAGGCACTGGAGCGGAACGCCGGGTTCGACGCCGAGCACATCAACGTGGAGGTCGTTGGAAGCAAGGCGATTCTCCGCGGCACCGTGCGCTCGTACGCCGAATGGCGCGATGCAGAGCGCGCCGCGCGGAACGCGCCCGGCGTGACGGAGGTGGAGAACAAGCTGACGATCGAGCCGAGCGTGTTCGCCACGGCCTGACCGGCATCACGCGTCGAAACATCAACGAGAGACGGGGTGTGCGCTGCAACGCAGAGCGTGGCAGGCGCGCCCCGTCCGGAGTGGCCGACACGAGTCGGCCCGAGGAGCATGGGACATGGCACAGAGCGAACAGCACAGGGAGCAGCGCGAGTCCGGGACCAGTGGATCCGGCACCAGTGGATCCGGCACCAGCGGATCCGGGACCAGCCAGACGTCAGGCGCGACGAACACCCGTGATACGGAACGCGCGATCAAAGTGAGTGGCGAGCCGGGTGCGCGAAGCACCGCCACCGAGGACCGGCAGCGGCGCGATGAGCGCGAGCGTTCGAGCGGATCTGGCACCAGCATGGCACGGGCCGCCAGCCGCCTGCCGCTCTCGCCGTGGGCACTCATGCGGCAGCTCATGGACAACGATCTTCAGCGTCTGCTCGGCGTCTCATCGACGCCGGGGAACGCCGCGGCGGCGTCGACGACCGGCTCGGCGGGCGCGACGCCAGGGACGTGGATACCGGAGGTCGAAGTCATCCGGCGGGCCAACGACGTGCTCGTGCGGGTGGATCTGCCCGGGGTGCGGGCGGACGCCGTCGAAGTCTCCGTCGAAGATGGCGTCCTCACGATCTCGGGAGAACGCGAGCAGGAGCGTCGTGAGGACCTCGGAGGCATCGTCCGCACGGAGCGCGTCTATGGTCAGTTCTTCAGGTCGATTCCGTTGCCCGAGAGCGCGGACGTCGAACGCGTCGACGCGCAGCTCCGCGACGGCGTGCTCGAGATCACGGTGCCGGTCGCGCGGCGCGACCAAGGACGCCGGATCGACGTGAAGACGTAGCTCTCGGAGGAAACATGTCACGGGGCGAGCAAGTCGGACGATCGCTCGCCGCATCGCTCGCCGCGATGGCATTCGTCGTGAGCTGCCGCGCGACGGATGCCTCGCAAGGCGGCGATACAGCAGGCGTGCGCAAGCAGGTTCGTCAGTCGTTGGGCGACGCCGCGCCGACGGCCGACCCGTCGATTGCGCGCGCGCTGTCGAGTGCCTTCAGGGTTGCCGCTGACCGCGCGCTGCCGGGTGTCGTGCAGGTGAACATCGAGCGAGTGCGCTCGGACCGGCCGCTCGCTGGTCAGCCGCAGCTTCCGGAGGAACTGCGTCGCTTCTTCGGCTTCGACATGCCGGGCAGGCAAGGCACCGACCCGCCGTCGCCCGAGTACGGCATCGGCTCGGGGCTCATCGTCGATCATGACGGCCGGATCATCACCAACGATCACGTCGTGGCCGGCTCGAGCATGGTGCGGATCCGACTGGTGGACGGCCGAGAGTTCTCGGCGACGGTCATCGGCACGGACCCGACGACGGACATCGCGCTCATCAAGGTCTCGCCGCAGCATGGAGACACGCTGCCCGTAGTGTCGCTGGGCAACTCCGACAGCCTCAAAGTCGGGGACTGGGTGCTCGCGCTCGGGAGCCCGCTCGGGCTCGACTTCACCGTCACCGCGGGCATCGTGAGCGCACGCGGCCGCCAGCTCAGTGGGCGCGCGGGGTCGGTAGAGGACTTCATCCAGACCGACGCCGCGATCAATCCGGGCAATTCGGGCGGACCGCTCGTCGACTTGCTCGGACAGGTGATCGGGGTCAACACCGCGATCGCGGGGGGCGACCGGTTCGTCGGATATGGCTTCGCCGTCCCGATCAACCTGGTGCGGCGAGTCATGAGCGACATGGTGGCATACGGCTTCGTTCGCCGGCCGCGCCTTGGCGTGACAGTCGCGAACGTGACGGCCGTCGACGCAGAGGCCTACCACCTCACTCACATCGGCGGCGCGCAGGTGAAGAGCGTCGAGGACGGCTCGCCGGCCGAGCGTGCGGGACTGCGACCTGGCGACGTCGTGGTCGCTCTCGACGGGCGCCCCGTCGAGAACGCGACGGCGCTGACCGCGGAGCTCGCCCAGCGGAAGCCGGGCGATCGCGTGAAGCTCACCGTGGTCCGGAAAGGCGAGCAACGCGACGTCACCCTGACGCTGGGAGAGTTCGCGCGATCACACGATACCACCAGCGCGAGTGCGGAGCGCGCGAGCCCGGTGGCGCGCCTCGGTTTCGAGTTCGCGCAGCTCACGCCGCAGGTGGCCGCGCAGCTCGGAGCGAAGCTGAGCGCCGGCGTCGTGATCACTCGCGTGGTGCCGACGCATCCGGCGATGGCGGCGGGGCTGCGGCCCGGACAGGTGATCCTCAGCATCAATGATCAGGAGCTGAAGTCCGTCGCCGACGTGTCGCGCGTCGCGGGGCTCATCAAGCCGGGCCAGGTGGTCTCGATACGACTGCGCGATCCGTCGCTGGGCGAGACGATCGTGAACTACCGGGCGCCGGGTTAGGTGCCGGCGCCTTCGTTCTCGTCACGCCATCCTCGGCGAGGCGTGCGTCGTCCCGTGCCGGCCCCACGACCGCAGCCGGAAGCCGAGCGCGATGAGTAGCGATCCGGACACGATCGCATACGCACCGATCCACAGCACGACCGCCAGCGCGCCCGGAAGCGGGAACAGCACGAGTATGATGCCGAGCCCGATGGACAGGATGCCACTGAGCGCGAGCAGCCACTCCCCGGTGATCACCTTGCGCAGCCGAATCGCGGCACCGACCTCCATGACTCCCGTCACGAGCGACCAGGCCGCGATGAGGTAGAGCAGGGCGAGCGCCGTGATGCCGGGCCAGGCGAAGGCGGCGAGACCCGCGGCGACGCCAATGATTCCCTCGATGAGCAACACCCACCAGTGGTCCGCGGACCCATGCCGGCGAATCGCGCTCGTGATGGCGAACACGCCGTCGGCGAGCGCATATGCGCCGAAGAGAAACACGAGCGCCGTCAGGGTGATCCCCGGAGTGAAGAAGGCGACGATTCCGAACAGGACGCCCGCGACACCGCGAAGCACCACCGCCCACCAATTGCGGGATAGTGCATCGGTGTCGACGATCTGAACGCTCATTGTGTTCCTCCTCACTCGACAGGTCCATGGTGTAGGCGGCATCGACTCGCGCCTACGTCGAGCGTAGCTGCACCCGAGTGGCCGAGGCATCGGGAGATCGGGAAGGCAGTGTCAGACATGCCCCCGTCCCGCTCGCTGGAGCATGCGACGTGGGTCCACGCCACGCCGG
This sequence comes from Gemmatimonadaceae bacterium, assembly GCA_036008805.1. Classification (GTDB taxonomy): domain Bacteria; phylum Gemmatimonadota; class Gemmatimonadetes; order Gemmatimonadales; family Gemmatimonadaceae; genus AG11. The sequence continues at coordinate 32,599 of DASYMZ010000018.1, forward strand.
CGCGTGTCGGGACAACCGGAACCCGCAGTTCCGCGTTGTCCGATGATCCACCGCGCCGTCTCCCGCGATGTTGAGTGTTCGGCCATGCGACCGCTCGGCCGCAGGCACGCGGGTGCCCGCGCGCATTGGCGCGGCACCTGCCTAACTCGAATGGAGGCGCCCATGTTCTGGCTCTCGATCCGCAGGATCGGATACCCGGTGCTCCTGCTTGCTCTCGGCGCGTGCTCGAAGAGCACGAGATCGTCCGCGATCCACACCACGACCAGCGGAGGAGAGGTGGCCGACGCGGCGGCACCGGGCGCCCCAGTCGTGCTCACCGTCGCCGCGCGTCCAGGCGAAGCGGTGTATCTCACCGACTCCACCGGGCGTGCCGTCTACTACATCGCGTCTCCAGATGGCACCGCCGCGGTGGAGTGCACTGGTGAGTGTACGACCGCGTTCGATCCGGTAACGGGCAAGGCGATCGTTGCGACTGGCGACTCGATAGTGAAAGTGGCGCTCATCGGCCAGCTCAATCGTCCTGGCGGGTCGACCCAGGTCACCTACGCTGGCAAGCCGCTCTACTACCACCGCGGCGACCGGGCGTCCGGAGCGCCGACGGGGAACGGAAAGAAGGCAGGCGGTGGCCAGGCGTCACTCGTATCCCCCGATGGCAACAAAGCGGCCCGCAAGTGAACCGCGATCCTGACACGTGGCCAGCCCTGAAGTACCGAGCGCTGACGAGGAGCCGACCCCGGCGCGCATCGAGGCGTTCAGCGACGGCGTCTTCTCCATCATCATCACCCTCCTCGCGCTGGACCTTCGCGTGCCGCGCGACGGAGCTCATCGGAGCGCTCCCCTCGTCGATGTGCTCCTGGAGCAGTGGCCGATGTACCTCGCGTTCATCGCGAGCTTTCTGCAAGTCGGCGTCGTGTGGGCCAACCATCACGCGATGTTCCACTACATCCGGCGAACCGACCATCGCATGCTCGTCTACAACCTGCTTCTCCTGATGGCGGTCGCGGTGCTGCCATTCACGAGCGCGCTCCTGGCCGAGCACGTGCGCGGCAGCAGGTCGGACCTCCGTGTCGCGGCCGTGGTGTACAGCGGCATGCTGGGGATCTGTGGGGTGTTCTTCAACGCGGTGTGGCAGCATGCGCTCGACGCCGGTCTGGTGAAACCCCAGGCCGATCCACACCGCTTGTATGCGCTGCGCCGCCACTGGCTGCTGATCCCGGTCTTCTACGCCATTGCGTTGGTGTTCGCGCTGCTGAGTCCGCGCGTCAGTCTCGGGATCTATCTGCTACTCCTCTTCTACTACGCGTTGCCGGGCCCGATCGTGATTCGGCGACTGACGGCGCATCGCCGAATGCTCGCGCACCGCGCCGGTGCGGGCCCGCCGCACGCGCAATCGAACCGATATTTTTGAGAGCAAAGCAGTCGCGCTCGAGCCGGGTACTTTTTGGGGCACCGGCGACTAACCGTCGAGCACCTCGCGGATCGCCTGGCTGAGCGTCTCCGCCGTGAACGGTTTGTGGATGAAGGTGACTCCAGGATCGAGAACGCCATGACGGGTGATCGCGTCCTCGGTATACCCCGACATGTAGATCACCTTGAGACCCGGCCGCTCGCTGATCAACTGGCGTGTCAGTTCGGGACCATTGCCACCCGGCATGATCACGTCGGTCAGGATCACGTCGATCGACCCGATCTGGTCGAACTGTCGCAGCGCTTCTTCGGCGTTCGAGGCCAACAGCACGCGGTAGCCCTGCCGTTCGAGCATTCGCTTCGCCAGGTCGCGAAGACCATCGGCATCCTCGACCACGAGCACCGTCTCGCCCGCGGCGTGCGACTCCGTGACAGCACGGGGTGCTTCGTCCGTGGCGGACGCTGCGTCGCTTCGCGGCAGGTACACCTGGAATGAAGTGCCGCGCCCGACTTCACTGTGTACGTCGACGCTCCCGCCACAGCGCGTGACGATGCCGTGCACGGTCGCCAGCCCGAGGCCCGTTCCCTTGCCGAGCTCCTTCGTCGTGAAGAACGGCTCGAACAGTCTCTCCTGAACTTCAGCCGCCATTCCGGTACCAGTGTCACCGACAGTCAGGACGACGTATGATCCGGGCTTCACGGAGAAATGCCGGCTCGTATGGTGCTGGTCGAGGTCGACGTTCGCGGTCTCGATCGTGAGCGTTCCGCCGTTGGGCATCGCATCGCGGGCGTTCACGGCGAGATTGAGAACGATCTGCTCCATCTGTCCGGGATCGGCAGTCACCGGTGCCAGATCGAGCCGGAGGTTGACGGCGATCTCGATGTCTTCGCCGACGAGCCGGCCGAGGAGTCCCCGCATGGCGGTGACGACGTCGTTCAGGTCGAGCAGTCGGGGCTCGACGATCTGTTTGCGACTGAAGGTCATGAGCTGGCGCGTGAGTCTCGCGGCAGTCTCGCTGGCGCTGCGAATCTCGTTGACATCGGCGCGACGGGGGTCGTGCGGGTCGAAGTCGGCGAGCAACAGCTGACAATATCCCAGGATCGCGGTCAGCAAATTGTTGAAGTCGTGCGCTACCCCAGCGGCCAGCCGTCCCACGGCTTCCATCTTCTGCGCCTGGTGATACTGCTCTTCGAGCGTGCGGCGCTCGGTGACGTCGAGCGAGATCCCCACGCCGCGCACCGGCTCGCCGTCGTCGCCGAAGTGGACGCGGCCCGCGTTGCTCAGCCACCGCACCGTGCCGTCGGGCCACACGGCCCGATGTACCGTCGAGAAGTCGTCGCCCGACTTGGACGCCTGTTGCAGCGTCTCGAGGAACGCTGGGCGGTCGTCAGGGTGTACGCCCTGGACGAAGTCTTCGAGCGTGCCGCCGAACGATCCCGGCTCGAGGCCGTAGAGCCGCTCGAGCATCTCGGACATTCGGGCGATGCCCGTGGTGTAGTCCACGTCCCAGATGCCAACGCCGGCGCTCGTCAGCGCGAACCGCATCCGCTCCTCGGTGGTGCGAAGCGCTTCGACGGCGGCGTGCCGCTCGGTGATGTCGGCGCCGGAGCTGAAGGTGCCGGTGACACGCCCGGCCTCGTCACGAAGCGCGCGGTTCCGCCACTCGATCAGCCGTTCCTCCCCCGCCTTCGTCAGCACTGGGTTTTCGATCGTCGAGAGATTGCCGCTCGTCAGGGCGTCGAACTTCCTGGACAATGCGTCCCGTATCCTGGGCGGCAGACAGGTCTCGATCCACGAGCGCCCGAGGAGCTCGGACTCGGACCACCCCAGGAGGTCGCAACCCTTCCGGTTGATGGAGGTGACCCGGCCCTGAACGTCCAGCGCCAACAACACGACGTCGGCCGTGTCGAGGTATCGCTGCGCCCGATCGCGCTCCTCGCGCAGCGCCGCCACCGCCCGCGTGCGCTCGGTGATGTCGGCGCCGGAGCTGAGCGTGCCGGTCAGGTCGCCAGCGTCATTCCTCAAGCACGTCGTCCGCCATTCGATCAGACGTTCGTCGCCAGATCTGGTGACGATCTCGCTCGCGACGGGGGAATCACCCCCCTGCTGAACGACTTTGAGCTTGGTTCGGGTTGATTGCCGCAGACGGGCCGGCACGCAGGTGTCGATGAAGTCACGGCCGATCAGTTCCTCCGCCGTCCACCCGAGCACGTCACACGCATGCCGATTCACCTGCGCGACCTGCCCCTCCATGTTCAACGAGAGCAGGATGACACTCGCGGTGTCGAGGTATCGTTGCGCCTTGTCCCGCTCCAGCCGGAGCGCCCTCTCGGACTGCTTGTGTTCCGTGACGTCGCGGAAGTACCACACGCGCCCGAAATGGGACCCGGCACCGTCGCGCATCGGAGCGGAGTGCCGTTGGAGGACGCGACCGTCGGTCAGCTCGACTTCGTCGTGCGATGCTTCCTCGTGGCGAGCATGGAGCTGTCGCATGCGCGCCATGAACTCCTCGGGATGTGACAGCTTGTCGTTGACGGCCCGAAGCAGCTCGGCGTCCGCTCTCTTCGCGAGGACGTCCGTCGACAGGTCCCACATCTCGGCGAAGCGTCCGTTGTACCACAGCACCTTCGACGCCGCATCGACGACGAGAATGCCGTCGAGCGTCAGCTCCCGTTCGGTGAGCAGCATCGCCTGCTGCATGCGCCGCTCATCATCGAGGCGTTTTCGTTCGGTGATGTCGCGGGCGACCTTGGAGACACCAGTGATCTCGCCGTCGGTGTTTCTGATCGGCGACGCGGTCACCGACACATCGATCAGCTGTCCGTCCTGTCGGAGACGGACCGTTTCGAAGTGCATGACGCGGCGGCCGGCACGGATCTCGGCGAGGATGTGCGATTCCTCGTCCTGACAATCTGCCGGGATGATCCGCGTGATCGAGGTCCCCAACATCTCGGGAGCTGAATAGCCGAAGAGCCTTTCGGCGGCGGGATTCCAGCTCATGACGACGCCGTTCAGGTCTTTGCTGATGATGGCGTCGTCGGACCACTCCACGATCGCGGCGAGGTGCCCGGAATCGGTCGTGATTCGCGACAACCCCTGCCCGGATGGGGTGGCCGTCGGATCGGGGGGGCGAAGCGCGTTCAGCGGGGGTGTTTTCTTCGTGCGACGCTCCTGAGGGCTCATCGTTCGCCGCTCGGACGAATAGCGGTAAATAGGGCAGCTATCGGAGCGAATCGCCAGTGGTCGCGGACGATCTCCGCGCGGCCATGTGACGACGCGTCGGCGTACTCGATCTCTCGGCATCGGCCGTTGCCGGGCACGCCGGTCGCCGCCGGTAGTCGCGCAACTTCCGCGATGCGGGCGGGGAATATGCAGTCCGCGGCGTGGATGCCCCGCCCCCGCAAACGCTTTCTCGTGCAGAACGGTGGCAACGCCGACCTCCAGGTCGCGCGTGCGCGGGGCAACTATGTCTATGATGCGCGCGGCCGGCGCTACATCGATTTCCTGATGGGATGGTGCGTGGGCAACTTCGGCTGGGCGCGTCCCGCGCTGCGGCGCCGTATCCACGCGTTCCGTGGCCCCGACTACATCTATCCGGAGTACACGTACGAGCCCTGGCGCGAGCTGGCGCAGATGCTCGTGGGGCTCGCTCCGAAGGGACTGACCCGCTGCTGCCGCGCGACGGGGGGATCCGAGGCGGTGGAGCTGGCGCTCCAGGCGGCGATGCTGCACACCGGCCGCAGGAAGTTCGTCGCCATCCAGGATGCCTACCACGGCAACACGCTGGGCGCGTTGAGTGTCGGCGACGG
>DASYMZ010000019.1:0-57674 GCA_036008805.1 Gemmatimonadaceae bacterium
CCGAGGCCGGCCGTAAACCGTTCACCGACGAACGGCGCCGAAGGCGCCAAAGGCGCCAAAGGCGCCAGTCTAACGCGCCGCGGGCGCCGCCCCCGACCCATAGGTGATCCGGTAAATCCTCCCTCCCATGTCGTCCGTCACGTACAGCGCGCCGTCCGGGCCCTGCGCGAGACCGGTGGGGCGATGCTTGGCGGTGCCGGGCTGGAGCTGCGCTGGTGGGACGCCGGCGAATCCATCGGCGAACGTCTCGTAGTTGCCCGACGCCGCGCCGTTCGTGAGCGGCTGGAAGACGACGCGGTAGCCCTCCTGCGGATCGGGCGCGCGATTCCACGAGCCATGGAAGGAGATGAAGACGCCGTCTTTGTAGCGCGCGGGGAAGGTGCTTCCCGAGTAGAAGAGCACCGCCATGGGCGCCCAGTGGCCGGGGAATACGGCGGCGGGCAATTTCTTGTCGGCGCACCGCGTGGCCTTCGTCCCATCACCACCGTACTCGGGGGCGTCGACCATCTTCTTCTGGTCCACCGCGTAGTAGCAGTATGGCCAGCCGAAGTCGTCACCCTGGTTGACCTGGATGAACTCCTCGCCCGGGTTCTGGGCCTGATACCCGGTGGTCGGGAAGATCTTCGGCCAGTTGTCGTGGAGTTGATCGCGGCCGTGCTGGGTGCCGTACACCTTGCCATCGGGCCCTATGGCGAGCCCCATGCCGTTCCGGATGCCGGTGGCGAAGCGCTGCGCCTTCGAGAACGCCTGGCCCGTCTTGTTCGCGTCGTACTTCCACCAGCCGGCGCGGGTGTCGAGCTCGGTGCACGGGTCGTGGCCGGGCGATTCCGGCGCGCGGTCCTTCACCTGGCAGGCGTTGGTGGCCGAGCCGACGTTGACGTAGAGCGTGCCGTCTCCACCGACGGCGATGTTCCGCGCGCGGTGCCCGCCGTTCATCGGGATGCCGCTCACGATCACCTCGCGCTTCCCTTCCGGGGCGAGCGCGCTGTCGGACCGCGCGTAGCGCACGATCTGCTTGCCTTCGTCGACGTAGAGATAGCCGTTGGCGAGAGTGATGCCGGTGTTGCCGAGCGAGCCGATGCGCTTGATCACGTCGGCGTGGCCGTCGTGATTGGTGTCGCGCAGCGCGACGAACGAGGCCGGCGGCGGTGCGCCCTTGTCGGCGCCCGAGATCTGCTTCTCGGTGGACGGCTGCGTTCCCTCGAGCGTGACGTAGACGTCGCCATTCGAGGCCACGACCGCGTGCCGCGCGTGGGCGATGCTGTCCGCGAACACCGTGGCGCAGAATCCATTCGGAAGGACGAGCTCCGCGTTGGTGCCGGCGCACGCCGCGGGTGCGGCGGTGGTTCCGGCGGCGGCACCGCGGCCCGCGGAGGCGACGGTGTCGGGGCGCTTCGCGCCGGCGTCGGTCTTGCCGCAAGCGGCGGCGCCGAACGCGACGGCGAGCGCACCGAGTGCGATGTGTCGAGCAGTGCTGACGTACACGATGAACGTTCCTGGCTGGAGGACGGTGGTCGCGAGCGGCAAGAAGCTAGCCCGCGCCGGCGTCGCGGACAACGCGCGGGGGTGACGCGCTCGGCGGGCGGCGACGATATTGGGGCACCAGCCACGCCCGTGGCCGGTGCGCTCTTTGCACCGGCACGCGCCACCGATTCACTCTCTCGCAGACGACATGAGCGGCCGCGCCGAGGTTCGAACCGTCCAGAAGCCGTGGGGCCACGAGACCATCTGGGCTTCGACCGAGCTGTACGTAGGGAAGATCCTGCACGTCAAGGCGGGGCAGTCACTCTCCGTGCAGTATCACAACGTCAAGGACGAGACGGTCTATCTGTTGTCGGGCGAGATGAAGTACTGGGTGCAGGTGGAAGGAAGTGACGAGCTGCGAGACATGCGGCTGTCGACTGGAGAGGCGTTCCGGATCACGCCGGGAACCATCCACTACATAGAGGCCGTCACCGACTGCGACGTGCTCGAAGCGAGCACCCCGCATCTCGACGACGTCGTGCGCCTCAAGGACCGATACGGACGCGAGGGAACGAGCGCACCATGAAAGTGATCATTCCGCTGGCCGGGAAGGGAACGCGCCTTCGCCCGCACACCCACCTCGTGCCGAAGCCGATGCTGAAGATCGCCGGCAAGCCGGTGATGGCCTACATCCTCGAGGATCTGGAGAAGCTCGGCGGCGTGGATCAGGTGGTCTACGTGACGGGGCATCTGAAGGAGAAGGTGGAGCAGTACGCGCGAACGCAGTTCTCCCTGCCGGCCGTCTTCGTGGAGCAGACGGTGCAGGACGGCACCGCCGGCGCGGTGAAGCTCGCGCAGCCGTACGTCGATCAGGACGTGCTGATCATCTTCGTCGACACGATCTTCGAGACGGATCTCTCGGTGATCAAGACGACCGACGCGGACGGGATCATCTGGGTGAAGGAGGTGGAGGACTATCAGCGCTTCGGCGTCGTCGTCACGGACGAGCAGGGGAACATGACGAAGATCGTCGAGAAGCCGAGCACGCCGATCTCCAAGCGCGCGAACATCGGTCTGTACTACGTGAAGAACTGGAAGCTGCTCTACGAGGGAATCGATCACGTGCTCACTCAGCCGAAGAACAAGGGCGAGTACTACCTCACCGACGCGTTCCAGTACATGATCGACAAGGGCGCGAAGCTCAAGGTCGTCGACGTGGAGGGATGGTACGACGCGGGCAAGCTCGACACGCTGCTCGAGACGAATCAGATCGTGCTGCAGAAGGGCGCGGCGCGTCGTCCGAAGAATCTGGAACAGAGCGTGACGATCCACGACCCGGTGTACATCGAGGACGACGTGTCGATCTCGAACGCGACGATCGGACCGAACGTCACGCTGGGGAAGGGGTGCAGGGTGGAGAGCTCGACGCTGCGCGACACGATCGTCGGCGCGAAGTGCACGGTGAAGCACTCGACGCTGCACGATTCGCTGATCGGAGACGAAGCGATCATCGAGGGATTGAGAGGGTCGGTGACCATCTCGGATCATTCGGAGATTCGCGGAGACGTGTAGGGTGAGGGTGGTTGGCTGGATGGCTGGATCGTTGGTGGGTCCACTGGTGAGCTGAACGGCGAGGCGCACGACCAGCGTGGACGCCCGATCGAGGGCTCTGCACTCCGCTCAGCGTCCGCCAGCTCATCACCTTGTCGATTCTGCCGACCCTCGATCGACGTCTTGGCAGGGTGCGATTGCTTGCCTTCACTCTGACCCATTTCCCGAGAGTCGACGATGCGATTCATGGTGATCCGGAAGGCGGACCAGGAGACCGAGGCGGGGGTGATGCCCACCGAGGCGCTGGTCACGGCGATGATGAAGTACAACGACGAGATGGTGAAGGCTGGCGTGATGTTGGCCGGCGATGGGCTGCAGCGGTCATCGAAGGGTGCGCGAGTGAAGTTCACCGGTGGCAAGCCAACGGTGACCGACGGACCGTTCGCCGAGAGCAAGGAACTGGTCGCCGGCTACTCGATCATCAAGGTCGAGTCGAAGGAGGAGGCGCTGGAGTGGCTGAAGCGCTGGCCGGTGGAGGACGCCCACGGGAACGTCGAGCTCGAGCTGCGGCAGCTCTTCGAGGCGGAGGACTTCGGAGAGGAGTTCACGCCGGCGCTGCGAGCGTGGGAAGACTCACTCCGGCAACAGGCGTCAGCGAACGAGCAGCAGAAGTAGGGCAGGGCAGGAAGACTCACTCGGCACACGCCTCGCGGTGATCGCCGCGAGGCGTGCTGCGTTGCGAATGCGGTCGTGTCGATTTTGCCGCGACTCGTTCGACGTCCTTACAGAGCGAGGGACGCGAGTCGGCCGACCGGCCGGTTGCCCCGGCTCCCAATCCACGCAGAGGAGACACGACGATGAAGTTCATGCTGCTGGTGAAGGCGAGTGAGGCGTCCGAGGCTGGAGTGCTGCCGACGACGGAGCAGTTCGCCGAGATGGGGAAGTTCAACGAAGAGCTGGTGAACGCGGGGGTGCTTCTCGCGGCGGAGGGGCTGCAGTCGAGCGCGAAGGGCGCGCGAATCGAGTTCGACGGTGACAAGAGGACCGTCGTCGACGGGCCGTTCACCGAGACGAAGGAGCTGATCGCCGGCTTCTGGATCATCCAGGTGCGATCGAAGGAGGAGGCGATCGAGTGGGCGCGGCGCGCGCCGAACCCACACTTCGGCGGCAGGACGAACATCGAGGTCCGGCAGGTGTTCACCGCGGAGGACTTCGGTCCGTCGCTCACACCGGAGCTGATCGAGAACGAAGGGAAGCTGCGCGAGCAGGTGAAGCAGCAGCAGTCGCGCTAAGCACCGCACGGGTCGCGGGTGTCGCGTTCAACGCGACACTCGCGCGTTTCCTCGTACCGAGCCGGCACGGGGTTGCGACACCGCGGCGCTGTCCTCTGATTGGATGACGTGACGATTCACGACATCCATGGTACGATCGACGCCGTCTGGCGCATGGAGTCCGCGAGGCTCATCGCGGGGCTCGCGCGCATCACTCGCGACGTCGGCGTCGCCGAAGATCTCGCGCAGGATGCGCTGGTCGCGGCGCTCGAGAGGTGGCCGGAGACCGGCGTGCCGGACAATCCCGGCGCATGGCTGATGGCGACGGCGAAGCACCGCTCGATCGATCTGATGCGGCGCAATGCGATGCTCGATCGGAAGCACGATCAGCTTGGCTACGAGATCGAGGCGCAGCAGGAGGCGGCGGTGCCGGATCTGGACGGGCAACTCGACGATCACGTCGGCGACGATCTGCTTCGGCTGATCTTCACCACGTGCCATCCGGTGCTCTCCACGGAGGCGCGTGTCGCGCTGGCGCTGCGGCTGCTCGGCGGATTGACGACGGACGAGATCGCGCGCGCCTTCCTGGTGCCAGAGGCGACGATGGCGCAGCGCATCGTGCGGGCCAAGCGCACGTTGTCGCTCTCGAAGGTGCCGTTCGAGGTGCCACGCGGAGACGAGTTCGTGGCGCGACTCGCGTCGGTGCTGCAGGTGGTCTACCTCGTGTTCAACGAGGGCTACTCGGCGACGGCTGGCGACGACTGGCTGCGTCCGACGCTGTGCGACGAAGCGATGCGGTTGGGGCGCGTGATCGCGGGGCTCATGCCGGACGAGGCCGAGGTGCACGGGCTCGTGGCACTGATGGAGATCCAGGCGTCGCGCTCGGCGGCGCGCGTGAGCCCGACGGGCGAGTCCGTGCTGCTCCTCGAACAGAACCGCGCGCGGTGGGACCAACTACTGATTCGGCGAGGACTCGCCGCGCTGGACCGCGCGGAGTCGCTGGAGGACGAGCGCGGTCCCTACACCCTGCAGGCGGCGATCGCGGCGTGTCACGCACGCGCTCGTACCGCGGCCGACACCGATTGGAGCCGGATCGCGGCGCTCTATGCCGAGCTCGCGCGGCGCTCACCGTCGCCGGTCGTGGAGCTGAACCGCGCCGTGGCCGTCTCGATGGCGTTCGGTCCGGCCGCGGGGCTCGCCATCGCCGACGCGCTCGTCGCGGAGTCAGCGCTCAAAGGGTATCACCTGCTGCCCGCCGTGCGCGGAGATCTTCTCGCGAAGCTCGGACGCATCGAGGAGGCGCGCGTGGAGCTCGAGCGGGCGGCGGGGATGACGAGGAACGAGCGGGAGAGAGCGGTGCTCGTGGGGAGAGTGAAGGGGCTGGGGTGAGGGCTTCTGCAGCCGGCTGGCTCATTGAACCGACGGGCAACGGCGTGTACGCCGGGACGACTGACGTACTCTGGACACTCGGATTGGCATACGGGCCATTCCAATTCGTGTCAGGCTGTCCGCGGAGATCAGCTCTGACCGTCGCAGCGGCGGGAGGAGTCCGTCCCGACTCCCTCCCCCCGGCTGTGTTTCGCGAGGTCAGCGCAGGGTGCCGAACCCCACATTCGCGATCCCGTACTGGCGCCACGATTCGTGATCGAAGTGCCACCACTCGTGGCCATTCACTCTGAACCCCTGTGCTTCCATCGCGCGGCGGAGCAGGGCGCGGTGCCAGCGCTGGCGTGAGGTGCCGCCGGGGTAGTCGGCGTACGCGCGGTCGGTGCTCTCGTCGTAGGTGCTCGGCATCTCGACCGGGCGCAGGGTCGCGAGATCATAGAGAGTGAGATCGACCGCCGCGCCGCGGTTGTGGCGAGAGCCGAGCGCGGGATCGGCGACGAGCCAGCGCGTGTCCAGCGGCGTCGCATCCCAGAACATCTTCGTCACGTACCATGGACGATACGCATCGTGGATCAGCAGGCCGAAGCCGAGCGGCTTCAGCGCGCGGTGCGCGCGCACGAGCGTCAGCGCCGCGGGGCGCTGCATGAACGCGCGCGCCTCGTCGTAGAACCTCGTGCCGAGAAAGTTGTTCGTCGTCGCGTAGCGAATCTCGAGGCGGATGGTCGGGTCGAGCGTCACGAGCTCCACGAGGTCGCTCCCGACGAACGGGCCTCGCTCGGATGGCGGCTTCGCGGCGAGCGCTTCCGCGCGAAGCGCCTCGAGTGGGCGCACCGGCGTGACGCGAAGCTGGTTGCTGCCCGCATCGGGCTCGATCCGGTCGCGCGGCAGATGCAAGGCACCGAGAGTCAGCTCGCTCGCGCGTCCGGTCGCGTCGCGCGTGAACTTCGCGGAAAGAGCACCCGGCTCGGTGACGAATGCGTCGTCGCCTCGCTCGGTGAGCTGGGTGACGCGGAGCGCGGTGTCGACGAGCCGCAGCCGCCCATCGTACTCGGCGACGATGCGGAAGTCGGCGCCGGCGCCGTACTCGCCGAGGAGGCCCAGCCATCGGGTCGGAGGCGCGGCGGGAATGGGCGACACGACGAGCGGCTGCGCCGCACTGGCTCGCGCGACCGGTGCCCCGGCCGCGGACGGTATCGACGAGGGACGCGTGCAGCTCGCCGCGCCGATCGCGAGCGCCACGGCGAGCGCGGCGCGCCTGCACCTACGGGCGCTCAGGGCCGCGTGCACGAGCGAGTGCAACGTCGATGAAGTCGAACAACGAACTCGAGTCTCATGCGTGGGCTTTGGAGGAGAGGGTCGCACGACGCCAGACCGACAAGCTGCGAGGCCGGCCGCGCGTCGTCAACGCAAGGGCACGACCTCTGCACCCCGCGCCTCGTCTCTCGCCGCGAGCGTGTCCGTGCCGGTGCAGTTCAAGACGTCGGGTTGCCTGTTCAGCATCGTCGCGTCAGTCGTGCTGACGATCGTGCTCAATCTTCTGCTGCGCTCGTGCGCGAGCTGAAGAGAGGCTAGACCGCGGCCGCGAGCTCCGCCGCCGCGACGACGACGGTGAGCGCCCGTGCGACGCCAAGCGTGCCGTCGGTGTTGTCGTACCACTCGCCGGCCGTGTGCACGCCACCTCCGCGTCCGCCGGCGCCGATCGCGATCGCCGGGATGCCGAGGCTGATCGGAACGTTCGCATCGGTGGAGGCGGTTGCGAGCTCGGGTGAGCGGCCGATGGCGCGCGTTGCGTCCGCCGCCGCCGTGACGAGCGGATGCGTCGCGGGCATCTCGCCGCACGGACGATCGCCGATCGTGGAGATCTCGTAGGCGAGCGGCAGCGTGCCGGGTGAGCGGCGCGAGTTCTCTTCGCGGGCCGCCGCGCGGACGGCGAGCTCGATGTCGGCGGCGCAGCGCATCAGAACGTCGGCGGACGACGAGCGCAGGTCGATCTCGAGCCAGGCCTCGTCCGGGATCGCGTTCACGCTGATGCCGCCGCCGATGCGGCACACCGAGAGCGTCGTGCGAGGCGTGCGCGGAAGCGGCAGCGCGGCGAGCTTCGACGCCGTCGCGCCCGCCGCGTGCACGGGGTTCGGTGTTCCGAACGCGGCCCAGCTGTGGCCGCCCGCACCATGGAAGGTCACGCGGAAGCGACGCGCACCGAGCGCGCGGTGCACGATGCGGTCGTCGCCGGCGCCATCGAGCGCGATGCACGCGGCCGGCATCTCGTCGAGGCGCGCGAAGAGATGCTTCACGCCGCGCAGGTCTCCCGCTCCCTCTTCGCCCACCGTGGCGGCGAAGATCACCGGACGCTTCGTCTGAAGACGCTGGCCGTCGACCGCTTCCGCGATCGCGAGCATCGCGGCGAGGCCGCGCGAGTTGTCGACGATTCCGGGGCCGGCGAGCTGGCGTCCATCGCGCGCGACGCCGACTGGCGTGCCCTCAGGGAACACCGTGTCCAGATGCGCGCAGACGAGGATCGGCGATTCCTTCGTGGTGCCGGGCCGCGAGCCGAGGACGTTGCCGACGTCGTCGGTGCGGATGTCGTGCAGGCCGAGCGCGCGGAACCGCGCGGCGACCGATGCGCCTCGCGCCTGTTCGGAGCCAGTGGGCGCGGGAATCTCGGAGAGCGAGATCTGGGTGTGCAGCACTCGCTCGTCGTCCGCGGCGAGACGCGCACGCGCCGCACCGAGTCGCGCGAAGAGGCCAGCCGTGGGGGCGCAGAAGCTCACGTCGCGAGCGGACATGCGCTATCTATGGCGGAGAAGGGGGGCGGCGCGCAAGGTCGGCGAGCCGGTGAACGGTGATCGGTGCTCGGGCACCGGCCGGCCGCAGGTCTGCAACGCCGTCCCAGTTGCTGCTCTCTCCGCTAGTCGATCACCGATCACGCACATCAACCGTCTCGCTTGCGCGAATCCTCCCGCCCGAAGCTCGGTCGCAACGTCATGGCACTCGCGGCGGTCAGCTTCCTGACCGACGTGTCGAGCGAGATGATCTATCCGCTGCTGCCGATCTTCCTCACGAGCGTGCTCGGCGCGAACGCGAGCTTCATCGGAGCGATCGAGGGCGCGGCGGAGACGACGGCGGCGCTCCTCAAGCTCGCGAGTGGATGGTGGTCGGACCGCGTTCGGAAGCGCAAGCCGCTGGTGCTCCTCGGCTACGCGATCGCGTCGACGATGCGGCCACTCGTCGCCGTCGCGACGAGCGCGGCGCAGGTGCTCGTGATCCGCGTCGCCGATCGCGTGGGAAAGGGGATTCGCAACGCGCCACGCGACGCACTGATCGCCGAGTCGGTCGATCCGAGCATACGTGGCCGCGCGTTCGGCTTTCATCGCGCGGCGGATCATGCGGGCGGCGTGCTGGGGCCGCTCATCGCGTTCGCGGTACTCACGCTGCACGTCGCGGAGATTCGCACGGTGTTCTGGCTCGCGGCGATCCCGGGCGTCCTCTCGGTGCTCGTCGTCGTGCTGTGGGTCCGGGACATCCCACGAAGCGCTCAGTCCACCGAGGCGCCGCCGCCCGATCTCAGTCAGCCGCTCGGCGCGCGCTTCTGGCGAGTGCTCGGCGTGATCTTCCTGTTCACGCTCGGCAACTCCACCGACGCGTTTCTGCTGCTCCGCGCGAGCCAGCTCGGCGTTCCCGTCGCGCTCGCACCGGTGCTCTGGGCAGCGCTGCACGTCGTGAAATCGGCATCGAGCACGCCGGGCGGAGCGCTGTCGGATCGCATCGGGCGACGGCCCACGCTGATCATGGGCTGGGCGCTGTATGCCGCCGTGTATCTCGGCTTCGCGCTCGCGCGCTCGCCGTGGCAGGCGTGGGCGCTGTTCGCGGTGTACGGGATCTTCTTCGGGCTCACCGAGGGGTCGGAGCGCGCGCTGATCGCGGACCTCGTCGCGCTCGAGCGCCGCGGCACGGCGTTCGGCTGGTACAACCTGGCGATCGGGCTCGGCGCCTTACCCGCGTCGCTGCTGTTCGGCTACGTGTGGGATCACGCCGGACCACCGACGGCGTTCGCGATGGGCGCGGCGCTCGCGCTCGGCGCCTCGATCGCGATGGTCGCCGTTACCACGGGTGGTCAGCAGCAGCGACTGCCGGGCCGGTCGTAGCGCCGCGCGAGAGCGTCGCGCGCGAAGTCTTCTCTGCTGAGTGGCGTGGTGCCCGGATGCCGGCAGGTCACGTGCGCGAGGTAACGCTCGTAGTCCGGCGCACCGATGATGCGGCGGAGCGCGACGCCGAGTCGCCGCACGCGCGTGCGCAGATCGGAGAGCGTCACGAGAGACATCTCAGTCTCCCGCCGCCATCGCGCGCTGCTGGAACGGCACCTCGGTCGATCGCGCGATCTTGCCGCGACCCAGCACGGCGACCCATTCGCGAATGCTGTCGGCGAGGATCACGATCACGGCGAGAAGAAAGAAGCCCGCCACCGCCGCGTCGAGATAGTCGTTCGCGATCATGCGTGTCAGGTCGCCCGCGCTCTTCACACCGGGAGGCAGCGTGCCCGCGGCCTGTGCCGCCTGCAGCATGCGACCATGCGCGATGAAACCCAGCTTCGGCTGTGGGGAGAACAGCTTGGCCCAGCCCGCGCTCATCGTCACGATGACGAGCCACGCGAGCGGCGCCATCGTGACCCACGCGTAGCGCGCCTTGCCCATCTTGATGATGACGGTCGTCCCGACGCATAGCGCGACGGTGGCGAGGAGCTGATTGCTGATGCCGAACAGCGGCCAGAGCGAGTTCACGCCGCCGAGCGGATCGATCACGCCCTGCCAGAGGAAGTGGCCCCACATCGCGACGACCATCGCGCTGGAGAGCACGATCGCCGGTGGCCACGAGATCCGACCGAAGGGCTTCCACACGTGCTGCCCCAGATCCTGAAGCATGAAGCGGCCGACGCGCGTGCCTGCGTCGAGCGTGGTGAGGATGAACAGCGCCTCGAACATGATGGCGAAGTGGTACCACAGCGCCATCGCACCACTTCCGCCGAGCGAGCGGGAGAAGAGGTGCGCCATGCCGACGGCGAGGCTGGGCGCGCCGCCGGTGCGCGACAGGAGCGACGTCTCGCCGACCTGTTTCGCCAGCAACTCGAGCTCCGCCGGCGTGACGACGAAGCCCCACTTCGCGATCGCCTCGGCGGCGGTCTGCGCCGTGGGGCCGAGCGCCGCGACCGGAGCGTTGATCGCGAAGTAGACGCCCGGTGTCAGGGCGCACGCGGCGATCAACGCCATCACGGCGACGAACGACTCCATGAGCATCGCGCCATAGCCGATCACGCGCGCGTCGCTCTCGCGCTCGAGCAGCTTCGGCGAGGTGCCGGATGCGATGAGCGCGTGGAAGCCGCTGATCGCTCCGCAGGCGATGGTGATGAAGGCGAACGGAAAGAGCGCGCCGGCGAACACCGGGCCACTGCCATCGGTGAATCGAGTGAGCGCGGGCATCTGCAGCGGTGGCAGGGCGACGAGGATGCCGATCGCCAGGGCGATCACGACGCCGATCTTCACGAAGGCGGATAGATAGTCGCGCGGCGCGAGCAGCAGCCACACCGGCAGCACCGATGCGGCGAAGCCGTAGCCCATGATGAGGATGGCGAGCGTCTTCCCGCTCAGCGTGAACGCGACGGCGAGCGCAGGGTGCTCGGCCACCCATCGTCCTGCGTAGAGCGACGCGACGAGCAGCACGAGCCCGATGGCGCTCGCTTCCAGCACGCGGCCCGGGCGCAGCCAGCGCATGTAGATCCCCATCAGCATCGCGATCGGCACGGTGAGGCCGATCGTGACGGTGCCCCACGGGCTCGACTTGAGCGCGTTGACCACGACGAGCCCGAGCACGGCGATGAGGACGATCATGATCCCCAGAACGGCCACCAGAGCCGTGAACCCAGCGATCGGGCCGATCTCCTCTTTCGCCATCTGGCCCAGCGATTTCCCGTCGCGGCGGGTGGAGGCGCAGAGGATGACCATGTCCTGCACGGCGCCACCGAGCACGACACCGATGATGATCCAGAGGATGCCCGGCAGATAGCCGAACTGGGCCGCGAGCGTCGGGCCGACGAGGGGGCCAGGGCCGGCGATCGCGGCGAAGTGATGGCCGAACACGATCCACCGGTTCGTCGGCACGAAGTCGCGACCGTCACCGAGACGCTCGGCAGGGGTCGCGCGCGCGTCGTCGAGCGCGAAGACCTTGGCGGCGAGGAACGCCGAGTAGAAGCGATAGCTCACCGCATACGTGCAGAGCGCGGCGACGAGCAGCCACGCCGCGCTCACGTTCTCGCCGCGAGACAGCGCGAGATAGCCGAGCGCGCCTGCGCCGGCGAGCGCGACGATGAGCCAGATGAGCGCGGAGAAGAGCCGGGTGGCCGGCTGGGCAGGAGAGGCGGCGGTGGACATGCGGCCAACTTGCGAGAAGGACGCCGGAGGGTCAACACGTGCGCCGCGTCCATCCGGCGCGGCCCGAGCGTCGCCTGTGCCCAGCGCGGCAATTAGCTTTCCGGCACTCCTCACCGACTCCCGTGCGAACTCTACCTCGTCTGCTCTGCTGTCTTCCCCTCGCTCTCGCCGCTTGCCATGGCAAGGCGGCCGAGATTCCCGCCGCGCCCGAGCCCACGGCGCGACCCCTTGCCGCGCTCGCCGCGCAGCACGTGATCGTCGCGCCGGCGTACCGGCTGCGCGAGTCGGACGTGCTGGGATGGACGGCTCAGATCCCGCGCACGCGCGAGTATCTCAAGTCGTTCGACGACGAGCTCGCGTTCGCGCTCGCCGAGCGGGGGCTCAAGACCCAGTGGGTCTATCCGGCCGACTTGTTGAAGTCGATGCGCGGCAATCCGACGTACGCGATCGACCCGTACACTCTCGCCGCCGATCCCCTGCGGAACCCCGACATCAACGCGGGCGCGAAGCTGAGCGACCCGCTCGCCACGCAGCTCCGCACGCTCGTCGCGCTGCAGGACGCGCGTGCCGTGATGCTCCCCGTCGAGCTGCGGTTCGAGAAGGAGAAATCCGGCCAGGGAATTGCCATCCTCCGGCTCGCGGTGCTCGACGGACGGCTGGGCGAGGTCCGGTACATTCACGAGGTGAAGAGCGACCCCTCGCCGACGTTCTCGCGCGGGCTCCTCGCGAGCGTCGCCAACAAGGTGGCCGATCTCGTCACCGCGCCCTGAGGCGCACGTCGTTCACGTCAGCACTTCTTCCGCACCACGAGACATGGCAACGCCAGTCACGCTCATCTCCGGCGACGGGATCGGCCCCTCGATCAGTAGCGCCACGGTGCGCGTGCTCGAGGCGGCAGGCGCCGACATCCAGTGGGACAATCAGTACGCGGGCATGGCGGGCGTCGCCCGCTTCGGCGATCCGATTCCCGATCAGACGCTCGACTCGATCAAGCGGACGCGCGTCGCGCTGAAAGGTCCGCTCGAGACGCCCGTCGGCGAAGGGTTCCGCTCGATCAACGTGGCGCTCCGCAAGACGTTCGAGCTGTACGCGAACGTGCGGCCGGCGCACACGATCGTGCAGGGGGGCCGCTACGAGAACGTGGACATCGTCCTCATCCGTGAGAACACGGAAGGGCTGTACAGTGGCATCGAGCACTACATCAAGATCGGCAGCGACCCGCGCGCCGCGGCCGAGTCGACGGCGATCGTCACGCGCGCGGGGTCCGAGCGGATCATCCGCTACGCGTTCGACTACGCGCAGAAGCACGGACGGAAGAAGGTCACGCTCGTGCACAAGGCGAACATCCTGAAGAACACCTCCGGCTTGTTCCTCGATGTGGGGCGGATGGTGGCGCGCGAGTTCTCGCGCATCGAGTTCCAGGAAGTGATCGTCGACGCGATGGCGATGAACCTGGTACTGCACCCCGAGCGCTTCGACGTGATCGTCACGACCAACCTGTTCGGCGACATCCTCTCGGATCTGATCTCCGGGCTCGTCGGCGGGCTCGGGCTCGCACCCGGCGCCAACATCGGACTGGGTGGCGCCATCTTCGAGGCGGTGCACGGCACCGCTCCCGACATCGCCGGGAAGGGCATCGCCAATCCGGGCGCACTCATCCTTGCCGCTTCGATGATGCTCGAGTACCTGAACGATGGCGAGCTCGCACAGCGCATCCGCAACGCGCTCGAGACGACGATTCGCGAAGGCAAGACGGTGACGCGGGACCTCGGCGGGACCGCCTCCACGGACCAGTTCACCGACGCGATCATCGCCAGGCTGTGACCGCCACGACGCTCTTCCACTGCTCCGATCTGCACTTCGGTCATCCCGCCGTGCCGGAGCAGTACGAAGCGATGGAGACCCTGATCCGCGAGCGCCGCTACGACGTCGTCGCCATCTCCGGCGATGTGTCGCAGCGCGCGCGCTCGGGCGAGTTCCAGCGCGCCCGCGCGTTCATCCGGGACGCCGAGCGGACGAGCAAGGTCATCTGCATTCCCGGCAACCACGACGTGCAGTGGTGGAAGTCGCCGCTCGGGCTCGGCGACGAGGCGGAAATGTTCGCCAACTACCGCCGCTTCATCGGGTCGGACATCGAGCCCGTGCTGCACGTCCCTGGCGTGACCTTCGCAGGACTGAACACCTCGCACGGCGTCGTGCGCCAGTCGCTCACCTGGCGGCTGCGCGACATCTCGATCATCGGCATCGTGCAGCGAGCCCAGGTTGACCGGCTTCGTCGCGTGTTCGCGGAGGCGCCCGCAGGCGACGTGCGCGTCATCGTCATGCACCACAATCCCGTGAAGGGAGAGCTCTCGCAACGCCACGGGCTCAAGAACACCTCGCGGGCGCTCGGCGCGTTCGCCGACATGTCGGTGGATCTCGTGCTGTGCGGTCACGATCACCAGGACGCAATTCACTACATCGAGCACACGAAGAAAGGCACGGTTATTTCAACGGCGGGGACGGTATCCAACCGCATGCGCGGCGGACGTCCCTCGTCCGTCAACAGCATCAGCATCAGTCCGGAGAAAATCGAAGTGTCCACGCTCGTCTGGAACGCCGCCGCTGGCGGCTTCGTCTCGGGACCGGTCAAGTGCTTCGCACGTTGACTCGTCTCTTTCGCCGGCGGCGCGACCTGGGGCAGCTCGAGCTCGGCTTCGACGTGGCGGCGCCACGCGATGCCGACGAGCTGCTCGCGTGCCTGCGGCAGCTCGGCCTCACCCGCATCAAGCGCTGCCGCCTGACCCGCAACCGCAACGTGATGGTGAGCTTCGGCGCGGGAGAGCTGCGCGTGCACGAGGGCTATCTCGGCGCGTCGGAAGGCGTGCTTCGCGCGATCGTCACATTCGTCGAAGGACGAACGCGCACCGAGCGCCGCGCGGCGCAGCGCGTCATCGTCGCACATCCAATCCGGTCGCCGCGTCCGCCCGCGCGGCGCGATCGTACCCACGAGGAAGATCTCGAGATCGCCGAGAAGCTCGGCGATTGGCACGGGCGCTACAACAACCGGCACTTTCACGGCCGGCTCAAGCGCGTGCCGATTCGCATCTCACGGCGGATGAAGAGTCGGCTCGGCCACTACACCGCGAGCACGCCGGGCGGTGAGCCGGCGGAGATCGCGATCAGTCGCGCGCACCTGAAGAAGCACGGGTGGGAGGAGACGCTGCACACCCTTCTGCACGAGATGGTACACCAGTGGCAGGACGAGAGCGGGCACACGATCGACCATGGAGCGACGTTCCGGACGAAGTGCCGCGAGCTCGGAATCGCACCCTACGCGCGTCGCGTGCTCGCCACGCGGCCCGGACGATCCGAGGGCTCGCAGACCCTGGGGCGGCGCGCCGCACGGGACGGCTGACGGTTAGCTTTCGCGGGCAGGATTCCTCCTGACCCGCGAACCATGCTCGACTTCTACGACATCGACAGTGCCCTGAGCGAGGAGGAGCGCGCCGTCCGCGACAGCGTGCGCCGCTTCGTGGACGAGCGCGTCCTCCCGATCATCGGCGACGCATACGTGCAGGGCCGATTCCCGAAGGAGCTCGTCCCCGAGATGGGTGAGCTCGGCGTATTCGGCGCGAACCTGCCCGAAGAGTACGGCTGCGCAGGCCTGAACAACGTGCAGTATGGCCTGATCATGCAGGAGCTCGAGCGCGGGGACTCCGGCGTTCGCTCGTTCGCGAGCGTGCAGGGCGCGCTTGCCATGTATCCCATCTACGCCTTCGGCAGCGAGGAGCAGAAGCGGCGACTGCTGCCGAAGATGGCGACGGGCGAGATCATCGGCTGCTTCGGGCTCACCGAGCCGGACTTCGGCTCGAACCCGAGCGGCATGATCACCATGGCGCGCGAGCAGGGCGATGGAAGCTGGCTGCTCAACGGCTCGAAGATGTGGATCACCAACGGATCGACGGCGAACATCGCCATCGTGTGGGCGAAGACCAACGGCGACCCCAGTGACAAGTCGATTCGCGGCTTCGTCGTGCCCACCGATTCAGCCGGATTCAAGGCGAAGGATCAGAAGGGCAAGCTCTCGCTCCGCGCGAGCGACACGAGCGAGCTGGTATTTCAGGACGTGCATCTGCCTCCCGACGCACTGCTCCCGGCATCAGGTGGCCTCAAGAGCCCACTGATGTGTCTCACCCAGGCGCGATACGGCATCTCGTGGGGCGCGCTCGGCGCGGCGATGGCGTGCTTCGAGGAGGCGCTGGACTACTCGCAGCACCGCGTGATGTTCGATCGGCCGATCGGCGGGTTCCAGATCCAGCAGGAGCGGCTCGCGAACATGCTCACCGAGATCGTGAAGGGGCAACTCGTGTCGCTGCACCTCGGCCGACTGAAGGATGCAGGGACGTTCACGCCTCAGCAGGTGTCGCTGGCCAAGCGGAACAACGTGAACGTCGCCACAGACATCGCGCGCGAGGCGCGCCGACTGCTCGGCGCGAATGGCATTCTCGCCGAGTACGGCGCGATGCGGCACATGGCGAACCTGGAGAGCGTGTACACGTACGAGGGGACGCACGACGTGCACTCGCTGATTCTCGGACAGGCGGTCACGGGGTTGAACGCTTTCAAGTAGCCGATCGTCGAGGCGATGCCTCGATCTCGAGCGGACGCTCGAAACTACCCCCGCCCAGGGACGGACTCCCGGGGACGGACTCCCGGGGACGGACTCCCGGGGACGGACTCCTGGGGACGGAGTCGCGACTCCGTCCCCAGGAGTCCGTCCCTCTGGCCCCGGCACCCCGGTTCGTCATAATTGAGAGTGAGCCACGAGAGGATCCTGGCACCTCGCTTGCCCCTCGATCCTTGCTCCTCCACCCATGGTGAATCTGATGGACGATCAACGGCGGGCCGACCACGAGCTTCCAGACGTGCCGCAGCAGCGCGACGACAGTCCGTATGCGGCGCTCGACAAGCAGCGCGGCGCACCCATTGGGGCGCGGCAGCACGTGCGGAGCGACACGGGCGAGGATGCGGTGTCGCGGCCGGGCGGGGCGACCCAGAACTCGGGCGGCGCACTCGCGAGCAACGAGGACGAGCTCGGGGCTGGGCCTGGCCGCGGCGCGGATTGATCGGCACGCGCGTCGCACCTACCTCTCCGCCGCGCGGCGCTCTAGAATTCATGTGAATCTTTTCACATGGGGGCTCCGGCGGTGAAAATTGCCGTCTGCATCAAGCGCACGCCCGATTCGGAGTCGCGCTTCAAGATCGCTGCATCCGGCGTCGCCATCGACGAGACCGGACTCAAGTTCGACATGGACGATTTCGCCGGCTACGCCGTCGAGGCCGCGCTGCAGCTCAATGAGAAGGCGGGCGGCGGTGAGACGGTCGTCGTCGCGGTCGGACCGGACTCGGTGCAGGAATCGCTGCGCAAAGCGATGAGCATGGGCGCCGAGCGCGCCGTGCACCTCAAAGCCGACGCGGTTCCCGCCGATGGGCTCGCGGTCGCCAAGGCGCTCGCCGCCGAGCTGCGAGACGGCGGCTACGATCTGATCCTCTTCGGCAAGCACGCATTCGACACGTCGGCTGGTGTCGTCGGCACGGCGACGGCCGAGCTGCTCGGACTGCCGTGCGTCACCGCCGCGTCGCAGCTCGCGATCGTGAACGGTAAAGGTGAGGCACGCCGAGAGCTCGAGGGGGCGGCGGAGCTCGTGGAGTTCACGCTCCCCGCAGTCGTCACGATCGACGAAGGCGTCGCGCGGCCGCGGTATCCGTCGCTCAAGGGCATCATGGCGGCGAAGAAGAAGCCGCTCGAGACCAAGCCGGCGCAGCTCGGTGCGTCGCGCGTGTCGGTGCAGAAGGCCGAGCTTCCCCCCGAGCGGCCGGCGGGACGGATCATCGGCGAGGGATCAGCGGCCGTGCCCGAGCTCGTGCGTCTCCTCCAGACCGAAGCGAAGGTGCTCTGATGGCGAACGTCGTGGTATTCGCGGAGACGCGCGGCGGCACGCTGCGCAAGGTCGCGCTCGAGGCGGTGACGGCGGCGCGTGCGCTCGCCGATGCGTCGGGTGGCGGCGAGGTCCACGCGATCGTGGCCGGCACGCCCGGCACCGCGAGCGCGGCGACGCAGCAGCTTGGCGCGCATGGCGCCGACGTCGTCATCGCGGTCGAGCATGCGGCGCTCGCGCAGTTCGCGCGGGAGTCGATTGCCGCGACGGTGGCGGAGCGCGCGAAGCAGGGGGGCTACCGCGCCGTGGTGCTCGGCTTCTCGACGCAGGGCCGTGATCTCGGTCCCCGACTCGCCGCGAAGCTCGATGCGCCCATCGCGGCGGACGTGACGGAGATCGCGGTGAGTGGAGACTCGCTCACCGTGAAGCATCCCGGATACGCGAACAAGGTCACGCTCACGCTCACGTTGACGGGCTCCCCCGTCGTGCTGAGCGTGCGGCCCGGTGCGTTCACCGCGAAGGAATCGGGGAAGACGCCGCGCACCGAGAGCGCGCAGCCGGCGCTCGATCCGAGCGCGGAGCGCGTCGTCGTGAAGGACGTCGTCGAGGGTGCGAAGGGACGCCCCGATCTCGGCGAAGCGCAGGTCATCGTCGCCGGCGGACGCGGTCTCAAGGCCGCGGAGAACTTCAAGCTCGTCGAGGAGCTCGCCGACGCGTTCGGCAACGCCGCGGTCGGCGCGACGCGCGCGGTGACCGACGACGGCTGGCGCCCGCACAGCGATCAGATCGGCCAGACCGGCCGACAGGTGAGCCCGCAGCTCTATCTCGCCGTCGGCATCTCGGGCGCGATCCAGCATCTCGCCGGCATGCGCACGTCGAAGACGATCGTCGCGATCAACAAGGACAAGGACGCGCCGATCTTCAAGGTCGCCGACTACGGCATCGTCGGCGACGTGCTGGAAGTGGTGCCCGCGCTGACGGCGGCGGTCGCGGCGGCGAAGAAGGGAAGCTGACACCGGCCGGCGTGCACCGCACCTCGCAGTCACGCGTGAGGATGCGAGCACGCCGGCTCTCGTTCGCGCTCACCTTCATCGCGCTCGGCTGTACGCGCGGCGGCGCGCTCGCGCGAGCAACCGCCGAGCGCGCGAGCTCGGCCTGCACGTTCAGCAATCCCGTCGGTGTGGGCGCCGACCCGTGGGTCGTGCGCCAGGGCGGCGCGTACTTCTACGTGAAGTCGGCGGACCGAAAGATCTGGATCGCCAGCTCGCCGCGATTGAGCGACGTCGTGAGCGCGAAGGCGACGGCGGTGTGGTCCGCGCCAGACACGGGATGGAACCGCACGAACGTGTGGGCGCCCGAGCTTCATCATCGCGACGGCCACTGGTTCATCTACTACGCCGCGGGTCGAGCTGGTCCTCCGTTCACGAGCCAGCACGCCGGCGTGCTGCAGTCGGCCGACGACGATCCATTCGGCCGCTGGATTGATCGCGGCATGCTGTACACCGGCGACAGTCTCGGCACCGGCGCCGGCAATCGTTGGTCGATCGACCTGACGCTCGCGCGGATCGCGGGACGCGACTACGCGGTGTGGTCGGGGTGGCAGCGCGACGCCGACACGGACAAGACGCCGCAACAGCTCTACATCGCGCCGATGTCCAACCCGTGGACGATCTCGGGCAATCGCACACTGCTCAGCGCACCGGACGAACCGTGGGAGCGCGGGCCCGAGCTCGACCTCCAGGAAGGGCCCGAGCTGCTCAGGCATGGCGCCGACGTCTTCATCATCTACTCGACGCGCGACTCGTGGCTCAAGGAGTACGCGCTCGGCCAGCTTCGTCTGCGCGACTCCACCGCGCCGATGGATCGGCGAAGCTGGGTGAAGTCGGGGCCAGTGTTCACCGGCAACGCACGGGTGTTCGGGGTGGGCCACGCCAGCTTCACGACGTCGAGCGATTCCACCGAGCGGTGGATCGTGTATCACACGAAGGACAGCGCGACGCCCGGATGGAAGCGCAGCGTGCAGATGCAGCGCTTCACCTGGTCCGCATCGGGCGATCCCGATTTCGGTGACGCGGTGCCGAGCGCCGAGCGCGTTCGCTCGCCGCGTGGTGAGTGCCGATAGGCGTGAGCCCGCTTGAAAATCGGGGCCCTGCACCGCGCTGCCGGAGCAGGTGCGCCGTCATCTCACCTGTCGCGTCGTGGACGTGCTGGAGCCGATCCAGCAGGCGCACACGATCGAAGGGCTGGTGATGGGAGAGGCGTAGCGGCGCGGTCAGGTCGCGGCGTCGCTCGCGTGCGCGGGCGAGTCACCACGCACGAGCCGTCCGATCAACAACAGCAGCACCACGACCGCCAGGCCGAGCACACTCCAGAACACCAGCCGCGCGGTGCGCGCCGGCGCCCGCGCGCCGCCCGACTCGGCGCCCGCGGCGACCTCCTGCGCTGGCGCGTCGAGCAGCCTGGGAGTGAGCAGCGCGAGATCGTAGCTCGGCGCGCCGAGATCTCGCCGGCCGTAGAGCAGCGTGAGCGGCGCGCCCGGCTGACGAAAGAACCGGATGCGATACGATGGGAGCAGGAGCGTCGCGGCAGTGAGCGGGAGCGTCTGGTTGTCGCCGTCGTCGATCAGCACGAACACCGAGTCCGATGGCAGGCGACTGCCCAGCGACAGCTCGAGCGGCGTCGCGCTCGACTCCGGGTCGTCGTGGGACCAGGCCGCGCTGATCGTGCGCGCGGCCCACGGCTCGGCCTCGGCGTCTCGTGGCAGATCCTGTGTCACGACGGCGACGTCGCGGCTGAAGACGCGCGAGGTCGTGGTGAGCCTGAGAGTCGCGTCGGGAAGTCCGGCGTATGGCAGCGCGATGCGATACCAGCTTCGCTTCGCCGCGTCGGCCACGCGTCGCCGATCGATGTTGTCGCGGGGCTTGGTCGGAGATGGTGCGGGCAGCGCGATCTCCGTCGGCTCCTCGAGCGTCTCGAGCACGTACGGGACCTGACGCCCAGCGCCATCCACCACCCGAACATCCACGATGCGGCTATGGGCGAGCGCGGCGGAGTCGAGGCGGATCGCCGTGAGCCCGCTCCCTTCGGGGATCGACCGCGCGAACGCGAACGTCTTGACGTCGAGCGGTGCACCGGGCGCGGCGAGGAGACCGGCCGGAGCCGTGGAAGCGGCCGCAGGCGGCTCGAGCGCACGCGGTGCATCCCAGCTTGCCTCAGCAGTGCGGAGGTGCTCGACGCTGTCGCGCAGTGCTTCGAGGTCGTAGCGCGGCGGGAGGTACGAAGTGCGCCGGTCACCGCCGTACGTCGCGCGCAGTGGAGCACGCCCTTCGCTCGAGAAGAAGATGTACGGAAGAGGGCCCATCACCGCGACGACGCGGCGCAGATCGAGCGGATGGTTGTCGCCGTCGTCGACGACGAGATCGAGCTCCCGTCCGGATGGTCGTTCGATCGGTATGGTCAGACTCGCGGCGACGGCATCACCATCGGTGACGCGGCGCAGGGTGGCGGCGCCGAGCGGCACTGGAGCGAGGCGATCGGCGCCGAGTCGTGGCTCCGTCACGCGCGCAGTGCGCAGCACGAGCTTGTCGTGCACGTCGAGCTCCAGCGCCACGATTGGAAGTCGCGAGGCGGGAAGCGTGAGGTGATATCGGCTCGTGCGAGGCGCGCTGGGCCGCCGGTCGACCGTGAGCTCGGCGCGCACCGTATCCGCCGCGACCGCGCCGCGCGGTGCGACCCGAGCTGTCGCGCCAACGTCGGCCGGCAACCTGCCTCCGGCATGGTCGTCCCAGATCACTCGCAGATAGCGATAGTCGCCCGTCGCGAAGGCGAGCTGGGTCTGGCGCAGCGCGACGTCGCCAGGCCGCTCGTCCGCCGGGAGATTGTAGAGCGTTCCCTCGGGCACCAGCATCGTCCAGCGAACGCGGTCGCCGCTCCCTTCCAGCCGAACGCGCTTGAGAAAGCGACCTGGAAGGCGAGTGAGCTCGAGCCGATCGACGGTGATGACGCGTCCGAGGTCCGCTTCGAAGCCGCTGCTGTCCTTGCCAGGCGTGACGGGAACGACCCGCGCGCCCTGCCACACGGCGGCGGGATCACGCGACGGCCAGACGAACAGATAGGGTATCTCGCGCCCGGTCGCGGGATCCTGAATTCGCAGGTCGCCGAGTCCGGCGCGGAGTTGCGCGGAGCCGGCAGTCACCGGCTGCAACGGCGAGGCACCGAGCAGCAGCGGCAGATCGACAGGCAACCGATTCGCGCCTTGCCACGCCCTGATGACGCGCTCGAACGCCGGAGCGCGCGTGCTCGCCGGACGCTCGGCGGTAGTGGGCGCTCCCTGCGCGACAACCGGCGATCGGGATGCAGAGGCGCCGAGGAGCGCGATGGCGACGGCGATGCGGTGCGTCATGCGGTGCGTCATGCGGTGCGCATCGAGGGCTCGTCGCGCGCGAGCACGAACCTCTGCAGCACGATCGCCACGAGCGCGAGGCAGATCGCGAGCCCCACGAACGAGCCGACTCGATACAGGCCGCCCAATCGACCCAGATCGTGGAGGAAGCATTTGAGCACCGTGGCGACGAGGAGCGCGATGGAAGCGATGCGGCTCGGCTTGTTGCGCATGAGAATTCCCGCCGCGAGCAGGCCGAGCGAGAAGATCGCCCAGCCGATGGTGTAGGTGAGGTCCTGCGCCAGCGTCGCGGTGAAGTGGAAGGTGAGCGCGGGACCGGTGGCGTAGAAGTCGGCGATCTCGATGTTGAGCAGAAGGAAGAGGAGCAGCGCTCCACCCGCGGCGAACAGTGCGCCCAACCGGCGCGCGAGCGCATCGCCATCGCGCACGAGACGCGCGGCGGCGAACAGGGCGGCGGCGACGAGCAGATACGTGTAGAGATACCAGTTGAGGATCTTCATCGCGCCGCGCGGATGGTACGACAGCACCGCCGGATTGAACGTGAGCCGCGCGAACGCCGTCGCGAGAAGCACCACGCCAGCGACGACGAGCCCCGGATGACGCACACGGCGCACGAGCCAGAGCAGGGCGGCGCCCTCGAGGGCCCACCCGATGGTGATCCAGTTCTTGTCGAGCTGGAGCGGTATCGCCAGCGTGACGCAGCCGAGCGTCGCGGCCGCGACGAGTGCCAGCCGCGCGCTCGCGTGCAACGATCCGTCGCGTGCGACGCGCGCCATCCGCTCGCGCTCGAACCGCACGAGCTGGGCGAGCACTGGGACGAGCAGCAATCCCTGCACGATCGGCAGGGCGCCCATGTAGCCGCCGAACCACCCGAGCACGAGGCTCTGGCGCGCGAGAAAGAAGAAGACGACGTGCGCGAGCACCGTGCTCACGTACGGCGCGCGCGCCTCGCCCACGCGCCGGCCGAGCAGCAGCGGATACGCGGTGAAGAGGAGCATCACCGGAACGGTGAGCGTGAGCTGCGCGCTCCAGTCGGTGGTCTGCAAATGCTGCAGCTGAAAGAGCGCTCCCGAGAGTCCGGCCGGCACCACGGCGGCAACGGCGAACCAGCCGAGCAGCTCGGCGTCGATCCAGGAGAGCGCGAGCGCAGCGGCGATGAGCACGAGCTGCGCGATGAGCACGAAGTAGAGTGTCGGCCGGCCGGGCTGGCTCTGGGCCACGAGGACGACCAGCTGCGCGAGGATGGCCGACGCACCCGCGGTGATCTCGAACGCGCGCCTCGGCGCGCCAACCCGGCGCGCGAGCGCGAGCGCGACGAACGCGAGCGTCGCGGAGGCCGCCGCGGCGATGACGCCGACGTCGGGCCAGGGTGCGCCGCGTCCCGAGCCGAGCCAGAGCATGAAGATCAATGCGGTCGCGACCGTCGCCGCGCCGTGAACGATGCCGCTGCGCAGGTAGAGCGCCACGGCAAGACACGCGAGGTCGAGCACGGCGAGCGCGCCGAAGATCGGCCACGGCGGAATGGACAGCTCCGGACGCGTGGCGACGAACGCGACGAACACGTGGCCGATGAGCCCCATGAAGACGTTCGCGTCGAAGCCTCTCGCGGCGGTCTCGTCACCCGCGGCGCGCTGGCGCGCCCAGACACTGCCGACCATCGTCAGCATCGCGAAGCCGCCCATCACGACGAGCGCCGGCACGATGGCCGCCGCCTTCGCGGTCTGCCACCAGAGCGCGAGGATCACCCACGAGAGCGCCGCACCGGCCAGCGTGAGCGCGGGCATCCTGCCCGTCGCCGACTCGAGGTAGAGCCCGACGTTGAGCACCGCGATGAGCAGCGCCATGCCCCAGAGCGCGGACTCCGCGGCTGGTCCACCCGCGACGAACAGCAGCAGCGCGAGACTGGCGAGGGTGAGAACGCCGGCGCCGACCACTGGCTGGAGCGGACGGCCGACACGTCGCGCGAGGAAGGGAACGCCGACGTAGAACAGTCCGAACAGCGCGTACAGCCCGAGTGCCGGATAGAGCTGGCTCGCGTCGAGATGGCGCGACGACCAGACGGCTTCCGCCGCGAGGGCGAAGAACGCGGCGATGTAGTGCACCGCTCCGGCGCGCTCGGCGATCGCCACCGCCGCGCACCCCGCGAGCAGGAGGAAGAGCACGCCGAACGGGAGCGCGGGCGCCGCCGTGCGCGCCTCCATCGAGAGGAGGGCAGGGAAGACGAACAGCAATACCGGCGCGGTGAACACCGAGAACGCGGACACCCCTTCGAACGCGATGTCGCGCCACCAGAGCGCCAACCTCGGTGCGACGAGATAGAAGCCGCCGAACAGTGCGACGAACGCGAGTATCGCCGGATAGGCCGACGACGTGTACGACGTCTGCATCCAGATGGCGAAGGCGACCACCGTGCTCGCGCCGCCGAGGGTGTGCAGCGCTCTCGGGCCGTTGAAGAGACCGACGACGAACAGTCCGGCGGCCAGGCAAAAGAGGAAGCCGAAGAGAATGCCGAAGTGACTTCCGTACGCGGGGATTGCCGCGAGGTAGAACGAGAAGAACAGCGGCAGCGCCGCGCTCACTCGCGCGGTGAGCGCGAACAGCGACGGCGAATGGAGCAGGCGGTCGTCATCCTTCGCGCCAGCGCCAGCGCCGGCGATGCCGCCGCCGCCGAGCGACAGCGCCGCCACGGTGAAGATGGGGAAGATGAGGAAGACGCCGATCGCGATCGGCAGCTTCGCCGGCGTGAGGAACTTCGCGACCCACCCCCATTGATACAGCGTGCTGAACACCATGCTCAGCGCGGTGAGGAGCGGCCAGCGCTTCTTGTATGCCACCCACGCGAGGCCCGCGTTGAGGAGCAGCAGGTAGCCGAACAATCCAACGGGATTGTCCTGACCCGTCGACAGCATGACGGGAGTGGCGAAGCCGCCGAGGAGGCCGAGGAGCGCGATGTACATCGAGTCGCGCCGGATGGAGAGCAGCACCGCGACACCGGTGACGATCATCAACAGCACGGTCGCGGCGAGCGCGGGGAGCAGATGCCAGAGCGCGAACGACGCGAACACCGTCGCGAAGAGCAGACCGATTCCCGCCGCGTCCATCGCGTTGGCGGTCTGCGGGTATTGTCGCGCCACCCTCAGCTCGCAGACCACGAGCAGCGAGATGCCCGTGAGGAATCCGATCGCCATGCGGATCTCGGGCGTCAGCCAGCCGCTGTCGATCGAGTAGCGGAGGAAGAGCACGCCCGCGATCAGCAGCGCCGCGCCGGCGATCCACGAGAACAGCTTCACGCCGATCAGGCTCTCCCAATCGAACGGCGGCTTCGGCGCGGCGGGGGGCGGCGGAGGCGTGCTGGGTCGGCGCGGAGGGGTTGGAGGGTGGCTGGATGGTTGCGCGGAAGGCGCGCCGGCGGATTCGATGGATTCGCTCGCAGTCGCACTGACGGTTCGAGCATGGGCGCGAAGCGAGGCGCGGACTGCCTCCTGCGCGGTGGCCTCGGCGGCCGCGCGTGCGGCCGCGCGATCGGCCGCACTGACCGGCGCGAGTGGTGGCGCGATGGGCGCGATAGGCACGACGACGGGCGGCGCGACGGGTGGCGAGACGACAGGCGCGGGGGCCGCGGGTTCACGCGCGAACTCGGGAGGGGCGACACGCGCGCGTTCGTCGAGCTCGGCCCGCAAACGGGTCACCGTCTTGCTCAGCTCCTCCGTCTTCCGTTCCAGGTCCTTGAATCGCGACCGGAGCTGGTGAACGAGCACGAGCGCCATGAGGATCGCCAGCCACTCGAACATGCGTGGACCTCTCGGTCTGTTCCTGGTGAACGGCGCCGTCGAGCGGAGGGCCGCGAACGCTCTTCGCGAAGGACGTATTGGCGGGCTGGGGCGTCACCCGCAAGGGGCCGTCGAGCCTCGCGGAGGTCGGCGAGGATTTCTTGTTGCGGCATGCACGCCCGGATACCTTCCGCTCGCGCGCGCCGCGGGCGCGCCGTACCACCGCCCGGAGCACACGTGTCGATGACAGCGCAGAACGTCGTTTTTCTATTCGTCCTCGTGCTGGGAGCGGGATTCTTCGCCCTCAACGTCCAGCGACTGGTCAGCTACCTCCAGCTCGGATTCGCCGAGGATCGGACTGATCATCCGTTGACGCGGATCAGGAACGTCCTGGAGATCGGCATCGCGCAGAAGAAGATCTTCCGCGATCCGGTCGCGGGTCCCATGCACGCGCTGATCTTCTGGGGCTTCATGGTGCTCACCGCGGGCACGGTCGAGATCCTCGTCGCGGGCGTCTTTCCGGCATTCTCGTACGCGCTCGTTTTGCCCGCGCCGATCTACGCGGCATACTCCGCATCGCAGGACGTGTTCGCGCTGCTCGTCATCGCGGCGGTGGCGTTCGCGCTGTACCGGCGGCTCGTGCTGCACCCGAAGCGGCTCGAGGGCGACAACCTGGAGCACACCGATGCGCTGATCATTCTGAGCATGATCATGGGGCTCATGGTCACGCTCGTCCTGTTCACCGCGTTCCTGCTGGTGGCGCAGCCCTCCGCGTTCGGCGCCGAGAAGCTCGTGTCCCGGCCGCTCGCGATGATTCTCGGTCGGCTCGTCTCGCCGGGCGCGGCGACGACGGGCTATCACCTGTTCTGGTGGGCGCACGCGCTGCTCATCCTCGCCTTCCTCAACTACCTGCCGTACTCGAAGCATCTCCACGTCGCGTCGTCGCTCATCAACGTGTACTTCTCCAACACGAGCGGCCCGGGACAGAAGGGAGTGATGCGGTCCATGGACCTCGAGGCCGACGTCGAGCAGTTCGGCGCGAGCGACATCGAGCATCTGTCGTGGAAGAACCTGCTCGATGGCTACTCGTGCACCGAGTGCGGTCGCTGCACGTCGGCGTGCCCGGCGAACATCACCGGCAAGCCGCTCAGTCCTCGCAAGATCGTCGTCAACACGCGGCAGCGGCTCATGGAGAAGGCGCCCGTGCTCACGGGCGATCGCATGGAGTTCCTGCGTCCCGCGCTGCTGCATGGTGAAGGCGGCGACGCCGGCGCGACGACGGTGGAGGAGGTGATGGAGCACCGCCTTCTCGACACGTACATCACGGAGGACGAGCTCTGGGCGTGCACGAGCTGCCGGGCGTGCGTGACGGAGTGCCCGGTGTCGATCGACCAGCTCGACGTCATCAACGCGCTGCGCCGCAACCTCGTCCTCACGGAGTCGCGCTTCCCCGCGGAGCTGCAGCCGGTGTTCACGTCGCTCGAGCGCAATGGCTCACCGTGGGCGTTCCAGTCGGCGGACCGCGCCGCGTGGGCGGAGGGGATGAACATTCCCACCATGGCGGAGCTCGCGGAACGCGGCGAGCAGGCGGACATCCTCTTCTGGGTCGGCTGCATGGGCTCCTTCGACGACCGGGCGAAGAAGATCACCGTCGCCTTCGCGCGCATCATGCAGGCGTGCGACATCAAGTTCGCGATCCTCGGCCAGGAGGAGAGCTGCCACGGCGATCCCGCGCGGCGGATGGGGAACGAGTACCTCTACCAGATGCTGGCGAAAGGCACGATCGAGACGCTGGACCGCTACGAGGTGCAGACCATCGTCACCCACTGCCCGCACTGCTTCCATCAGATCGGCAACGAGTTCCCGCAGCTCGGCGGCAACTACGAGGTGATCCACCACTCGACGTACATCGAGCGGCTGCTGCAGGAAGAGCGGGTCCCGTTGAAGACCGCGGAGGGCGCGAAGCTCACCGTGGCCTATCACGACTCGTGCTATCTCGGCCGCTACAACGACGTGTACGACGCGCCGCGCGAAGCGATGAAGCGCGCGCTGCCGGTGATCACCCTCGTCGACCCGCCGCGCAGCAAGGACCGTGGCCTCTGCTGCGGCGCCGGTGGTGGCCGCATGTGGATGGAGGAGCCCACGGGGAAGCGCATCAACGTCGAGCGCACCGAGGAGCTGCTCGCGACCGGCGCCGACACGATCGCGGTGGCGTGCCCATTCTGCATGACGATGATGTCGGATGGCGTGAAGGCGAGTGGGAGCGAGGTGCCCGTACTGGATATTTCCGAGGTCGTGGCGGGGCAACTAGCGTACACGCCCCTGTAGCGCGTTACCGGAATCCAGGTTCTGGGTGACCGGTTTCGAGTTGGAGGTATCGGGTTCGACTGCGTCCGCCGTAAAACCCGCGACCACCAACCCGCTACCGGCAACTCACAACCTGGATCCCCCTTCCCGATAGGGGACCCGAAAGATCCTTCTCGCCTAACTACGCCACCGTATCCTCCACAGCGTCACCGTCTGCCTGATCTGCCCATCCACGAACGGCCTCGCGTCCGCTTCGTGTACCAGTCCGCGCGCCGAGCACTCGTCCAGAAACTCCTGCAGCGCGATGCGGCCTGGATCGGCGACGATCGCTTCACCGCCGCGCACCAGCGTCGTCGCGATCGCGTTCGCCACGAGGGGCGCGTAGCGATGCTCATAGAGCACGTCCGACGCGAGCACGACGTCGAACTTTCCGAGGTCCTTCGGCATGTCCACCCAGTTCACCATGCGCGTGGCGATCTGCCTGCCCGTCGCGGCCGCGACATTGAGCGACGCGAACAGCGTCGCCTCCTCGTAGTAGTCGGTCGCCGTCACCTGCGCGCCGCCAAGCACGGCGCCCACCGCGACCACGCCCAGCCCACAGCCGAGCTCCAGCACGCGCTGACCCGCCAGTCGCATGACCGCGAGCTCCTCGGCCAGGATGCGCGCGGAGGGCCAGAGGTCCGCCCAGTATGGGAGTCGTTCGTCGCGGTCGAAGTCCTGCTCGCTGATCAGCTCATCCGCGTTCGCGGGCATGAGGAGCTCGATCGTGCGTCCCGCAAGCTCGAGGTCGCGCGTCGTCGTGCGGAATCGGCGGGTGAGATCGCCGCGGAGCGCCTCCATCTCGTGGCTTGGAGCAGTCATGAAGGGGGTCTGGTGGTCCCGCCGAGATCGCCGTCGAGCGGCAGCGCGCGAAGGACAGTGCCGGCTGGAACGAACGAAGGCTCTGCCGGCACGATCAGGAGCGCGTCGGCGGCCGACATCGACGTCAGCATCCCCGAGCTCTGCGCCCCGGTCAGCCGAGCACGCAGTGTGCCGTCGTCGCTCTCGTCGAGCACGCAACGGAGGTAGTGCGTCAGCGGAGCGCGAAGCGTCACGGGCTCGTCGAGCCGCACGAGGACCGTACGGCGATGCGGCCGCGTCGAGCCGGCCAGGGTGCGGAGCAGTGGGCGGCCGAACAGCTCGAAGGTCACGAGCGCCGAGACGGGATTGCCCGGCAGACCGATCCACGGCGCGCCGAACAGCTGTCCGAAGCCGAGCGGCGCACCAGGGCGCATCCGCACTCGCCAGAGCGACAGCGTGCCGCCCAGCTCCGCGATGACCCGCTTCGTGTAGTCGAAGTCGCCGACCGACACGCCACCCGACGTCACGATCAGGTCGCACCCCTCCGCCGCGCGCAGTCGCTCCGCGAGCTTGGCAGGATCATCGGGTGCGATGCCGAGCGGCACCGGGTCGCCTCCCGCGGCGCGCACCGCTGCCTCGAGCGAATAGCTGTTGGACGACACGATGCGCCGACGCGCGCGCACCTCGTCGAATGCGTCGAGCATCGCGAGCTCGTCGCCCGTCGCGAGTATCGCGACGCGCGGCCGCCGGTAGACCACAGGCTCGGCGTATCC
This sequence comes from Gemmatimonadaceae bacterium, assembly GCA_036008805.1. Lineage (GTDB taxonomy): Bacteria > Gemmatimonadota > Gemmatimonadetes > Gemmatimonadales > Gemmatimonadaceae > AG11. Next base: position 30,108 of record DASYMZ010000019.1, read on the forward strand.
GACCGACGCGAGCACGCCGACGTGCGCAGCCAAGATCGTCGTGCCCGCCGTCATGATCGTCGCGCCCTCGCGCACGTCCTCGCCCGCCGCGCGAATGTTCGAGCCGGCGTCCCGATCGTCGCGGATCGCGACGTCGTCGCCCGACGTCGCGGTATCCTCGACGCGAATGACCGAGTCGACGCCCGGCGGAACGGGAGCGCCGGTCATGATCCGCATCGCTTCGCCGCGACCGATCGTGCGCTCGCTCCTGGCGCCCGCCGCGATGGTCCCGACGACGCGCAGCCGAACGGGCGCGTCTGCCGACGCCCCACGCACGTCGGCGGCGTGCACGGCGAAGCCGTCCATGCTCGAGTTGTCCCACGGGGGAAGCGTCACGGGCGACACGACGTCGCGCGCGAGCACGCGACCCAACGCATCGCGCAGCGCGATGCTCTCGTGCGACACGTGTGTCACCGAGGCGAGCGTGTGCGCGCTCGCCTCCGCGACGCTCGAGCGTGTGAGGCTCACGGCGCCAATCGCAGCGTCGCCAGCCGGATCGCGAGCGCATCCTGCACGCGCTCGACGGCACTCGTCGGCACGCTGTAGTTGTTGCACAGCGCGCTGAAGAGCAGGAGCCGGCCGTCCGCCGTGGTCACGTACCCGGAAAGCGAGCGCGCCTTGTCGACGAACCCGGTCTTCGCGTGGACGTTGCCCTGCGCGGCCGTGCCGCGCATGCGCTTGCCGATCGTGCCGTCCACTCCGGCGACGGGGAGCGCGTCGTAGAAGACGCGGAAGTCCGGGTGACGACGCATCGCGTCGAGCACATGGACGAGCGTGCGCGGCGAGACGAAGTCGTGGCGCGAGAGGCCGCTCCCATCGCGCACGGCGAAGCCGTCGGGCACCGCGCCCCATGCGACGAGCTGGCGCCCGATCACCTGACTCGCGCTGTCCGCGCGCCCCACGCCCGTCGCGTGCAGCGCGATCGTCTTGTACAGCAGCTCGCCGATCTGGTTCTGCGAGGGCTTCTCGAAGTAGGGGAGAATCTCGCGCAGCGACGGCGACTGCATCGCGACGAGCGAATCGAGCCGCGCGGTGGTGTCGGTGCGCGCCTCGTCGATCGTGATGCCGCCCGCGCGCAATCCCTCGCGCAGCGCGGCCAGATACGCGGCGCGCAGGTCCCGGAACGCGAGCTCGAGCACCGCGCTGTCTCCCTCGACGATCGTGCCCGCGACGAGCACCCCGGCGCGCGATGAATCGAAGCCGACCGTCAGTGCGGTGCGCTTCGTCGCGGAATCGGCCGCCGCTGCGGGCCGCGCGACGGTCACCGCCCGCACGATCAACGAGGGAAAGGTCGTGACAGGCCGCGTGGCCGCGCGCGCCACGTCGCCCGCTCGAGCGCCCGCGCGCACGACGATCTCGGTGAAGCCCTCGTTGAAGTACAGCGCGTCGACGCCTGCCGAGTATGGCTCGTCGAGATCGTCCCACGCCCAGCCGAAGCCGAGCGGCGCGTCGGTGAATGGCGACGGCGCGGCGGCGATGCGTCCACGCACTCTCGTCACTCCTCGCGCACGAAGCGAGTCGGCGAGGGCACGAAAGGGAGCGAGCGCGTCGCCGCGCACGTGCGCGCTGATCGACGGGTCGCCGTCTCCGCGCGCCACGAGATCGCCCTCGAGCACACCGGCGCGCACCGGGCCGCGCGCGAGCAGCGTCGTCGTCCAGCGATAGCCGGGGCCGAGCTGCGCGAGCGCTGTCGAACCGGTGATGAGCTTCTGGTTCGACGCCGGCACGAACAGCTTGTCCGCGTTCCGTGAATACAGCGTCTCTCCCCGGCCTGGATCCACCACGAGCAGCCCCCAGTGCGCGCTGCGCCATTCGGGCGCGTTGGCCACCGAGTCGGCGAACCGCGCGAGCGCAGTGGCCGCGCTGCGCGACGCCGATGGCGCGGCGACAGGCGCGGGCGCCTCGGCAACCGGAGTCGGCGTCGACACGCGCGCAGCGCCGGAGGCACACCCGGCGAGGAGCAGGGCACAGCAGGATCGAATGGCGCGCATGCGGGAGGGAGAGGGCGGAGACGTCACCCGCGACGTCGCGCGAGGAGGGTCTGGCGAAAGATGGCGGGACGCGCCGTCAGCGTCGAGCGGCGTCTTCGCCTTCGGGAAGCCGGCCCCCGATCGCCGCGAGCTCCTCCGGCGTATCGACGCTGCGGAGGAGCCGCATCGGGTCGCCGAGCGCGTCGAGCTCCGCTCCCCGCAGCGTCGCCGTGCCGTCCATTGCCTCGAACAGTGCGATGGCTCTCCGCTCCCCTTGCGCGAGGAGCTGCTCGCAGATGGGGAGCGCGGCGGGCCCGTAGTACGCGCACAGGGGCTCGGGGAAGGGGCGACGGTCGGTCATCGGGATCACCGCGCTCGCGCCCGACTCGCCGAGGTCGCGCAGTGCCGCGAGCAGCGCCGAGGTGACGTACGGCATGTCCCACGCGACGACGAGCAGGCCATTCCCCTCGGCGGCGCGAAGCGCCGTGCATAGCCCCGCGAGCGGGCCAAGTCCCGGCTCCGCGTCGGGCACGATTCGCACACCGGCGAACCAGGCCGGCGCGCGTGGATCGTTCGCCACGACGATCTGCCGGCTCGACGCGCCGCGGAGCGCCGCCAGCGCGCGATCGGCGATACGCATCCCATCCACGATCGCCAACCCCTTGGGCATGCCGTGGAAGCGACGCGCGGCGCCGCCGGCCATCAACGCGCCGACGCACCGCTCCGTGCTCATCGCGCGCTCAGATGCGCAGTCCGCGCTGCTCGGCGGCCAGGTCGAGCTCCGTCGTGAGCGCCCGCTCGACGGTGAAGCTCTGGATCCCGCGTCGCGGCCGCTCCTTGAGGAATCGTCCGCATCCATTGCACATCACCAGATCGTAGCCCAGCTCGGAATTCGCGATCCGCGCGATCGTCGGCTCCTCGACGGTGCGGCAGCTCAGGCAGCCCTGATGCGGCGTGCGCCACTGCGCGTCGCAGCGTGCGCAGACGAGCGAGCGTTGCGAGCCGCGTTCGCGCAGCGCGATGTCGGGCGAGCCGCCGCAGCACGGACACACGATGCGCGTCCACTCGCGCCACACCGTCGCCGGCTCGACGAGCTTCGTCGCCGCGCGCAGCAGCGCGTTGCCCACGACGATCGCGGCCTGGCGCGCGATGCGGCGCCGGTTGTCGCGCGGCGTGCGATCCCCGGTGAACCATCCACTGATCATGTCGTCGACGTCGAGCTCACTCGCGAGGAGCGAGCGCCGGTCGTCGTTCGAGACGAAGCCGGCGACCTCGAACGCGTCGAGCACGCGCGCGTAGTGCGGCATGGGATCGCCGCAGGAGCGGAGCACCCGCAGGGCGTCGTAGCCGACCTGCCCCGAGCGGATGCGGGTGTGCGCGTGCTCCGTATCGACGAGCGGCACGCAGTCGGCCACGATGTCGGCATACACGCGGAGCACGGGCGCGAACTGTTCGGCCAGCGTGCTGCGCACGGTCGTGGGGCGGGGCGGGTCGAGTGTGGGCACGGCGCGAAGAGACGGCGGCGCCGAGTGCGGGCACCGATGCCCGCCCGTCCGGCGCGTCGCTGGTAGCACGACCGAGCGCCGCGAACGTCACTTGGCTCAGTCTGGCTCGTACGCGGCGCTCAGCGTAGCATCTTCGGAGACGGTCACGCGCGTCACGCGCGAGCGCGCGCCGAGCGCCGCTTGCACGCGCTTGCAGATGAAGCGCGCGAGCTCCTCGCCCGTCGGCATGAGGCCGCCATCGCCGAATTCGGCGACGTCGAGATTGATGTTGCTGTGATCGAACCGCTCGCGCACTTCAGTCTGCAACACGCGGTCGAGCAAGCCGAGATCGACGATGAATCCAGTCGTCGGATCGATCGGCCCCGTGACCGTGACGTCGCAGATGTAGCTGTGACCATGAAAGTTCGGCCGAGCGCACGCACCGAACACCTCGGCGTTGCGTTCGTCGCTCCACTCTTCGATGCGGTAGCGATGCGCGGCGGCGAAGGTGACGCGGCGGGTGAGGAAGCTCGGCATGGGGGGAAGATACCGAGGTTTCCAGTGAACGGTGATCAGTGATCGGCTGGCCTCGGGACGCAGTAGCTGCCCGAGTCCGGCCGATCACTGATCACTGATCACCGACAACCGCGGCGCGCAGCGCCGCCCTAGTGCTGCTCCCCGTAGTCCTCCGGCGCCGCGTCCGTCCCCGCCACTCCCTCCGGCGTCGGACTCTCGGGCGGATTCCAGCCCGTTCCGCGCTCGATGGCGCTCTGCAGGTCGGTGGTGCCCGCGAGCTCGGTGTCGGGCGCGTCGGCCAGGTGCTCGGACTCGTCGCTGAGAGGGACCGCGCGGTCGCCGAGCAGCAGGCCCGCCTCGCGCTCCTCCTCGACCAGATGATCGTCGATGTCCATCGGGCTCTCGGCGCGGCGGATCGGGTCGATCACGAGATCGTTGCGGAAGTCCTGGATCCCGAGCTGGTCGGTGAGAATGTGCTCCGCGATGCGCCGCTCACCTTCCGTGCCGACGCGGCCCGAGAGCACGATCGTTCCGCCGTCCTCGATCGCGACGCTGATGTCGTCGATGTCGAGCGCGTTGTGGGCCGCGAGGTGCTCGCGCACGATGCCGCGCAGATCGCCCTCGTCGAGCTGGTCGGTGTTGTTGATGTCCTCGAAGTCGCGCGCCATGGAACCACCGGGAGAAGGGTCGCCGGCGGTCGGTGACTCAGCGCGAGAAGAGGTACGACACGCCCACCGTCAGGCCGGTGTGATGCGTGTAGAACGAGCGCGGAGTCGATTCCGGGATCACCGCCGTGTTGTCGCTGGCGGGCCGTGCGTACGAGTCCGGATAGTTCTGCTTGAAGACTCGCTCCGTGATGTCGGCGCGAAGCTGGAAGCGGCCTCCGGGCACGAACTTCAGCCCGCCGCCGAAGGTGAATGCAAAGGGGGTGCCGAATTTGTACCCCGACGAGTCGTCTTTCGCGCTGCTCTGCATGATGCCGACGCCCGCGCGAATCTGCGGCACGATCGAGTGCCAGCTCTTCCGGCCGGTGAGCCCGAGCGCGAGCGCGACGTCGAGCGAGTTCACCCCAGCGGTCTCCGAGCCGAGTGCCCGCGTCTTCGCCGGCTTCGTCGGATCGACGACGTCTCGCTGCGCGAAGGTGTGCGAGAAGTCGGTGCTGAACGAGACCGGGCCAGCGATGTAGATCTCGTAGCGGAGGCCCGCCATCGGCGCGCTCTGCGGCAGGATCTTCGCCGGGTCGGTGCGCGCACGCGTGTAGCCGAACATCGGCGTGAGCTCCTGCTTGTACTCGAGGTCGGCGTACGGGCTCTCGGCGGGCGGGTAGCCCACCTGAGCCCCCGCCGGCGAGATGGCGAGCAGGGTCAGGAAGCCGAACAGTAGTGCCTTCACGCGGTCGCTCCGAAGAGTTGCATTGGGGAGTTGAGGCTACGCGAGGCGCAGGTCGCGCCCGTCCATCTCGCTCGGCCGCTCCAGCCCGAGCATCCGCAGGATCGTCGGCCCCACGTCGCACAACGCGCCGCCGTCGCGCAGGGTGTGGTCGGCGTCACTGCCCATCACCACGAACGGCACGGGGTTGGTCGTGTGTGCCGTGTGCGGGCCGCCCGTCGCGGGGTCGATCATCATCTCGCAGTTGCCATGATCCGCCGTGACGAGCAGCCGTGCGCCCGCCTGTTCGGCCGCGGCGACGACGCGTGCGAGACACGCGTCCACCGTCTCCACCGCCTGGATGATCGCGGGCGCGTTGCCCGTGTGCCCGACCATGTCGGCATTCGCGTAGTTGCACAGGATGAAGTCGTGCTCCCCGGCCGTGATCGCGGCCGTGAGCACGTCGGTGATTCCCGGCGCGCTCATCTCGGGCGCGAGATCGTACGTCGCCACCTTCTGGCTCGGCACGAGGCGGCGGTCCTCGCCGGGAAACGGCGTCTCGATGCCGCCGTTGAAGAAGTAAGTCACGTGCGCGTACTTCTCGGTTTCCGCCGTCCGCAACATCGTCAGGCCCGCGCCCGAGACGACCTCGCCGACGATGCGCGCCATCGACTGCGGCGGGAAGGCGACCGGCACGGCGAACGTCTGATCGTACAGCGTCATCGTCGCGACGCTCACCGCGGGCCGGTCGCGCACGTCGAACCCGTCGAAGTTCGGCATCGTGAGCGCGCGCACGATCTGGCGCATGCGGTCGGACCGATAGTTGAAGCAGATCACCGCGTCGCCGTCGCGCATCGGCGCCACCGGCTCGCCGTTTCCGTCGACGATCACCGTCGGCTCCACGAACTCGTCGGTCACATCGCGACTGTAGGCGTCGGTCACCACCTGCAGCGGATCGCTCCCGCTCGGGCCCACGCCGCGTACCGCGCTGTTGTACCACTTCTCGGTGCGCTCCCAGCGATGGTCGCGATCCATGCCGTAGTAGCGGCCGCCGACGCTCGCGATCTTCGCGCGGCCCTTCGCGAACGCCATCAGCTCGGTCAGATAGCCGAGCCCCGAGCGCGGCATCGTGTCGCGCCCGTCGAGCATCACCTGGATCGCGACGCGCGGCACGCCCTCGCGCTCCGCCAGCTCGAGCAGCGCGAGCAGGTGCGTGTCGATCGCGTGCACGCCGCCCGCCCCGATCAGTCCGACCAGGTGCAGCGTGCCGCCATTGTGGATCACGCGCCGGCACGCGTCCACGAACACGCTGTTCGTGAAGAACTCACCCGTCTTGATCGCGTCGTTGATCCGCACGAGATCCTGCTTCACCACTCGGCCGGCTCCGAGGTTGAGGTGTCCGACCTCGCTGTTCCCCATCTGGCCGCACGGTAGTCCCACGGCTTCTTCCGACGCCTTGAGCAGCGTGCGCGGCGCACGGGCCCACAGGCGATCCCACGTTGGCACGTTCGCCATCGCGATCGCATTGCCTTCGCGCTCGGCGCGATAGCCCCAGCCGTCGAGGACGAGGAGGACCACGGGAGCAGGTCGTGACGTGGAGGCCATCGGGACGTCGTGGAGAGAGGGTGCTTGCCGGCGGACTACGCTGCGACGACCTTCGTGCAGCCCGCGAAATGTACCCGCGTGCCCGCGTCGCGACCAAGGGACCGATGGGCCCGGCACTCGCCTCGCGCCGCGGTGTACCACCGCTCTGTTCTCTCTCTCACAGATGACGACGACTTCTCCGCAAGACGACTGGGATCCCGGCCGCCGCAAGGACGCGGCGCGTCCACGCACCGACCGCCGCCGCATGGGTTGGCGCGAGTTCCGGCGGAGCTATCCCGGGCTGATCGTCACGATGGCGATCGCCGTCGTCGCGTTTCTCGCACTCGACGCGCTGCTGTTCGCGCGCTATCAGCGCTATCAGCGCGAGACGCAGGAGCTACGCGCGAGCATGTCGGACGTCGAGCGCAAGCGCACCGACGCGATCCTCGCGCAGAACGAGAACCGGCTCAAGGTGATGGTCGAGCTGTTCAAGCGGCAGGCGAAGGTGGATCCCACGCTGCACCTCACCGTCTCGCTCGACAGCAGCGTGATGTATCTCGAGCGAGAGGGCGCGCTGCTCCGCGAGATGCCGATCACGGTTGGTCCCGAGCGGCGCGTCGGCACGGCGCCGGACACGGTGCACATCGCCGCGCCGCGCGGAAAGCGAACGGTGGAGCGACTGCTCGATGAGCGCGACGCGTGGGACGTGCCGGCGTGGGTGTACGCCGATCGCGGGCTGCCGAATGGCGAGTCGAAGCTCGTCGGCGCGCTCGGCCCCGCAGCGATCCAGCTCGACGGCGGCACGGTGATCTACTCGCTGCCGAGCGTCGGTCCACTGAACGATTCGACCTACGTGCTGCCCGGAGCGATCCGCGTTCGCGCGAACGATCTCAAGGCGATCGCGGCGAACCTTCGCCCGGGCGTCGCGGTATACTTCTACTAACTGGACCCGGAGCGGCTCGTGGGGATGCGCAACTTCTTTCGGAGCGGCGGCAAGCTCGCCTGGGGCCTCATCGGCGCCGTGTTCCTGCTCATGCTCGCCAGCACCGCGCTGTTCGCGCGGACGGCGCTCGTCCGCCATGAGCGCGACGTGAGCCGGATGGTGTTCAACGACAACGTTCAGCTCCTGGACGAAGTGCGGAAGAGCACCGGCGCGCTGGACGACAGCCTGCAGCAGGTGGGCTCGGACACCACCGCCGGCGACGCGATTCCCACGAATCGCCCCTACATCGTCGTGAGCATCGAGGATCATCGGCTCTGGTACAAGCAGGGCGACAGCGTGCTGTTCACGACGCAGGTCGCGACGGGTAGCGGCAAGGTGCTCGAGGGCGGATCCGGAGGCGACCACTGGAAGTTCGAGACGCCGCGCGGCCGGCTCGTCATCCAGTCCAAGGAGGAGGATCCGGCCTGGATCCCCCCCGACTGGCACTTCGTGGAGATGGCGCGGAAGCGTGGGCTCGGAATCGTCCGGCTGAGCCGAGGCCAGGAGCTCGCGGCGAGCGACGGGTCGAAGATCGCCGTCAGCGGCACCGACATGGTGCGCCGTTATCCCGACGGGCGCGTCGTGCCCATCGAGCCCGGGGTCGAGGGACGGGAGGTGGTCGCGGGAGGCAACATCGTCATCCCGCCCTACGGCACGAACCAGCGCAAGTACAAGGGCGTCCTCGGCACCCACCGCCTGAACATGGGCGATGGCTACGCCCTGCACGGAACCGATCATCCCGAGAGCATTGGCCGATCGGTCAGTCACGGGTGCGTTCGCCTCCGCAACGAGGACATCGAGACGCTGTATCAGATGGTCACGGTGGGCACTCCGGTGTTCCTCTACTGAAATCCTGACCGTACGGCCAGTATTCGGTCGATAGAGTTGTTGCGAAGGACTGTCGCCGCTCGTTGGGCTAATGAGTAGGTTGGGACAACCAGTCCGTCGCGGACCGTGCCTCGTGTCGGGCACCTTTGGCCGATCGGTGGTGTCTCACGCGGGTCGCCGGTCCGAAGTGTCAGGAGAAGAACGTTGAGAGCTCCCCGTCAATCGCGCGTCCGTTCAGTCGGTCGCGCCCTCCCTCTATGCATCGCGGCCGGCATCCTGATCGCCGCGGCGAGTCGGCGCACGTCCCCAGCCTTCGCCGCTGACGCGGTCGGGGGCGGCGTAGCCAACGCCCTCGGCGCGCCGGCCGGTGCATTCCGCGAGATCGGGCTGCGGTCCTCTCTGGAGCTCGATCGGCTCTTTCCGGAAGAGGACTCCCTCAAGGGCCGAAGCGGCAAGCTCCGGGCACTGCTCGTTCCGCGGTCCGATCGCCGGGTCGGTGTGCTGCAGCGCCTCTTCGGCGACTCGCTGCTCCGCACCCCCGGCGTGCACGACGTCCGCGACAGCAGCGGCATCGCGCGTTTCTCGCTCATCACCATGCGCGACTTCGCCGAGAAGCTCGGCGACCGCATCGGCGCGTACCGGATCGGCTTCTGGCCGGCCGAGCGCGGGCGTGCGCTCGCCGAGTCGTACGCCAACCCCGCAGGATTCATCGAGGTGACGCCGGAGAACGCGGACACGCACGTGTCCGAGCATTTCCGGCTGCGCGATTTCCTCACCCACGATCAGCAGGACGTCTGGCCGAAGTACCTGGTGCTCCGCTCTCCGCTCGTGGACAAGTTGGAGCTCGTCATCGCGGATCTCGAAGCGCACGGTCATCGCGTCAAGCACATGCGCGTGATGAGCGGCTTCCGCACGCCGCAGTACAACGAGAGCGGCGGAGAGACGGGGGGACGCGCGGAGCTGAGCCGGCACATGTACGGCGACGCGGCTGACGTCTTCGTGGACAACAATGAAGACGGACGGATGGACGACCTGAATCACGACGGTCGCGTGAACTATCGCGACGCGAGAGTCATCCTCGACGCAGTGGAGCGCGTCGAGCGGCAGCACGAGGATCTCGTCGGCGGTGTGGGCGTCTACCGTGCCACGCGGTCGCATGGCCCGTTCGCGCACGTCGACGTGCGGGGCACTCGCGCGCGCTGGGGACGAGTGTGAGCGCACCCGATCCAACGGGCTCGCGGCTCGGCGGCATCGGAGCGGCGCTGCTCTTCGGTCTGGCGACCGTCGGTGCGGTGCAGTTCCTCAAGCCCGACAGCGGACTCACGACGGCGCCTCTCTCGAATCTCGCGGCGGCGATCGCCCCGAGCACGCCTGAAGGAGCGCCGGCGGCGGCACCGACGGCCGACGCGTTCGGCCGCAGCGGCGAGGTGAAGGTGAGGTTGAGCCTTCCCGGCGACCGGGTCGAGTTTCCCATCGCGATCGCCGGCAGCGGCGACTCGTTGTCGTACCAGTGGGTGTCGGCGATCGACTCGAGCAGCGCCGAGCCGTCTCGCGTACTGTCGGCTGCACCGGTGATCGCGCCTCAGCGGCCGGGCTTCTATCACCTCGCGATCATGCGCGGTCCCTCGCGCGAAGTGCTCGCCGAGCCCACGCTCGCGGTGATGGTGCCGTTCAGTCAGAAGTTGGGCGGACAGGTGAACGGCTACCGCATCGGCACCTACCTCGCGGAGAAGCTGGGCGCCGGGCACGATCGCCCGATCGGTTTCGTCGAGGTGCGGCCGGAGATGCTCGACCTGCCCGTCTCGCGCCACCTGAAGCTCGCCGACTTCGTCACGCACGACGATCAGGGCGATGTCTGGCCGAAGTACGTCGCGCTCAACCCGCGCCTGCTCGACAAGCTCGAGCTCATCTTCACCGACCTCGGTGGACGAGTGCGGCCGGATCTCGCCGTCGACGTGCACTCGGGGTTTCGCTCTCCGTCGCACAACGCGCAGGTCGAGCGCGCCGCGCGCGACAGCCGTCATCAGTACGGCGACGCCGCTGACCTCGCGATCGACGCCGATGGCGACGGCCGCATCACGATGACCGACGAGCTGCTCGTGATGCTCGCCGTCGAGCGCGTCGAAGAGGCACACCCGGATCTCGTCGGTGGGCTCGGCATGTACACGAGCAGCCGCTATCGCACGCCCTACGTGCACATCGACGCACGCGGCAAGCGCTCGCGCTGGCAGGGGTGATCCTCGCCCGCGCAGGCGCGGGCTACCGAGGGGAGTGACGGGCGCACATACTGACAGTGGTGCGCCCGACGTGTGTCGGGGCCCGCGCGGCAAAGGAGCCGACCGACATGAATCCCTATCTTCGCGACAAGCTGCTCCAGAAGCTCGAGACGGTGTCCGACGAGCGCGGATACCAGGTGCTCGACTACGTGGAGTTCCTCGAGTCCAAGTACGCAGAGAAGCAGCCCGCCGCCGCGGCGGCGGCATCGAACCCGTTGAGCCGGTTCGCGGATGCGGTGGAGGAGAAGCTCCGCGCGGGGAGGGTCAGCGCATCGACGATCGCCGAGACGATGAGCCTGATGAACAAGGCCGTGGGAGTGCTGAATGGAGCGGCCGCTGCTGGAAAGTCGGTGGCGTCCGACCTCATGAGCGCGACGTCGCGCGTCGTCGAGGCGGCCGCGGCGGCAGCCCCGTCGACGGGAACCAGTGCGTCGAGCGGCACGACTGGTGCGACTGCTGCAGGTGCCGCCGCCGCCTCCGCGGGTCAGGGCGGCGCCTCGCCGTCGGCCGGCCAGACGCCCGCCGATGGCTCCACGTCCAGGTAAGGGAGCGCACGCGTGAGTCCGACCTCAGGGCAGACCCGTCGCACGAGAACCGGCGCGAACGCCTCGGCCGCGCGAAGCCGCACCGCCGCCGCGCCGCGCACCGGCGCGCGCCGCACGGTGATGTACTACATCAAGCAGCTGCCGGCGTACCTGCGACTGCTCGGCGGACTGCTCGCGGATCGTCGGGTGAGCTCGATGGACAAGCTCCTCGTTGGCGCAGCGATCGCCTACATCGCGATGCCGCTCGACTTCATTCCCGACTTCATTCCGTTCATCGGTGAGGTCGACGACGTCTTCCTGCTCGTGATCGCGCTCCAGCGTCTCGTGGCGAACGCGGGACGACCGGTCCTGCTCGCGCACTGGACCGGGGCGATGGAGGACCTGGCCGATCTCAACCTCAAGGAAGCGCTCGCCGCGGCGGCGTTCTTCCTGCCGCGCGGCATCAGGCGGAAGCTCAAGCTGATCGGACGCAGCTGAGCGCGGTCGTTGCCTGCTTAGCGAGAGAGAGGGTCGCTAGCCAGGTTCATCGCGCGCGCGAGCTCGAACACTGGATTTCGGGCCGCGCTCCGCCTACGTTTCGCTATGGCGACCTCAATCCGCTCCACGACACGGCCCGCATCTCAGCCTCAGGCTGAGAGCGGGCCGTCGCGTTCCGGCCACGTGAATGGCGCCGCGAGGGTCCGCGAAGACATCGCGCTCACCTTCGACGACGTCCTCCTCGCGCCTCGGCATTCGGTCACGCATCCAAAGGATGTGTCCACCAGGTCCTGGTTCACGCGGAAGATCGAGCTGAACATCCCGCTCGTATCCGCCGCGATGGACACCGTGACCGAGTCGGAGATGGCCATCGCGATGGCGCGCCAGGGCGGCATCGGCGTGCTGCACAAGAACATGTCCATCGACCGGCAGGCGATGCAGGTGGACATCGTGAAGCGCAGCGAGAGCGGCGTGATCAGCAACCCGTACACGCTGCCGGAGACGGCATCGCTGCGTGAGGCGACGAACCTGATGAATCGGTTCCGCGTCTCGGGCGTGCCGATCGTCGACGGAGACGGACGCCTGGTGGGAATCCTCACCAACCGCGATCTGCAGTTCGAGCGCAGCCTCGACCGCCCGGTGGCCGATGCGATGACGAGGAACCTCGTCACCGCGCCGCAGGGGACGACGCTCGACGAGGCGGAGAAGATCCTCGGAAAGCACCGCATCGAGAAGCTTCCCGTCGTCGACGGCGACGGTCGGCTCAAGGGACTGATCACGGTCAAGGACATTCACAAGCGCCGTCAATTTCCCGGCGCGAACAAGGATGAGATCGGGCGACTGCGCGTCGCCGCGGCGATCGGCGCCGGGGGAGACTTCCTCTCGCGCGCCAGAGCGCTGATCGACGCCGGCGTCGATGCGCTGGTCGTCGACACCGCACACGGACACGCCGACGCCGTGCTCGAGGCGACGGCGCGCGTTCGAGAAGCGTTCCCCGACACTCAGCTCATCGCCGGCAACGTCGCGACGCGCGAGGGTGCTCGCGCACTCGTCGAGCGCGGAGTCGACGCGGTGAAGGTGGGCGTCGGTCCCGGCTCCATCTGCACGACGCGCGTGGTCACCGGCGTCGGCGTGCCCCAGCTCACCGCGGTGTTCGACGCCATCGAGGGAGCGGAGGGCGTCCCGGTGATCGCGGACGGCGGCATCAAGTACTCGGGCGACGCCGTGAAGGCGCTCGCCGCCGGCGCGTCGAGCGTGATGATGGGCTCGATGCTCGCGGGCACGGAGGAGAGCCCGGGCGAGGCGTTCCTGCTCGAGGGTCGCCGCTTCAAGATGGTGCGCGGCATGGGCTCGCTCTCCGCGATGCAGGACGGCAGCGCCGACCGCTACTTCCAGGAGGGCGAGCTTTCGCCCAAGAAGCTCGTGCCGGAAGGGATCGAGGGCCGAGTGCCGTACAAGGGCCCCGTCGGCGACGTGTTGTTCCAGATGGTCGGCGGGCTGCGCAGCGGCATGGGCTACGTCGGCTGCGGCTCGATCGACGAGCTCCGCACGAATACCGAGTTCGTCCGGATCACCGCGGCGGGTCTGCGCGAGTCGCACCCGCACGACGTGACGATCACGCGCGAAGCGCCGAACTACAGCCTGTAGCGCCATCGCGCACCATGCGTGCGCGATGGCTCGTGCGCTTGACATCCTCGGCGTACGCGACGAAGTTCTGCGGCTTCTGTATACAATATTCCACGTCTCAGCACGCTTCTGCTCTCAGGAGAAGATCCGATGGGCTTGTGGTCGAGAAAGAGTGTGTCCGTGTTGCAGCGCGAGGCAGCCGAAGAGGGTGAGGGCGGGCTGAACCGCACGCTCACCGCTACCAACCTGATGTTGCTGGGCATCGGCGCGATCATCGGCGCTGGAATCTTCGTCCTCACGGGCAACGCGGCCGCACAGTACGCCGGCCCGGGCGTCGTGCTCTCGATGGTTGCGGCAGGCGTGGCATGTGGATTCGCCGGCCTCTGCTACGCCGAGTTCGCGAGCATGATCCCGATCGCCGGTTCGGCCTACACGTACGGCTACGCCACGATGGGCGAGCTCGTCGCGTGGATCATCGGATGGGATCTGATGCTCGAGTACCTGTTCGGCGCGGCGACGGTCGCGGTCGGATGGAGCGGCAACTTCGTCGCCTTCCTGGCCGAGTTCGGCGTCGTGATCCCGACGCAGTGGACCAACGCGCCGTTCGCGGTGGATGCGGCCAACAACTTCTCGAACACCGGCGCCGTGCTCAATGTGCCCGCCGTGATCCTGACGTTGATCATGACTGTGATCCTCGTCATCGGCATCAAGGAATCAGCCCGCTTCAACAACGCCATCGTCTTCATCAAGATGGCGATCATTTTTCTGGTGATCGGCGTCGGCTTCATGTACGTCAACACCGCGAACTGGCACCCGTTCATCCCGGCGAACACCGGACGGTTCGGCGAGTTCGGATGGAGCGGCGTGCTGCGAGGCGCAGGGGTGATCTTCTTCGCCTACATCGGATTCGACGCGGTGAGCACCGCGGCACAGGAGGCGAGGAATCCGCAGAAGGACATGCCGATCGGCATCCTCGGCTCGCTGTTCGTGTGCACCATCCTGTACATCCTGATGGCGCTCGTGATGACGGGGATGGTGCACTACTCCAAGCTCAACGATCCCGCGCCGATCCTCGTGGCGGTCCACGCCGCCGGTCCGTCGCTCGCGTGGCTGCGCTACGCGGTCGAGATCGGATCGCTCGCCGGACTCGCGTCGGTGGTGCTCGTGATGCTCATGGGCCAGCCGCGCGTGTTCTTCTCGATGGCGCGCGACGGACTGCTCCCGCCAGTGTTCGGCAAGGTGCACCCGCGCTTCAAGACGCCATACATCACCACGATTCTGACCGGCAGCATCGCGGCGATCGTCGCCGGGCTCTTCCCGATCGGTCTGCTCGGCCAGCTCGTGAGCATCGGGACGCTGCTCGCCTTCGTGATCGTGTGCTTCGGTGTGTGGATCCTGCGGGTGCGGTCGCCCGAGATCCCGCGCGCGTTCAAGACGCCGCTCGTGCCCCTCGTGCCGATCCTCGGCATCCTGAGCTGCTTCGGTCTCATGGCCGGCCTGCCGGGCGACACCTGGATCCGGTTGATCGTGTGGCTCATCCTCGGTCTCGTCGTGTACTTCGCGTACGGCAAGGGCCACTCGCACATCGGCCGAGGCGGGACTGGGCATCACATGGGTTCCTGACCGGGTTGGCGTGGTAAATCGAGAGCGGCGCCCGAGAGGGCGCCGCTCTTTTTCTTCGCACGTTCGATGGATCGGGATTCAACGACGCGGCGGACGGCAACTGCAACGTATCTTGGGGATGTGGCGGAGAGATCTCTCCACCACAGCTCGACTATTCAGGCGTGGCCTCGAGTAGCTGCACGTGGGGGAGAGAGTAGCTTCCGGTCGGAGCCGACTCCGCGTCATCCGTAAGCTCCGCGCGATGCGCGTCCCCGTCGTTCGGTACCCCACGCAGAGCATCCAACGCTCGCGTGCGCCTCGTTCCGAGCCACGCCGCGACTCGATGCTCTGTCGGAATATCCTCAATGCACTCGATTCACTCATGCCCACCGACCTGATCACCGTTCCAGCCTCGCGCCGTGCCGCGATCGAGTTGCTCGCGCCGGAGCTCGTGCCGGGCCGCCGAGTGGCGATCAGCACGCATCTCAATGCCGATGGCGACGGCTGCGGATCGGAGAGCGCGCTGGCACGGCTGCTCAGCGCGCACGGACTGGCGCCGCGGATCGTGAACCCGACGCCCTGGCCCGACATGTTCGCCTTCCTCCTCGGCGACGACATCGACGACCAGACGTCGCGAGGGTCGAAGGCGCTGCGGGACATCGATCTGCTGATCGTGCTCGACATCAGCGACGTGAAGCGGCTCGGCAATCTCACGGAGTCGGTTCGCGCTCTCACGGTGCCGAAGCTCGTGATCGATCACCATCTGCCATCCGACGATCCGGCCGGCACTCGCACAGTCTCCGACACCACCGCCTGCGCGACCGCCGAGCTCGTGTACGATCTGGCGATCGTGATGGGATGGGAGATCGGTCCTGCCGTCGCGCGGTCGCTCTACACGGGAATGCTCACCGATACCGGTGGCTTCCGGTTCAGCAACACGTCGCCGCGCTGCCTCTCCGTGGCAGGTCAGCTCCTCGCATATGGCGTCGATCCGGAAGACATGTACACGCGCATCTACGCATCGGCGCCCGCGGGCCGCGTTCGGTTGATGGCCGAGGTGCTGGGGACGCTGCAGGTGGACGAGCCGCACGGGCTCTCGTGGCTCACGATGTCGGCCGATGCGCTCGAGAAGCACAACGTCAAGGCCGAGGACCTGGACGGGATCGTCGAACACGCGCGCTCGATTGCCGGAACGAAGATGGCGCTCTTCTTCCGCGACCTCGGGCATGGCAAGGTGAAGGTGTCGTTTCGCAGCGTGGGGGGCACGGACGTGAACGCCTTCGCGCGCCGCTTCGGCGGAGGCGGTCACGCCAAGGCGTCGGGCGCCCTGCTGCCGGGGACGCTCGATCAGGTGCGCGATCTGGTGGTCGAGGCGGCGCGGGTGATGCTGGCGGGGGAAGTGCCACTCCCTGTAGGTGGTAGCGAGTAGCGTGTAGCGAGAGGTGGTAGCGAGTAGCGAGTAGCGGGATGCGGGTGGCACACCCCGCATCCCGCACCCGCATTCCGCACTCGCATTCCGCACCCGCATTCCGCACTCGCATTCCGCACTCCGCACCGCCACCCGCTATTCTTCGGGATGACGACGACATTGCAGGAGCGGATCGCGACGTCGCTTTCCCGCCTCAGGAACCCGCGCACCGGCGCAGACCTGTTCAGCACTCAGCAGGTCCGCGACATCGCTACGACCACCACCGGCCGAGTGAAGCTCACGCTGCTCCTCGCGCCGCATGACGATCCCGCGCTCGCGAAGGAAGTGCGCCAGGCGGTCGAGCGCGTCGAAGGAGTGACCGACATCCAGCTCGACGTGCAGGCGGCGGCGCAGACGGGACCAGCGGTGAAGCCGAACGCCGGACGCGCGCTCCCCGTGATGGACCAGACGCCCGCGGCGCCGGCGCGGCCAGCCGCGCCGACACCGAAGCACTATCCCAAGCTCGGCAAGGTGATCGCGATCTCGTCGGGGAAGGGAGGCGTCGGCAAATCGACCGTGGCGGTGAACATCGCCGTCGCGCTCGCGACGAGCGGCGCACGCGTTGGACTGATGGACGCCGATATCTACGGGCCGAACATTCCCAGAATGATGGGAGTGAGCGGTGCGCCGCCGGTGATGAACGAGAAGATCATCCCACTCGAAGCGCACGGCGTGAAGCTGATCTCGCTCGGAATGATGATCGAGCCGGACCAGCCGGCGATCTGGCGTGGTCCGATCGTGATGAAGATCATCAACCAGTTCCTGCAGGACGTCGCGTGGGGACAGCTCGACTACTTCATCGTCGACATGCCGCCGGGAACCGGCGACGCGCAGCTCTCGCTCGTGCAGGCGACCCAGGTGGATGGCGCGGTGATCGTGACGACGCCGCAGGAAGTGAGCGTCGGCGACGCGCTTCGCGGCGTGAAGATGTTCCAGCGCGTCGGCGTGCCGGTGCTCGGCATCGTCGAGAACATGAGCTGGTTCGAGTGCCCGCACTGCGGCAAGCCGTCGGCGCTGTTCGGCTCGGGCGGAGGTGAGCGGCTCGCGAAGGCGGTAGAGCTGCCGCTGCTGGGGCAGGTGCCGTTGTACCCGCGGGTGATGGAGGGGGGAGACACGGGAGCGCCGATCGTGACTGCTGATGCGCAGTCGTCGGCCGCGAAGGCGCTCGTGGCGATCTCGCAGAAGGTGGCGGGCGCCTTCGCGGTCTGAGTCGGTACCGGGCACTCGGTACCGTACCGCGTCTCCTCGTACGGCGCATGGCGACCGACATCCAGCCAGCCCTGAATTCTTGGACGCTTCTCGCAACGACGATCGCCTTCCAGAGCTCGTGACTCCGAGCAGCGTTCCGTCTTCGAGGATTGTGCGCGGACTGACGAGCACCCGGGACCGAGTACGGCAGTGACAGAGACGCACCAGTCGACCCTCCCGATCGAGTCGCACGAGGGACTCATCCCTGTCGCGATCACGAGCGAATGGGAAACCATTCAGCTCGTCTCCGATCCGTTGCCGCGCACCATCGCGCGCGTCGCGTTCCCCGCCGTCGCGTCGTCGCTGTTGATGACGCTGTTCTTCTCGGTGGACACGTTCTGGATCGGCACCCGGCTCGGGGCCACCGCGCTCGCCGCCGCGTCGACCTCCGTGTTCTGGATCTGGCTCATCGTCTCGATCGCCGAGATGGTGAACGTCGGCCTCACCGCGGTCGCGTCGCGGAGGTACGGCGAGGGAAAGGCAGACGCCGCGGCGCGAGTCGCCGGCGATGCGCTGATGCTCTCACTCGCGCTCGGCGTGGCGTGCGCGGTAGTCGGGCTTCCGCTGCTGCCGAGAATGTTCGCCCTGATGGACACGCCGGCTGAAGTCTCCGCGCTGGGCGTGCGCTACCTCGCGACGTATCTGCTCGGCGCGCCACTGATCTTCGGCTTCTTCGCCGTGGATGCGTCGTTCCGCGCGGCGGGCGACACGCGCACGCCGTTCGTCCTGCTGTTCGCGTCCGTTGCCGTGACGCTCGTTCTCGATCCGATCCTCATCGTGGGGTGGGGACCGGTGCCGGCGCTCGGCGTCGCCGGCGCGGCGATCGCGACGATCTGCACGCGCGCCGTGGCGTTCGCGCTGGGGCTCTCGATCGTCGGAAGGCGCGGCGTGCTGAAGTTCGGGCGACCCGACGTCGCCGCGCTGCGTACGGTCGTGCGCATCGGCCTGCCGACAGCGGTGACGGGGGTGGTGTTCTCGCTCATCTACGTGATGGTCACGCGGACGGCCACCGCGTTCGGCACGCCCGCCCTCGCTGCGCTCGGCATCGGGCATCGGGTCGAGAGCTGGCTCTACATGATCGGCGTTGGGTTCGGTGCGGCGACCGCCGCGATCGTCGGGCAGAACATGGGTGCCGGCCGAACCGATCGCGCGGAGCGCGCCGGCTGGATCTCCGTCGCGTTCTGCTCGGTGTTCGGCGTGCTCGCGTGTGTGATCGAACTGGTCATGCCCGAGCGGTTCGCCGCCGTGTTCAGCCACGATCCCGCGGTGATCGCGGAGGGCGCGCGCTATCTGCGCATCGCCGCCTACTCCCAGATCGGCATCTGCGCGGAGATCGTGCTCGAGGGTGCCCTCGGTGGAGCAGGGGCGACGCTGCCGCCGATGTTGACGTCGACCGTGATCACCGCGAGCCGGATCCCGATCGCCATCTGGGCGGCTGGCCGCTACGGCATCGTGGGGCTGTGGTGGACGATCACCATCACCGCGCTTCTGCGCGCCGCGGCGATGATGGCCATCTGGCGCGCGGGCCGCTGGAAGCAGAGCTTGATCGCGTAGGCCAGCGCCAAGGCACCGCCACCGCCGTCCGAACAGTGCCCGGAGGAAGCGATGACCCCGTTCGTCACCCTGCTCACGGACTTCGGCACCGCGGACGGCTATGTGGGAGAGGTGAAGGGCGTGCTCGCCTCGCTCGCGCCTCACGTCACGGTCGTCGACATCGCGCACGACGTCGCGCCGCACGACGTGGAGGGTGCGCGGCTCGCGCTGGCGCGCTACTGGCGACGATTTCCCGAGGGCACGGTGCACCTGGTCGTCGTCGACCCCGGCGTGGGTGGGGCGCGCGCCGCGCTGGCGATGGAGAGCGAAGGACGCATTCTCGTCGGACCGGACAACGGGGTGCTCTCGCCGGCGTTGCTGCACGCCGGTGCACGTTGTGTATCGCTCACGATCCCGACATCGGCCGCCCCAACATTTCATGGCCGCGATGTCTTCGCGCCAGCGGCCGCACATCTCGCGCTCGGCGCGGCGCTCGAGAGCCTCGGTGTGCCGCTCGCCACGCCGCTGATTCGCCGCACGCCTGAGGCCACGCGGCGCGACGACGGCGGGGTGCAGGGCGAGGTGATCACCGTCGATCGCTTCGGCAACGCGGTGACGAACCTGCTCGCGCTGCGCGGCGGCGAAGTGGAGATCGATGGGCTCGCGCTGATCGTGCGTCGCACCTACGCCGATGCCGCGCCGGGCGAGCCGACCGCGCTCGTTGGATCGAGCGGTCTCGTGGAGATCGCGGTGCGCGACGGGAGCGCGGCTACGCTGCTCGGGCTTCGACGTGGCAGCGGCGTCGTGCTTCGCTCGCCGCGCTGACGCTGAGCTGGATCGCGCGATCTAGACTGGGCGGCGTCCCTTGTCGAGTGACGGGCGCCCGGGTCCGCTCTCGGATACGATGCGTCCATAGTAGATCGCGCCCTTCTCGGGGCCGACCGCCCCAGTGCCGTGATGGATCTCGGCGGCGAGCTCACCTCCCACCAGCACGACGAACATCGAGTAGTACATCCAGGTGAGCAGCATGATCACGGCGCCGATGGTGCCGTAGGTCTTGTTGTACGAGCCGAAGTGCTGGACGTAGAAGCGAAACGCGAGGGTCGCGACGATCCACAGGAGCGTGGTGATCGCCGAGCAGATGATCACATGCGCCCAGCGCTGCTGCACGTTCGGCAGCAGCTTGTACACGATCGCGCCGAGCGCGACGAGCAGCGCGACCGCGAACACTACCTGCAGCACGCTCCAGGCGAGCACCGCGGCATTGCCGAGATGCAGCGCCCGGCCAGCCCACTGCGCGAGTCGTTCCCCGTCGAGAAAGACGCCGGTGGCAACGATCATGATGCCACCCGCGATGAGGAGCACGCCGACACGCAGCACCTGCTTCTTCCACCACGGTCGCGTCTCGCTGACGTCGTACGCCTGGTTCAGCGCGTCCATGAGCGCGCCAAAGATGTTCGACCCCGACCATCCGGCGAGCAGCACACCGACGGACATGACGCCGGCGTTTCCACTCGAGGTGACGATCTCGCCGAGCACGCGCCGTACGAGCGAGAGCGTGTCGGCAGGCATCGTCGTGGAGAGACGGCCGAGCAATGACTGCATCAACTCCTGCCCATTTCCGATCAGACCGAGCATCGGTGTGAGGAAGAGCAGAAGTGGGAAGAGCGAGAAGAAGAAGTAGTACGCCGTCTGCGCCGCGAGCGACGGGATGCGATCCTCGCCGATTTCCTCGACCGTTTTCTTCACGAGCGGGACGACGTTGTAGCCTTTGATGACCATGGCTTCGCCGGTGGAGACGAGCATCTACCGGGCAAGGGGTAGGCCATGCCGACTACGACACCCTGCAGGCGGTAGGCGGCTCCAACTGTGACTCGCCTGTAGGAGAGAGCGAGTAGCGGTTGCGGGACGCGGTAGCGGCTATTGGGTTGCGGACCTCAGCGACGCTTCGACGTCCGAAGCGTGCAGATCCCTCGACTCGCTGCGCTCGCTCGGGATCACAGCCTGCTCGCTGCGCTCCATCCGCAATGTCCTCACGCTACCACCTGCCGGCTCCAGCGGTGGCAGCGCAGCGAGCGCCTACCTGGTCGACCTCGCGACTTCGATCCCCCCGAACACCGTCTCGGCGCGAATTCGCAGCTTGTGCGGAGCGCTGTCCCAGTTGCTCGAGTACCACGCGTCGTCGCGCTTCACGAGACCTTCGTGATCGAAGCCCGCCGCGACGCGCTGGATCTCGACGCGCACGCCCACGTCATCCGGCACGCGCAGCGTCATCTTCCCGATGTTCACGCGACTCTCGACGGCGAGATCGCGCGTCCACGTTCCGCTGAAGTCGAGGTCGACGACGCCGACGCCGCCCCGAACGCGGATCAGGTCGGCGTTCGCGTTGGCGAGGTGCACCGCCGTGAAGCCGGCCGCGCCGACGTTCACGTCCAGCTCGCGCATGTGCGAGCGATTCGGAACGGTGAAGCCGAGCGTCGCATCGGTGGCGCCGCATTCGAGCCGGACCGACTGAAGCGCGAGGCCACCGAGCTCCAGCATCGCCTCGGTACCGCCGAACTCCAGCTCGAGATCCAGCGGGATGCGGCGCGGCAGCACGACTCGCAGCTCGCCACTCTCGGATTCGCCGGACGAGCGCCCGATGCCGCGGCGCGACTCGAGGCCGAGCACGGTGCTGTGCTGCTCGGCGTCGTGATGATGCACGGGCGACGCGCGGAGCTCGTCGTAACGCAGATGCATGCCATACAACAGCGGGTCGTCGGTGCCGCGCACGTCCACCCGGCCGGCGCCGTACTGCACCTTGATGCGCTGCGGCACGCTGTCATGGAGCTGGCGCGAAACGTCGAACGAGCGCCAGCGGCTCTGGCTCTGCGCGCCGAGCGCGGCGGGCAGCGCGAGGGCCAACGCGGCGAGACGAATGCGATTCATCGCGCCTCCTTGGCGACGGCGGCCGGACGACGCGCCGCGACGACGCCGGTGATCGGCGTCGGCGTCTGCCACGACGCGAGCTCCACCGGGCGGCTGCCGCTCGCCACTCGGCGGTGCGTTCCCGCACGCGAGAGCACCGCCGCGCCGAGGCCGAGCGTCATCGCGGCCCACGTGGCGGCGACCGCGGCCGCGCGGATCACCGTGGCGGCCAGCGGCGCCCAGACGAGCAGACCGGCGATGAACCAGAGCGCGAAGAACACCGCGATGCCAGCGACCAGTCCGCCGAACGCGCGACTGCGCTCGGAGGAATCACGCCCGCGCCAGAGGGCGCCACCGATGAGCTGCGCGACCGCGAAGAATCCAAGCGTGACGAGGCCCGCGACCGCGATGGCGTAGGCGACCACCGCGAACGGAATGAGCAGCACGCCGATCAGCGTGAGCGCGAGTGCGATGCAGAGGACCACTACGCCGGGAAGCAGGAGTAGCTGCGCGGCGAGCCCGACCCAGAAGGCGCGCGAGAAGCGACGCTCCACGGTCTCGACGACCTCGGCGAGGTTGGGGCCGGCGAAGAGAAGCACCCCGATGGCGACGACGAGCAGCACGCCGAAGCTGCCCGCGACGACCCGGACGGCGTCGAGCGTGCGCTCGAGCGGGGTGCGCGTATCCGGTGGAGCGACGATGGCCCGCGGTAGAGTCGGAAGCGCGCTCATGGTGCGCATCTCGCCATCCACGCGCCCGTCGGCGACCACTCGGCCGCCGACGGCGACCGCGTCGCCAGTGACTCGGCCCGCCGGCCGAATCGTGACGTCGCCGGACAGGCTGACCACCGACCCATCGACCGTTCCGCTCACGTCGACGGGACCACGCGCCACGATGGTGCCGTGAACCGTCGTCCCCGCGGGCACGTCGCGTCCAGCCGGGGCGACGCTGTCGGCGGGGGGAAGCCCCTTGATCTGTTCTCCCTGGGCCAGCCGCTCGAGAACCCGGCTCAGCTCGCGGGTGCTGTCCGACTGCGCCCGGAGGGCAGTGGGCAGCAGGACGGCGAGGAGGGTGAGGAGGGCGCGAAGATGCGGGCGCATCTCACGCCCGCCGAGACGAGGCCGTCGCCAGCCGGCGAATGCCTGCCACGGTACCGAGCGCGGCGCCCAGGAAGCAGAGGACGAGGAGGGTGACTCCGAGCGTCCCGCTCGCCTGGATCGTCGCGACGGCGGACTCGCCAAGGACCGCGAGCACGAGGTCGCGCGCGGCGGCGACGACCACGCTTCGCATCCGATCGGAGAGGATGCCGGTGGCGAAGACCACCGCGTCGCCACGGCTGGCCAGCCAGACCATCAGGACGGTGAGCACGCCGGCCACCGAGGTCGCGATCACCGCAGCCGCGGCGCGGGCCGGCCCGGCGGCCGGGATCCAGCGCGAGACTGATTCCCGGGCCGCCACGTGGGCGGGCACGAAGACGGGAACCTGCGCCATGACCCGGTCGGCGAGGCGGGAATCGGGAGCGAAGTGGGGAAGGGCCTCGAGCGCGTCGACCACGATGCGGGCGTCGTCGTAGCGCGCCCGGCACTCGTCGCATTCCTGGAGGTGCGCACGAAGCGGGGCGACGCCGAATCCGGCCTCGCCGTCGACCAGTAGGTCGATCTCGTTGGGGAGCAGGTGTCTGTGATTCACGTTTCCTCTGGTCCCCACTACGGGGCTGGGCTGCGAGGGGTTTCAGGCTGGTGTACGGCTCCCCTGGAGGAGCTGGCGCGGCTCATTCTCTCGTATGCTCCAGCGCCCGGCGAAGCTCGTGCCGGGCGCGATGGATGTAGGTCTTCACGGTTCCCAGCGGAAGGTCGAGGGTGGTGGCGATCTCCTCGTAGGAGCGCCCCTCGACGTGCCGGAGCAGAATGCAGGATCGGTACTCGGGCCGGAGCTTGGCGATGGCCCGCTCG
The DNA here is from genome assembly GCA_036008805.1 of Gemmatimonadaceae bacterium. GTDB lineage: Bacteria > Gemmatimonadota > Gemmatimonadetes > Gemmatimonadales > Gemmatimonadaceae > AG11. Next base: position 54,513 of record DASYMZ010000019.1, read on the forward strand.
ATCGCCGAGCCAAGCTCCTTGGCTTCCATCTCCTCGAGCGCGGTCTCCGAGTCGTCGGAGAGCTCGATGGCGGAGGCCATCACCGCGTCGGGGGTGGTGGCGTGGGGCGAGCCATCCATGCTGATGGTGTCGAGCTGGCGCCGGCGCAGATGATCGATCGCGACGTTGTTCGCGATCTTGAACAGCCACGACGAGAACTTGAACTCCGACCGGTACCGATCGAGGTGCGAGAGCACCTTGATGAACGAGTCCTGGGTGAGGTCTTCGGCAAGCTCCCGATCGCGCACCATGCGGAAGATCAGGGAGAAGACGGGGCGCTCGTACCGGCGAATCAGCTCCCGATGCGCGGCCTCGCGGCCCTCGAGGGCGAGGGCGACGACGTCGGCATCGGGAAGGTTCGCGAGGTCGAGAGCGTGGGGCATCTGGGTGGCTGGGACCGCGCGCGCCGATCGATGTGTCGCGTCTCGCGCGAACGGATAAGAAGCTACCCGCGCCGCGAAGCGCAATCCAGCGTCGCGCTTGCCGGTGCTCCGCCCCGGGGAGAACTTTCGTCGATGCACGAGACGGAGGTCGAGGAGCGAGTCGCCGACGCGGCTGCCGAGGGAGGCGTGGAGAAGCGGGCGTACGTCCGCACCGTGTTCGAGCAGATCGCGCCGCGCTACGATCTGCTGAACCATCTGCTCAGCCTCAACATCGACCGCATGTGGCGGCGGCGCGCGCTGCGTGCGCTCGGCTGGCCCGCTGCGCCCGAGGGGCGCTACCTCGACCTGTGCGCGGGAACGCTCGACGTGGGCGCGGAGTTGACCCGACAGCCCGGCTTTCGCGGCTTCATCGTCGGCGCCGACTTCGCGGTGCCGATGCTGCAGGCGGGAGTCGGCAAGGCGTCGCCGGCCTCACTCGCGCCGGTGGCGGCGGACGCACAGCAGCTCCCGTTGCGAGACGGCACGATGCAGGGCGCGACGGTGGCGTTCGGGATTCGCAATGTCGCGTCGCTCGACCGAGCATTGGCCGAGGTGTATCGCGTGCTCGCTCCAGGCGCGCGATTCGTGATCCTCGAGTTCACCACGCCTCGCTCGTGGGTCGTGCGGACGCTCTACCACTTCTACTTCCATCACCTGCTTCCGCTCATCGGCGGCGTGATCAGCGGTCATCGCACGGCATACAAGTATCTGCCACGGAGCGTCGCGCACTTTCCCGCCGAGCCCGAGCTGGCGCACCGGATGGAAGCGGCGGGGTTCGTGGACGTGGGATGGGAGTCGTTGTCGTTCGGGATTGCTGCCATTCATGTGGGAACGAAACGGGGGTGAGTCGGTGAGCCCGTGGGTTGCCAAACAGATCCCTCGACTCGCTGCGCTCGGGAGACGGCGGAGCGTGAGCCTCGAGCACTGAGCAGCACCAGCTCGAGCTCGGGCTGGAAGCTCGAGCTGGAGATGCTCAGAGCTCGTAGCTCACGCCCAGGCTCACCGCTGGCGCAGCACGAAGTCGAGAGAGTCGCGAGATCTGCACCTACGGTTCACCTGCCAACTCACTCTTGAAGTAGCCCTAACGGAGCACGGACGCTTGTCCCTAGACACCCTCGGCGAGTTCGTAGAAGCGATTGACAAGGCCGGAGAGCTCGTGCGCGTGCGCCAACCGGTGAAGGCGCACCTCGAGCTCTGCGAGATCAGCGACCGCGTGATGAAGCAGCCTGGCGGCGGGCCGGCGCTGTTGTTCGAGCACGTCGTGCTGCGCGACGGCTCGCGCTCGCGCTACCCGGTGGGGATCAACCTGTTCGGCTCGATGTCGCGGATGGCGATGTCGCTCGGCGTGAAGAAGCTCGACGATCATGGGGATCGCATCACCAAGCTGATGGATCTCAAGGTGCCCGAGGGGATCATGGGCAAGCTGTCGATGCTGCCGCGGTTGATGGAGGTGGCGAAGTTTCCGCCGCGCATGACGACGAGCCCACGCTGCCAGGAGGTGATCTGGCGCGGCGACGAGGTGGATCTCGACAAGCTTCCGATCATCACCTGCTGGCCGGAGGACGGCGGCCCGTACATCACGCTGCCGATGGTGATCACGCGCGACCCCAAGCGCGGTATCCGCAACGTCGGCATGTATCGCGTGCAGCAGATCGGCAAGAACACGCTGGCGATGCACTGGCAGCGTCACAAGGTCGGGGCGGCGCACTGGCGCGAGATGGCCGAGAAGGGAGAGAAGATGCCGGTCGTGATCGCGATCGGCGCCGATCCCGCATCTATGTATTCTGCGAGCGCTCCACTGCCGCCCACGGTCGACGAGTTCATCTTCGCCGGATTCCTGCGCAGCAAGCCAGTGCAGCTCGCGAAGGCGCTCACCTGCGATCTCGAGGTGCCGGCCGACGCCGACTTCGTGCTGGAGGGCTACATCGATCCGGCCGAGGCGCTGGTGACGGAAGGGCCGTTCGGTGATCACACCGGCTTCTACTCGCTCGCTGACCTGTATCCTGCCGTGCACGTCACCGCGGTGACGATGCGACGCGACCCGATCTTTCCGGCGACGATCGTCGGCCGTCCGCCGATGGAGGATTTCTACCTCGGCCACGCGACGGAGCGGATCTTCCTGCCGTTGCTCAAGCTGACGATCCCGGAGATCGTCGACTATCACATGCCGGCCGAGGGGATCTTCCACAACCTCGTGTTCGTGAGCATCAAGAAGGAGTATCCCGGGCAGGCGTACAAGGTGATGAACGCCATGTGGGGGCAGGGGCTCATGTCGCTGGCCAAGGTGCTCGTGATCGTCGACGACTGGGTCGACGTGCGGAACCCGCAGGAGGCGTGGTGGGTGGCGCTCAACAACATCGATCCCGAGCGCGACACCCGGTTCACGATGGGACCGATGGACGTGCTCGACCACTCGTCGCGCGCCTTCACCTACGGTTCCAAGATGGGGATCGACGCCACGAGGAAGCTGCCCGAGGAAGGGTTCATGCGTGACTGGCCCGCGGTGATCGAGATGGACGACGCGACCAAGCGCGCGGTGGACGCGATGTGGCCAACGCTGGGCATTCCGTCGCGATGACCAAGCCGGTCCAGACGCCAACGGACTCGCGCGAGGGACAGACCTTCGAGGGAAGCACGCGCCTGTCGACGTACGCGTCCTTCGTGAAGCTGCCGCACACGGTGTTCGCGCTTCCGTTCGCGC
>DASYMZ010000020.1:0-13633 GCA_036008805.1 Gemmatimonadaceae bacterium
ACTCGAGCATCTTCAACTACCCGACGCTCTCCTGGGCCGACATCGGCGTGATCGGGTGGTTCGTCGACGGCGCGGCGATCGTGAACCAGACGATTCTCGCCAAGGCGTCGTACGGTCCCTACGCGCGCGCGATGATCCGCGTGTGCAAGGAAGAGAACTTCCACAAGCGCCAGGGCTTCGAGATCGTCTCGGTGCTCGCGAACGGCACGCCGGCCCAGAAGGCGATGGTGCAGGACGCCGTGAACCGCTGGTGGTGGCCCTCGCTCATGATGTTCGGGCCGAGCGACACCGACTCGCCGAACACGGCGGAGCTCATCCGCTGGAAGGTCAAGCGGAAGACGAACGACGAGCTGCGCCAGCGCTTCGTGAACCTCACCGTGCCGCAGGCCATGGCAGTGAACCTCACCCTCCCCGATCCCGACATGAAGTTCAATGCCGAGACGGAGAACTGGGAATTCGGCGAGATCGACTGGGAGGAGTTCAACCAGGTGATCCGCGGCAACGGCCCGTGCAACCGTGAGCGCCTCGAGGCGCGCCGCGCGGCGCACGACGAGGGCGCATGGGTTCGCGAGGCAGCGGCCGCCCACGCCGCCAAGCAGCGTGTGCGCAGCGCCTCCGAGGCGGCGTAGCGCGTGTCGAGCGCGATCGACGGCGCCGCGGCGGCGGCAGACCAGCAGGCCGCGATCGACGACGCCGGCCAGTGGCCGCTCTGGGAAGTGTTCACCCAGAGCGAGCAAGGCGCGCCGCACGAGCATGCAGGCTCACTGCACGCCGTCGACGCGGAGCAGGCGCTCCAGAACGCGCGCGACGTCTACGCGCGGCGCGGAGAGGTGATCTCCCTGTGGGTCGTGCCGAGCGACGCGATCACCGCTTCATCGCCGAGCGAGAGCGGACCATTCTTCGATCCGGGCGCGGACAAGGCGTATCGTCACCCGCAGTTCTACAAGGTGCCACGCGGCGTGCGCGGCGTATGACCGTCTCGTGACGACGCCGTCCGTCCTTCCTCCACCTCCGGCGCCGGTCGACGACGAGCTGGAGCTGCTTCTCCGGCTCGGTGATGATCGGCTCGTGCTCGGGCATCGCCTCAGCGAATGGTGCGGTCACGCGCCGATTCTGGAAGAAGACATCGCGCTCGCGAATGTCGCGCTCGATCTGCTCGGTCAGGCGACGCTGCTGCTTCGTCGCGCGGGTGAGGTGGAAGGGAAGGGGCGCGATGAGGACGCACTCGCGTACTTCCGCGACGCGGTCGAGTTCAGGAACTGCCGCCTCGTCGAGCTGCCGAAGGGCGACTTCGGGTTCACGATCGTGCGTCAGTTCCTGTTCGACGTCTACGCCGTCGTCACGCTCGACGCGTTGTCGCGCAGCACGAGCGCGGAGCTCGCGGCGATCGCGGCCAAGTCGCTCAAGGAAGCGAAGTATCACGTGCGGCACAGCGGCGAGTGGATGCTCAAGCTCGGCGACGGCACGGACGAGAGCCATCGGCGTACGCAGCGCGCACTCGACGATCTGTGGCGCTTCACGCCCGAGCTGCTCGCCGCCGATGACGTCGATGCGCGACTTGCCGCGTTGGGCATCGGTCCCGATCTGCCGGCGCTGCAGCCGGCATGGGACACGATCGTGCGCGACGTCATCCAGCGTGCGACGCTGACAGTGCCGCACGACGTGCCGCACTCCGCGCATCTCGCGGGCGGTCGGACCGGCATGCACACCGAGCACCTCGGGCAGCTGCTCGCCGAGATGCAGATCGTCGCCCGCTCGCATCCGGGCGCGAGCTGGTAGCGCGATGACGGCCCGCCCGATCGGCGCCATTCCGACGCGCGACGAGATTCTCGCGATCCTCGACACGGTCATGGATCCCGAGGTGCCAGTGCTCAGCGTGCGCGAGCTCGGGATCATCCGCGACGTCGAGGTCTCCGCCGAAGGCCGAGTCACGGTGACGGTGACGCCGACCTACTCCGGGTGCCCGGCGATCCGCGTGATCGAGCAGGACATCGTGCGCGCGATCGAGGTCGCAGGATTCACCGACGTCCAGGTGCGCACCGCGCTCGCGCCTGCATGGACGACCGATTGGATCGATCCCGAGGCGCGCGCGAAGCTGAAGGCCTACGGCATCGCTCCGCCAGGCCGCGTGGAATCGGGTGAACTCGTCCAGCTGCTGAGACACCGCCCCGCGACGCAGTGTCCGTACTGCGACTCGTATGACACCGAGCTCCGGAGCGAGTTCGGATCGACGGCGTGCAAGTCCGTCTGCTGGTGCCGATCCTGTCGGCAGCCGTTCGAGGAGTTCAAGACGATCTGAGTCTGTGCGCGCTGCTTTCTCGCCGCCGTGCAGGCTTCTGGTGGCGGTCCAAGAGCGAGATCACGGATCTTAGACGGATGACACGGAAACGGCCGGATCAACTGCAGCTACTCGAGTGGGAGCTGACGGGCGAGATCATCGGTGCGTTCTACGCCGTCTACAATGAGCTCGGGTTCGGCTTTCTCGAGTCGATCTACCGTCGGACGTTGGCTACGGAATGCCGGCTGCGTGGGCTGCGCGTGATCGAGGAAGCACCCGTCGAAGTCGTGTACAAGGGAGTAGAGGTTGGCCGCTTCCGCGTGGATCTCGTGGTTGCTGACCGTGTGATAGTCGAGGTCAAGTCCGCCTCACAACTGGGCCCGACCGACAAGCGTCAAGTCACGAACTACTTGCGCGCCACGTCGCTGGAAGTGGGGCTTCTGTGTCATTTCGGTCCAGAAGCATCGTTCTATCGTTTTGCCGACCAGAATGATTTTCAACGAGAACGGCCGACTCTTCCAGCGAGCGGAGAAGATCCGGCCGTTCCCGTTCAATCCGTATGAAATCCGTGATTACGCTCTTGGATCACCACGAGTGACACGCACCACGAGTGACACGCACCACGAGTGACTCGCGCCAAGACGTGCCCCCTAAACACGTACGACCTTCCACCTCCCCCTCCGAAACAGCACCGCGCTCACCACCGCGAGCGTCGAGAACGCGATCGTCATCGCCACGAACACTCCGAACGGCCCCATCCCGAGCTGGTGCGACAGCACCCAGGCGAGCGGGATCTCCAGGAGCCAGAACACGAACAGGTTGATCCGCGTCGGCGTCCTGGTGTCGCCCGCGCCGTTGAACGAGTTGCCGATCACCATCCCGTACGCATAGAACACGAATCCGTACGCGACGGTGCGCAGCGTCAGGATCCCGTACCTGGCGATCTCCGGGTCCTGGGTGAAGCCACCGACGATCTGCCGGGCGAAGATCACGAACGACAACCCGATCACCCCCAGGAACACGGCGTTGTACCGCGCCGTCTTCCACACCGCGGTCTCCGCGCGTTCCGGCTTCTTCGCGCCGAGCGCCTGGCCCACCATCGTCGCCGCCGCGTTGCTCATGCCGAAGCTCGGCAGTAGCGCGAACATCACGACACGCATGCCGATCGTGTACCCCGCGAGCGCGGCGCTGCCGAAGCTCGCCAGGATCCGCACCAGTCCGATCCAGCTCGCCATCCCCACGAACACCTGAAACGTCGCCGCCGACGACAGCCTCACGACGCGTCCGATCAGCGCGAGGTCGAGTCCGAAATGGTGTGCCTGCAGCCGAACGCGGCTCTCCCGCTTTCGCAGTCTCGTCAGCGCGTACAGCACGCCCGTCCCACGCCCGATCGTGGTGCCGATCGCCGCGCCCACGATGCCGAGTCGGGGCAGCGGGCCCCATCCGAACACCAGCGCCGGTCCGAGCACGATGTTGATCGCGTTCGCCAGCCACAGCGTGCGCATCGCCGTCGCCGCGTCGCCCGAGCTGCGGAAGACGGAGTTGATCAGGAACAACAGCACCACGCTCGCGTTGCCGCCCACCATCACGCGCGTGAACGACACGTTCTGGATCACTCCCTCGGATGCGCCCATCACGCGCAGCAGGTCGCGCGCCCAGTACGCTCCCAGCGCGCCGATCACGAGCGCCAGACCGAGGCCGAACAGGATCACCTGCGCCGCCGTGTGCGCCGCCCCTTCGGTGTCCTTCTCGCCGATCCGGCGCGACACCATTGCCCCCGCGCCGATGCTCAGCCCCATCGCGAGCGTGTACAGGATCGTCATGAACGATTCCGTCAGCCCAACGGTCGCGACCGCGTCGGCGCCGAGATGCGCGACGACGAACACGTCGACGACGACGAAGATGCTCTCCATCATCATCTCGAGCACCATCGGCACCGCGAGGATGAAGATCGCTCGCCCGATCGGCCCTTCGGTGAAGTCGCGTCCGTGCGCACCCGCGAGCGCTTCGCGCACCGCGCCCCAGATCGACTGCGCCGGCTGCTGCTCGGAAATCGAGATCCTCTCTGTCGAGCTACTCATTCCCATTCCTTGCCCGAGGGCCGTGGCGCCGCGTCCAGAGAGGATGCCGGCGCAATGAAGATCGCCCCGCCTGCGGGGCTGCGCAGGCGGGGCGATGATCGCTCCGGGAGACCGAGCGAGTGAATCTCGCTAGTCGGCTCCGATGCCTGCGCTGCTGTCGCTCGTGCTCGCGACCATGCGATCGCGGACGACCGCAAAGGCGGCAGTCACGAGCGTCGAATCGGTCGGGACGGCGGAGAGGATTGAGCGCATCGGCGTGATGAAGAGAGCTGCGTGACGATTGGTGCTGACTCGAACGAGTCTAGGGAAGTCGGGTTGACCGGTCAACCCCTTGGCTCGGAAGCCCCTCTAGCGCGTACCCGGAATCCAGGTGATGGGTAACCGGTTGTGGGTTGGTGGTTTCGAGTCGACTGCGTCCGCAGTAAAACCCGTCACCACCAACCCGAAACCGGAAACTCAAAACCAGGATTCCGGTTGAACGACACCGGAGCCGGCCTACGTCGCCAGCAGCGCCTCAATCCGCTCCGCAATCCGACCCGCATCCGGCAGTACCGCATCCAGCAGCCCCGGATGGTACGGCATCGGCACGTCGTCCACCGCGAGCCGCTCGATTGGCGCGTCCAGATGCCAGAACGCTTCGCGCGCCAACACGGCCGAGATCTCCGCGCCGAATCCCGCCGTCGACGTGTCCTCGTGCACGATCAGACACTTGCCAGTGCGGCGCACCGACTCGAGCACCGCCTCGCGATCCCACGGCGCGATCGTGCGAAGATCGATCAGGTGGACGTCGCCATCGAACCGGCTCGCCGCGTCGCGGCAGCGGTGCACCATCGCGCCCCAGCTCACCACCGTCACGCGGTCGCCGTCGACGACCGTGCGTGCCTTGCCGAACGGCAGCACGTAGTCGTCGCCAGGATAGCGCGCGCTTCCTTCGCTCGTCATCAGCAGCGAGCGATGCTCGAAGAAGATCGTCGGATTCGGGCTGCGCATCGCCGCTCGCAGCAGGCCCACCGCGTCTGCCGCGTTCGACGGCATCGCCACCTGCCAACCGACGGCGTGCGCCCACTGCACCTCGCCCGTCACGGAGTGCCACGGGTCGCCGACGTCCTTGCCGAATCCGCCCGGCATGCGCACGACGATCGGCGCGGCGAACTGATTGGCCGTGCGCCACCGCAGCGTGCCGCAGTTGTTGAGCTGCTCCTGCGCAGGGTCGGCGTACTTGCGGAATTGAATCTCCGCGACGGGCACGAGACCGGCGATCGCCATCCCGACCGCTCGGCCGATGATCCCCTCCTCGGAGAGGCTGGTGTCGAACACCCGGTCGGCGCCGAACCGCTTCTGCAGACCCTCGGTCACCATGTGCACGCCGCCCTTCTTGCCGACATCCTCGCCGAACACGACGACCTTGTCGTTCACCTCGAGCTCGCGCGCGAGCGTGCGACGCACCGCCTCGGCGAGTCGCACGAAGTCTCCCTCGCTGGACGGCTCATCGGTGCTCGCGAGCGCGCTGCGCTCTGCCTCGCTGATCCCACCCAGGGGGCGCGCATCGCCGTCACGCGCCGGCTCGGCGTAGACGAAGCGTCGCACGTCCGCCGGGTCCGGTGCGGGTCGCGCGCGCGCCGCGTCGAGTCCCGTCGCCACGTCGTGCGCGACCGTCGCCTCGAGCGTCGTCCACTCCTCGGCGCTCATGTACGACGGCACCAGATACGAGCGAAGCCTTGGCAGCGGATCGCGCGCCAGGTCGGCGGCGATCTCCTCCTCGGTGCGGTAGCCCTTCTGGTTGTCCGGACCCGAATGACTGCTCAGTCGCGGCACCGTGAGCCGCACCAGCGCGGGACCATGCCCGTCGCGGACGTGCGAGACGCACTCGGCGATCAGTCGCGCGGCTTCGCCGGGGTCGCAGCCGTCGCCGTCGCGCACGAAGAGGTTCGCGAATCCACTGAGATTGGCGGCGATGTTCGCGCCCGGCGTCTGCAGATCGCTCTTCACCGAGATGCCGAGGCCGTTGTCGTCGATGCAGAACAGCATCGGCAGCTTGAGCGTCGTCGCGATCGTCAGTGCCGACCAGAAGCCGTTCGTCGCCACCGACGCTTCGCCGCCGAGCACCACCGCGATGGAGCTGTTCCAGTCGCGGTCGCGCAGCGTGTCGCGACGGTACACGATCGACTGCGCCCAGCCCGCCGTCGGCGTGTACTGCGATCCGACGTCGCCGGCCATCGGCAGCACGATTGCTCCGTCGGTCTTCGGCAGGTTGCCCACGACGCCGATGTCGCGGCCGTCGCTGAATCCACCCGCGCGTCCGAGCGGGCTGGCCAGCGCATCCTCGATCGAGAGTCCCAACGCCAGCATCAGCGGGCGGCATCGGTAATACGCCCCCGCCGCGTCGTGCGGCTGATCGAGCAGCGTGCCGAGGATGCTCTGCCCGAGATCATGGCCGCGCGCCGAGAACTGATAGAGCACGAGGTGCTCGCGCGGAACGGACGTCCTGCTCCTGTTCGTCGCCTCTTCCAGATCGTCCAGCGCGCGAGACACGAGCACGTGGTACGCGATCCGGCGCCAGTCGAAGCGCGGATCCACCTCCGACGCTGCGGACGATCGACGAGTCTTGGGCGGCGCGGCGTGCGTCATCGGAGCGGGCTGAGGCGGCGAGTCGGGTGCGGGGACTGGGGCTCCGACAAATCTGGCCACGGGACGCCGGGAAGGGGAGCGGTACGACCGTGCGGGCTCGACGCCCCGCCGGTAGCTTTCCGCGCTCGCAGCCAGCCGACGCTCGGTGACCATGGACTCTCGACATCTCCGGATCGCGCAGCGCGAAGGCGTCCGAACGCTCGTGCTGGACCGCCCCGACGTGCTGAACAGCTTCAACGCCCGCATGGCCAAGGAGCTCGCGGACGCGCTTCGCCATGCGGCGGAGGACGACGACGTTCGCGCGATCGTGCTCACCGGGGCGGGGCGCGCCTTCTGTGCCGGTCAGGACCTCGCTGAAGTGCTTCCGCGTGACGGCGCAGCGGCGATCGACCTCGGCGAGGTCGTCGAACGGCAATACAACCCGATCGTGCGCGCGATCCGGACGACGGAGAAGCCCTTCGTGTGCGCGGTGAACGGCGTCGCCGCGGGTGCCGGTGCGAACATCGCGCTGGCGTGCGACATCGTGATCGCGTCGCAGGACGCCACCTTCATCCAGTCGTTTTCGCGCATCGGGCTCATCCCCGACAGCGGCGGCACCTTCGTGCTCCCGCGGCTCGTCGGCCTCCAGCGCGCGACGGCGCTCGCGATGCTCGGCGAGAAGCTGACGGCCGACACCGCGAAGCAGTGGGGCCTCGTCTACGATGTGGTGCCCGCAGGCGTCCTCGCCGATCGGAGCTTCGATCTGGCGCGCCGGCTCGCCGGCATGCCGACGCGTGCGCTCGGACTGATCAAGCGCGGCTTCAACGCGAGCGCCGCGAACTCGCTCGAGGAGCAGCTCGCGCTCGAGGTGGAGCTGCAGCGGGAGGCAGGGCGCACGGCCGACTACGCAGAGGGCGTCGCGGCGTTCGTCGAGAAGCGTCCAGCTGCGTATCGTGGGCGATGACGTGAGCGCGACCCGAGATCTCGTCGTCGGCGTCGTCGGCGCGGGCGCGATGGGGCGCGGTATCGCCCAGGTCGCCGCGGCGGCGGGCCATCGCGTCGTCCTCGGCGATCTCGATACCCTCGCCGTCGCGCGCGCTCGCGAGAGCATCCGCGCCGCGCTCGACCGCGACGTCGGGAAAGGTAGGATCGCCCGTGCTGCGGCCGATGAGAGCTTCGCCCGGATCTGCGCCTCAGGCGAGCTGTCGGGCGGGATGGAGGCGTTCGCTCACTGCGGCATCGTGATCGAGGCGATCGTCGAGGAGCTCGAGGCAAAGCGCGCGCTGTTCGGCGCGCTCGAGGCAGTCGTCGACGCGGGCGCCGTGCTCGCCACGAATACTTCGTCGCTCTCCATCGCGGCGATCGGCGCGGCGTGCGCGCGCTCGGAGCGAGTCGTCGGCGTGCACTTCTTCAATCCGGCGCCAGTGATGCCGCTCGTGGAGATCGTGCCCGCGATCACGACGTCGCCGGCTCACGCCGAGTGGGCGCGCGCACTCGTCGGCGGCTGGGGCAAGACGACCGTCGTGGCGAGCGACACGCCTGGGTTCATCGTGAATCGGATCGCACGGCCGTTCTACGGCGAGTCGCTGCGCATCCTCGAGGAAGGCATCGCCGACGTCGCTACCATCGACTGGGCCATGCGCGAGATCGGCGGGTTCAGGATGGGTCCGTTCGAGCTTATGGACTTCATCGGCAACGACGTGAACTTCGCCGTGACAACGAGTGTGTTCGAGTCGTTCTTCTTCGATCCGCGCTACCGTCCGGCGCTCACGCAGCGCCGACTCGTGGAAGCGGGATTGCTCGGACGCAAACGCGAGCGCGGCTACTACGACTACAGAGCCGGCGCCGTCGCACCTGCGCCGGTCCAGGAGCGCGAGCTCGGTCAGCAGATCGTCGATCGCGTGCTGGCGATGCTCGTCAACGAAGCGATCGACGCGGTGCATCTGCGCGTCGCGTCGCCGGCCGACATCGAGCTGTCGATGACCAGGGGAGTGAACTATCCGCGCGGCCTGCTCGCCTGGGGCGACGCGATCGGCCCGGGCGAGATCCTTCGCCGGCTCGAAGCGCTCCAGACGGAATACGGCGAGGATCGCTATCGCCCGAGCCCGCTCCTGCGCAGGCGAGTGCGCGAAGGGCGACCGCTGCTGTCGTGACGTGCGGGATAGATTTCTCGTGGCATATCGAATGGCGTGAATGCAGCTACTGCTCGCTCGGGACGCTACTCTCGCAACGGTTTGTCACGCGGAGGCGCGGAGATTCGCGGAGGCGCGGAGGGCCACGACAGGCCCCCAGATCTCCTCACACTGTCGGCTCTACATTTCTGAAGTCGTGGCGGAGGGATCCCAGCCCCGGACCCTCAAAGCCGTCGTAGTGCAGTGGCAGTGGCAGTCGCAGTTCTCCGCGCCTCCGCGCAGCAGTACCTCCGCGCCTCCGCGTGACAACTGCGGCGGTAGAGTTCAAGGGGTCAGAGTCGTTGAGTTTCTCGCCTGATCATGAGCGTATTGCAACGACTCTGACCCCTTGATCGATCCGCCATGAGAACCATCTCGAAACCAGTTCGCACAGAGTGCCGGACCTGACATGACCCAAGCTTTCATCCTCGACGGCATCCGTTCCGCCGTCGGCAACATCGGCGGACAATTGAGTGAGGTGCGCGCCGACGATCTCGCGGCGCGTGTGATCGCCGCGCTCGTCGCGCGGCATCCGTCGCTCGATCTCGCGCGTGTCGCCGACGTCGTGCTCGGCTGCGCCAACCAGGCCGGCGAGGACAATCGCAATGTGGCGCGCATGGCGCTGCTGCTCGCCGGCTTGCCAGTGAGCGTGCCCGGCGAGACCGTCAATCGCCTCTGCGCGTCCGGCATGAGCGCGGTGCTCCACGCCGCGCGCGCCGTGCGACTCGGCGAGGGCGACGTCTATGTTGCCGGCGGTGTGGAGAACATGACGCGCGCACCGTACGTCATGAGCAAGGGCAGCAAGCCCTTCGCGCGGGACATCGAGCTGTTCGACACCAGCCTCGGATGGCGATTCATCAATCCGGTGCTCCGCGATCGGTACGGCACCGACTCGATGGGCCAGACCGCGGAGAACGTCGCCGAGCAGTACAATGTGAGCCGTGAGGACCAGGATGCCTTCGCGGTTCGCTCGCAGCAGAAGGCCGCCGCCGCCAGGTCGTCCGGCCGCTTCGCCATCGAGATCACGCCCATCGAGATCCCGCAGCGGAAGGGCGACCCGAAGCGGATCGACCAGGACGAGTTCATCCGGCCCGAGACCACGGGCGAGATCCTCGCGAAGCTGCGGCCGGCCTTTCGCACCGACGGCAAGGGCAGCGTCACCGCCGGCAACTCGTCCGGTCTCAACGACGGCGCCGCCGCGCTCTTCGTCGTCTCGGAGCAGGGAGCGCGCGAGCTCGGTGCGGAGCCGATGACTCGCATCGTCTCGAGCGCCGTCGTTGGAGTGGAGCCCCGCTGCATGGGCATCGGTCCCGTGCCCGCGTCGCGTCGCGCGCTGGAGCTGGCAGGCATCGGAATGGACGACATCGGCGTGATCGAGCTGAACGAGGCGTTTGCCGCGCAGTCGCTTGCGAGCATGCGCGAGCTCGGACTGGCCGACGACGATCCACGCGTCAATCCCAATGGAGGCGCGATCGCGCTGGGTCATCCGCTCGGCATGAGCGGCGCGCGTCTGCTCCTCACCGCCTCGCACGAGCTGCGTCGCACCGGCGCGCGCTATGCGCTGGCGACGATGTGCGTCGGCGTTGGGCAGGGAATGGCGACCGTGCTGGAGCGCGTCTGATGGCGAACGTCTTCGCCTTCGACGACTTCGTGCCCGTCATCCACGAGAGCGCGTTCATCCACCCAAACGCGACCGTGACGGGCAACGTCGTCATCGGACGCGACGTGTACGTAGGTCCCGGCGCGGCGATTCGCGGCGACTGGGGCGGCATCGTCATCGAGGACGGATGCAACGTGCAGGAGAGCTGCACCGTGCACATGTTCCCCGGCGTCACCGTCGTCCTCGAGCGGAGCGCGCACATCGGTCATGGCGCCATCGTACACGGCGCGCGCATCGGCGAGAACTCGTTGATCGGCATGAACGCGGTGATCATGGACAACGCCCTCGTCGGCGCGGAAAGCATCGTCGGCGCGCTCTGCTTCGTGCCGGCGGAGATGCAGATCCCGCCGCGCTCGGTCGTCGTTGGCAATCCGGCGAAGATCGTGAAGCAGGTGAGCGACGAGATGCTCGCCTGGAAGACCGAGGGCACCGCGCTCTATCAGGCGCTTCCCGGCAAGCTGCGCGAGTCGCTGCGTCCATGCGAGCCGCTGCGGGAGGTGCCCGCCGAACGAGCCAGCCAGAGCATGAGCTATCGCACCTGGAAGCAGACCGGAGGAACAACGTGACGCGCCTGCAGAACTACGCGCTCGGCGAGTGGGTGACCGGAACGGGGAAGGGCACCACGCTCCACAACGCCGTGACGGGCGACGAAGTCGCAATCGCGTCGAGCGAGGGGCTCGACTTCGCCGCCATGCTCGACCACGGACGCACCGTCGGCGGGCCCGCGCTGCGCCGCATGACCTTCCACGAGCGCGCGAGGATGCTCAAGGCATTGGCCCAGCATCTCACGGCGCGCAAGGAAGAGTTTTACCGAGTGTCCGCTTTCACCGGTGCGACGCGCGGCGATTCATGGATCGACATCGACGGCGGCATCGGAACCCTGTTCGCCTACGCGAGCCGCGGGCGCCGCGAGTTTCCCGACGAGACCTACTACGTCGATGGCGGGCCGGAGGCGCTCAGCAAGGGAGGCACCTTCATCGGTCGCCACATCTGCGTGCCGATGGAAGGCGTCGCCGTGCAGATCAATGCGTTCAACTTCCCCGTGTGGGGCATGCTCGAGAAGCTGGCGACGTCGATGCTCGCTGGTGTGCCGAGCATCGTGAAGCCTGCGACGGTCACCAGCTATCTCACCGAAATCGTCGCGCGCTCGATCGTCGACTCGGGCATCCTGCCGGCGGGCACCTTTCAGCTCATCTGCGGCAGCGCCGGCGATCTGCTCGATCACCTCACGAGCCAGGACTCCGTCGCGTTCACCGGCTCCGCGGCCACCGGACTCCAGCTTCGCGGCGGCCGAGCGATCCTCGAGAACAACGTTCGCTTCAATCAGGAAGCTGACTCGCTCAACTTCTCCATGCTCGGACCCGATGCCGCGCCCGGCACCGAGGAGTTCGATCTGTTCGTGAAGGAAGTCGTCAAGGAGATGACGGTGAAGGCCGGCCAGAAGTGCACGGCGATCCGCCGTACCCTGGTTCCAGCCGCCGTGGTCGACGATGTCATCGCCGCGCTGCGCAAGCGACTCGGCGGCGTGAAGGTCGGCGACCCGTCACTCGACGGAGTTCGCATGGGACCACTCGCCGGCCGTACCCAGCTTCGCGAGGTCGCGGCGAACGCGGAGAAGCTGCGCGACGCATCGGAGCTCGTGTACGGTGGACCTGGCACGCTCGACGTGGTCGGCGCGGATCCGGACAGGGGCGCCTTCTTTCCGTCGACGCTGCTCTACAACGATCGCCCGTTCGAGCGCACCCAGCCCCACGACATCGAGGCGTTCGGCCCGGTGAATACCGTGATGCCATACGCGAACATCGAAGAGGCGATCGAGTTGGCCAGGCTCGGCAAGGGGAGTCTGGTCGGTTCCATCTTTTCCGCGCGCGACGATGTGGCGCGTGAGATGGCCCTCGGCACCGCGGCCTATCACGGCCGGCTCATGTTCGTGAATCGCCACAGCGCGAAGGAGTCCACCGGCCACGGCTCGCCACTGCCGCACCTCGTGCACGGCGGCCCGGGTCGCGCCGGTGGTGGCGAGGAGATGGGTGGTGTGCGCGGCGTGCTTCATTACATGCAGCGCACCGCGCTCCAGGGCTCTCCGCAGACGCTCACCGCGGTGACCCGCGAGTGGAGCAGGGGCGCGGCGGAGCGCAACGATCGGGTGCATCCCTTCCGGAAGTATTTCGAGGAGCTCGAGATCGGTGAGACGCTGCTGACGCACCGCCGCACCATCACCGAGAGCGACGTCGTCAACTTCGCCGGCATCTCGGGCGACTTCTTCTATGCGCACATGGACGACATCGCCGCGCGCGAGTCGCTGTTCGAGAAGCGGGTGGCCCACGGCTACTTCGTGCTGTCCGCCGCGGCTGGACTCTTCGTGGATCCCGCACCCGGACCCGTGCTGGCGAACTACGGGCTGGAAGGACTCCGATTCGTGAAGCCCGTCTACATTGGCGACACGATCCGCGCGCGCCTCACCTGCAAGCAGAAGACGGCGAAGGAGGATCGCGAGGGGCAGATCCCCCAGGGCGTCGTGCACTGGGACGTGGAGGTCACGAACCAGGATGGCGACGCCGTGGCGGTCTACACGATCCTCACCCTCGTGCGGCAACGGCGCGGCGCGGCACTTCCATCGGATCCGGAGCAAGTCGCCGGCGCGATGATCGCCGAGGCACCGACCGAGGTGACGCCAACGGCGCGCATGGCACGCACCGAGCCCGGCTCGGCGCCGGTGCGAGTCGTATAGCCCGGGAGTCCGTCCCTGCGACTCCGTCCCTGCGACTCCGTCCCTGCGACTCCGTCCCTGCGACTCCGTCCCTGCGACTCCGTCCCTGCGACTCCGTCCCCGGGA
>DASYMZ010000021.1:0-16733 GCA_036008805.1 Gemmatimonadaceae bacterium
GTCGGCCCATTCGGCGTCGTGAAGTACTCGTCTTCCATTCGCGCGCCGTAGCCGGCGAACCGCGTGCGGGCCGCTGCCGTCTTCGAGAGGAACGCCGTGTTCTTCGGCGTCGGCGGAATGATCGTCTCCATCCGGCGTCGCACGTAGGCGCCCATCTCGATCATGAACACCGTGCCCGGCTCCAGCGTCGGCAGCATCGGGTCGTGGACGTCGAGGCCCACGCCGTGCCCCACGGAATGCATGTAATAGAGGAAGTACTGGTAGCATCCGCCGTCCGGGCCTTTCGGACACGGCTCGCCCGGCGCGGCATCGAACGTCGCGTCCGGCGCCTCGATCAACCCGAGCTTGGTCAGCCCGAGCGCGAGCGTGCGGCGCGCCGAGTCGCTCACGACCATGAACGTCGCGCGGCTCTTCGCCACCGCTTCGCCCTTCTTCTGCGCATCGAGCACGATCTGATAGAACGCGCGCTGGTCGGCGTTGAATCGGCCGCTCACCGGGATGGTGCGCGTGAAGTCGGCCACGTAGTCGTGATAGGCCGCGCCCACGTCCATCAACACCATGCCGTTCGGCGGCAGCAGCGAATCGTTCGACTCGTAGTGCAGCGTCGTCGCGTTGTCCCCCGACGCGATGATCGGCGGAAAGCCGTCGGCGCCGTCCGCGCCCGAGCGACGATACGCGCCCTTGAGCGCCGCCTCGAGCTCGAACTCGTAGCGACCCGGCGCCGTCGCCGCGACGGCCGCGTCGAAGCCGATCAGCGTCAGCTCCGCTGCCTTCCGGATCAGCGCGAGCTCGGCGTCGCTCTTGTGCGCGCGCAAACGTCGAATCGGCTGCGACGCGCTGCGCGCCTTCACCGAAGCGCCGCCGCCACGCAGCTCGGCGAGCAGTTGCCCGACCGGCTGTCCGCTCGACGTATCGTTCGCGACGAGCAGCGTGTCGTTCGGGGAGAGCACCTGACGCAGCGCGGCGACGAGACCGCCGCGCGAGCTGGTCGGGATGCCGGTGGTGGTTCGCGCGGCGTCGACGCCGAGCCGGTTGCCCGTCCACACTTCCTCGGCGGGCACCTTGTCCGCGACGAAGAGCTGCGCCTCCGCGACGCCGTCGCGCGCTCGCAGAACGAGTGCGCCGCCCGGCTCGCTCAAGCCCGTCAGATAGAGGTAGTTCTGGTCGGGAACGTAGCCGTTGCGGCTGATCTCGGCTTCCGGCGCCGACATCACGACCAGCGTGCCCTCGCCGATCGCTCTCGCGAGCGCGGCTCGCCGCTCGGCGAGCTCCGCGCGGGAGATCTGCGCGGAAGCCACGGCGGCACCGAAGTGTACGGTCGCGGCGAGAACGAGAGGAGTACGGAGCAGACGGAGTCGGAGCACGAGGTCGCTGGGCAGGAGGTTGGCACGAGGTGCGGCACGGCGCGCATCGAAGTGATCGGAGAAAGCTCGCCGACGGCGGCGCACACCGGCTTGGATGATACTGCCCGTCATTGAGCGCGCGCCATCCGCTGGGTATCGTATGCGATGCCAGAACCCAGCCCAGCCATCCGCGTGGAGCACCTCGTCCGTCAGTTCGGCGACGTGAAGGCCGTCGACGACGTGTCGTTCGAGGTGCGCCGCGGCGAGATCTTCGCCTTTCTCGGCCCCAATGGCGCCGGCAAGACGACGACGATTCGCATGCTCACCACGCTCCTGCCGCCGACGAGCGGAACGCTCCAGCTCGACGGTCTCGACCCCGTCACCCAGCGTGACGAGGTGCGCCGTCGCATCGGCGTCGTGTTCCAGGACCCGAGCCTGGATCAGGATCTCACGGCGTGGGAGAACATGGAGATCCATGGCGTGCTGTACGGAGTGCCGAAGGCCGAGCGACGCGCTCGCACCGAGCAACTGCTCGCGCTGTTCGAGCTCGCCGACCGCCGCAAGGACAAGGTGAAGAACTTCTCCGGGGGCATGCGTCGCCGGCTCGAGATCGCGCGGGGTCTGCTGCACACGCCGCGCGTGCTCTTCCTCGACGAGCCCACGCTCGGCCTCGACCCGCAGAGCCGCAATCAGATGTGGTCGCACGTGCAGCAGCTCAACGCATCCGACGGCGTGACCGTGTTCCTCACCACCCACTACATGGACGAGGCCGATCGCGTCGCCGATCGCATCGCGGTGATCGACCATGGCCGCATCGTCGCCATCGGGTCGCCAGCCGAGTTGAAGCAACGTACAGGCACCGAGTCGCTGGAGGCGGCGTTTCTCGCGCTCACCGGCACCGCCATCCGCGAGGAGTCGGTGGGCGCGACGGACCGGATGCGGCAGGCCGGCCGCATGTGGAGGCGCGATCGATGAGCGTCATCTACATCCTCTGGCTGCGCGAGGTCAAGAAATACTTCCGCTCGCCCGCGCAGATGGTCGGCACCCTCGGCTCGCCGATCATGTATCTCGGCGTGCTCGGCTTCGGGCTCGGCTCGATCTTCCAGCGCGCGGGGGAAGGGAGCTACATGCAGTTCATGGCGCCCGGCATCATGTGCATGACCATCCTGTTCACGTCGACGTTTTCCGGGATGGCGCTGCTGTGGGACCGACAGTTCGGCTTCCTCAAGGAGACCCTCGTCGCGCCGGTGCCGCGCGTCACCGTGATGATCGGTCGTACCGTCGGCGGCGCGACGGTCGCGCTCTGTCAGGGCTTGCTGATCTTTCTCGTGAGCCTGATCGCGGGATTCCGTCCCGCGGGACTGTTCGTCGTACCGCTCGCCGTGCTGTTCATGGCGCTGGTCGCGCTCGTCTTCTCGGCGATGGGCACGATCATCGGCTCGAGCCTGAAGGAGATGCAGGGCTTTCAGCTCATCATGAATTTCCTGGTGATGCCGATCTTCTTCCTCTCGGGCGCACTCTATCCACTCAGGAATCTGCCAGGACCGCTCGTGGTGCTCACGCATCTGGATCCGCTCACGTACGGTGTCGACGGACTGCGTGGCGTGCTCACCGGCGCGACGCACTTCGGACTGGTCTTGGACGTTCTTGCTCTCGTGGGAATCGCGATCGCGCTGTTCGCGCTCGGCGCGTGGCGCTTCTCGAAGATCGAGGTGTAGCGACGCGCGAACGTCGCGAAGGTTGGGCGCGGAAAGTCGAAACCCGCGTGCAAACCTTCCGTATGCATGGTGTGTCACAGAGGACGTGCAGCACTTGCCCCAGCTGGTGAGCGCGCCGCGAACGTGGCGTATCACTCGCAGCTATGCACGTCCATCGCTTCACACCAGTAGAGGTACCCTCCGATGATCTCCCTCCTCCTGCCCACCGCGCTGCTGTCTATCGCTACGCACGTTGCCCCAGTCGCGCGTTCTCTTCCACCCGCCGTGACGCTCGACACCACGCTCGCCGTTCCCGCGACGACGCGCATCATTCTCGATCTCAAGTCGGGCGGCAGCGTGAAGATCACCGGCGGCAGCGACAAGGTCGTGCGCGTTCGCGTCACGGAAGGCGGCCGCGAATGCAAGGACTGCAACGTGCAGCTCGAGCAGACGAGCCAGGGGCTGCAGGTGCGCAGCAGCGCGGGCTCGGGTTCGTCCAAGCTTCGCTTCGAGATCGAGGTGCCCAGCCACTTCGACGTCGACCTCGCGTCGACGGGCGGCGAGGTGCAGATCGAAGGCGTCGACGGCGCGATCAAGGGGCAGACCGGCTCCGGCGACCTCACGCTGCGACGTCTGTCGGGCGACGTCGATCTCCAGACGATGCGCGGCGACGTGACGCTGAAGGAGTCGTACGTGAGCGGACGGGTGTCGTCCGCCGGCGGCAGAGTGCTGCTCGAGGACGTGAGCGGCAGCGTGCAGGGCGCGGCCGTGGGCGGTAAGGTGACCGAGCGCCGGGTGACGCGGAACTGAGCTCCTCGCGGTGCGACTGCGACCGACCTACAACTGCAACCGACCGACGGCTACGTATACGTCAGGACCGAGACGGCTCGTGGCGCTGCGACGGTCAGAGGCAATATCCACGGACGGCCCGACACGAATTGGAATGGCGAGTATGCCAATCCGAGTATCCAGAGTACGTCAGTCGTCCCGTCGTACACGCGGTTGTAGTTCGGTAGTAGTTGTAGTTCGGTCGCAGCTCACTACGAGGAAATCAGTCTTCCCCCGACGTCTCCACCAACTGCTCCTGCTCGCGTCGCAGCACCGGCGGCATGTCGGGCGCCGGCGGGTCATCTGGCGGCGGCACGTGCGACGGCGTGAGCGGTGCGTCCATCTCGTCGTCCTCGTGCTCGCCGATGCGCTCCCGCGCCTGCCACTGCAGCGCACCCACCATGGGCGTCCTCCATTGGCTCGGCGGGAACGCGGGCAGTGAGAGCACGATGCTCTGCATCGGAAGCACGTCGCGCCACTCGCAGATCAGATCCCGGTACGCCGCGCCCACCGGACGGATCTTGCGATCGAGGTCGTAGAGCCCGCGCGGGTTCACCTTGCCTCTGATCTCGCGCAGCCCGATGTCCCAGTCCACCTGATCCGTCAGTGAATACCAGGTGAAGCCGAGGATCGGGAAGCCGTCGTTGCGAACGCGCAGCACGTTCGCCCACTGCTTGCGCATCCATAGCACCGCCTCGTCGCCGCGCGGGCCCTGATCGAGGTTCGTCTCCGTGTGCATCACCGGCAGCCGGTACCGGCGGTAGTACTCCGACGTGATCACGTGATATCCGAAGATCTCGCCCGACGCCGACGTGTGGCCGTCCGACGTGACGAGGTGCTCGTTCGTGTGATAGTAGTCGTTGCCGAGGATGCAGTGGCGCTTGAGTCGCTGACCGAGGAAGAACAGATACTCCTCGCGCGTCATCCCGTTGTCCATCAGGTAGACGTACATCTCCGAGTTCACGCGCCGGCCGTAGTTCAGATCGAGCGAGAGGAACCTGATCTCGTTCATCATCTGGGCCGGTCCGATCGCCGCCGGGTTCTGCGCGTGGAAGTACTCGGTGGACTCGCTCTGCACGAAGATGGCGTCCGGCCGCACCTCGAGGATCGCGCGCATCGCGAGCACGTTGGCGCGCACGATGTGCTTGAGCGCCGTCACGAAACCGCGGTCGGTCGCCAGCTGCTCGTTCCAGTAGCCGTATCGTCCGGAGAAGAGCGAGCAGATGTACATCTCGTTCACGGGCGTGTAGAACTGCACCCACGGGAAGCGCATCGCGAAGTCGCGTGCGTATCGCGCGAACAGCACGGGGAAGTCCGGGTTCTGGAAGTTCCCCACCCAAGCCGGCACGCCGAAGTGGCACAGGTCCACGATCGGTGTGATGTCTCGTCGAAGCAGATCGCCGAACGTCTCGTCGGTGAACGACCAGTCGTAGCGCGCGGGACCGCGCCACGTGGTGTGCAGGGGCGGGCCGTAGCGCAGATGGTTCACGCCGATCTCCTCGACGAGATCGAAGTCGGTGCGCCACAGGTCGTAGTGGCGGCACAGCTCCATCTGGTCCACGCGCACGCGGCCGCCCTGGATCGTCGGGTAGCTGTTCTCGATCCCGGTGGCGAACAGGAAATACGTGCTCGAACAGGCGCGCGTCATGCGACCCCTCGTGCGCGGAGCCGCGTTGCCCGAAGGGCGCGGCGCGCTGGTGTGCTGGTCAATCTCGCTCTGGTCCCGGCTCCAGCTCCGCGCCCCCGCTCCCCGCCGATCCGAACTTCGGCGACGTCCACTTGCCCGTCGTCGTGCGCGGCGGATTCGGCGCGTCGTCGCGCGGCGTCCCATCCTTGGTCGAGATCTCTTCGGTGTCGTCCAGGTCGTGCGCGTGATCGTCGAGCTGCTTCTCGGCGTCCCGGTCCATGCTGTCCTCCCGATGGGTGCAACGATGAGCCTTGCATGGCATGTGCCCCCTCGTGCGAGATCAAAGGGAGCGGACCCAACCACGGCCGCTCGCGCGGCACTTCGGGCACCGGTATTGTTCACGTCGCCGCTCGGTCCGTTGTGGTCCCCCTCCGAGAAGTGAGATGACGATGCCGCGGGCGAACGTCGCGCAGCCGCTCTCGCCGCCGCCGACGACCGTCGCCTCCACGCACGCGACGATCGTGTGGCTCGTCGTCACGGTGGTCGTCGCAGCGCTGGGCTATCCGCTCGCGCGATGGGTCGGGCTCGGGCCACCGTCAGGGCCGTGGGCCTACTGGCCGCTGCTGGGCGCACTGTGCGGCATCCTCTTTCGCCGTCCCTATCGCGAGTGGATCGCGATCGGACTGGCCGCCACCGTCGCGCAGTCCGCGAGCATCTACCTGTTGCGCGGCGATCTCGCCGGCGGCGCGACGATCGTCGGTGCGCTCACCGGTGTCGTGCAGGCGGCGATCGGCGCGTGGATCGTTCGCCGCCTGAAATCGCGCGAGTCGCCCCTCGAGCGACCGCAGGACCTGGCGTGGTTCGTCCTCTTCGCGGTGACCCTGGTGCCGCTGACGATCACTCCGTTCTCGGCGTTCACCTACTCGCGCGGGCTGGGGCTGCCGTACAGCGCCGCGTGGTGGCCGCTCTTCGTCGGAAGCTCGTTGAGCATCCTGCTGTTCGCGCCGCCGTTCATGTGCTGGCAACACCGTGCCGAGCACGGGGAGCCCTGGCGCGCGAGCGGCGGCGAGATCACGGCGTGCGAGCTCACGGTCGTCGCACTCTCCATCGTCTCCTTCGCCGCTCCCAACAGCTGGCTGCGCTTCGTCGCACTGCCGTACTCGATGTTCCTCGTGCTCGCGTGGGCGGCGATGCGGTGCGGCACGCGATGGACCAGCATCGCGATCGTCATCGTCGCCAGCATCTCCTCGTGGTGCACGGCGCGCGGGCTCGGTCCGTTCGGCTCCGCGTCGGCGCGGTTCGCCGACAACGTGCTCGCGCTCCAGGCGTACCTCGCGTTCGCCGCCTTCTCGTCGCTCGCGCTCGCCGCGCTCACCGAGCAGCGCCGGCGCGCGTACGCCACGCTCGCGCTGCAGAACGCGGTGCGCGACGCCTTCCTGGAGAGCTCCATGGAAGCGCTCATGGTGAAGGACATGAGCGGTCGCTACGTGATCGTCAATCGCGCCGCGGCCGAGATCTACGGCCAACCGCGCGACGATCTGCTCGGTCGCGACTTCCGCCAGCTCGGCGACGCGCGCTCGGCCGAGCTGATCACCAGCCACGACCGCCGCGTGATCGCGCGCGGCGAGGCGATCACCTTCGACGAGACGTTGAGCGACGGCAGACGCACACTTCGTTTTCGCGTCACGCGCTTTCCCGTTCGCGACCACACCGGAGAGATCCGCTACATCGGCATCATCGCGCGCGACGAGACCGCCGAGCGCGAGCTCGCCGAACGATTGCACCGTGCGCAGAGCGTCGAGATGCTGGGACAGCTCGCGGCCGGCGTCGCGCACGATCTCAACAACCTGCTCACCGTGCTGGTGGCGAACACCCAGCTTCTCGCCGATCTCCCCGACCGCAGCCAGGAGGAGCGCGAGCTGCTGCGCGACAGCAGCCAGTCCGCGTCGCAGGCAGCGAAGCTCACCAGCCGCCTGATGGCGATCGGACGCCGGCAGACCGCGCCCGCCACCGACGTCAGCGTGGACGACGCGGTGCGAGAGCTCGAGCCGCTCCTGCGGGCCCTCGTCAGGGGCAACGTCGATCTCGTGCTCGAGCTCCACGCCGCGGGCGCGCGCGCGATCATCGATGCCACCTCGATCGAGCAGATCGTGCTGAACCTCGTGTCGAACGCACGCGCCGCGATCGCCGAGGACGGACGGATCACCGTCTCGACGAGAGTCGTCATCGAAGCGCCCGCGACGGATGCGGTCCCGCAGGTGGCGCGGCGGCGCCTTCGGCTCACGGTGACGGACACCGGCAGCGGCATGAGCGAGCAGACCCTGGCTCAGATCTTCGAGCCCTTCTTCACCACCAAGGCCGAGAGCGGCGGAACGGGGCTCGGTCTGTTCACCGTTTCCATGCTCGTGCGCCAGGCGGGTGGCGCGATCTCCGCCACCAGCACCCTGGGCGAGGCGACGAGCTTCCTGGTGGATCTCCCGCTCGACAGCTGACGCGCGTCGAGCGGGAGCGCGTGCGCCCGACCGACGCGCTACCGCTTCGTGGGGGTGACGCGCACCTTCGTCCCTTCGTCGAGGTCGGCGCTCGGCGTCGTCACCACCGTCGAGCCGTCGACGAGCCCGTCGGTGATCTCGATCGTCGAGCCGTAGTCGCGGCCGACCGTCACCGACTGCAGATGGACGGTAGCCGTCGGAGCGTTCGTGCGAGTCAGCACCATCACCTGCGGTCCCGCCGACCGGATCACGAGCGCACTCGCGGGCACCATCAACGGCGGAGTCGCGCGCGGGAAGTGCAGCGTCACCTGCGCGTACATCCCGGGCAGGATCGCGAAGTCGCGGTTCGGGATGTCGATCTCGGCCAGCAGCGTGCGCGTCGCCGCGTCGAGCGACGCCGAGGTGCGCGAGAGCGTGCCGGCGAAGGTGCGGCCGGAGATGCCCTGCACGGTGACGTCCGCCGCGAGGCCAGGCCGCACCGAGGTGGCGTACGTCGCCGGCACCGTCACGTACGTGCGGACGGTGTCGGTCTGCGCGATGCGGAAGAGGTTGCCCGCGTTCGCCACGCTGCTGCCACCGTTGCCGAGCGGCGAGCTCGTCGCGCCCGAGACGGTGATCAGCGAGCCGATGTCGACGTTGCGCGCGGTGATCACACCGGTGAACGGAGCGACGACTCGCGTATACTCGCCCGTCTGCACGAGGCGCCTGAGGTTCGCTTCCGCGGCGCCGGTGTTCGCCTGCGCCGAGGCGAACGCCGCGCGCTTCTGATCGAGCTCTTGACCCGTCACCGCGCTGTCGCGCGCCAACGACGTCCAGCGCGCCAGATCGGCGCGAGCGAGGTCGAGCGCCGCGTGCGTCATCGCGACCTGCGAGCGCGCCTGCTGAACGTTCTGCTCGAGCTCGGGCGCGTCGATGTCGGCGAGCACGGTACCCTGCCGCACGAGCGTGCCGATGTCGGCATGCCAGCGGCGCACGTAGCCGCTCACCCGCGCGTAGATCGCCGACTCGTGGAGCGGTTGCACCGTACCGGGAAGGGTGACCACGCTGCCTGGCGTGGCGCGCTGCACCGTCGTCACCTCGACCGCTGGTGCGCTGTCCCGCGCCGCGGCGTCGGCGAGCAGCTCGCGGTGCACCGTGAAGCGGGGCAGCAGGGTCACCACCAGCAGCACGAGCAGCACGAGACCCGAGATCACCGCGATGCGGCCGAGTCGCGCGCCGCTCGCCGGCGCGACCGGTGGCGCCGCGCCCAACGCGGCGTCGTGCGGTTGTTCGTGCAGGCGCTCGTCGTCGAGGTGCGGTGACGGCAGGTTGGATCGCTCGGGCTGGGTCATTGCGCTGGACGCAGGATGGTCGGCGTACCAGCCATGCCGCGCGCGTCGTGCGCGCGCTCGGTCGATTCGGCTGGCTTGTCGGCGCGGAGGATGCTGTAGATCAGCGGCACGATCACGAGGGTGAAGAAGGTCGCCATCAGCAGTCCGCCGATGACGGAGCGGCCGAGCGGCGCGTTCTGCTCGCCGCCCTCGCCCATGCCGAGCGCCATCGGCAGCATGCCGATGATCATTGCCAGCGCGGTCATGCAGACCGGACGAAGCCGCGCGAAGCCGGCGTCCACCGCCGCCTCCCCCGCGGTGCGGCCCGCTCGGCGCTGATCGTCGGCGAAGGTGATCAGCAAAACGCTGTTCGCCGTCGCGACGCCCATCGCCATGATGGCACCCATCAACGAGGGAACGGTGAAGGTGGTATGGGTCAGGAAGAGCATCCAGACGATGCCGGCGAGCGCGCCCGGCAGCGCCATGATGATGATCAATGGGTCGACCCAGCTCTGGAAGTTCACCACGAGCACGAGATAGACGAGGAGGATGGCGAACAGGATCCCGAGCCCGAGTCCCATGAACGACGTGCGCATGCTCTCCACCTGGCCGCGCATCGTGACCTGCGTTCCCTTGGGGAAGTTCGGCGCCGCCTTCGCGACGATCGCGTCGATCTCCCGCGCGACGCCGCCCAGATCGCGCCGGTCGGCGCTCGCGAACACGTCGAACACCGGCTGCACGTTGTAGTGATTGACCACCGCGGGCGTCACGCCGCGCGTCGACGTCGCGAGATTGCCGAACATCTGCAGACCACCCTGCGCCGTGCCGCCGGCCGCCGCGCCGATCGGCGTCCGCTGCAGATCCTCCATCGACCCCATCTTGTACTGCGGCGTCATGACGCTCACGCCGTACTGCACGCCGTTCGCTGGGTTGAGCCAGAAGTTCGGGGCCGTCTGGCCGCTCGAGCTGAGCGAGACCAGCAGGTCGCTCGCCACGTCGCGCTGCGAGAGCCCGATCTGCTGCGACTTCGTGCGGTCCACCTCGAAGCGCATCTCCGGCGCGTCCATCACCTGCTGCACGCGCACGTCCGCCGCGCCCGGGATCTTGGCGATCTCCTTGGCCAGCGAGCGCGCCAGCTCGAAGTTCTTCGGATTGCGTCCGGAGATCTGCACGTCGATCGGCGCGGGAAGCCCCAGGTTCAGCACCTGGTTCACCATGTCCGCGGGCTGGAAGAAGAAGGTCACGCCGGGGAACTGCTTCGGCAGCTCGCGACGGAGCGTGCGCACGTACTCCCAGGTCGAGCCCTTGTGGTCCGGCTTGAGCTGCACGAGCATGTCGCCGTCGGCGCTGCTGAGCGTTGCGTTGGAGCCAACCGCGAGCGCGACGCCGTACGTGGTGAGCCCGATGTTGTCGAGCACGAGCTCGAGGTCGTTGGGCGGGATGGTCCGCTTGACCGTCTGCTCGACGCGCGCGAACAGCCGCTCCGTCTCTTCGAGCCGAGTGCCCGGCGGCGCGCGCAGGTGCAGCTGGAACTGGCCGCCGTCCACCTGCGGGAAGAAGTCCTCGCCGATCGCCGGCACCAGCATCAGCGACAACACCACGAACCCGGCGCCAACGGTCAACACGGCGCGGCGGTGCTCCATCGCGCCGGCGAGGATCGCGTGGTAGCCCGCGCGGAACCGCTCGAAGAGCTGCTCGAATCGCACCGAGATGCGCTTGAACACGCTCGGCCGGCCCACGGAGTGGTGCGCCCGCTCGTGCTCGGCGATCTCCGCCGGCAACATGAAGTCGGTCATCGTCGGCACGAGCGTGCGCGACAGGAAGTACGACGCCGCCATCGCGAAGATCACCGCCAGCGCGAGCGGCCGGAACAGCGCGGCGGCGGGTCCGGAGAGGGCGAAGATCGGCAGGAACACGATGCAGATCGACAGCGTCGACACGAACGCCGGCACGGCGATCTGCTGTGCGCCGTCGATGATCGCCTTCCTGAGCGGTGACCCGAGCTCGATGTTGCGATGAATGTTCTCGATCGCCACCGTCGCGTCGTCGACGAGGATGCCGACGGCGAGCGCGAGGCCGCCGAGCGTCATCACGTTCAGCGTCTCGCCCGTCGCCCACAGCGCGATGATCGACGTCAGCACGCTCAGCGGGATCGACAGCGCCACGATCACCGTCGAGCGCCAGCTTCCGAGGAAGAGCAGGATCATCAGCGCGGTCAGACACGCCGCGAGCACGCCCTCGCGGATCACGCCGTTGATCGTCGCCCGCACGTACACCGACTGGTCGGCGAGCAGCTTGAGCTGCACGTCGGGGGGCAGCGTCGCTTTCACCGCCGGCAGCATGTTCTTCACCTGGTCGACGATCGCCAGCGTCGACGCCTTGCCGTTCTTCAGAATGGAGAGGTACGTGCCGCGATGTCCGTTCTCGCGCACGATGTTGGTCTGCACGCCGCCGCCCTCTCGCACCTGCGCGACGTCGTTGACGTACACCATCGCGCCGTTGACCTGCTTGATCGGCAGGTCGCCGAGCTGCCGCACCGAGTCCGTGCTCGCATTGAGCCGCACGTAGTACTCGCGTCCGCCCATCTTCGCCGTGCCGGCCGGCAGGATGACGTTCTGCGCGTTGATCGCGCGGCTCACGTCACCCGGCGAGAGGCCCTTGGAGTAGAGCGCCTGCGGATCGATGTCGACGTTGATGAGCCGCTGCACGCCGCCGAATGCGGGGAGCACGCCGGCGCCGTGCACGGTGCCGAGCGGCACGCGGATGAAGTTGGTGCCCAGGTCGCTGAGCTCGGCCTCGGTGCGCGCCGGGCTCGCCACGCCGAGCTGCAGGATCGGCACGTCGGTGGCGTTGAACCGCACCATGAACGGCGGCGAGATGCCGGTCGGCATGATGCGCGTGATCCCCTGCGACGCCGCGGTGAGCTGCGCCATGCCCGCCTGCACGTCGGCGTCGGGCTGGAAGAACACCTTGATGATGCTCAGCCCGTTCAGCGACTGCGACTCGATGTGCTCGATGTCGTTGACGTAGCTGGAGTACACGCGCTCGGCGGGCGCCACGATGCGCTGCTCCATCTCCTTTGGAGACAGGCCGCCGTAGCTCCACAGCATCGAGACGACCGGCACGTTGATCGCCGGGAAGATGTCGACTGGCATGCGGACGATCGCGACGATGCCGAACACGAGCATCAGGATCGCCACGCAGACGAAGGTGTACGGGCGCCGGAGCGCGAGGAGTACGATCCACATCTCAGTGCACCATCATGGCGTGAGCGACCGTCCCACGAGCGCCTCGAGCGTCGCCCGCGTGACGGCATAGTTGTATCGCGCGGCCACGCGCCCCAGCTCGGCCTGCGTCAGCGCGAGCTGCGACGTGAGCTCCTCGAGCGACGTCGAGATCCCGGCGCGATATCGTTCGGTCTGCACGCGCAGGTCCTCCTGCGCCGCACTGACCGCCTCCTCGGCGAGCCTGATGCTCTGCTCTGCGAGATGCAGTCCACTCAGCAGACGGGCGGCATCGCTGCGCACCTGTCTCCGCACGTCGAGCGCCGTCGCCTGCGCCACCTGCGCGTTCGCCTCCGCGCGGGTGACCGCGTCTTCGCGCTGGAAGCCGTTGAAGAGGGGCAGGGTGGTGCCCACCGCGACCTGCCACCCGGGCCGCACCGCGCCCACGACCGCCGACTGGCGTGCCCAGTTGTAGCCGCTCGTCAACCGGATGTCGGGGAAGTAGAGCGAGCGCGACGCACGAACCGTCGCCGCGCTCGCCTGCTGCGCGGCCTGCGCCGTCTCCACCGCCGGTGCGGACGCGACGGCGAGACGCGTGATGTCGGAGTCGGAGAGTGCAAGGGGGCCGAGCTCCAGCGTCGCCGGAGCGCGTGCGCCGATGGGGACATCGGCCCCCACCACGCGGCCGAGTGCGAACGCGGCGGTCTGCAGCGTGTCGCGCGCGGCGAGCTGCTGCTGTCGCGCCGTCGTCAGCTCGAGCCGTGCGCGCAGCTCGTCCGACTTGGTGGCCGTGCCGGCGCGCACGCGATCCTGTGCGTAGCGCAGCCCGCGCTCCGCTCGCGCGACCCGTGCCGCAGACGCGCCGAGCAGCTCCGAGCCGCGCAGCGCTTCGTAGAAGCTGCGCTTGGCCAGCAGCGTGACCAGGAACTCCTGCGACCGGTCGCTCGCCGTCGCGGCGCTCAGGTCGGAGCGTGCTCGCGCCTGCTCGGCGCCGCGTCGTCCGCCGGTGAACAGCTCCAGCGACGACGAGATGCCGGCCGAGTACGCGTCGGCGCCCGAGCCGCCGATCGGGCCGCCCGAGGGGGACCCCGTGGCGGTGAGCACGTTCGAGCGAAGGGCGGCGCTGCTGAGCGACAGGCTGGGGAGATACGCGCCGCCGCTCACGCGCAGTCCCGACCGCGCGACGCGAAGTCCCGCCTCGGATTGCGCGATCGCCGGGCTCGCGACGAGAGCACGTGCGACGACCGTGGTCAGGTCGAGCGCGGAATCGATCCGCACCGCGAACGCGGAGTCCGTCGTTGATGCGGACGACGGCACGCCTTGGGCGCGCGCGCGCGGCGCGAACAGGCACGGCGCGGTCACGACAAGTATGAAGCGTGTCGCGCTGGCGGCGCGTCTCACGCGTTGAGCTCGGTCCAATCTCACCACGAATCCAGAACCTCGAGAGTGCGGAGCGCGGGCCGGAGGTGATGAGCCACCTCGGCGGATGAAGTTGGGCGCGCTCGACGCCTATGTGGTAACGCCCGCGGCCGGCGAGTCGTTGGATTCCCGGCGCGCGGCGAGCGACAATCTATTCACTGATCGCGTCGTAGATCACGATCTTCTTCCACGAGCCGCCACAGTTCTCGCGGAAGGCGTCGTGAACCGGATGGACCTGGTACGCATCCTGAGCGGCTGCGTCCGCGAACGAGAGGATCAGCGCGTACGAGTAGCTCTGGTCGATGATCGCCCGGTTGGTGGCCGCCGGCACACCGATGAAGCCCTGCTGGACGACGTCGATGGCCGCGAGCGACCGGATCCCGTCGACGAACTTCGTCTTCGCCGCGGGGGAGAGGTCGTCGTGGAGCCAGAAGTAGACGGAATGCACGAACATGGAGATGAGGCTGGGGTCTGGGCCGCAGCGCGCGCCACGCCGGTTCGCGTTCGCGCGAGATCGCAGCGAGAACCTAATGATGTGCGAATCCGTGCGCCGAGCTTCGAGTTCCGGTGGAACTGCGCCTCGAGTCGCGCACCGCGACGATCATCGCGACGTACAGCGGATGCCTTCCCGCCGTCAGCGCGAGTTGCACCGTCACTGTTCTCGCGCCGCTATCCAGCCGTCACCGCTACGCTCAGCGGTCGTCAGACGAGCGTCTGTCTCGGCGAGTCGAACAGCTGGAGCATCAACGCTTCAGGTGGCACGCCGCCGCACACGTACGATTGGGAAGTCGGGGCGGAATGGCAGTCGACTCATTCCAGCTCGATGTCGTACAGCGTCCGGCGCGACGAGTACGATCGGATCGTCGGTGAGGTGCACGACGCGGCGGGTGGAGGCTATCCCGTATACGTCGACCCGGACGCCAGCAGAGCTGCTAGCCGATACGCCGATCTGCGAGCGGCGAATCGCCAGACGAGCGCCGCGGCCGTGATGGGCCGCGGTGCTCTCGGTATCCGGCCCATCCCCGTCGTGCATCCCGGGAGCGCTCAGGGGCCAGCAATCGCAACCAGGCCCTAGCGCGAATCGAACGCGTTCGCGAACGTTTGCGCGGCATCGTGACGAATTCAGGCGTCCCAGGAGTCATTCGTCGCAACGAAGCTCCAGCTCACGGGCGAGCTCGCCGTACACCGGAATCCGCATCGACGTAGTCTCGCGACGACCCAGCCGCCGCGACTCGCGTCTCGTGACCATCCGGAGCTGAAGTTGGTAGCGGTCGACGTGATCTCGTTGCACGGCCCGCTCGTCAGCACGAGCTGACGGGCGAGGCCGATTCTTACGATCGGCGTAGCTGAACAATTTCTCACTTTGGCACGAAACGGTCCGAATCCAAGCCAGACCCTGCGCACCTCCACCCTCAACCCGCCCGCAGACGCTCGAGAGCAGCCTCGTAGGAGAACGTTGGACCCTGTCGGTCACGCGATGTGTGTTGCCATCCCTCTCACAAGTCACACGATGATGACGAGACTCACTTTCCTTTGCGCTGCCGTCGCCCTCGGCGTCGGTAGTCGCACGGCGGCCGCGCTCCCCGGTGGAGATCTTGCGAGCGTCGCCAGCCCAGCCGTCGCGGCGGCGGTGTCCGGGCGCGTTGCCGATGCGACCGGGCGCCCCCTCGCCAGCGCCCAGGTGTTCCTGGTCGGTACCCAGCTCCGCGCGATCACGAACGCGGACGGCCGGTACACGATCGGCAACGTCCCCGACGGCACCCACACCATCCGCGTGATGCTCATCGGCTTCGCGCCCCAGGCGAAGTCCATCACCGTCTCGGGTCAGCCGGTGACCGCCGACTTCACGCTCGCCGCGCAATCGGTGCAGCTCGAGGCGGTCGTGACGGTCGGCTACGGCACTCAGCGCCGGCAGGATCTCACGGGCGCCGTCGCTTCCGTGAATGTCACTGACGTGCCGGTCGCAGTCACCGCCAACGTCGGCCAGATGCTCGAGGGCCGCGTGGCGGGCGCGCAGGTGACGCAGAACAACGGAGCGCCGGGCGGCGGGCTGTCGATCCGCATCCGCGGCACCAACTCGATCGCCGCGAACTCGGAGCCGCTCTACGTGATCGACGGCGTGCCGGCGATCACGGGGACCTCGTCGAACGATCCGTATCAGAACCCGCTCTCCTCGATCAGTCCGAGCGACATCGAGAACATCGAGGTGCTCAAGGACGCCTCGTCGACGGCGATCTACGGCGCGCGCGGCGCGGCTGGCGTCGTGCTCATCACCACCAAGCGGGGCACGCGCGGCCGCAACAACGTCACGCTCGACGCCTCCTACGGATACCAGACGCCGGGCAAGAAGATCGCGATGCTCAACGGGCTCCAGTTCGCGCAGATGGCGAACGAAGGGCGCGCCAACATCGGGGGTGCACCCTTCTACACGGACGCCCAGCTGTCGGCGATCGCGAACGGCGGCATCGGGACGAACTGGCAGGATCTCGTGCTGCAGAACGCAGCCCAGCAGAACTACAATCTGGGAATCAGTGGCGGCGACGAGGCGACACGTTACCTGCTCTCTGGGGGCTACTTCGACCAGGGCGGCATCGTCATCAACTCGGGCTTCCGCCGCTATTCGGGCCGCGTGAACCTCGAGCGCACCGTGAGCAAGCGCCTCACGACGGGCACGAACCTCACGGTCTCCAACACGCTCAACAAGATCCAGTCGAGCGACGCCTCCCTCGGCAGCTCGACCGTGATGGGCTCCCTCTGGTTCAACCCGGCCGATCCGGTCTACCGGCCCGACGG
>DASYMZ010000022.1:0-23922 GCA_036008805.1 Gemmatimonadaceae bacterium
CGGACGCTCGCCCGGCGGCGCATTGTCGTACGCAGTGCCGAAGATGCGGCTTTCCCAGTTCCAGCGCTCGCCACCGGGGTGCGCGGTGAGCCCGCCATTGCTCGTGCCGGTCTCAAACTGCGAGCGGTACACGCCAGCGGATGCTAACGCCCGAAGAAGTGGCGTGCCGTCGTGCAGGCGGTCAGGGTGGAACTGCAGCGTGACGCGCAGGGACGGATCGACGGGCGGGCCGACGCTCCGCGCGGCCACATACGCGAGTGCCCGTGCCGCTGGGGAGCCGGGCGCCGGCGTCCACATGCCTGGAAGTGAGATCGCAATCACCGTGGGTGCCAGAGATGTCTGTTGCCAGCTAACGCCCAAGTTCAGCTGCGGCCGGAGTACAACCATTGCGGGCGTAGCCCGCTTCCACAGCCCGGCCGTCAGCTTCAACGCCACGTTAGGGCGCAGCGTCGAGGAGTGCTAGCGCCGCGTGCGTCTGAACGATCGCGCCGGCTCCGAGCTCGATGAGGCGGGGCAGCTTGGATTGCTTGATGAAGTTCAGATGGTTGGTAACAAGCAGCTCACCACCGTGATGGATGTGGCTCCAGAGCACCTGCGCGTCACACTTCGCATTTCGCCACCGCCGTTCAGGTGGCATCGCCTCAGGACCGATCGCTAGCTCCCGGCAGTGATCCCCGTACTCGAACTGGATATCGGGGTGGAGGACATCGTGGATTTGGCGCTCGAACTCGATCATCGCGTCATCCGTCCAGAGCATGTGGTCCCAGAACCCGACATCCCAGTACCCCATCGGGGGCAAGAGGGGCAGATGACCGACGCCGAGGCTCGACAGCCGATCCGTGAACTCCGCGAAGCTCGAGAGATACACGCCGCCGCGCTGCCGTTCTGACGCCATGATGGCGGGAACACTGAGCGTGAGATCGCCAGTATTGTGGAGACTGATGAGGGCCCGAACGGCGGGGGCCCGCTCGGTCCTCTCCTCCAGGTCGAGAAGGCAGTTGGTATCGAGCGTGACTCTACGGACCATGTGTGTTGCGCCCTAACGCCCAAGCTCAGCTGCAAGCGGTCAGCTCAATATGCGGCTCACCAGCTTGCATGCGATAGCAACACGATAGGCGGAAACCCCAATGACTTCCTTAGAACTCGCGCTTGTCAGCTGCAGCGACACGTCAGGCCGCTGGCGTGAGTGGCTGACGTTCCCCGCTGCTCACCGACGGAGCAAAAAGGAAGTAGAGGCCCGGGAGAACGAGAAAAGGCAGAAGGGAGCCCGTGATCAGCCGGACATCCCAAATGTGAAGGGCGCGCACACCCTTCGCGTCGAGCTCGCGAATGAAGTTGCCATGCTCGCTGAGCACGTAGCGGCCGTCAGCGCGCTGCTTGACGCTTCCACCTCCGGTCACGACGAGGAACGCGGCGACATTCACACCGGCGTAGATGAAGACTGCAACGAACAGCCGGCGCCCCCACTCCGGTACCGCGGCCAAAAGATCGACCGCGTCGGGTCGCGTGCCCGCGATGCGGCTCACGTGAGCGAGCATGGCAATGAAAGCCGGCGCAGCGACCAGCAAAAACATGGCGGCCACGGTCCACAGGTCGAACGGCGCATACCCGAGCATCGCGAGGATGTGCAGAATGCTCGCGCAGGTGGCGCCTGCTGATACGTAGTACGCGAATGCCCGTCTCGAGATCATACTCGACAAGGAGCGTAGTTAGCGGCCTAACGCCAATTATACAGCAAAGGTCCGTTTATGCACGTCGCATTATCTATCGTTGGTGTGGCCAAACCAACCAGACCCCGCTGCGTTTCCGCAAGAGCACTACTCACCAGTGGTCGGCAACCTGCGACATATCAAGGCGTTGGAACTCCATCGCTGCGAACTTGGGCAGGTTATGCAACGATGCAGAGTGGGATAACGTACGCGGTCGTCGATTTTGCACGAGAGGGTGCGCCAGACACGCACGAGGTCAGAGATCGTCGCCCGGGCTCCGCACGCCGAGACCACCGCGATTCAGCACGTGCGTGTAGATCATGGTCGTTCGCACGTCGGTGTGGCCAAGGAGCTCCTGAACGGTGCGGATGTCGGCGCCAGACTCCAGGAGATGGGTCGCAAAGGAGTGGCGAAGCGAATGACAGGTCGCGCGCTTTGCGATCTCGCTCCCGCGCACCGCGGCGACGAACATCCGCTGCATCACGGTTTCGTGCAGGTGATGGCGCGCTCGTCTCCCGTCGGAGAGCACAAAGGTCCGGCGTGCGGCGAAGATGTACTGCCAGCGCCAATCGAGCTCCATCCCAGGATACTTGCGACTGAGCGCCTCGCTCAGGCCCGTAGTGATCACTCCCGCCGCCCGATCCAGCGCGAAGCGCCTCTGCTCATGCGCGATCAGATCCCGCAATGGCCCGACACACGCCAACGCGAGCGGTGTGCGACGGTCCTTCTCACCTTTGCCCGACCGAACGACGATCTCGCGACGCTCCAGATCCACATCCTTGACGCGCAGACGCAGGCATTCGGTCACCCGCAGACCGCTTCCGTACATCAGCTTGGCGCACAGCTGGTAGGGATCGGTGAGGTGGTGGAGCACGGCGCGAATCTCTCGCTGGGTGAGGACGACTGGAAGTCGCCGCGGACGGCGCGATGGCGCGATCCCCTCGATCCGGGCGAGCGGACGAAGTAAGACGTTGGAATAGAGAAAGGTGATGGCCGCCAACGCCTGATTCTGCGTGGCTGCCGCCACGTGCGCCTCGAGCGCGAGCGACGACAGGAACCGCGCGACATCGACCTCGGAGAGGTCCGACGGATGTCGTCGATCGTTCGCGATGATGTACCTGCGTATCCACTGGATGTACGCCTTCTCGGTCCGTGGGCTGTATCGCCGCTCTCGCAAGACGCGCCGCACGAGCTCCAGCAGACGAAATCGTCGCTCGGGCTCGGGACGACTGCCGAGGTGCTGCCTGGGGATCGGCGGGAGTGGAGACACGAAGGCGGCGGAAGGAGCTTCCAAGCTCTTCCCGCCGCCCGCGATCCAGTCATCGATTTGCCGCACGTGGTGCCGTGCCGCGGCACGAGCGGCGAAGCGCTACGCCGCCGTCGTCGCCTCCCCGACCAACCGCGCCAGAATCTCGTCCGCCGCGCTCACCGTCGTCGCGTTCCCTCCGAGATCCTTCGTCCGCGCGCCCGCCGCCACCGCATCGAACACGGCCTTCTCCACTGCCTTCGCCTCGGCCTCGAGCCCGAGCGAGTGCCGCAGCAGCATCGCGACGCTGAGGATGGTGCCCACCGGATTCGCGATCCCCTTCCCCGCGATGTCCGGCGCCGAACCGTGAATCGGCTCGTACAAGCCGACGCGCGTCCCACCGCCGGCGTTCGGCGCGCCGAGCGACGCGGAAGGCAGCAGACCGATCGACCCGGTCAACACCGCGGCCTCGTCGGTGAGAATGTCGCCGAACATGTTCTCGGTGACGATCACGTCGAACCGCGCGGGGTTCGTCACGAGCACCATCGCGCACGAGTCCACGAGCACATGCTCGACCTCGATGTCGGGAAACTCCTCCGCCAGCACCTTCGTCGCGATGCGGCGCCACAGCCGCGACGTCTCCAGCACGTTCGCCTTGTCCACCGACGTGAGCTTGCCACGGCGACCGCGCGCGAGCTCGCCCGCCATGCGCACAATCCGCGTGACCTCCTCGGTGTCGTAGGTGCAGAGGTCGCGCGCGCGCTCGCCGCCACCGGGCAGCTGATCCAGTCCCTTCTCGCCGAAGTAGATCCCGCCCGTGAGCTCGCGCACCACGAGGAGATCCACTCCTTCCAACCGCTCGCGCCTGAGCGGCGACGCATCGATCAGCGACGGATGCGGCGCGACG
Source organism: Gemmatimonadaceae bacterium (assembly GCA_036008805.1). Classification (GTDB taxonomy): domain Bacteria; phylum Gemmatimonadota; class Gemmatimonadetes; order Gemmatimonadales; family Gemmatimonadaceae; genus AG11. The sequence continues at coordinate 3,863 of DASYMZ010000022.1, forward strand.
GGACGCAGGTTCGCGTACAGACCGAGCGCCTTCCGTATCGCGAGCAACCCCTGCTCCGGCCGCACCTTCGCGCTCGGGTTGTCCCACTTGGGACCACCGACGGCGCCGAGCAGCACGGCGTCCGCTCGCTTGCACATCGCGGTCGTGTCGTCGGGGAGCGCGGTGCCGGTCGCATCGATCGCCGCACCGCCGATCAACCCTTCCTCGAACGAGATCGTCGCACCAGCCAGCTCGCCCGCCGCGACCAGCACGCGCTTGGCCTGAGCGACGATCTCGGGACCGATCCCGTCGCCCGGCAGCAGCGCGACGGTGTAGCTCGTCTGACGTGCCGCGCTCATGCCGCCACCGCCGCGTCGAGTGTGCTGAAGGCCGAGGGACGCGTCGACTCGTACGTCGCGACGTCGTCCGCGGTCTTGAGCAGGAAGCCCATCTCGTCGATGCCGTTCAACAGGCAGTACTTCGAGAAGGGCGGAATCGGGAAGGTCACGGTCTCGCCGTCGGGCAACACCAGCTCGGCGCGCTCGAGGTTGATGTGCACGCGAGTCGACGGCGTGTGCGACGCCATCAACTTGGCCAGCACTTCCGGCGACACCTGGATCGGCAGCAGCCCGTTGCCCAGCGCGTTGCCGCGAAAGATGTCGGCGAAGGTGCTGCTCACCACGGCGCGGAAGCCCGCGCCTGCCAGCGCCCACACGGCGTGCTCGCGCGACGAGCCGCACCCGAAGTTGTGCCCGGCCACCAGCACCTGCGCTCCCTTCGACTCGGGCTTGTTCAACACGAAGTCCGGATTCGGCGAGCCGTCGGCGAGATAGCGCCAGTCGTTGAACGCGTTGGGGCCCAACCCGACGCGATCAGTCGTCGTGAGAAAGCGCGCCGGAATGATCTGATCGGTGTCGACGTTCTCGCTCGGCAGCACGACATACGTCGAACTGAAATCCCACTGCGTGTCGGCGGTGTTGGTATCCGTCATACGGCGACTTCCATGAGAGTGCGGGGGTCGGTGATGACGCCGGTGACGGCGGCGGCGGCGGCGGTGAGCGGACTGGCGAGCAACGTTCTGCCGCCACTCCCCTGACGGCCCTCGAAGTTTCTGTTGCTCGTCGAGACGGCGAGCTGGCCGGGCTTGAGCTGATCGCCGTTCATCGCGATGCACATCGAGCAGCCTGCCTCACGCCACTCCGCACCCGCATCCTTGAACACGACGTCCAACCCCTCCGCCTCGGCCTGCCGCTTCACCTGCTGCGAGCCAGGTACGACGAGCACCCGCACGCCGGGCGCGACGTGCCGCCCACGGAGCACCGATGCCGCGTCGCGCAGATCGGAGATGCGCGCGTTGGTGCAGCTCCCGAAGAAGACAACGTCCACCGACGTGCCGGCGAGCGCCTGTCCCGCGGTGAGTCCCATGTACTTGAGCGCCTTCACCGCGCTGTCACGCTCGCTGCGGTCGCTCAGCGAATCGGGGTCGGGCACGGGCTGGTTGATCGACATCCCCATGCCGGGGTTCGTGCCGTAGGTGATCCACGGATCGAGCGAGCTGCCATCGAGCACGATCGTCTGATCGAACGTCGCGCCCTCGTCGGTCTTCAACGTCTTCCAGTCGGCGACCGCGGCATCCCACGCGGCGCCCTTCGGCGCGTGCGGACGGCCCTTCAGATACTCGAAGGTCTTCTCGTCCGGCGCGATCATGCCGGCGCGCGCGCCAGCCTCGATCGACATGTTGCACACGGTCATGCGCTCTTCCATCGACAATGAGCGGATCACCTCGCCGGTGTACTCGATCACGTGGCCGGTCGCCCCACCGACTCCAAGTCGTGTACAGACGGCAAGGATGACGTCCTTCGCCGACACGCCCGGGCGAAGCTTTCCGTCCACGCGCACTTCCAACGTCTTCGGACGCGTCTGCAACAAACACTGCGAGGCGAGCACGTGCGCCACCTGCGACGTGCCGATGCCGAACGCCAGCGCGCCGAACGCGCCGTGGGTGCTCGTGTGACTGTCGCCGCACACCACGGTCATGCCGGGCTGCGTCAATCCCAGCTCGGGTCCGATCACGTGCACGATCCCCTGCCGCTTGTCGCCGAGCGCGAGCAGCGGGATGCCGAAGTCGGCGCAGTTCTTCGCGAGCTGGTCGAGCTGTGCCTTGCGCGACGTCGCGCTCGCGTCGAGCACGGGCATCGCCTTGAACCCACCCGGCGTCGTCGGCGTCGAGTGATCCATCGTCGCGATCGTGCGCTGCGGCGCCCGCGCCTTCAAGCCACGCGTGCGCAGCTCCGTGAACGCCTGCGCCGAGGTCACCTCGTGCACGAGATGCAGGTCGATGTACAGCACCGCCGGCGTGGCCTCGGTCTCGGGGCGGACGATGTGCCGCTCCCACAGCTTGTCGAACAGCGTGCGCGGCGCGGTCATGCGGACACCCGCGCCGGCTTCGCGCTGTCGAACATGTACTGGACCTTGCTCTCCGCGGCGTCGGCCGCGTCGCGCGCGCCCAGCACGCGATTCACACCGTCGAGATACGCCTCGGCCGAGGCCGTGACGACGTCGGGGTTCGTTCCATGGCCCACGAAGGTGCGGCCCGTCAAGAAATCCTTCACGCGTACGGTGACCTCAGCTAGCGCGCCTGTCCCCTCGGACACACTGCGCGTGGTGAATCCCTGCAGCTCGGCGAACTCGCCGACCACTGCGTCGATGGCGCGACAGCTCGCGTCCACCGGTCCATCCCCCGTCCCCGAACCGATCTTGGTGGTGCCGTCCGCGGCGTGCAGCTTCACCGTCGACGTCGGGATGAGATGCGTGCCCGACGTCACCTGAAGCTGCTGCAGCGTCCAGCGTGCCGGTGCATGGTCATGTGCCGTGCTCGCGAGCGCAGTGAGATCGCGGTCGTCAACGACCTTCTTGCGGTCGCACAATTCCTTGAAACGCACGAACACCTCGAGAAAGCGCTCGTCATCCAGCTCGTGCCCCAGCTCGGCCAGCCGCGAGCGCAGCGCGTGCCGACCAGAATGCTTGCCCAGCACGAGCATGCTCCCATCAGCGCCCACGGACTCCGGCGTCATGATCTCGTAGGTCGCACGGTGCTTCAGCACGCCGTCCTGATGAATGCCCGCCTCGTGCGAAAAGGCGTTGGCGCCAACGATGGCCTTGTTCGGCGCGACGTACATCCCCGTGCACTGCTGCAGCAGTCGCGACGCGCGAGTGAGCTGGGTGGTGTCGATGCGCGTGTGCGCGCCGGCGAACAGCTCGGGGCGCGTGTGCAGCGCCATCACCACTTCCTCGAGCGATGCGTTGCCCGCGCGCTCGCCGATGCCATTCAACGTGACCTCCACCTGCCGCGCACCGGCGCGGATGCCGGCCAGCGTGTTCGCAACCGCCAGTCCCAGGTCGTCGTGACAGTGCGTCGACACCGAGACGCCCGGATGCTGCGCCGCGAGCTCGACGACGCGGCGGATGGTGTTCTCGTATTCCCACGGCGTCGTGAAGCCGACCGTATCGGGGATGTTGAGGATCGTCGCGCCGCACTCGATCACCGCGGCCAACACGTCGAGCAGGTATTCGGGATCGGTGCGCGCCGCATCCTCGGGCGAGAACTCCACCTCCTGCACGAGCGACTTCGCCAACGACACCGACTCGCGCCCGCGCTTGACGACTTCGTCGCGCGAGCAGCGCAGCTTGTGCTTGAGATGGATGTCCGACGTGGCGAGAAAGATGTGGATCCGGTTCCGCGTCGCCGGCACGACCGACGCCGCGCAGGCGAGGACGTCGTTCTCCGTGGCGCGCGCGAGCCCGCAAATCACCGGGCCGCTTCCCCCACCGACCTCCTCGGCCACGGCGCGAACGGCGTCGGCGTCGCCAGGCGATGCGGCGGGATAGCCGGCCTCGACGACGTCCACCCCCATGTTCGCCAACTGATGCCCGAGCTCGAGCTTCTCGGCCCGGGTCATCGTACAGCCCGGCGCCTGCTCACCGTCGCGCATCGTGGTGTCGAAGATCCGGATCCGTCGTACGTCGTCGTCCGGGGTCTGAGTGTTCTCGCTCACGGTTCGCCATCCGCTTGGGGGACGGCTCGTTCATGGCTCGGCTCGGTCGGAGCGGTCGCAGGCGAGCGCGACGGAAGCGCGTTCGGGCTCTGCTGCGACACGCCGGGCCGGACGAAGCGGCGGCCGTCGTTGGTGAGGGAAGTGTGCACTTGCTGACGGTCTGGAGAGAAGGCAAACATTGGACGGACGGTGACGAGGGGCGAGCGGGGTCCCCGAGCCGCACGGGCGTGCGGCGAACGATCCTTTCCTGCGGTAGGTGGCGGGCCCATACGAAAACGGCCCCTCACCGTTGCCGGGAGGGGCCGTTCGCGACACATGCGCCGCGTTACTCGGTACGTCCTCCCATGCACGAAAGCCCGCGTCCGATAATAATAATTCGGCCGAGGGCGCTGCTGAGGAGGAGGACGTTCTGGGTTGGCATGGTCAGTTCAGTATATGCGAGCTGGGGCAGACGTCAAGGGTGGGACGGCCCCGGCGTCGCGGTGGTCACCGTGAAGATTCCTCCGTCGCTTCGGCCGCGGACCGCGGGGTTGTACATCTCCTCCGCCTGCGCCGGGGGGCGGACGAACACTCCGGCCGTGGTGGCGCGGGCCACGTACGACGCCTGATAGCTTCCGCGCCAGAGCTGCCGGGCGAAGTAAAGAACGCGGTCGTCGCGGATCTCCTTGTGCTCCCACGGCGTCCACCAGCCGCCATCCCAGCTTCCGTAGAGCCATCGCTGCCCGATCGGCCCCTCCCGCAGGTCTCCCCGAAGCCGCGGCGCTCCGACGTACGGGGGCAGGTTCGACGCGGTTCGAAGCGACTGGTCGACCGCCTCGAGCCCAGCGGGCAGCGCATCGTCCACGACGACGAACTCGCGGTCTCGCGGGGTGGAGATGCGCAGTCGGACCCGCACCAATTCTCCTTCGGCTACGCTGGTGATCGGCTTCCCATCCGCGAAGCTCTCGTACCAGCGCTCCACCGAAATACCGGCCTCGTCGGCGCGAGTGGGGCGTGCGAGCGGGACTTCGAAGACCGTCATGGCGTAGTAGGTTGGCGCCGGCGATGCGGAGGCGAGCGCGAGGCGCAGCGACGAGCCGCCACCGCGACGCGTGATCATCGCGTCGATCGGGATGGCGACCGAATCCGATCCTCGCGCCGCGACCGCGATCTGCGCGATGCGTCCTCCGCGCGAGCCCGACACGACGACATCGCGCGACGCCGCGACGCCGAGCGGTTCGGCGACCGACGCGATTGCCTCGCTCGCCGCGGCCAGGTCGATCGTGTTCCAGCGGCCGATCTCGCTACGCGCGTCCTGCACGATGGATTCGAAGAGCGGCGCGAGCAGCGCATGCCCGGGATCGATCTGCGCCGTGGCGCGTAGCAGCGCCGTGGCCGGCCCGGTCACCGAGCGAAAGATCCACGAACGGGATGCGATCGAATCCTCGAGCACCACGCGCCGTCCTTCGATCCGTGCCGACCGCCAGGCGTCATCGAGGAGAACGCTCGCTTCATCTCGGTTGCCGGAGGCGACCCAGAGCTGCGCCAGAACGAGCCGATCCTGGTAGTTGAGTCGTCTGCGCAGGTCGCGCACGCGCTGTTCAAGGGCCGTGTCGGCCGCGCCGAGTCGACGAAGCATCACCGCCGCGTGCAGCGCCTGACTGGCGTAGTTGGTGGAGTCGAGGACTCCCGTCCGCGCGAAGTACTCGCCCACAGTGCCAGTCATGCTGCGCAGATATTCGGTGGCCTGATGGAGGGGGCCAGCCGGAACGCGCATCCCGATCTCGCGAGCGCCGAGCAGTGCGTCGAGCGCGTACGATGTGAGCCAGAGCGACGACCAATGGGTGGCGCTCCAGTACCCGATGCCACCGTCGTAGCGCTGACGGCCGATGAGAACGTTCACGCCGAGCTGCAGCTGTCGCCGCTCGAGATCGGAGAGCGAGGAATCCCCCATCGCCCGCCGGAGACGAATGCCGGCGAGCGACGCACGGAGGAGACTCGCGATCTGCTCGGTGCAGTCGTAGGGATAGCTCCTCAGCGCCTCACCGAGCTGTCGCACCAGCGGAGCGACGGAGACCCCGAGCTGGAGGGTGGCGTGCGAGCGAGTCGCATCGAAGTCGTCGGGAAGCTCGAGCTCGAGGGATGCGGTTCGCTCGAACGTGCCCATGACGACGCGTGCCCGTGGCTTCCCGGGCGGACTCACGGGCATGCGAGCCTCGACCGCATCATCGTCTGTCGCCGCCGTTGCGCGAAAGCGAACGACCACGGTATCGGTCTGGCCCGACGCGTGAAGCGGAAAGCGACGTTCGCGTGCACGGCCGATCTCGATGGTGTCGTTCAACACGGTCGGCCCGTCGATGCGAAGCGCACCAGGGTCGATGCGGAGCGACACCGGCACGCGCTCGGTGCGCTCGCTCGTCAGCACCGCGCCCGCGAGAAGCGAGTCGCCAATTCGCACGATCCGCGGAAGCGCGGCGCGCACGATCAGCGGGCGCGTGCTGACGATCGTGGTATCGGCCGTGCCGGCGAGGACGCCCTCGCTCACCGCGGCGGCGTACAGGCGGTAGGTGGTGACGTTGTCGGGGAGGACGAAGCTGGTGGACGCATGTCCCGCGGGGTCGGTGAGCAGCGAACCCACAAAGAACGGCGTGCTGGCGAAGCGCCGGCGCAGTGCGCGATCGGCAGGGCTGTTCGGCGGCGCCGCGTAGCCCGCAACCCTGTCCTGGAGATACATCGCCGCGTTTGCGCCGCTCATGCCATACAGCGTGATCGGATAGTAGACCGCGGCGACCGAAGGCGGCTGCCCGGAGAGGAAGGCGTTCAACGTGGAGGCGAAGGTCACCCATCGGTACCAACTCGCGGTGAGGTCGTCGAGCAGCGTCGGCGCCGAATAACCGGTGAGCGACCGCACGCCCTCGTCCACCGCCCAGACCGCGACCTCGCTGCGGTGGCCCGCTCCGCTGGACTCGCGCACGTCGAGCGCGACGCGCACGGTGTCGCCGGGGCGATAGCGCGCGCGGTCCGGCGCGAGTCGCACTCGCAGCGCGCGCGACGAGCCGTCCACCTCGACCGACGTGGTCCCGCGCAACGCGAAGGGGCCCGGAGAGCTCGCCATCTGCGCGCTGCCCATCGCACGGACCGCGACGACATCGATGTCGGTGGATGGTGCGGCCGCCAGTGGCAGCGGCACGCGGACGATGTTCAGCCCCTCGTGCAGCTGCACGAGCTGCTCGCCGAGCACCTGCTCGCGCCCGATGGTCACGAGGCCGGAGAGCTCGAGCGGAGCGTCGATCAGCACGGTCGCCGTATCGCCGGGCGCATACCTGGCGCGATCGGTTCGCATCGTGATGTCGTTGACGAGCGAGCTCCCCGGAGTACGCGATCCCGCGACGTAGACGCTGACGGCGCTCTCGGTGCGGCGTTCCCGCTCGTCCGCGGCGCTCGCGATGACCTCGTACCAACCGCTCTTCGACGGAACGAACGCGGCGCGCGCGGCCGTGCTGGCCGACACGACCGACGTCCGCCACGTCGTGTCGCGCACCCAGTAGCGCTCGCTCCACGTGAGGCGCGTGGCGACGAGATCGATGCGCGTGCCGTTGCGCACCGCACCGTCCGCGCCCGCCACGAGCAGATCGAATCGGATCGTGTCGCCCGCGTTCCAGACCCAGCGCTGCTGGGTGGGACGCAGTCCGACGTAGGCATCGGCGGCGTGGATCGGCACGCTCACCGACGAGCCGATCGTCTGCCGATTCACGTCCTGCACGTTCACGCTCACGCGCATCGTGGCCGGCCCCGCGAACTCGGCGACCGGCAGGCGAAGGGTCAGCTCACCCTTCTCGTCCAGGTGATCGGTCCGCGCTACCGCCGGACCACGCTCCGGTGATTCGAGGGTGATCCACCCGTACGAGCGACCGACCGTGTAGTCGCGAAGCAGTGGCAGGGAGGGCGGCTGTTCCGCATCCGGATACGTGTTCGCCGTAGTCGTCACCTGACCTCCCGCCATCGGCGGACCGAACAGGTAGCGCCCGTTCACTCGAATGGTGACCGTGTCTCCCGCGTGCGTGCGCGTCGTGGTGTCGGTGGCCGCGCTCACGGCGAACTCCGGCACGCGGTACTCGGCGATCGCGAGCGTGCGACTCGCAACGGTGTGCCAGCCCTCGGCGTCCCGCACGGCGAAATCGGCCCGGTACGCACCAACGCGCGCGGTGCGTGCCAGGTCGAAGCTGTCGGCGTAGCTGCCGAAGTCGCTCAGCTTTCCGTTCCGTACCGCGATGGGCTCCTCGCCCTGGAACGAAAGCGACCATCGCGCGGAGTCTCCCGCCGGCACCCGGAAGCCTTCGGCGCCGTGAAGCGTGCGCGCGATGCCCTTGACGAACACCCGCTCGCCGGGACGATAGATCCCGCGATCGGTGAAGGCGGTGGCGCGGAGCAACCCCTCGCTCGGGCTCACCGGGAGAGTGTCGTCCACGGTGGTCAGCGACTCCTCGTAATCCATCCGCAGCTCACGCGGCAGCGAGAGCAGCAGCTGCCGGGTGCCGTCGGACACTTCCACGTAGCGTCGGCCCGCGGCTGCTTTCGTCCAGGCACGCGCGCTCAATCGAAGCTGGGTGAAGCCGAGCCGGTCCGCGGTGCCGGAGACGATGACGCGGTCGCCGCGCTCGAGCAGGCGCACTCGCGCACCGGCGACGGGCGCGCCGGACTGGAGGTCGGTGACCCAGACGTCGAGCATCCGGCCGTGCTGCGACGCGTGCGCGGCGAGGTCGCTTCGCTGCACCACCGCGTACCGCGGGTATTCGCGATATCCGCCGCCGATCGACGTCACCTCCATAGGCGGGAGCCGATGCACCCCCGTTCCCGCGCGATTCCGCCCTGGAGCCGCTGGCGGCGGCGTGTCGGGCGCCACATGCGGAATGGACCTGACGAGCAGGATCCGATCCGATCGCCATTCAACCGGCACCCAGCGCACGTCCACGTCGACGATGCGCTCGTTCACGTTCGACGGGGGCACCGGCACCACACGAACCACACTGTCGGAAGCCAGCGTTGGCCAATGGATCCTGCGGCCGAAGTCGTGATCACCGTGCATCAGCGCTCGCGCGCGGAGTGAATCGGGCACACGTGCGATGATCACCGTGACGGAGTCGGCGTACGCGACTCGTAGTCGCAGCAGCCGGTTCGAGCCAGCCGGGACCAGTACTCGTCCCTCCGCGTAGCCCAGCTCCTCGGCTCTCCTGTCACGGTGGATCATCGTGTCGACCGGCACCTGCAACCGATCCCCGTACACGCTCGACAGCACCGCATCGATGTGGACGCGAAGGGGGCGTCCCATCGGCACGGTGTCGCTGAGCGTCCACCGCAGCCCGGGATCATTCCCCGCTGCCTTCACCGCGCGGCCGTCGATGCGGACGCTGCGTTCCACCGCGTCTCGCGTCACTGGGCTGCTGAAGCGCAGCGTGATCGGTCCGCCCCAGCAGCCGCGCGTGCACTCACCGTCCCGGCTGTCCGTGCCGGGCGTCTCGATGGCCGCGAGCGAGAACGCGGGCCGCACTCGCACCTCCAGCGCGGTGGTTGCGGCAGCGCCGATCTCGGTGGGTGCGCGGAGTTTCAGCGCGCATCGGCGCGGATAGGGGCCGGGGGCGCGAACGGTGACGACTCGACGGAGCGAGTCGAGCCGAGTATCCCGGTCGTACCCACCAGCCATCGCGATGTAGTAGTCCTCGCTGTCCCGCACGGTGTCGATCGAGACGATCTCCATCGCGACGGAATCCGATCGGGCGCAGTCCTTACCGGCGACGAGCCATACCTGCCTGTCGAGAGCGGAGGCGGTCACCGGCTCGGAATACACGGCGACGGCGGCGGGAGAGGGCCCAACCTCCTTCGGGTAGTTCGCCGAGAGAGGGAGCGTGCCGAAATAGAGTAGATGCGACCGCTGCACCCTGACGCGCACCGGCGGGATCACGCCAAGGGAGTGTCCATCCGCGCTGCGAGTCCGCGGCGACAGTGTGACCGCGTAGCTCGAACCCGACGGCCACGGCGCATCGAACTCGGCGACGATCGTGCTCGGGTCGCGCCAGTAGATCCGGGCGCCGACCTTGGGCGAGATCGTGAGCACGGAGTCGGGATCGACCGAGTCCGCGAGCCGGGGAGCCACTGGACGATCGAAGCGGATCACCACCGGCGCGACGGCCGCCGCAATGGAGTCCGGCTCGAATCGAACCACCTTCAGGGGGTCCTGCGCCGCGAGCGGTCGAGGCTGCAGGGCCAACACGCAGCCGACCGTGCCCGCGAGGAACCGCGTCGAATGAATGCGCGTCATGACGGGCGGACTTCTCCCGTTCGGGCGCCGTCACACCCGAGTTCGCCGCGCGAGCCGCAGTCGGCGCTAGCCGAGTCTCACTGCCGGGTGAGGATGACCTCGATGCGCGCGCTGCCGTCGTTCACGTCGGTCGCGATGGTGCCGCCGCCGGCGAGCCACCCCACGGTGCGGACGAACGTGTCGGCGCCCATCGAGAAGCGCACGGCGTAGCCCGACTGCGAGACGATGCCGGCCATGCTGGCGTTCACCGACGAGCCGATCACGTCCTGCGGGACGATGAGTGAGCCGGAAGTCGTGCTGTCTCTCGCGATCGCGAGCGTGAGCGAGCCGCCCCGGGCGAGCACGTCGATCGTCGGCCGCCCGGTCGGCGTCACCTTGAAGGTCGTCGCGACATAGCTGCCGAAGATGTCGACCTTGGGCTGAACGATCGGTTCGCTGCCGCCGCAGCCGGCAGCGGCAACGGCCACTGCGGAGACGAGCGCGAGCCGGCGGAAGCGAGTGGATGTGCGAAGCATGGATTCGGAAACGGGTTGAGCAGTACGGAAGGCGAGTGGCCAGTGCTACCCGGCCGGTGCTTGAAGGAGCCCGAGCTTCAACGCCAGCTTCACATAGTCCGCACGGTGCGTCAAGCCAAGCTTGTCGTTGACCCGCTGTTTGTAGGTGTCCACCGTCTTCGGGCTGATCGCGAGCTGCTCGCCGATCTCGGGCGCCGTATAGCCCTCGGCGATCAGCCGCATCACTGCGCGCTCCCGCTCGGTGAGCCGCTCGTAGCGCGCCCGATCGGTGGCGTGCTCCTCGCGCCGCCGCGCGCCCTGTGCCAGCACCCGCGCCGCCGTTGGCTGCACGAAGATCTCGCCGCGCGCGACCGCACGGATCGCCTCCACCAGCTCCCGATCCGCGGTGCTCTTCACCAGATAACCCGACGCGCCCGCCTCGAGCACCGCCTCCAGGTACGCCTCCTCGGCGTGCATCGTCAGCACGAGCACGCGCGGCGCACGATCGCGCTCGGCCGTGATCGCCTTCGTCGCCGTCATGCCGTCGCCGTCGCTCATGGACAGGTCCATCACGACGACGTCGGCCGGAACACGCTGGAGGAGCGCGATCGCCTCGAGCCCGCCCGAGGCCTCGCCGACGACCTCGATCTCGCGCTCCTCGGCGAGCACCGCCTTGAGCCCGGTGCGCACGATGGCGTGATCATCCACCAGCACGACGCGAATCACCGTCATCACTGCTCCCGCTGCTCGAGTTCGGTCAGCGGCACGCTCGCCACGACCCGGGTACCGCGCCCTGGGCTGCTCTCCACCCGCAGCGTGCCATTCACGAGCCCGACGCGCTCCCGCATGGAGAACAGTCCCATGCCGGGCCTTCGTTCCTGGGCGCGACGCACGTCGAAGCCGCATCCGTCGTCGGCCACCAGCAGCGTAGCTCGGCCGGCCTCGCGCCGGAGCACGATCTCCACGCGGCTCGCCGCAGCGTGGCGCGCGGCGTTGCGCAGCGCCTCCTGCGCCACCCGGTACAGCACGGAGGCCAGCTCGGCAGGGATCGACGGCTGCCCCTCCTCGGCGATCACCTCGACGTCGAACGACTCCTGATCGCGCGTCTGACGCGCGATCCACTCGAGCGCGGCGGCGAGACCGAGGTCGTCGAGCACCCGAGGATGCATGGTGTGCGAGAGCGAGCGCACCTCCTCCAGCGCCTCGGCGGCGAGCTCGCGCAGGGTGGCGATCCGCGCGTCGAGCGCGGCCGAAGAGCTCTCGCGCGCGGCGACGCCGAGCTGGAGCATCATCGCGGCGAGGATCTGCGCGGTGGAGTCGTGCAGCTCGCGCGCGACGCGTGCGCGCTCCTCGTCCTGCACGCTGATCACCTGCGCCGCGAGCCGCCGCACTCGCGCGCGGTCTTCGGTGAGCCGGTCGAGGAGCGCGTTGAGCGTGGTGCCCACGCGTGCCATGTCGCGGTCGGCCAGGATGCTCGACGCGACGCGCGCTTCCATGTCGCCGTCCGACACTCGGCGCGCGGCGGCCTCGAGGTCGTTCAGGGGACGCAGCGCGACGTAGACGAGCGCGAGGTTGACGACGAGGCTGAGTCCGAGCGCGATGCCCAGAATGGACACGGCGTTGCCCGGCAGCACGTTCCGCCGCTCGGCCACGACGCCCAGCAGCGCGGCGACGACGATGATAAGGTTGGCGCCGGCGAGCTTCCCGAGCAGTGGCACCTGCAGCGCGCGCTCCGCCGCCGCGCGCAGCATCGACGCGCGGGGCGTGGCGGCGGCCGAGGTGGCCGCGCCGCGAGTCGGCGGCTCGATCGCGACTCCGGGGAGGGCGGGCGCTTCGCGCATGCATCTAAGGTGGGCGAGGGCCCGACCTGGTGCGAGGGGAATTCCCCGACGATCGGTGGGGGGACTTCCTCAGAATGCGGCCGAGGCGAACGCGCGCAGCAGCGCGTCGTCGCCGCGAGCGATGGCACGCGCCGCGGCGCGGCCGAGCAGCGCGCCGATCACGTTGCCGGTGCCGCAGTAGCCGCCGATCGCCCACACGTTGGATCGAACGCGCTCGGCGATCGGCAGTCCGTCGCTGGTGTAGCCGACGCTCGCGCCCCAGCGGTGCGTCACGGGCGCGCGCACGCCGAGCCTCGCGCGCAGCCGGTGCTCGAGTGCGCTCTGCACCGGCTCTGTTGGCGTGACGTCGTCGGTCCACTCGCTGTCGCCGCCCACGTCGCGCGCACCGCCGAGCGCGATCGTTCCGTCCGGCCGCTGCTGCCAGTAGTCGTAGCCCCATCGCGTGTAGACCGGGCGCGGGACGCGGAGCTCGGGGGCGGGCGCGGTGGCGAGCATCTGGAGGCGCGCCGTTCGCACGCGGCCCGCGAGCTCGGGAAGCAGCCGCTCGAGCCGTCCGTCCACCGCGACGAGCACGCTGCGGCAGTGCACCCAGCCGTCCACCGTGTGCACACCGGAGGCGTCGATGCCGATCACGCGCGACTGCTCGTGCAACGCGGCACCGAGCTGCGTCGCGAGCGCGGCGAGCGCTCGGCAGCGTGCGAGTGGGTTGAACACCGCGTCGCCGGCGACGAGGATCCCTTCGCCCTCGGGCCCCTCGTACCACGCGGCCGGAAATCCGTCGGCCTGCATCGCCTCGAGTTGATGGCGGCAGTCGGCGCGCTCCTCGGGCGAGTCGGCGATGCGGAGCGAGCCCGCGCGACCGACCAGCTCCGGCGTGAGCGACGCGATGCGGTCGATCTCGACTTGGGTGAGCCGATAGAGCGCCGCAGCGCGCTCACGGCCGTAGCGTGCGACGGCGTCGTGATGGAACGCGGCAAGCCCGGCGAGGAGGAATCCGCCGTTGCGGCCCGCCGCACCGCCGCCGATCGCTCCCGCGTCGAGGCCGACGACGCTGAGCCCGAGACGGCGCAGCTCGACGATGGAGGTGAGCCCCGAGCCGCCGAGCCCGACGACGCAGACGTCGGCTGTTACGTCGCCGGCGAGGGGCTGGTGGTGGGTGGGATCGGTGTCGTCCCACACGGGGTGGTGCGTAGGGGTGATCAACTACCACTCCCTGTAGGTGGTAGCGTGTAGCGGTAGTGGGACATCGTAGCGGGTAGGTGGTAGCGGGACTTTCATCGATCTTCATGCGCAGCAGGCAACTGCAGATCACTCGACTTCGCGCTGCGCCAGCGGTGAGCCCGGGCGTGAGCTGCGAGCTCTGAGCCTCTCCAGCTCGAGCTTCAAGCCCGAGCTGGAGCTGGAACTGCTCAGAGCTGGCAGCTCGCGCTCGAGCTGTCATCTCGAGCTCGAGCTGGAACTGCTCAGAGCAGGCAGCTCGCGCTCGAGCTGTCATCTCGAGCGAGCGGAGCAAGTCCAGGGATCCGCACCTGGTCTCACTCGTCCCGACTCGCTACCACCTACAGGCGGGTGGTCGTGGCAGTCACTCGAAATCCAGCGCCAGATCCAGCGCGGGAGCCGAGTGGGTCAGCGCCCCGACCGAGATCCAGTCCACCCCCGCTTCGGCGATCGCGCGCACCGACGACAGGCTGACGCCGCCCGACGCTTCGGTGGTCGCGCGGCCGCCGACGAGCGCGACGCACTCCGCCATCTGCGCGGGCGACATGTTGTCGAACATGATGATGTCCGCCTTCGCGTCGACGGCGGCCTGCACCTGTTCGATGCGGTCGCACTCGACTTCCACCTTCGTGCCGGCGGGCGCGAGGTCGCGCGCTCGACGCACCGCGAGGTCCACGTCGCCGTCGACCGCGGCGAGGTGGTTGTCCTTGATCAGCACCGCGGCCGACAGGTTGAGCCGATGGTTGGTGCCGCCGCCGGCGCGGACCGCGTACTTCTCGAGCAGCCGCCAACCCGGCGTCGTCTTTCGCGTGTCGAGGATCTTCGCCTTCGTGCCCTTCACCGCGCCGACGTACTGCGCCGTGAGTGTGGAGATGCCGGAGAGTCGCTGCATGAAGTTGAGGGCGACGCGCTCCGCGGCGAGCAGCGCGCGCGCGTGGCCCGAGAGAAAGAGCACGTTCGAGCCGGGCACGAGCTTCGCGCCGTCCTCGAGGTCGACGCGGATGGTGACTTTCGGGTCGAGCTGACGGAACGCTTCGACGGCGAGCGCCACGCCGCAGAGCACGCCTTCGGCACGCGCGACGAGTCGTCCACGCGCGTGGCGGTCGGACACCACCGTGGCGATCGTGGTGAGGTCGTTGAACGCGTCGTCCTCATCGAGCGCGGTGCGGACGAGATTGCGGAGCTCGTCCTGATGAAAGGGGAATCGCAGCAGACCCATCCCCCCGATGGCGGGCGTGCTCAGCGGCGTGATCGTGCGCGACGGCGGACGACACTCGTCGGTTGGCTGCATTTCCATGATGGCTCCGGCTCACGGGACGATCGGGCGGCTACTCGCCCGGATCGACCGTCGTCTCAGGAACGGGGCTCAGCGGGTGCTGGCCCCCGATCGCGATCATGCGCTCGATGGCGAGCCGCGCGCGGTTCGCGATCGCGTCCGGCACCGTGATGCGGTGCTCGAGACGCTCGAGCGCGCGCTTCACCTTCGGCAGCGTCGTGACCTTCATGTAGGCGCACGAAGCCTTGTCGTTCGCCGCGAAGAAGCGCTTCGAGGGATTCTCGCGCCGCAGGCGATGCAAGATGCCGACCTCGGTTGCCACGATGAACTCGCCGGCATCGGAGAGCGCGGGGCGCTTGATCATCCCTTCCGTCGAGAGAATCTGCACCCCTTCCGGATCGATGTCGCCGGCCGACATCGCCTCGAGCACGCTCGTGGAGCAGCCGCACTCGGGATGGATGAGGAACTCCGCCTCGGGATGCAGCGACCGCTGCAGCCGGATGTTCTCGGGGTCGATGCCGGCGTGCACGTGACACTCGCCCAACCAGATGCGGATGTTGTCGCGACCGGAGAGCCGCTTCACGTGCGCGCCGAGGAACATGTCGGGGCAGAAGAGGATCTCGGTGTCGGCGGGGATCGCGTTCACGACCTCGACCGCGTTGCCCGACGTGCAGCAGTAGTCGCTCTCTGCCTTCACCTCGGCCGTGGTGTTGACGTACGACACGACGACCGCGCCGGGATGCTCCGCCTTCCAGGCGCGCAACTGTGCGGCGTCGATGGTGGACGCGAGCGAGCAGCCGGCGGCGAGATCGGGGAGCAGCACCTGCTTCTGCGGCGAGAGCACGGCGGCGGTCTCCGCCATGAAGTGCACGCCACAGAAGACGATCACATCCGCTTCCGTCTTGGCGGCTTCGCGCGAGAGGCCGAGCGAGTCACCGACGAAGTCGGCGACGTCCTGCACTTCGGGTCGCTCGTAGTTGTGCGCGAGGATGACCGCGTTCCTCTGTCTCGCGAGCGCCTTGATCTCACCCTGGAGCTTGGCGATCAGCTCTTCACGAGGGATGATGCCGGTGTTCGTGGTTGCCATGACGAATGGTAACGCGTGCCGTGCGCTTCGTCACCACGACTCCGGGCTCGCTCGCGGCGCGTTCTGCTCGGCACGTGCGGGTGCGCGACTTGCCGTCCCCTCACTTCCCATCGCACGAACTCGCGGTGGCACATGGAGGCGGTCGCTGCGTTCGCACTCGCCGAGGAGAGCGAAACAGCGCGACCAGGATACAGCAGCGTCGGCGGTTGGCGACGGAGGTAGGTGAGATGGCTGGACAGCACCGGAACAACAGCGACATCGAGAGCAAGGAAGTGATCGGCGGGGGCGTGGGTGGTGTGAGCGGAGCGGCGGCGGGCGCCGCGATCGGCTCGCTCGCGGGACCAGTCGGCACGGCGATCGGCGCGCTCGCTGGCGCGGTCGGAGGTTGGTGGACGGGCAAGGCAGTGGCGGACGCGGCGAGCGGCATCGATGCCTCGGACGACGACTACTATCGCCAGCATTTCGTTCAGAGCACGGGCGGCCGGCCGTCGAGCGATCGCGACTTCGACGCGGTGCGTCCGGCGTATCAGCTCGGTCACATCGCGGGCCAGAATCCGGAATATCAGGGCCGCTCGTTCGACGACGTCGAGCCGCAGCTGCGGCAGGGATGGACGGCTGACGTCGCGGCGAGCAGTGGCGACTGGAACGACGTCCGTGGCTTCGCGCGCGATGCGTTCGAGCGCGGACAGGAACGTCGTCTGATGCTGGTGGAAGAGCAGCTCGCGGTCGGCAAGCGCACGGTGCAGGAAGGAGAGGTCGCGCTGCGCAAGCACGTCGACACGCGACGCGTGGAAGAGCAGGTCGAGCTCGTGCGCGAGGAAGTGACCGTCGAGCGTCGGCCATTGAGCGCCGACTCGGCGACGGCGAGCGACATCGGCGAGCAGGAGATCCGCGTTCCGGTGATGCGCGAGGAGGTGGTCGTCGAGAAGCGGACCGTGCCGATCGAGGAAGTCGTCGTGCGCAAGGAAGCGGTGTCCGATACCCAGACCGTCGGCGCGGAGCTGCGGCGCGAGACGCTCGACGTGGACGAGAGCGTCGCTACGACGCGCAACACGGACGAAGCGACCGACCGTCGCTGATTTCGTAGCGCGACCCGACGAGCGGAACGGCGATTGCTCGGGTTGCGTCATGCGCGCCGCATCTCGCGGCGCGCTCATCGACTTCGCGCAAAGAAACGAGAGAGGATATCCACGTGGCCGAGATCCCGATTCAACGCAAGGAAGGACGCAACATCTGGCCGATGCTGATCGGTCTGCTGGTGCTGCTCGCCGTGCTGTGGTACGTGTTCAGCCGCAGGAACAACAACACGGACACCGCCGCCGCACGGGCGGACTCGACGGCCGTGGCGACGAACAACGGTTCCAGAGTGACGACGGACAGCGCCGGTGGCGCGATGGCGAACAACATGGGTGGCGCCGGCATGACTGGCGCGGCCGCGGGCGCGACCGGTGCGGCGGCCGGCAGTGCGTCGGGCACGTCGGCCACGTCGGGTGCGTCTGGTGCATCGAGCACGATGAGCGACGCCGACATCGCCGGCGTGATCCACGAAGCGAACGCTGGCGAGATCGCGGCGGGCAAGATCGCGCAGACCAAGGCGAAGAACGCCGATGTCAAGGCGTTCGCGCGCGACATGGTCCGCGATCATCAGGCGCTCGACAAGAAGAGCGCGCCGCTCGCCCCGGGGAACACCGCAACCGGCAACACCTCCAGCAGCCCGAGCAGCGGCAACGCCGGTGGTATCCGCGACTCGATCGTCAACGCCAACAAGACGATGGTCTCGCAGTTGAGCAGCACCGCCTCCGGCGCCGAGTTCGACCGCGCCTACATCGACGACCAGGTGCAGGCGCACCAGAACACCCTCGCCTTCCTGCAGCGCGCGCAGAATCAGGCGCAGAGCTCCGAACTGAAGCAGATCGTCACCCAGGCGATCCCGGACGTGGAGAAGCACCTCGCCCGCGCGCGCGCGATTCAGTCGAAGGTCGGCCAGTAGGCGGGGTCACATCGTGCGCCCGCATCGGGCGCGACTCAGCACCAAGGCGGGCGCGACCTCGCGCCCGCCTCTTTCATCCGAGGATGCATCGATGGCGAAGGACTACGACAACGACGATCGCGATCGCGATGCGAACCGCGATCGCCCGAGCGACACGCCACAGCTCGCGGCGCTGAGCGAGCTCCGTGACTTCGAGGTGGCCGATGGTTATCCCGATCCGCGTGGATGGACGGTCATCTCCGCGGACGGCACCGAGGTCGGCAAGGTGCACGACCTGATCGTCGATACCAGGTCGATGCGGACGCGCTATCTCGACGTTCGGCTCGCCGATCACGTGCGCGGCGACAACCACGACGAGCGCGACGTGTTGATTCCGATCGGCGCGGCGACGATCGACGACGCGGGAGACCGCGTTCGCGTCCAGTCGCTCTCAGCCGATCGGTTCGCGTCGCTGCCGGCGTATCGCCATGGCGCGCTGACGCGTGAGGACGAGACCGATCTGCGCTCGCACTTCACGACGGGCGACGCGATGTCGGCAGGCGTGATCGGCAGCGGCGCGGTGGCGGGCGCGGACTTCTACGATCACGACCACTTCAACGACCGCAACTTCTTCGCGAAGCGCAAGACCGCGACGAGCCAGCGCGGCGACACCGGCGACACCGGCGACACCGGCGACACCGGCGACACCACTGCGCGCGACACCGAGCGCCTCACGGTGAGCGAGGAGCAGCTCGCCGTCGGCAAGCGTCAGGTGGCCGCGGGCGAAGTGGGCGTGCGCAAGAACGTCGAGACGCGGCACGTCGAGCAGGAAGTGCCGCTCACCCGCGAGGAGGTGACGGTGGAGCGACGCCCCCTCAGCGCCGACTCGGCGACGGGCGACGTGCGGATCAACGACGAGGAGATCCGCGTGCCGGTGATGCGCGAGGAGGCCGTGGTGGAGAAGCGGATGGTCCCCGTCGAGGAGATCATCATCCGCAAGACGGCGGTTCGGGAGTCGCAGACGGTGGGCGCGGACCTGCGGCGGGAGCGAGTGGACGTGGATGACGCGTCCGTGCGCGCGCAGACCAATCGATCGGACGAGGCGCGAGGACGCTAGCTCCGGTTGCGCACCGCTCTCGTGAGCGACGCGAACGCAGATCCGATGGATCGGCATCATCCGCGTTCGCGTCGTCGCTTCGGCCAGGTCTCGGCACCCTACATCTCGATGTGCCGTCCCCGCCAGACACTCTTCGCGCGCGGAAAGTCCGACCGATAGTGCCCGCCGCGTGACTCCTTCCGCATCAGCGCGGCCTCGGTGATCAGCCGCGCCGTCTGCACGAGGTTGAGCTCCTCCGTCGCGCCCGTCGGCAGCCGCTCCTCGATCTGGGCCAGCTCCGCCGCCGCGGTGCGGAGCCCCTTGGCGGTGCGGGCGATCCCGGCGTGCTGCCACATGATCTCGCGTACCCGGTCGGCCGCGACCTGCGCCGCACCACGATCGGAGAAGGGGGGCACCTCCCACTTCTTCACCGCCGGGAGCCGCTTCAGCGGCGGCGCGCTGGCCAGGTCGCGCGCCACCCGCTCGGCGAACACCAGTCCCTCGAGCAGTGAGTTCGACGCGAGCCGGTTCGCCCCGTGCACTCCCGTGCGCGCCACCTCACCGACAGCGTACAGACGCGGCATGCTCGAGTGGCCATTCAGGTCGGTCACCACGCCGCCCATCATGTAGTGCGCCGCCGGCGTGACCGGGATGAGATCCTTTCGCGGATCGATGCCGCGTGCCGCGCAGAGCGCGAAGATCCCCGGAAAGCGCTTCGAGAAGCCGCGCCCCAGCTTGCGCGCGTCGAGG
>DASYMZ010000023.1:0-70843 GCA_036008805.1 Gemmatimonadaceae bacterium
CTCCTGGGGACGGAGTCGCGACTCCGTCCCCAGGAGTCCGTCCCCGACTTGCGCCGACTTGCGTTGCACCGCGATGGGCCGCGAGCCACACTTCACCCTCCCGCGCGGCGACATCCGCGCTCGCGCACTCCTCCCGAGCACTCACTCGACCGTGTCCCGAGACGATTCTTCCGCAACGCCCTCGCGCCGCGATTTCCTCTCGGCGGCGGGCGCTGGCGCTGCCGCGCTGGCCGCCGGACCGCTGTTCGGCGGCCGGCTTCGCTCCACGATGTCCGCCGCCGAGCGACTCGGCGCCACCGCGACGGCCCCGAAGCGCTATCCGATCGGGCTGGAGCTCTACTCGGTGCGTCGCGAGCTCGCACGTGATCTGCCGGCAACCCTGCGCGCCGTCGCCGACATCGGATACAACGTCGTCGAGTTCTACGCGCCCTACCTGCAGTGGACGCTCCCGTACGCCAAGGAGGTCCGGACGCAGCTCGATGACCTCGGCCTTCGATGCTATTCCACCCACAACTCGTCGGCGGCGCTCGTTCCGGGCGACACGATGTCCAAGGCGATCGAGCTGAATCAGATCCTCGGCGCCCGGCACATCATCATGGCGTCGCCTCCGCCGAACACCGCGTCGCTCGAAGACTGGACGCGCGTGAGCGGACAGCTCGCGGCCGCGTCGGAGCAGCTCAAGCCACACGGCCTGTTCGCCGGCTTTCACAACCATCGCATCGAGTGGACGCCACTCGCCGGCGGCAAGCGCGTGATGGACGTGCTCGCCGAGGGCACGCCGCCGGAGTTCGTGCTCCAGTTCGACGTCGGCACCTGCCTGGAGGCGGGCGCCGATCCGATCGCGTGGATCACGTCGCACCCGGGCCGGATCAGGAGCGTGCACCTCAAGGACTGGGCGCCCGGCACCGAGGCGAACGAGAAGGGATATCGCGTGCTGTTCGGCGAAGGCACCGCACCCTGGAAGAGCATATTCGCCGCCGTGGAGTCGACCGGCGGCGTGGAGTTCTACCTGATGGAACAGGAGGGGAGCCGCTACTCCGAGCTCGACACCGCCAAGCGCTGCCTCGCGACCTGGCGCACGATGCGCGGCGCGAGCTGACGCACCGCGCGTCGCGGCATCCTCGGGTAGGGGCCGATATGTGACAAACCCCGCGCGCTGCGTGATGGCCGCGGCGAGACGGCGGAACGCTCGAACGCGTCTTTCCAAGACGAGCTCGGCCGTTCCCCACCCTCTCGAAGGACGCAGCGTTCATGGCCACCGGCCTGCTTCCGCAAGCGAACGACCCCACCGACACCGCGCAGCGCACGGCCACCCCCGTCCAACGGACGGGGGCCGCGCCGGCCGAGCGGATCTTCTACCGGGTCGACTACCGGCGCGTGCCGCTCGCGGAGTTCTGGCGGGAGAATCCGAAGGGGATCGTCGGCCACGCCTTGAGAAAGCTGACGCGCGCGCACACGACCTCGTCGACCGACGACCCGTGCGTCGAGACGCTTGCGCCGTTCGAGGTGGCGCGGAGCGCGGTGCCCGGGCAGATCGCGCAGCGCTTGTCCGTGGCGATGAGCCAGCTCACCGCGCTCGGATTTCGCGACCCGATCTGGCACGCGATCGAAGACGACGTGCAGCGCACGACGACCTATCTCGCGTCGATGACTCACGAATCGGGCCGCGTGTGGGCGCGCGTGCACAATCGCGTCTGGCACATCCGCACGCCGGCGACGTCGACGCTGTTCTGCGAGATCGTGAGCGAGCTCGCCGGCAGCCGATTCTGCTGGTCGCTCAGCTCACCGCAGGATCTCGCCGCTCCTCCCTCGTGCTCGCTGGTGCGGGTCGTCGGGGCCAGCCCCAATCAGCTGCTCGCGGCGCACCAGAGCGCGCTCGCCGAGAGCGGCGCCGGCAAGCCGCTGCCGATCCACTCGACGGACGATCTCCGCGAGTCGATCGAGCGACACCACGCGGCGGTGCGCGGCTTCCACGTGGGACGCGGCGTGTTCGTCCCTCTCTCGACCGACGAGCGCGAGAGCGCGGCACAGTTCCGCGACCGCGTGCAGTCCGCCAGCGAGGTCGGATCGCGCTATCCGGAGATCCTCGCCGAGATCGTCACGCAGCAGAATAGAAAGTCGAGCCGCGCGAACGGCGTGCTGCTCCTCCTGGTGTCGATCGCAATGTTCTTCGGCGCGGGTCTCACGGGAATGGGTGCGATGCAGTTCTCGCCCGACGTGCTGCTGATCCTCGTGGGCGTGCTGTTCGTGCACGAGACGGGACACTGGATCGCGATGCGCGTCTTCGGCTATCGCAACATGAAGATGTTCTTCATCCCGTTCTTCGGCGCCGCGGTCAGCGGCCGGCACTACAACGTGCCGGGATGGAAGAAGGTGATCGTCTCGCTGGCCGGTCCGCTGCCCGGCATCGTGGGGGGTGCAGCACTCGGGGCGCTCGGCGTCGCGATGCACAACGCGGTGCTGATCAAGATCGCGATGTTCGCCGTCGTCCTGAACGGCTTCAACCTGCTTCCCATCCTGCCGCTCGACGGCGGCTGGGTGGTGCACGCGATCGTCTTCTCGCGGCACCATCTCCTCGAGCTCGCGTTCCGCATCGCTGCCCTCGGAGCGCTGTTCCTCCTCGCGGTCGGCTCGCGCGACAACGTGCTCGTCGCCGTCGCGGTGGCGATGTCGCTCTCGCTGCCGGCGATGTACAAGGTGGCGAAGATCACGAACGAGCTGCGGCGCTCCACGCTTCCGCTCGCGTCGGACGATGGGCAGACGCTGCCACAGGCCGTCGCCGACATCATCATCGACCGGATCAAGGCGGCGTTCCCCGCCAAGCTCACCAACCGGATGGCGGCGCAGCACACCCTGCAAGTATTCGAGAACCTCAACGCGCGTCCGCCGCGCGCGCTCGCGTCGGTGGGCCTCGGCATCGTGCACTTCGGAAGTCTCGCCGGCTCGGTCGTGGCGGCGGTGCTGATCTACGCCGGTGTGAGCAACGCCGCGTGGCATCCACTGACTGCGGCGTCGATGCGCGTGCTGCGCGCGCAACCCGACTCGGCACTCGCCGAGCCGCGGAACACCGTGTTCGCCAACCTCGGTAAGCCCGCGGCGATGAAGACCGCGCTGGGCGAGATGCAGCGCGACGTGTCGAGCGAGACCGCGATCGCCACCTTCGGCGAGACGGCGGTGCTCTCGCTTCCCTTCGAGGACGTGGACGCGCTTCGCGACGTGCAGACGAGTCTCGAGAAGCGCGGCGCGAAGTTCCTGATCTCGTCGCCGAGCGTGCCCGTGATGATGCAGATGTCGTGCACCGCCAGGTCGCAGGCGGCGGCAGCGACGATCGATCGCGAGATCGGAGACTATTTCGACGCGGACGTCGCGCATCTGCTTCCGCCCTGGCAGTCGGCGGGATGGAGCGCGGAGGAGCGCACCCGGTACGCGCGCGCGAGGCGCACGCTGCGTCGGCTTCGGGACGCTCAGGGACGCGAGCAGCTGCGCGCCGTCCGTGCTGCGCCCGACGTGGACACCGCGGTGATCGGACTGTACGAGTCGCTGCTGCTCGGCGGCTCGGCGAGGGCGCGACCCGACAGCGTCGCCGACACCCAGCAGACGGGCGCTCAATCGGCGATCGCGCCCCTCCTCGGCACCCTTCCTCTCTCGAACGGCCAGGTGGCTCGCGGAGCCCTCGACCTATCGGCGCGGGGATTCCTCGGTACCGAGAAGCTCGCCATCAGCATTGGCGGCCTGCGCTTCGAGAATGCGTTCCAGGGGCCGCCGGCGCTCTCGCGCTGGCTGCTCGCCAACGGCTGCACCGGCGTACGCTACGCCATCACGCCGGGCGTCGAAGGACGCGGCGCCAGCCGGCGCGCCGCGACCAGGAGCAGGGACGCGAGGAAGTAGCGCCGTCGTCCTTCGGTCGATGACGAGGCCGTGCTCGCGTGGTGCGAGCACGGCCTCGACGGTTCACGTCATGGCCCCGCGCTTCCACGAGTGATGCGGAAGACGGTGCCGCTCGTGCCGGTCGGTCCGAGCGCGAGCGACGCCGTGACATAGACCTCGCCCCTCGCGTCCTGTCCGAAGCCCTTCACGACGTAGCCCAGCCGGTCGGTCCCATTGATCAGCAGCTCCTGGATCGGCCACAGCCCGCTCTGCGGCATCGACGCGAACAGTCGTCCGTCGATCGTGGTGAACGCCGTCGTCGCACCGCCGAACACGTACACACCATTGAGTGCCGGCACCTCTCGTCCGCGGTACACGTGGCCGCCGACGACGGCGATCGCGAGCCCGCCGGGATTGTCCGAGTTCAGGAACTCGATCACCGGATCGCGCAGCGTCTCACCAGTCGTCGGATCGACGCTGGGGCACGACGCGGGAGGCACGGTCGGCGCTTCCGAATCGAAGCAGTGGGTGCCCTCCTTCACGTTCCACCCGTAGTCGCCGCCCTTCACGACGTCGCTGACTTCTTCCCACAGATTCTGCCCTGCGTCTCCGACGAGCAGAGAGTGGGTGCCGCCCATGTCGAACGAGAAGCGGTACGGATTCCGGAAGCCATACGCCCAGATCTCGTCGAGCCCCGGCTTGCCGACGTACGGATTGTCCATCGGCACCGAGTACGGAAGGCTCCTCACGTCGATGCGCAGGATGTTGCCGAGCAGATTGGCCTGAATGTCCTGACCATTGCCACCCTCGTTGAGCTTGAACCAATCGGGCACGTGGCCGAGCCCGACGTCGTTCGCGCCGCCGCCGTCGCCGATCGAGATGTAGAGGAATCCGTCGGGTCCGAACGCGATCGTTCCACCGTTGTGATTCGCTTGCGGATGGTCGACCTCCAGCACCTTCCGCTCGCTGACTGGGTCGGCCTGCATCGGCGAGAGCGCGTGATACTCGGCGATGGTCGTCGTGTTGTTGTAGCCGGCGGGCGCGCTGGCCCTCGGCGGCGCCGTGTAGAACACGAAGAATCGCCCGTTGCGCGCGAACTCCGGATGGAACGCGAGGCCCAGCAGTCCACGCTCGTCGTAGCCCGGGCTCAACGGCGTGATCTTGCTCCTGATGTCGAGGAAGGGCTGGGCCAGCAGCTGGTTCGACGCATCGATGACGCGAATCAATCCGATCTGATCGATCACGTAGCGCAGTCCGTTCGCTCCGGGCGCCTGCACGAGCTGCACCGGCGACACGAGTCCGGTCGCGATGGCTCTCACACCGATGGCGATCGAAGGGCCGTTCGGACTGGGACCGAGGCTCGCCGAAGGTCTGGCATCGCGTGCAGCCGAACCGGATGGTGCGACCGGCACGGCGGGCTCGCCGCACGCCGCGAGCACGACGGCGAGCGAGAGCAATGGGATGTGGAGCGGTCTGCGCATGGAGTGCCTCCGAAGTTGCGGCTGCTGCCGAGCCGCTGGTGAGCGCGCGTTCGCATTGTCGCGAGCGCGCTAGCCACGCAGCACTCGTTCGACGGCGACCGGCACGACCGCCGAGCGAGAAGCGCGTGTCTTCTCACTCGCCCTGACGGCACGACGCGAGAGAGTATTCCTCGGCGCCACCAGCCTCATGCACCGGAGCAAGCGAGGTGATCGGGACGGAGAGCGGACTCGTCGCCCGCTGGCGCATCGCAACGCTTCCGGTAACATCCGCGACGATCACCACGAGGCCGATCACACGTCGCCTCGACGCTCACTCGTTCGCACTCATGACGACACGCGCTTTCGCATTCTCCTTCGGTGTCACGCTCGTCGCCGCCATTGCCGCGCCGGCGCTCGTCTCGGCGCGCTGCGACGCGCAGAGCGCCCCGGCGGCGTCTCTCGGGATCTTCCGCGGTCACGACGACGTGGGGCGCCCCTCGGTGCTCGGCGCTGGCTCGGTGCGGTATGATGCCGCGACGCGCACCTACGCCATCACGGGCGGCGGGGCGAACATGTGGGCGACGTCCGACCACTTTCACTATGTCTGGATCAAGGTGTCCGGAGACGTGTCTCTCGAGGCCACCGTTCGCTTCGTCGCCACGTCGCCGAGCACCGGCACCCCCGATCCGCATCGCAAGGCGTGTCTCGTCATCCGGCAGTCGCTCGACTCGGACTCGCCGTACGCCGACGCCGCGACGCACGGCGACGGGCTGACATCGCTTCAGTGGCGCGCCGAGAAGGGAGCGGTCACCCACGAAGTGCAGACAGATCTCGTCCGGCCGACGCGCCTGCGCGTGGAGAAGCGTGGCGACTTCGTCTCGATGTCGGTGGCGAGCGACGGCGGAGCGATGCGCCCCGCTGGCGGCGCGGCCAAGCTGACGCTCAGTGGCGACTACTACATCGGCCTCGCCGTCTCGGCGCACGACACCACGCGCCTCGAGACGGCGGAGTTCTCACGCGTTGCGCTGACCAGACTCCCCCGCGTCTCTGGCCCCACGACTCTCGTGAGCACACTCGAGACGATCAGCCTGCGCTCGCGGGACCGGCGCGTCGCGTACGTCGTGCGCCAGCCGGAGCGCATCGAGTCGCCGACGTGGTTTCCGGACAGCACGCGCACGCTGTACTTCAACACGCGCGGCCGCCTCTACCGCGTTCAAGCCGACGTACCGGGCCGCCCAGTGAATCCACGCCGACTGGCGTCGCCCGAGGAAGTGGGGCTCGGATTGCAAGCGGAGATTCACGGCGGACACCTCGTCTCTCGCGATGGCCGGCTGTGGGCGATCGGCGACGAGAGTCCCTCACCCAGCGGTACGCTGTCGTCGGTCATCATCGTGGTGCCCGCGAACGGCGGGACTCCTCGTCGCGTGACGCCACCCGGACGCTCGTACGTTCACGGGTGGGCGCCGGACGGTTCGCGACTCGCCTTCACCGGAGTGCGCGGCGGCAATCTGGACGTGTTCACCGTGGCTGCCGACGGGAGCGCTGAGGCGCGACTCACCACCCATGCCGCGCGAGACGACGGCCCCGAGTACTCGCCCGACGGTCAGTTCATCTACTTCCACTCCAGTCGCACCGGGCGCTCACAGATCTGGCGCATGCGGGCCGACGGCACCGAGGCCGAGCAGCTCACGAACGACGAACTCGACAATCGCTTCGCGCACGTGTCGCCGGACGGCAAGTCGCTCGTGTTCCTGTCGTCCGAGCCTGGCGCCGAGGGGGGCCCGGCGCTCGGCGACGTGGCGCTGCGCATCATGACGCTCGCGACGCGCAGGATCGAAGCGATCGCGCAGCTCACCGGCGGACAGGGGACGATCAACGCGAACTCGTGGTCGCCGGATGGAGAGTACCTGGCATTCGTGAGCTATCAGGTGGTTCGCGCGCGCAGCGAGTAGAGCTCATCGGGCGAGCTCGCGAGTTGGTGAGCTGGTGAGTTTTCTGGCGCGTTCACTGGCTCAGCTCGCCAACAGTCTCTCGGGCAGTGGAATATCCTCGTCCCTCGCACCGTCCCCTTGCTGCCGACGCGTCTCGGCAGGCGATGCGTTCCGAGCAAGTCGCGCGACGTGGCGAGACTCCACCGCTGCACCGTGCCTGCCTCTTCTCGAGAGGACACCATGCGTACACTCATCCCCGTCGTGGCCACGCTCTTCGTCGCCATGCAAACCGGCTGTTCGGACTACGGCACGGTGCAACCGCCATCGGCTCCGCCGGCGTCGCGCGCCGAGAGCCGCGCCGCCGACGCGAGCGTCCACAACATCACACTGCTCGACGGCTGCGATCCGGCCACCTTCAACGCGGTGTTGGGCGCGGGCACCTGCGTGAAGTCGGGCGGCGTCACGTTCACCCGCTTCATCGCGCAGCTCACCCAGCGCGGAGTGGCGGAAGCGTGGCGGTTCACACCGACCAGCGTCGAAGCGCGCGTCGGACAATCGCTGCTCGCGCTCAACAACGGCGGCGAGGTTCACACGTTCACCGAGGTCGCGAGCTTCGGCGGGGGCGTCGTGCCGAGGCTCAACGAGCTGTCGGGCAATCGCACCGTTGCACCGGAGTGCGCCGCGCTCGCACCAACCGACTTCGTGCCATCGGGCGGCACCGACACCGACATCCTCACCGCTCCGGGCACCGAGTTGTATCAGTGCTGCATCCATCCGTGGATGCGCACGGTCGTGCACATCAGAAGCTGAACGACAGACACGTCGACCGGCGGCTCGCTCGCCGGTCGACGAATTCGTGTCCCGCTCGACGTCGCACGTTTGTCGCGCAAGCTGCCGAACGCGTCGTCTTGCGCACCACTCCGGCCATTGGCATTGTGGTGAACTTCGAAGCCGTCTGACGGACCTCGCTGCGATCCACCCGGCATCTGCGACGATGCGGAGCCGATTGACTCATCTCTCGGAGGATTGATGTCGACGCAACAGGCTCCCGCGCTCCGTCTCGCGCTCGTGATCGCACTGCTGTTCGCCGCACCCGTTCGGGCGCAGACCACCGGCGCGACGATTCGCGGCCAGATCACCGACTCGGCCAGCCACGCGCCACTTCCGTTCGCCGAAGTGGTCGTCGTCTCCGGCAACGCCACCGTGCGCGGCGGACGCGCCAACGCCGCGGGCCAGTACACCATCGGCGCGGTGCCCGCAGGAACGGTCACGCTCCGCGCGCGACTCGTCGGCTACGCGCCGCAGGAACGCCACATCACCGTGAGCGACGGCGAGGTCACCGTCGCCGATTTCAGATTGGATCCGCGCGTGACTCAGCTCGACCAGCTCGTCGTGACGGGAACCGGAGGGGTGAGCCAGCGTCGCGCCGTGGGCAACGTGATCGAGACGATCAACGCGACGGACGTCATGCAGGTCGCACCCGCACGGAGCGTGGAGCAGCTCATCGGCGCGCGCACGCCAGGGCTGATCGTGCTGCCCGCGACGGGCCAGGTGGGGACAGGAGCGCAGCTCCGCGTGCGCGGCGCGAGCAGCCTCTCGCTGAGCAACGAGCCGATCATCTACATCGACGGCGTGCGCATGGACGCCGACGCCGCGCAGGGCCCGGTGCAGCGAGGCGGCGCCGGCGCGAGCCGCCTCAACGACATCAACCCCGAGGACATCGAGAGCATCGAGGTGATCAAGGGACCCGCGGCCTCCACGCTGTACGGAACCGAAGCATCGAATGGCGTGATCCAGATCATCACCAAGCGCGGCAAGTCCGGCCGCACGCGGTTCGAGCTCACCACTCGGCAGGGTACGAACTGGCTCGCGAACCCGGAGGGACGCGCCGGCTATCTGTTCGGCAAGGTGCCCGCGACGGGCGAGATCATCTCGTTCAATCTCTACCAGCACGAGATCCAATCGGGGAACGGGCCGATCTTCACCAACGGCCGCAATCAGGGCTACTCGCTCGGCCTCAGCGGCGGATCCGACGCCAACCGCTATCGGCTGACCGCCAACTACGACGATGACGTGGGCGTCGTGAGCTACAACTGGGACAAGAAGTTCAGCGCGCGCGCCAACGTCGACGTGATCGCGACGAACCAGCTCCAGCTCCAGGGCAGCATCGGCCACATCCGCGACCGCACGCGCCTCGCGCAGGAAGCGATCGACGTCGATCCTTTCAGCAACCTGGTGTGGGGTACGCCGCTCACGATGACCACCAACAAGCGCGGCTTCAGCACCGCACCGCCCGAGGAATGGTCGTCGGTGGACAGCCACGCCGACAACGACCGCACGACGCTGAGCCTCACCGCGACCTACACGCCGCGCGAGTGGTTCACCCACCGCCTCGTGGCCGGACTGGATGTGAGCGCCGAGAACAACTGGCTGCTCTACCCCAAGGCCACCCCTGGTACGCTGCTGGCGATCGCGGCGAACGCGGCGGGATCCAAGCAGGTGCAGCGCCTCTCGCGCCAGTTCCTCACCCTCGACTACGGCGGCTCGCTCAAGTACGGATGGAACGACGCGGTGCGGTTCACCACGTCGGGCGGACTTCAGGCATACCGCTCGGAGCTGAGCGGCATCACGGCGACGGCGCTCACCTTCCCCGCCTCGCCGATCACCGCAGTCACCGGCGGCACGAATCGCAATGGCATCGAGGACTTCGTCGCCAACGCGACGGTCGGCATCTTCGGCCAGCAGCAGGTGGCGTGGCACAACCGTCTCTTCCTCACCGCCGCCCTTCGTGCCGACGACAACAGCGCGTTCGGCAAGGACTTCGCGGCCGCGTACTATCCGAAGTTCAGCGCGTCGTGGGTGGTGAGCGAGGAACCGTGGTGGAGAATGCCGGTGCTCGGTGATCTTCGCCTGCGCGCCGCGCTCGGTGCCGCGGGCCGGCAGCCGGGCACCTTCGATGCCGCGAGGCTCTACGATCCCACGACCGGCTACCTGAATCAGCCGGGGCTCGTGCCCGCCTCGCTCGGCAATCCGCAGCTCAGGCCCGAGCGCAGCAACGAGCTCGAGGTCGGATTCGAGACGACCGTGCTGAAGAATCGCGCCGACGTGTCGTACACGCACTACGCGCGCACGATCACCGATGCGATCGTCAACTCGCCCATTCCCCCCTCGGTGGGATTCCCCGGCTTCCAGGTGATCAACATCGGCCGAGTGAAGGGCTGGGGCGACGAGCTCGCGGTCAACATGCGCGTGCTGCAGGGACGCCGAGTCGGCTGGGAGATCGGCACGCAGCTCGCCACGAACGGCAATCGCATCGAGGACATGGGCAGCACCCAGTTCCTCACGGTGGGTGGAGGCGGTCAGGCGCAGAACCGCGTCGGATTCTCCATCGCCGACTTCTTCCTCTACAAGGTCCGCGTGCCGAAGACCGACGCGAGTGGCGCACCGCTGCTCGCGCAGTCCACCTGCGATGGAGGCACGGGCATCGGCGGGCTGGAACAGGGCGGCGCCGACGTGCCCTGCTCCACCGCGCCGCGCGTGCTGTGGGGACACTCGCAGCCCACCTGGCAGCTCGGCGTGAGCAACACGGTGACCCTGTTCGACAACCTGCGCCTCTACGCGCGCGTCGATGGCAATGGCGGACATCTCCAGTCCAACACGGAGATTCGCGCGCTGCACAATCAGGGATCGACCGAGGCGGTCATCAAGCGCGACGATCCCTTCCTGCAGGTCTATCGTTCGATCGAGGCCGACGCCGTCGGCACCTACAAGGCCGGCTTTCTCCGGCTGCGCGAGCTCTCCGCCACCTACTCACTCGGCCCTCGGCTCGTGCAGCGGCTCGGAGCGACGGGCGCATCGCTGAGCGTCGCGGGACGCAACCTGTCGATGTTGTGGACGGCGCAGCACGGATGGAACACCTCGCGCGACGGCGAGATCTACGTCGACATCGCGCATCAGCACGTGTGGGATCCCGAGATACGAGCGATTGGTCAGCTCTCCAACGGGTTCCAGACCATTCTTCCGCCGACCGCGAGCTTCACCACGACGGTCCGACTCACCTACTGATCGACGGAGACGACTCATGCAATCAGGTCAGGTAGGGTCACGCGTCAGCCGCCGGCGCACGATCGCCGCGCTGCTCGTATCGGTCATCGCGCTCGCAACCGCCTGCAACAGCTTGCTCACCGTGGACAATCCCGGACGCGTCGAAGCGGACGCGCTCGACGATCCGGCGCTCATGCCGACGCTCGAGGCCGCCGCGATCCAGCAGTTCCAGTGCGGCTTCGCGCAGTACGTCGCGACCGCAGGGATGCTCTCCGGCGAATACCTCTCCGCCAATGCGTTCGTCGACAATCATCCCTGGGAGTGGCGCGGCGCGGTGGAGATCAAGGCGGCGCCCGGCAGCTGCCCCGGAGCGGCGGCGCGCACCACGACGTCGATGGGCTTCTACGCTCCGTTGCAGCTCGCGCGCTTCCAGCTCGACGACGCGGCCGCGCGCGCCGAGAAGTTCACCGACGCGCAGGTGCCAAACCGCCAGAAGATGCTGACGGAGTTCGCCGCGTACGGAGGCTACAGCTACACCATCCTCGCGGAGGGGATGTGTCAGATGACGATCGACAACGGACCGGCCATGGCCCGCGCCGACGTGTTGGCGATCGCGGAGAAGCGCTTCACCTCGGCAATCGCGCTGGCGACGACGCTCGGCGACGCGAGCCTCAAGAGCATGGCGACCGTTGGACGAGCGCGAGTGCGGCTCGATCTCGGCAACCTGGCCGGCGCGGCCGCCGACGCCGCGCTCGTGCCAGCCGGCTTCGTGCGGAACGCCGAGTACTCCGAGACGACGCCGGCGCGAGAGAACCGGCTGTACAACCTCACCGTGCGCAACGACTTCCTCTCGGTCGGTCCGGACTACCGCAACCTCACGGTGAACGGCGCTCCCGATCCGCGCGTGAAGGTGCTCGACGTCAAGCGCATCGGCGCGGACAACGCCACCCCGATCTGGCAGCAGCAGAAGTTCATCACCGGCGCGGGCGCGGTGCCCCTTCCCATCGCGTCCTACGCCGAGGCGCAATTGATCCTCGCCGAAGCCCTTGGCGGACAGGAAGCGATCGACGCGATCAATCGGGTGCGCGCGCTGTCGGGCATCGCGCCGATGGCGGCGCCGGCGCCCGGGACGGACATCACCGCGATCTTGCTCGAGGAGCGGCGCAGGCAGCTCTTCAGCGAAGGACAGCGCTACGCCGACATGTTGCGCAAGAACCTTCCCTTCCTTCCGGCCGCCGGCACCGCCAACCGGAAGAGTCAGATCTTCGGCACCGTGACGTGCGTCCCACTGCCGGATGTGGAGACGCGCAACAACCCGAACTTCAAGTGACGGCCATCCGGATGATGTCGAGCATTCGTCACACGATGAACCGAGTGAGCGTCGCCGCGCTGATCGCGGTCCTGGCGGCGCCGCTCGGCGCGCAGCGCGTGGGCTCGCCCGACACGCTGGCCCCGAACCCCGCGATCGCGAAGCTGGTCGGTCGCCTCGATCTCGCGCGGTACAAGGCGACGATCAAAGGGCTGACGCAGTTCGGCGATCGGCGCCAGGGGACCGACCGCAATCGCGCGGCGATCGACTGGATCGAGAAGCAGCTTCAGAGCTACGGCTGTCCGACCGAGCGGCTGACGTACGACTATCGTCCGCCCGAGCCAGGACCGCGCGTCGCGCGAGGACCGAATCAGGCCGTGGGCGGCGGAAGGCTGCGCGGGAACCGTCGCCCCACGCGGGTCAACGCCGACTCGCTCGCACAGGCCGACGCGACGCTCCGCGCGCTCAACACGCCACAGAGCGTCCCCGGCCAGCGGCAGGAGGTGTACTGCACGAAGGTCGGCACGACGCACCCGAACGAGATGTACATCGTGGGCGGGCACATGGACGGCATCGGCTGGGGAGAGGCGGCGAACGACGACGGCTCCGGCACCGCGCTGGTGATGGAGGTCGCGCGCGTGCTCAGCGCGCCGGACGTCGTGAGCGAGCGCACGATCCGCTTCGTGCTCTGGAACAACGAGGAGTCGGGACTCGACGGCGCCGTGGCCTACGTCGCACAGCGGAGCGCGTTGCAGGGCAAGGAGTCGCCGGCGGGCTCCGGCAAATATCCCGAGCCGAAGTGGCTCGGGATGATCCAGCACGACATGATGATGTTCGACCACGGGATGCCGCGCGCCGATTCCTCGATGAGCACGCGGCAGCGCGCCGAGGCCGACGTCAACATCGAGTTCCAGTCGCATTCCATGCAGGCGGCCGCGTCGCAGGCCCTCGCCTGGCGGTTCCACGGAGCGAACGAGAAGTACGCCACCGACTACCCCGCGTCGGTGGGGCCGCACATGACGAACACCGATTCGTATCCCTTTCAGGATCTCGTCGCGGCGATCAGCCTTCGCGAGAACGAGCGCGGCACGCAGATCGGTGCGGGGTGGGACCCGCAGTGGCATCAGCCGACGGATCTCTTCTCCACCTACACCGACGACGATTTCCGGCTCGGTCTCAACGCCGCGCAGACGACGCTCGGCGCAATCGCGGAGCTGAGCGGCGTCACCGTGAGGTGAGCGTCGCAGAGACTGCGCGCTTCGACCGTCCTGAGGACACGAGTACTATCCCCATAGTTGACATCGACGGCCGAACGTCCTACACTACTATGCGCATAGTACTCCTCCTGCTTCGGAGCGTGCCGATGGATGCCGCATCGCTGGGCGAGAGAGAGCTCGACGTCATGACCTGGCTCTGGGCCAACGGCTCGGGCACGGTCACCGAGGTGAAGGATGGTCTCGACGCGACGCTCGCATACACGACCGTGCTGACCATCCTGCGGAACCTGGAGGCCAAGGGCTTTCTAAGGCGTGAGGATGAGGGCCGAGCTCACCGCTACTTCCCGCGAGTGAAGCAGAAGGCGGCGCAACGCCGAGCGCTCCGCCGGCTGATCGACACGCTCTTCCTCGGCTCGCCCGAGGCCCTGCTGTCGCACCTCGTGGACGATCACGACCTGTCGCCCAGCGAGCTGCGCCGCCTCGCAAAGCGCATCTCTGAGAAAGACGGCGATCAGCGAGGTGACGCATGATCCTCACATGGATGATCTCGGCTGCGCTGTTCGCCGCGTGCCTCGCGGTCGCTGCCGTCGCGGCCGACAGCATTGCCCGCGCGATGCACCGTCCGACGAGGTGGATATGGAGCGCGACACTTGCGATGGCCGCGCTGTGGCCGGTGCTCGTTCCGATCGCACGGCTGGCCCTGCCCCCCTTCCGTGCTGCCTCCACGCGCCTTCCCGCGTTGACGATCGTGCCCGATGGCGAGTCGTTGCTCGCTGGATCGAGCCCGGGGCTTCTGCAGAGCGTTGCGCGCGCCGCGATCGTGCTTTGGCTACTGGCGAGCGTGGTTCTCGCGATCCGTCTCGCGCGTGCCGCCCTGCTCGTTCGCGGCATCCGCGCGCGCGCAGAGCGCTGCCATATCGATGGCTTGCCGGTGCTGGTGACCGAGACACTCGGACCCGCGACGATCGGGCTTCGTGACCGCGCCGTGATCGTACCGCGGTCGATGCTGGCGCTCGAGGAACCGCTTCGCGGCCTGGTGCTGCTCCACGAGGGCGAGCACTGCGCGGCAGGCGATCCATGGCATCTGCTGAGCGCCGGCGTCGCCGTCGTGCTCTTTCCGTGGAACGCCGCGCTCTGGTTCATCGCGCACCGGCTCCGGCTCGCACTCGAGATCGACTGCGACGCCCGAGTGCTCGCGAGCGGCGCGGAGCCGAGGCGCTATGGCCAGCTCCTGCTGTGGATGGCACAGCACCGCGGGTCGCTGCCACTCGCCCCGATGCTCGCCGCTGGACACTCACACCTGGAACGGAGGATCATCGCCATGCGGACACACTTTGCTCGGCCTCGCGTGCTCCATCTCTCGGCGGTATCGGCACTGTTCGTCATCGCGATCATCGCGGCCTGCTCCGAAGGCGCTCCGAATGGGCCGCTCGCGGGATCGAGCTCCGTCGCTCAGCCGTCGATTCCAGTCGTTCCTGCACCGAGCGCGGCCGCCCCGGCGAATGTGGATGGTCCGTACTTCGAGTTCCAGGTAGAGAATCAGGCGCAGCAGATCCCGAGGAGCGGGAACTTGAAGTATCCGGTCTCGATGCGCACCGCGAACCGCGATGGAGAAGTGCTGGCGCAGTTCGTCGTCGACGAACGCGGCATGGTAGACCTTGGCACCTTCAAGGCGCTGACGTCGTCGGATCCCGCGTTCACGGCGGCCGTGGTCGCCGCGCTGCCGACCATGCGGTTCACACCGGCGCGGATCGGCGGGAAAGCGGTTCGGCAGCTCGTGCAGCAGCCATTCACCTTCTCGCTCCATCGCACCTAGACACGACGCCGCGCCGTCGTGAAAGCCAACGGGGAGTGCGGGATGCGCCCGCACTCCCCGTTGGCGACTTCGGCCAGACCCATCACGGGCACGCCGCGTACGGCGGCGGCCCCACCGGCGACAACGAGCGATTCAGCAGCGCGAGCCGGTAGTTCGCGAGCACCACGTTCGTCTGCGCGTAGGTCGGGTCGGTGCTCATGCCGAAGAGCATGAAGATCGACGCCGACGTCGGCGTCAGAGTCGCGCTCGGATCGCCCTGCACCCCCTTCCACGTCGCCTGGCTCACCGGCGTCGTGAACAGTGCGGGGTCGATCACCATGTCGCGCGCCTGCCAGAACTTGCGTCCGCGCACGCACAGCGTAGGGGCCACGTGCCAGCCCCAGTCCACGTAGCAGTTCGGATTGTTGCGGGAGTCGGCGTGAAGATTCCCCTGGATCCAGACCTTCTTGGGCTTGAGACCCATCGCGATCATGAGCCGGCACATCTCGCTTGCGCGTCCCCAACATCCGTCATCGGGATACATGAACGGGATGCACGGCGGAGGGATGGTGA
Source organism: Gemmatimonadaceae bacterium (assembly GCA_036008805.1). GTDB lineage: Bacteria > Gemmatimonadota > Gemmatimonadetes > Gemmatimonadales > Gemmatimonadaceae > AG11. The sequence continues at coordinate 16,197 of DASYMZ010000023.1, forward strand.
GCGGCGCGCAGCTCGTCGCGCTCATCGCGTCGAACACGTGCTGCGCGCGCGCGAACGAAAGACAGCGGAACCACCACCACGGCCACCACCGGCAGCGCCATACCTTCCACAAGCGCCACCGGATCCAGCTCAGCGACCAGGGCGGAATGGGCGGGAACTCCGGTCGTGGAAATGGAGGAAGTCCCTCGGGTCCCGGCGTGAACGGCCGCACGTCGATGATCTCGTGCGCGTCCGTCTCGGCGATGGTGACCGGCATCCGCATCCGCAGCGACTCACGGAGCGCGGCCTCGAGCTCGGCCGCATCGGGCGAGCTCTGTCGCAGCAGGTGTCGCGCGTGTGACTGCTCGAGCTCGACCGAGAGGACGCGCACGTCGAGCGGACGGATTCCCTGCACGCGCGTGACGTACGGAATCAGCAGCCTCGTGATGAACGACGTCGCCGGATCGATCTCGAGGTAGACCGGCTTGCGCAGCTGGCGCAGACCGTCGAGCACGCGCGCGCGCCCTGGCGAGCTGCGGTCCGCCGGATCGAGACGGACGCTGCGCTCGTTCTCGAGGTGGATGGTGAAGCCGCGCTCGTCGACGCTCGGCGAGTCGACTGGCGGCTGGATGCGCACTACCTGCGAGACGATGGCGTTGGGATTCGGCATCGTGACCTCCGGGAATGATCAGCGCTGCGAAGCGGTCGTCACGAGTGACACTCGTGAGGCGCGGGGCTGTCGTCGCCGGGCGCGAGATGCGGCGGAAGAAGTGTGGTGAGAACGCGCCCCGTGCGCCAGACGCGGCCGTGCGGCAACACCAGAGTCAGGACTGCGCCCTCCCTCGACTCTTCACGCAGTGCGTCCGCAGGGGACCGGTTTTTGTACGACGCCTCTAGCACTCACAGCCGCATTCACGCGTCGCCAGGCGGGACATCGACTGCGGTCTGGCGGGGACGCGTGCGTCCATCACCGGAGGAGTCATGTCGCAACTCGTGCTCATCACCGGCGGTGCCGGCTTCATCGGCTCGCATCTCGCGGATGAGCTCCTTGCTCGAGGGTATCGCGTTCGCGCGCTCGACAATCTCTCGCCACAGGTGCACGGCGCGGATGGACGCCGGCCGGCGTATCTCGATGCCGACGTGGAGCTCGAGGTCGGTGACGTCCGCGATGCCGCCGCCGTTCGTCGCGCGCTGGCTGGAGTGGACGCGGTCTTCCACCTGGCCGCCATGGTTGGTGTGGGCCAGAGCATGTACGAGGTCGAGCGCTATGTCGATGTGAACGACCGCGGCACCGCGGTGCTGCTGGAGGCGCTCGCCCAACGCCCGGTCGGCAAGCTCGTCGTCGCGTCGAGCATGAGCATCTACGGTGAGGGACTCTACCGCGACGCGGCGGGCCGAGAGGTCGAGGCCGTCGAGCGGACGCGCGATCAGTTCGCGCGTGGGGAGTTCGAAGTACGCGGACCAGACGGTGACCTGCTCACTCCGGCGCCGACGCCAGAGAGCAAGCGTCCGACGCTCGCGTCCGTCTATGCGCTCTCGAAGTACGATCAGGAACGGCTCTGCCTGATGATCGGCGAAGCGTATCACATTCCGGCCGTCGCGCTGCGCTTCTTCAATGTGTACGGCACCCGGCAGGCGCTCTCCAATCCGTACACGGGCGTTCTCGCGATCTTCGCGTCGCGTCTGCTCAACGATCGCGCACCCGCGATCTTCGAGGACGGCGAACAGCGTCGCGACTTCGTCAGCGTGCTCGACGTCGCGCGTGCGTGCCGCCTCGCGCTCGAGTCGGACTCGGCGCGCGGCGAGGCGATCAACGTCGGCAGCGGTCGGTCATACACCGTCCGGGAGATCGCCGAGCGGATGGCGGCGGTGATGGGCAAGGAGTACGTGACGCCGGAGATCACGGGCAAGTATCGGGTTGGCGACATCCGGCACTGCTTCTCCGACATCTCCCGCGCCCGCGCCACGCTCGGCTTCGAGCCCCAGGTCAGGTTCGAGGACGGTTTGGCGCAGCTCGCCGAATGGCTCGAGGGGCAGTCGGCCGAAGACCACGTGGAGGAGGCCCGCGAGCAGCTCTCCGCTCGGGGCCTCACGGTATGAGACGCGATCGGGAGGTAGCTCGACGAACGGAACAGGAACCCGAGCTCGCTGATCCGGAGGGGCCCGTCCTCATCACCGGCGGTGCGGGGTTCATCGGCTGCAACCTCGCGCACCGGATCCTCCAGCGTGGCGGACGCGTGCGCATCTACGACAACCTGTCGCGCGCGGGCGTCCAGAGAAACCTCGCGTGGCTTCGTGAGACGCACGGCGCCGCGGTGGAGCCGATCATCGCCGACGTGCGCGACACCGCCCCGCTCCAGCTGGCCGTCGCCGGCGCGCGCCAGGTATTTCACTTCGCGGCGCAGGTCGCCGTCACCACCAGCCTCGACGACCCGGTCGAGGACTTCGAGATCAACGCGCGCGGCACGCTCAATCTCCTCGAGGCGATCCGCCGCGCCGACGATCCTCCGCCGCTCGTCTTCACGTCGACGAACAAGGTGTACGGCGGGCTCGACGACGTACCGCTCACCAGCGACGCCTCGCGGCATGCGCCGATGGACGCGACGATCGCGCGGCATGGCATCGGCGAAGATCGTCCTCTCGACTTTCACAGTCCGTACGGCTGCTCGAAGGGCACGGCCGATCAGTACGTGCTCGACTACGCGCGCTCGTTCGGCCTGCGCACGGCCGTGTTTCGCATGAGCTGCATCTACGGGCCGCACCAGTTCGGGACCGAAGATCAGGGATGGGTCGCGCACTTCCTCATCCGCGCGCTGGAGGGGCGCCCGATCGTGCTCTACGGAGATGGCAAGCAGGTGCGCGACGTACTCTTCGTCGACGACCTCGTCAGCGCGTTCCTGCTCGCGCAGCGCAACATGCCGGCGATCACGGGTCAGGCGTTCAACATCGGCGGAGGCGCGTCGAACACGACGAGTCTCATCGAGCTCCTCGATCTGATCGGCGCGCTGCACGGCGAGCAGCCGGATGTCGCCTTCCAGGATTGGCGCACCGGAGATCAGCGATACTACGTCTCCAACACGGCGAAGTTCGGTGCGGCAACCGGTTGGACGCCGACCGTCCGCGTGGACGAAGGGGTGGCTCGACTATATCGCTGGCTGCGCGATAACCGCACGCTCGAGCCGAGCGCACGCGCACCGGCCCGACGTCGCCGCGTCGCGGTCGACTCCCGCGGAGACTCGGCGCTCGGCGACCTTCGGGTGGACGGAGGTGCACGGTGACTGCTGCGCCGCCACTACGCACCCGCGCTGGCGTCATGCGCGCCGCGATCCTCTCGGCGCCTGGAGTCGCTTCGCTCGCTGTCGACGCCTCCCTTCCCGACCCTGGGGCCACCGAGGTGCGCGTTCGCCTCGAGGGCAGCGGGGTGTGCGCGTCGAGCCTGCCGATGTGGGAAGGGCGCGAGTGGTTCGAGTATCCGCAGTCTCCCGGTACACCCGGCCACGAAGGCTGGGGCGTGATCGACGCGGTCGGCGACGACGTGGACGGGCTCGTGGTCGGACAGCGTGTCGCCGCGCTCTCGTATCGCGCGTTCGCGGAGTACGACGTGGCCAGCGCGCAGGCGGTCGTTCCCCTCCCGTCCTCACTCGATGAGCGAGAGGTGCCCGGCGAGCCACTCGGCTGCGCGATGAACATCCTGCGGCGCAGCGCGATCGAGCCGGGACAGACGGTCGCGATCGTCGGCATCGGCTTCCTTGGCGCATTGCTGACGCAATTGGCGAGCGATGCGGGAGCGCGCGTCATCGCGATCTCGCGCCGCCCATTCGCGCTCGACGTGGCGCGGCAGTTCGGCGCGAGCGAGACGATCACGCTCGACGACCATCAGCGCATCATCGATCGCGTGAAGAGCCTCACGGGCGGCGAGGGATGCGAGCGCGTGATCGAGGCAGTCGGGTTGCAATGGCCGCTCGACCTCGCGGCCGAGCTCACCCGCGAGCGTGGACGGCTCGTCATCGCGGGCTTCCATCAGGATGGTCCGCGCAGCGTGAACATGTTCCTCTGGAACTGGCGCGGGCTCGACGTGGTGAACGCGCACGAACGCGATCCGCTCATCTACGCGCGGGGCATTCGCGAGGCGGTGGACGCGATGGCGCGCGGCGTGCTCGATCCGGCGCCGCTGTTCACCCACCGCTACCCGCTGGACGAGCTGGGTGACGCGATGGAGGCGACGCGAGAGCGCCCGGATGGCTTCATGAAGGCGCTGATCCTCACATGAACGTCGCCGAGGATCTCGCCGGCGCCGCGACCGCTGCGCGCGCCTCGGAAAGCGAGGCCGCACCGCGGCTCGGCTTTCTCGGCGTCGGGTGGATCGGCGCGCACCGCATGCGCTGCGTCGCCGAGAGTGGGGTCGGGTCGGTGATCGCCATGGCCGACGTTGCTCCCACAACCCTCGCCAACGCGATGTCCGTCGCTCCCGGCGCGGTCGCCGCCGACTCGCTCGATGCGCTGCTGGACCTCGACCTGGACGGGATCGTGATCGCCACGCCGAGCGCGCAGCACGCCGCGCAGGCGATCGCCGCGCTCGAGCGCGGCGTGGCGGTGTTCTGCCAGAAGCCGCTCGGACGCACCGCCGACGAGACGCGCCGGGTCGTGGACGCCGCGCGCTCGGCCGACCGCTTGCTCGGCGTCGATCTCTCGTATCGGCACACGGCGGCCATGCAGAGCATCCGGCCTCTCATCGCCCAGGAGGCGCTCGGGCGAGTGTACGCGGTGGATCTCGTCTTCCACAACGCGTACGGGCCCGACAAGCCCTGGTTCTACGATCGCGCGAGCTCGGGCGGCGGATGCGTGATCGACCTCGGCATCCATCTGGTGGATCTGGCGCTGTGGTGTCTCTCCTTCCCTGTCGTCGCGTCGGTGACGAGCCGGCTCTACTCGAAGGGTGCGCCGCTCGAGGTCGCGCGCGACCGGGTGGAGGACTACGCGGTCGCGCGGCTGGACCTGGAGAGCGGCGCGACCATTCAGCTCGCGTGCTCGTGGAATCTGTCCGCGGGCCAGGATGCGGTGATCGGCGCGACGTTCTACGGGAGCGAGGGCGCCGCGTCCATGTCGAATGTCGGCGGCTCGTTCTACGACCTCCGCGCCGAGTGGTTCCGCGGAACGTCGCGCGAATCGCTCGTCGAGCCGCCCGACGAATGGGGCGGTCGAGCGGCGGTCGCATGGGCGGAGCGGCTCGCGACCGGAGCGGGCTTCGATGCGGAGGCAGAGCGGCTGGTCGACGTCGCGGCGGTGATCGATCGGATCTATCACCGATGATGAAGCTCCTGATGACGGCCGACACCGTCGGCGGCGTGTGGGACTATTCCCTCGAGCTGTCCACCGCGCTCGGCGAGCACGGGGTGAGCGTCGTGCTGGCGACGATGGGGGCGCCGCTGAGCGAGAGCCAGTGGGCCGAGGTGAGGCGAATACACAACGTCTCGGTGCGCGAGAGCACCTTCGCGCTCGAGTGGATGCCGAGTCCGTGGTCGGACGTCGATCGCGCGAGCGAGTGGCTGCTCGACCTCGAGCGGCGCGAGCACCCGGACATCGTGCATCTGAACGGCTACGCGCACGGTGCCCTGCCCTGGCGAGCGCCGACGGTGGTGGCGGCGCACTCCTGCGTACGCTCCTGGTGGGAGGCGGTGCGAGGCGAGCAGGCTCCCACGGAGTGGGACGAGTACACCAGGCGCGCGCGCGCAGGATTCGATGCGACGGACGTGATCGTCACGCCGTCGCGCGCGATGGGCGAGGCGGTGCGACGCCACTACGCACCCGCGACCGAACCGATCGTGGTGCACAACGGGCGCGCGGGACCCTATCGGCGTGGCGACAAGTCGCACTTCGTGCTGACGGCCGGTCGCGTGTGGGACGAGGGGAAGAACGTCGCCGCGCTCGTGCGAGTGGCGGACGCGATCCCCTGGCCGGTGTACGTCGCCGGGAGCACGGTGTCTCCGCACAAGCGAGTCACGGCGCTTGGCTCGACCCAGCCGCTCGGCAAGCTGCCAGCCGCGGAGCTCGCGGAGTGGATGTCGCACGCCGCGATCTATGCGCTTCCCGCCCGCTACGAGCCCTTCGGCCTGTCCGTTCTCGAGGCGGCGCTCTCGGGCTGCGCGCTCGTGCTCGGCGACATCCCGAGCCTGCGCGAGCTGTGGGGTGACGCGGCGCTCTTCGTCGATCCGGACGATCACGACACGCTCGCCACGACGATCACCTGGTTGACGGAGGATGCGCCGATGCGGCGAGCACTCTCGGCGAGAGCGAGTCACGTCGCGCTGCGGTTCACGCCCGCGAGGATGGCGACGGGGTACCTGGAGGTGTACGAGCGTGCGGCGAGCGCGCACGCCCTTCGCACGCGGAGCGTCGCATGCGCATCGTGATGTTCTATCATTCGCTCCGCTCCGACTGGAATCACGGCAACGCGCACTTTCTGCGCGGCGTGGTGAGCGAGCTTCTCGCGCGCGACCACGAGGTGACCGTCTATGAGCCTCGCGACGCCTGGAGCGCGGAGCAGCTCGTGGCCGAACGCGGGCTTTCCGCGCTCGACGACTTTCGCACGGCATATCCCGGTCTCGCCAGCGTTCCCTACGACCTCGACACCCTGGATCTCGACGAGGCGCTCGACGGGGCCGATCTCGTCCTGGTGCACGAGTGGAACGATCACGCCCTCGTCGCGCGCATCGGCGCGCACCGCGCCGCCGATGACGGCTACACCCTGCTCTTTCACGACACCCATCACCGCGCCGTGACCGACGCGTCGAGCATGTCGCGCTACGACCTGCGGCACTACGACGGCGTGCTGGTGTTCGGTGCAGCCATCCGCGACGTGTACGAGCGCGAGAGTTGGGCCGAGCACGTGTACGTCTGGCACGAGGCCGCGGACACGCGCGTGTTCGCGCCTCGGACGGAGATCGCGCGTACCCGCGATCTCGTCTGGATCGGCAACTGGGGCGACGACGAGCGCACCGCCGAGCTGCACGAGTTCCTCGTGGAGCCGGTGGCCGCACTCCGCCTGGACGCGGACGTGTACGGTGTGCGCTATCCCGTCGCGGCACGTGACGCGCTCGCGGCCGCGGGACTCCGCTATCGCGGCTGGCTGCCGAACTACGAAGCGCCGGCCGTGTTCGCGGCGCATCGGGTCACCGTCCACGTCCCCCGACGGCCGTACGTCCAGGCGCTGCCGGGCATTCCTACCATCCGGGTGTTCGAGGCGCTCGCGTGCGGCATCCCGCTCGTCAGCGCGCCATGGGACGATGCCGAGAGTCTCTTCAGTCCCGGCGCCGACTATCTCGTCGCCGGGAACGGCGCCGCGATGCACTCGCTGCTGCGCGCCGTGGTGCACGACAGCGCACTCGCCGACGCACTGCGAACCCATGGTCTCGCAACGATCCGTGCCCGTCACACCTGCGCGCACCGCGTGGACGAGCTGCTCGCGATCGTCGCGAGCCTGGCCTCCGCGACGACTGCCCGGCAAACCATCGGCGCATCGGCACCCGGATGAACATCGCCTTCTTCGGCTCGAGCCTCGTGTCGGCGTACTGGAACGGCGCCGCCACCTACTATCGCGGCATCGTGCGAGCGCTCTACGAGCGCGGACACCGCGTCACCTTTTACGAGCCCGACGCCTTCGGGCGGCAGCAGCGCCGGGACATGGACGATCCGAGCTGGGCGACGGTGGTCGTCTACCCGGGCGAGGGGGAGTCGGGCGTGATGCGCGCGCTCGAGCAGGCGCAGGATGCGGACCTCGTCGTCAAGGCGAGCGGCGTCGGGGTGTTCGACGACTTGCTCGAGCGCGAGGTGCTCGCGCTGCAGCGGCCGGGAACGAACGTGATCTTCTGGGACGTCGATGCTCCCGCGACGCTCGATCGAGTGGAGCGAAACCCTGACGATCCCTTCCTGTCGCTGATTCCACGCTACGATCTGGTGCTCACCTACGGCGGTGGTCCACCGGTGGTCGAGGCGTACGAGGCACTCGGCGCGAGCGAGTGCATCCCGATCTACAATGCGCTCGACCCGACGACCCATCACCGAGTGCCGCCGGTCCCGAGGTTCGCGGCGGACCTGGGCTTCCTCGGCAACCGCCTGCCCGACCGTGAGGAGCGCGTCGAGGAGTTCTTCCTGGGCGCGGCCGCTCGCCTGCCCGGCATGCACTTCCTGCTTGGTGGAAGCGGGTGGGCGGACAAGGCGATGCCGCCCAACGTGCACGCGATCGGCCACGTGTACACCCACGAGCACAACGCCTTCAACTGCACGCCGCGCGCGGTGCTCAACGTGAATCGCGAGAGCATGGCGCGCTACGGCTTCTCGCCCCCGACGCGCGTGTTCGAGGCGGCCGGCGCGGCGGCGTGTCTGATCACGGACGAGTGGGTGGGTGTGGAGCAGTTCCTCGAGCCCGGCCGCGAAGTGCTCGTCGCGCGCGACGGGGCGGCGGTAGCGGAGCACGTGCGCGCGCTCACCCCCGAGCGGGCCCGCGCGATCGGTGACGCCGCCTTCCGGCGCGTGACCGCCGAGCACACCTACGCACACCGCGCGACGCAGCTCGACGCCATCCTGTCCGCGCGCTCGATGACGGCGGCACCCGCGCAGGTGCCGTGATGACCGACTCCGGCAGCGCGCTCGACATCGTGATCCTCGGCCTGTCCATCACGTCGTCGTGGGGGAACGGGCATGCGACCACCTATCGCGGGCTCGTGCGAGCACTCACCGAGCGCGGGCATCGCGTGCTCTTTCTCGAGCGTGACGTTCCATGGTACGCGGGGAACCGCGATCTCTCCGCTCCACCCTACTGTCGCACTGCGCTGTATGCATCGATCCCCGAGCTCGAGTCGCGCTTCGCGCGCGATGTGCAGCGCGCCGATCTCGTGATCGTGGGCTCGTACGTTCCCGATGGCATTCAGGTCGGCGAGTGGGTCACGGAGCTCGCCGAGGGAGTGACGGCGTTCTACGACATCGACACGCCGGTCACCCTCGCCCGTCTCGCGAACGGCGGCACCTCGTACATCAGCACCGAGCTGATCCCCCGCTACGATCTCTATCTCTCGTTCACGGGTGGTCCCACCCTTGGGCGTCTGGAGCGGGAGCTCGGCTCGCCGTGCGCGCGTCCGCTGTACTGCGCGGTCGACCCCAGCCTCTACTATCCGGAGCCGGTCGCGCCGCGTTGGGAGCTCGGCTACATGGGCACGTACAGCGACGACCGGCAGCCCACGCTCGATCGCTTGCTCCTCCAACCCGCACGGTGCTGGGAGGACGGACGCTTCATCGTGGTCGGTCCCCAGTACCCCGCGGAGATCGCGTGGCCTCACAATGTCGAGCGTCGCGAGCACCTCCCGCCGAGCGAGCACCGTGCCTTCTACATCTCTCAACGCTTCACGCTGAACGTGACGCGCGCCGACATGATCGCCGCCGGCCATTCGCCGAGCGTGCGTCTCTTCGAGGCCGCGGCGTGCGGCACTCCCATCGTGAGCGACTGGTGGGAAGGGCTCGACGAGCTCTTCGTGCCCGGGAAGGAGATCGTCGTCGCGCGCGATGCCGACGACGTGCTGCGTCTCTTCCACGAGGTGGCCGAGCCCGAGCGACGCGCCATCGGTGAGCGCGCGCGCCGCCGCGTTCTGGCGGAACACACGTCGGCGCACCGCGCGGCCGAGCTCGAGACCCATGTTTGCGCCGCGCGAGCGCGCGCGGCGGTACGCTGATGCGGGCGGTGCGACCGTGACCCGGCTGCTGCAGCACTTCGTCGAGGCGCCGTCGGAGGAGCGCACCCGGGAGATCGCCGCGCTGGCGCCCTGGTTCCACAACCTGCACCTGCCCGACGGATCGCAGACGGCGCCGGGTCACCCACTCGGCGACTTCCCGGCATTCAAGTGGCGTCAGATCGGTCCCGCCCTACCCGCGGATCTCTCGGGCTGGACGGCGCTCGACATCGGCTGCAACGCGGGCTTCTACAGCATCGAGCTCGCGAAGCGCGGCGCGCAGGTCACCGCGATCGACGTCGAGCCGCACTTCCTGCGGCAGGCGGAGTGGGCGTCGCGCGAGTTCGACGTGCGGGACCGCATCACGTTTCGCGAGATGCAGGTGTACGATCTGGCGCGAGTGCCGGTGCAGTACGACCTCGTGCTCTTCATGGGCGTGTTCTACCACCTGCGCTATCCCATGCTCGGGCTCGACATCGTGGCCGAGAAGGTGCGCCGGCTGATTCTGTTCCAGACTCTGACGATGCCCGGCGTGGAGATCTTCGCGGGCGCGGCGGTGGATCGCGACATCGACGATCGCGATGCCTTCGCCGAGCCAGGCTGGCCGAAGCTCGCGTTCATCGAGCACGAGTTCTCCGGCGATCCCACGAACTGGTGGGCACCCAACCACGCGGCGTGCGAAGCGATGCTCCGGTCGTCCGGGCTGCGGGTGATCGACCGTCCAGCGGGCGAGATCTATCTGTGCGAGCCGGACCCGAATGCGGAGCCGTGGCCGCGAGGACGTGGACGCGCGGAGCTCCTCTCGGCGACCGGCCGCGCATCACACGCGGCACGCTGACGCCGCGCCGACGACGAGTCGCACGGTGTCACGCGTAGCGCCGCACCATCCTCGCACAGAACTCCGCGAACTCGTCGACGCAGCGCGGAGGGCTCGTGTGATGGGGCACGATGCCGCTCACCTCGGGAGTGAAACAGAACGTCACGGTGACGTCGAACTCGTCGAGCGCGGCCATCTGCCGGTCGAACCACGCGTCGGCGTTCGGACGAAGGCTGTCCGCCCAGCTCAGACCCGTACGCAGGTGACGCACGCCGAGCTCTCGCAGCCAGCGCACGCCCACGTCGAGCCGCGGGTCCTCGAAGTGGAACCACTGGCAGATTCCCATCTCCGGCGTCACCGACGAGAAGCGCCGCAGCGCGGGCTTGGGCGTTCCATCCTCGCGCACGAGACCCATGTAGAAGTGCCGGTAGTACGACGATCCCTCCGCTTCACGATGCCTCGTGGTCGCTGGCCAGGCGCGCGGCAGGTCGAACAGGCTGTACCAGTGAACGCGATCGACTCTGCCGCGCAGCAGATCGGCGGTGCGCTGCAGCCCGAACTCCTGCACCTCGTCCGCGCCGAACGTCGAGACACCGACTTCAGTCACCCACACGGGCTTGTCGGTGACCGCACGGATCTCGGCCACCTTGTCCGGCCACTCGGAGAGCTGCCAGTGGTTCCAGTCCAATGGGAAGCCGTGGATGGCGACCGCGTCCACGTGATCGAGCACGCCTTTGCTGCGCATGTTGCCGAGGAAGCCGACGTCGATGGGCGACATGCCCCCGAGCACGCGGGTGAGCGACGGCCGCTCGGCGCGCACCGCCGTCGCCGCGCTCTTCACCAGATCGGCGTAGATGCTCCAGTCGGTGTCGATCTCGTCGAAGTTCCAGTGCGACTTGTTGTTCGGCTCGTTCCAGAACTTCACCGCTTCGATCGTCACGTCGGAGCTCCTCGGACGGTTGCCGTGCAGCGCCGTATCCCCGGTTGCACCGAGCGAAGCGCGCGCGGCGGTGCGATGCGCGCAGTGCGCAATAACCGGGCGCTGCGGGGCAAGTCGAGCGCGCGATCGTGCCGCGCACGAAGACGGGCTCGACCCACGGAGCAGTCGCGATGACCACCTTTCTCCTCATCCGTCATGCGCTCTGTGATCCCGTCGGCCACTACCTCGCCGGCAGGCTGCCGGACATTTCGTTGAACGAGGCAGGCCGCTCGCAGGCGGCGGCTCTCGCAAGTCGGCTCTCGACGATATCGCTCGACGCCATCTACTCGAGCCCGATGGAGCGCGCACGGGAGACCGCCGACGCGATCGCCGTGGGACGCAGCACGCCGGTGGAGCTCACCGACGAGCTGATCGAGCTGGATTTCGCCGAATGGACGGGACACACCTTCCCCGCTCTCGACGCCGATGAGCGGTGGCGACGCTTCAACAACTTTCGCAGCATGGGACGCGCGGCGTCCGGCGAGCTGATGCTCTCCGTGCAGGCACGGGCCGTCGCGCTCGTGGAGCGGCTTCGCGCCGAGCGACCGAAGGGACGCGTCGCGCTGGTCAGTCACGGTGACGTGATCAAGGGACTCGTCGCGCACGTCGCCGGCATTCCGCTCGATCTCTTCCTGCGCATCGACGTGCACCCCGCCTCGGTCTCGATCGTCGAGGTGACCGAGCACTCGCTCGCCGTGCGCTGCCTCAACGTCGTCGAGCCACTTCCACTCTGAGCGCGGCGAGCACGCGCTGCACCACGGAGCCCCAGTCGCCATCGGTCTCCTGGCGAAAGAGCCGCATCGATGGATACCACGCGCAGACGTCGCGCTCGTGAAGCCACCGCCAGTCCGCCTCGCGCCGCAGCAGCGTCCACACCGGCGCGCCGAGCGCTCCGGCGAGATGCGCCGGCATCGTGTCCGGCGCGATGATCAGATCGAGCGCGCGAATCAGGCTGGCCGTTCCCAGGATCGTGTCGGTGCCGCCCGCGGTGATGAACGGCCCCTCGCGACGCGGCGCCGCGCACGGATGCAGCAGTCGCACGCTCACTCCTTCCACTTCCGCAAGCGGTGCGAGCTCCTCGAGAGGAACGGAGCGGCGAGTGCCCCAGTCTCCCGCTCTGGCCACCAGGCCCACCATCAGCGGCGCATCGCGGCCGACGCTCGCGCGCGGGGCGTGCAGGTACGGCACTTCGCACGGCAGCGTGCCGAGCGTGCTGCGAAACACGTGCGGCAGCTCCATGATCTCGACGTCGGCGTCGTATTCCGCGTCGGGCGCGCCGTCGTGCAGCGGCTCCGTCCGATCGACTCCGCTCGCGGTCTCGAGAAGTGGCAGCAGCTCCGGCTGCGCCCACACGATGACCTCCGACGCGATCGTGCGTAGCGGCCGCGCGTAGCGAATGAACTGGATCGTGTCCCCGAGTCCGTGATAGCACCGGACGAGCACGCGTCGCCCCTCGAGCGGCGTACCGTCCCACACGGGCTGCTGATGACGCGGAAGATGCCAATGCTCTCTCCCCGCATCGCGGCGCAGGACCTCGTCGCTCACCGCCCAGGCACCTTCGAGGTTCCCCCGCAGCATGCAGGAGAACCAGCGCGCTCCCAGATCCTCGCTCACTCGCGCCTCAACCGGACTGGACGCTCTCGCCGACCGCGTGCTGTCGCGGTGCGAACGAGCGAAGCGCAACTCTCGCGCGAGGACGTCCGCTGAGCACGCGCCCACACCGAATACGGCGTGCTCGGCGGGCCGCGCTCACGCCACGAACGTCAGGCGACCTGCAGCAGCCCGTTGGTCGAGGTGCGCACGAGCGACGCGTAGTAGTCGCACTCGTCGACGAGTCGCTCGTGCCGTCCTTCCGCGAGCACCCGGCCGTCCTTGAGCAGCACGATGCGGTCGGCGTCGACGACGGTCGAGAGCCGGTGCGCGATGATCAGCGTCGTGCGTCCCTCCCGCAGGCGGTCGAGCGCGCGTTGCACGACCGCTTCGGACATCGCGTCCAACGCGGACGTCGCCTCGTCGAGCACGAGCACCGGCGCGTCCTTCAGCAGCGCGCGCGCGATCGCGAGCCGCTGGCGCTGTCCACCGGACAGCCGGCCTCCGCGGTCTCCGATCACCGTGTCGTAGCCGGACGGCAGCTCCATGATGAAGTCGTGCGCGTCCGCGCTCCGCGCCGCCGTCACGATCTCGTCGTCGGTCGCGCCGGGGCGCGCGTAGGCGAGGTTCGCGCGTACCGTGTCGTTGAAGAGATGGATGTCCTGCGAGACCAGCGCGATCTGCCGGCGGAGCGACTCGGCGCTCAGCCCGCGGATGTCCCGGTCGTCCACGCAGATGCTGCCCGACTCGATCGGGTGCAGTCTGAGCAGGAGGTTCATCAACGTCGTCTTCCCGCTGCCGCTCGGCCCCACGAGCGCGACAGTCTCGCCCGGACGCACGTGCAGATGAAAGCCGCTCATCAACGGCGCGGCGCCCTTGTACGCGAAGGTGACGTCGCGGAAGTGCAGATCGCCCCGCAACGTCGAGAGCGTCTCCGCGCCAGGGAGATCCTGAACGTCCTGCTCGGCGTCGAGCATGCCGACGATCGTCTCGAGCGCCACGGTGCCCTTTCGCACGACGAGATAGGTGTTGGTGAGCCCCTGCACCGGCCCGAACAGCCCACTGAGATATCCGAGAAAGGCGACGAGCACGCCAAGCGTGATCTCGCCGCGCAGCACGAGAACGCCGCCGACTCCGATCGCGGTCAGCTTGGCGATCCCAGCGGCGAGGCTCCGCACGGCGCCGTTCGTCGCGTCGGCGCGTACGCCGTCGAGCACGACTTCATTGCCCGCGCGCTGGCCCTCGAGGAAGCGTGACCGCTCGGCGCGCTCCATCGCGAACAGCTTCACCGTCCTGATTCCTGCGAGCACTTCGTTCAGCCTGGAGTAGACCCGGGTCCAGTGCGCCATGAGCCACTGCTCGCGCGCGCGCTGCTGCCCGCTGGCATAGGCGCCGACGATCGCCGGAAGAGGGGCGAACGCGAGGACCACCGCCGCGAGGCGCCACTCCATTCGCCACATCGCGAAGATCGAGAGGCCGAGGTAGACGAGTGACGGCACCACGCTGAACGCGACGTCGACGAACGCCGCGACGAACGCCGTCGTGCTCTGGTTCACCTTGTTCATCGTGGCGCCCACACCCTCGGCCTGATGGTAGTCAGTCGAAGCGGTCGTGAGGGTCTCCAGGATGCGCTCGCGGATTCCGTGATCGACGCCGAGACGCACTCGCCAGGTGAGGCGGCTCGCGACGGCGGTGAGAACGCTGCGCGCCAGCTCGATCGCGCACAGCGCGCCGAGCGCGCGGAGGAGTCCGTTCTGTTCGCGGCCGCCGAGCGCGTCGAACAGCCGCTTCATGATCATCGGCTCGGTGGCACCGAGGGCGGAGAGCACTAGCGCCACCGAGATGACGCCGGCGACGGAGGTGGAGTGCGGCTGGATGAACTGCAGTGCGCGATGCGCGAGGCCGCGCGCTCTGGCGGGGCGCGGTTCGAATGCTCGGTGCGACATGACATCAGACGGGGTCCTGCGCGCGCCACGGGAGGGGAAGTGGCGCGCGGCCGATCTACTTGGACGACGAGCGATTTGCCGCAGTCGTCACGACGAATCGAGCTACTCGCTCCGGATCGCCAGCATGGGATCCGCCGTCGCCGCGCGCCACGCCGGCAACGCGCCGGCGGCCAACGCGGCGAACGCGAGTGTGAGCATGGCGACGACCCACGTCACCGGATCTGCCGGCGTGATGCCGAAGAGGAATGGCGTCACCCACCGCGTGGCGACGTACGCCATCGCGCCGCCGATCACCACGCCGAACGCGAGCATTCGACCTATCTCGCCGAGCACCAGTCGTACGACTCGCGAGCGCGCGGCGCCGAGCGCGATCCGCACGCCGATCTCCTTCCGCCGCTGCGCCAGCGTATAGCTCATCGTGCCATAGAGACCGATCACGGCGAGCACGAGGGCGAGCGAACCGAAGAACGCGGAGAGCGTGGCCATCAGCCGCTCGCGCGCGAGCGACGCGTCCACCTGCGCGGAGAGCGTGGTGTACGCCAGCGTGAGACTCGGGTTCACCGCGCCGATCGCCGCCGTCACCGATGGAATCAGCGACGACACCGCGGCCGAACCACGGATCTCGAGGTTGATCCAGGGCGCGAACCCCCGCTCCTGCGCCATCGGCAGATACACGATCTCCCGCGTCTTCTCGCGGAGCGAGCCGTACTTCGCGTCGCGCACGAGGCCGATCACCGTCATCGTTCGCTGCCCGTCGGGTCCGCCGATGCCGATTCGCTGTCCCACCGGATTGGCGCCGCGGAAGAACTTTCGCGCAACGGCCTCGTTGACCACCGCCACCTCCGGCGCGCCCGCGACGTCGTGCGCGTCGAAGTCACGCCCCGCGAGGACGCGGGTGCCGAGCGTGCTGAAGAAGTCGTCGCTCACCGCATTGAAGAACACCATGGCGTCCTTGCGTCCCTTCGGCGTGTACCCATCGACCTCGACCTCACCATTCCATCCTGCGCCGCTGATCGGCGTCAGCGTGGACGCGCTCGCCGAGCGGACGCCAGGCGTCGCGCGCACGCGCTCGAGCATGTCGCGCGTCGTCGCGCGGAGCTGCTCGTCGGTGAACTTGGAGGAGCGCAGGTCGACCGACGTCAGCAGCACGCCTTCCCTCTCGAACCCCGGATCGAGAGTGGTGAGCGTGCGGAACGTCGAGAGCATCAGACCGGCGCCCAGCAGTAGCACGAGCGACAGCGCGATCTGTGCGACGACGAGTGTCTTGACCGTCGTGAAGCGCCGGCGCCCGACTCCCGCCGCGCGATCGCCGGTCGTCATCGCGGAGTGGAGATCCACCCGCGTCGCGCGCCACGCCGGCGCGAGTCCGAACAGCAGCGCGGTCGTGGTCGCCGCGGCCAGCGTGAACGCGAGCACTCGGCCGTCGAGCGAGAGGTCGAGCCAGACCGTGGTGTCTCGCGACGCGAGCAGGCTCACGAGGATGCCGCTCGCCCAGCGCGCGAACAGCAGCCCCAGCGCGCCGCCGATGAGCGCGAGCAGCGCGCTCTCGGTGAAGAGCTGGCGCACGAGCCGTCCACGCCGCGCGCCGATCGCGAGCCGGATCGCGATCTCGCGCTGTCGCGTGACGGCGCGCGCGAGCAGCAGATTGGCGACGTTCGCGCACGCGATCAGCAGCACGAGGCCCACGACGGCCATCAGCGCGAGCAGCGCGGTGCGATAGGTCGACCGCATGGCCGAGTAGCCGGTGGAGGCGGGGCGCGCGGTGAGCTCGTTCGCGAGGAACTCGCGCTGGTCGTCCGCGCTCATCCCCGATGGCGCACCCGCCGCGAAGACGGCGGGCGCGAGGGCGGCGAGCCGCGCGCGCGCATCCTCGATCGTGAGTCCGTCGCGCCGGCGCGCGATGATCCGAAGGAACCACGCGTGGCGCTCGTCGAGCTCACCGTCGCCGCCGTCCACGATGGCCTTCGCGCACAGCGGCGCATAGAGCTGCACGGCACGCCCCACCTCGATGCCGGTGAACGCCGGATCGGCGACGCCGACGATCTCGAATGGATGGCCGTTGAGGACGATCGTCTTGCCGATCGCCGCGGCGTCTCCGCCGTACGCGCGCTCCCAGAACCCGTTCGACAGCACGGCGACGGGTGCGCACCCTCGGTGGTCGTCCGCCGAGTGCAACACTCGGCCGGCAATCTCGCGAACGCCGAGCACGTCGAAGAAGCCGCCACTCACGAAGGTGCCCTCGACCGGCCGCGTCTCACCTCCGCCGGCGAGATCGAAGGTGCGGTTGGCGAGCGCGAACATTCCACTGAATGCGTCCTGCCGGTCGCGCAGCGCCTCCCACAGCGGGTTCGAGAACTCGTCCGAGCCCCCGCCGCTGCCCATCGCGACCTGCACGAGTTGGTCGGGGCGCTGCACCGGCAGGGACCGAAGCATCACCGCATCGACGACGCTGAAGATCGCCGTGTTCGCGCCGATCCCGAGCGCGAGCGTGAGCGCGGCGATCGCCGCGAAGCCGGGATTGCGGCGCAGCCCGCGCAGCGCGTAGCGAAGGTCTTGCCGCAGAGCATCGAGCCGATCGAGTCTGTCCATTCGCGTCTCCCGGTGCATGGCCGAGTCGTGGAGGGTGCGTCGAGCGTGATCCGCCAGCCCGAAGCGCGCTTCGGCCTCGGCGCGCGCGTCGTCCGGCGTGCATCCCCGGGCGATGAGCTGTTCCGTTCGCAGCGCGATGTGAAGCCGGATCTCGTCGTCCATCTCGCCGGCCGACTCGGCGGGGCGCCGCACGGCCAGTCGGAACAGCCGCCTGATCCCGGGTCGGATCTCGCGCGGAGTCATCGTGGCGCCCTCATGTCGGGCCCGCGGCCGTGGTGAGGATTCCGGTGACGGTGTCCGCGTATCGCACCCACTGGGCGGTCTCGGTGGCGAGATGCGCTCGGCCGGCCCGGGTGAGCTTGTAGTAGCGCGCCCGCTGGTTGTTGGCGGTCACCCCCCAGTCGGCGGAGGTGAGCCCACGCTCCTCGAGGCGGTGGAGCGCCTGATACAGCGCGCTGTCCTGCACCCCGAGGGCGCCGCCCGACCGTTCTTCGAGCCATGCGGTGATCTCGAAGCCGTGCATCGGCGTCCACGAGAGCGCCTTGAGCACGAGAATGTCCAGCGTCCCCTTCACCAGCGGCAGCGACTCGGCCACTTCGCGCGCTCCAGGTCTACAGAGTATGAGTACAGACTCTGAGTACTATCGGCTCGTTGTGCCGCGCCGTCAAGAGCGAGGTGCTCGCACTGGAGGCCGGCGGGTGGAGCGGCTTTCCATGGATGCGCCACGACGCGGGCGGCCACTGCCCATTTTCGTGACGGTGACCGGCGAGCAGTGCGCTAATTTGACTCAGCGGGGACTACCTTCGACTGACGCTCGCGTCCCCGAGGGTGGCCGAGCCCGCCGCGTGCGATGGAACCTGGCGGCATCATTCGCGCATACTATAAGGTGGCTGGCGTATTCATCGCAGGCTCTGGAGCAGACATGCCCGAATCGACTCGTTCTCTCGACCCCGAGCTCACAGCGCTCGCCGACGAATTCGACGTCGTCGGAGAGCTCGCGCGCCGCTCGAACGCGCAGTTCGTGATCGCGACCAGGAAGATCGCGGCGAGCAAGCGCCGCGAGGACTCGAGCCGGGTCCTGATCGAGATCGCCCGCCCGCCCGAGGGAGACGAGTCGCACGCGCTCGACCATCTGGCATCGGACACGAAGCTGCTCAGCAACCTCCGCCACCGCCGGCTGGTCTCCGTCTATGAAGGACGCTGGCTGGGCGACGACGCATTCGCCGTGGTGCGCGAGTACGTGGACGACCCCACCGCCGCCGATCTGCTCGCGCGGGGAGAGTCGTTCACCAATACCCGCACCGCCGCGATCCTGCGCGAGGTGCACGGGCTCCTGCAGTGGGCGCGCGAGCAGAACGTCGTGCACCGGCACGTCACGCCCGACCGGCTCTTCCTGGAGCCGACGAGCGACCGAGTGCGCGTGACCTTCGGTGCGGGGCCGGTGCCGCGCGTTCGCACGACGGACGGAGCCACCGACGACGTGGTCACCGTGGTACGCCTGGCGACGGCGATGCTCACCGGCGGCCTCTCACGTGAGGAGACCGAAGGGCTCAGCTTCGCGGAACAGCGCCCGGACCTCCCCGAGCGGCTGCACGAGGAGACGGAGCGACTGCTCAGCGGTCCGGCGAGCGATCACGACCTCACGCTCTACCTCGCCCTGATCGGCATGGCCGATCCGGTGGCCGAGGGAGAGACCGAGCGCGATCGGATTCGCGCCGAGGTGTTGGAGGAGCAGCGCGTCGAGCGGGAGAAGCTGGCGAACGAACGCGCCGACCTGGAGCGCTGGGCAGCCGACGAGCGCGCCAAGCTCGCCGAGGAGGGCGAGGAGCTGCGCGGGGCATTCGCTCAGGAGAAAGCCAAGCTGGAACGCGAGTTCGCCGCCGCGAACCGGCTCATCGCTGCCGAGCGGGTAGAGATGCAGCGCATCATCGCCGCCGAGCGGGCCGAGCTGGCCAGCAAGCGCGATGCGCTGGAGCGGCTGGTCGCCGAGCGGCTGGCGGAGATCGAGCGCGCGGCGGCGGCGGACCGCGCGAGCATCGACGACCTGCGCGTGCAGATCCAGCGCGCCGGCGAGGTCGAGCTGGAGAAGAAGCGCGCGGCGGCTCTGGAGGACCTCGACGACTCGGAGTTCAAGCTCGACACCGCGCGGTACGCGGTCCCGCAGTTCGTCGCGCCCAAGCTCGCCCCCTTCCCCGGCATCGCCTTCCGGCGCGACGAGCACCTGGCACACTCGGATCCGGTCGGCCTGCCAACGGTTGCCGAGGAACCCTGGTCCGTGGTGAAGGTCGTCCGGAAGCTGAAGGAGCCGCGCCGCTCTCCGGTACCATGGCGCCGCTGGGCGGTCCGCGGCGCGATCGCGGCGATCATCCTCATCACCGCCGGATACGCCGTGACGGTGGAGAGCCGCACCCCCGTGGTCGTCGATACTCGCGCCGCCTCCGTCCCGGCCGCTGGCGCGGCTCGGCCCCCCGTGTTGGCTCCCGCGCTCCAGCCGTCCGCGCCGGCTGGTGGCGCCATCCCGGCGCCGACCGACTCGACCGGTACGCCGGCGGCGGCAGACTCGGCGGCCCGCGGAGCGCCGGCCGGAGCCGCAGGTACGGCGACCTACTCCAACGCGGGCGGTGCGGTGGCGACGTCGCCGGCTCCGGATTCGGTCGCGGCGGCCCGGGCGAGGCGCGACTCGGTGCGGCGTGCGATCCTGGCCCGGGCGGCGGCGACCCGCGCGAGCATGGGCCTCCCGCGCCCGGACTCGGAGAATCGTCCCGATCAATCGGAGCCGGTCGCGCGCCGTTCGGCGGGCGGGATTCAGGATCTCATGGACCTGAACGACTCGCTCTCGGGCGCGAAGAGCGCTCCGGCCTCGCAGTCCAGCGGCACCTCACCGAAATAGTGTCCGTGGCGGTGTTCGCACAGTCGCGTGAACACGTCTCGGCGACTAGCCATTGTCATGCATGGAGATACGCGACTTCACGTGACCTGTCATATCAATACGTTTCGTAGCGTATCCCTGCCTCTGAGCCCGCCGAGCAGCATCGGGACAGCGTGCCCGGGGGCGCCTCGGCACCTGCTCCGCTCGCTGCCGGACGCGCTCCACGCCCGGGCGCTCGGATGACCGGAGTGGTCCGGCCCGGACGTCCCCGGAGTGGCGAGGTCGACCAGGCGGTGCTCAGCGTCGCGCTCGATCTGGTCACGACGGTCGGGTTCCGCGCGGTGACGATCGAAGGCATCGCCGCCAGGGCGGGCGTGGCGAAGACGACGATCTACCGGCGCTGGCCGAACCGCGCCGCGGTGGTCATGGATGCCTTCATGGTCCGGGTCGGCTCCCACACCCTGTTCTCGCCGGACGAGCCATTTCTCCTCAGCGTCCGCCACCAGATGCGGACGATGGCCAAGGCGTTCCGCGGCGAGGACGGCGCCCTGGTGAAAGCGCTGCTCGCCGAGTCGCAGTTCGATCCGGAGCTGGCCAGCGCCTTTCGCGAGCGATGGATCCTCCCCCGCCGAGCGATGGCACTCGCCCACTTTCGCTCCGGCGTCGATCAGGGGGCAATCCGGCGCGACGCCGATCTGGAGGCCACGATCGATCTGCTGTACGCGCCCATCTATTACCGCCTGCAGATGGGGACCGGCCCCCTCTCCAACACCTACATCGACAGCCTGTTCGATCACGTCATGCAGGGAGTGCGGGGGTGATCGAGCTGATCCGCGGGCTGGGTCGGGTGCGGCGGTTGGCGCCGGCGGCGGCCATACTCCTCGTTATGGCCAACGCCCCTGCCCTGCTAGCGCAGGAGGTGCGCGGCACGGTGCGCGACAGCGCCAGCCGGCAGCCGCTGCCGAACACGGTCGTCCTCGTGCTCGACCCGTCCGGGAGACCAGCGGCGCGCGGCACGACCGACCAGCAGGGGCACTTCCGGCTCGTGCCGTGGGGCGGTAGGCCGACGCCCAAGGCGGCGAGGACCGCCTCGGCGCTGCGACTCCGAGTCCTCCGGATGGGCTTCCGTCCGCACGAGGTTCCGCTGGCGACGGTGGCCGGAGGTACGGCGGTGGACATCGCCCTGGTCTCGTTCCCGATCAATCTCGAGGAGGTCCAGGTCATCGCCGCGCCGAGCTGTCCTCAACGTCCGGACCGGCCGGCGGCGCTGGCGCTGCTGCGGCAGGTGCGGCTCGCGCTGTACGCCAACGTCGTCGCGCGCTCGCAGAACAGCGCGACGATCACCCGTCTGCTCTACGCGCGCCGGTTCGACGCCGAGAGCGGGAGGATCACGGGACAGACCGTGCGGACCAGCGTCACGAGCGCCACCGGAGAGCCGTTCGACGCGGCGCGCAGCGCGAGCGCCTTCGACCGGGAGGGATTTCGCGATGACGGAGTCGGGGTGGCCTCGGAGGTGGCCCCCGATGCCGAGTCGCTGATCAACGAGGAGTTCACCGAGAACCACTGCTTCTGCATCATGCCTCCGGACCGCACGCGGCCGAGGCAGGTCGCGCTCGGGTTCGAGCCAGCCGCGCGCGAGGATACCGGCCACATCGACATCGTCGGGACCCTCTGGGTCGACACGCTCTCGCGCGTGCTGCGCGACCTCACCTTCCGATACGTGGGGCTCGACCGCCAGACCAGCGCACTGGGTCCGGAAGGCAGACTCTCCTTCCGAGAGCTGCCGAACGGCGTGGTGCTGGTGGACCGCTGGTCGCTCCGTCTCGCCAGCGCGGGCGGTGACGGGCCCGCGGATCGCGCCGGCGAGGGGACGTCGAACGTGGCGCGGTCGACCGCGCACGAGATCGGCGGCGAGATCGGGAGCGCGAGCTGGCCCGACGGCTTCACCTGGAGCCCGCCACTGGGCGCCCTGCGTCTGCGCGTGGTGGACGGACGGGGGCGGCCCGTCCCCTCGAGCACCGTGCAGCTCGTGGGCGCGGACAATCCATCGCGCATGGAGGGCGACGGAACGTTCGTCGTCACCGGTCTGCTTCCGGGGCCGTACGCGGTGTCGCTGCGCGATCCACGACTGGCGGAGCTCGACGTTCCGTCGACGACGGCGTTTCGCTTCTATGCCGCACGCGACTCGACGATCGATGCCCGCGTCCGCGTCGAGACGGCCGACGACTACGCCGTCAAGCGATGCGGCGCCGATGCTCGGCCCGGCAAGGCGACGCTGCTCGGACGGGTCGTCTCCGCTGACGGTCGGCCGATGAGCGAGGCACGCTGGTCGATTCGGGACGAGTTCGGAACGGCGCTCGTGGAGGGGGGCCGAGTGGACGCGGACGGGCTGTTCCATTGGTGTCAGCTCACGGTGAGCAAGCCGGTCACGATCGACGTGTGGCGGGGGGACCGGCGCGCGAGCACCAGCCGGCTCGTGACCGACGAGCTCACCACGCTGCGCATGGTGTTGTCCCCATGACGCCGCGGCCGCTCGGAACCATTGCGTCCCGCATCGGTCATCCATTCATTCCGATCGTATGACCACCCGCGGCTTCACTGGTCGTCGTCCGACCGACGAGACGGCACGCCGGCTTCCTCCGGGGCAGTATCGGGAGGAGGGGTTTCCCGTGCTCGCGAAGGGTCCCACGCCTCGAATCGATCTGTCATCGTGGTCGTTCACGATCAACGATGGACCGCGCCCACTCGTGCGCTGGAGCTGGGCGGAGTTCTCCGCGCTCCCGCGAACGTCGGTGCAGAAGGACATCCACTGCGTGACGAAATGGTCCAAGTTCGACACGCGCTGGGATGGGGTGAGCATCGACGACCTGTTCACCGCGGCGGGAATCACGCCGCCCACGCCCTATCTCCTCGCGCTCTCGTACGACGGATACGACACGAACGTGCCCGTCGCGGACCTCGTCGGCGGCAAGGCGATGATCGCGACGCACTTCGACGGCGAGCCGATCGACCCGGAACATGGTGGGCCCGCGCGCCTGCTGGTGCCGCACCTCTATTTCTGGAAGAGCGCGAAGTGGATCAAGGGGCTGCGCTTCACGGCGCGCGACGAAGCAGGGTTCTGGGAGCTGCGCGGCTATCACATGTACGGCGACCCCTGGCGCGAGCAGCGTTACACCAACGATCCGTGACGCCGGTTCCGCTCGTGGGTGGAATCACTCCCTGGCGCGAGGCGGTGATCGAGCGGATCGAGCATCGCACGCCGCGCGTCGCCAGCCTGTTTCTCGGCGCGCCGATCGAGCACCGGTATGCGGGTCAGCATCTCGACGTGCGACTCACCGCTCCCGACGGTTATCAGGCGCACCGGAGCTACTCCATCGCGTCGGCGCCCGGCGAGGCACTCATCGAGCTGGCGGTGGAGCGACTCGAGGACGGCGAGGTGTCGCCGTATTTCGTCGACGTCGCTCATTCGGGCGACACGATCGAGGTGCGCGGGCCGCTCGGGGGGCACTTCGTGTGGCAACCGGAGGATGGTGGTCCACTCCTGCTGATCGGCGGCGGGTCGGGCGTCGCGCCGCTCATGTCGATCCTGCGTCATCGCGCGCGCGCCGCGCCGCAGACGGATGCGCTGCTGGTGTACTCGTCGCGGACGTGGGAGGAGGTGATCTTCCGCGAGGAGCTGCTCCGCGCCGAAGCGAGCGATTCACGCTTCCGCCTGATCGTCGCCACCACGCGCGAACGTCCGCATCGACCGGCCGATCTGGAGCGGCGACTCGACCGCGACGTGCTCCGCGAGGTGCTCGCGCGTTGGCGCATGCGTCCCGAGCACGTGTACGTCTGTGGATCGACCCCGTTCGTCGAGGCCGTTGCGAATGCGCTGGTGGACGAGGGTGTTGCGGCAGAACGAATCAGGACGGAGCGGTACGGCGGCACGGGCTGACTCTCGCCCGAGCGACGATTCTCCGCGCCGCCATGCTACAGTCACCGCCGCTCCGCGCTGCCGGCGTTGTGCACGTCGAAGAGAAAGTGCGGCTGCAGCTGACCGTGAAGCGGCCGGAGCGGCGACACGCCGAGCTGTGCGCGACGCTGCAGCGCGACCGCTTCATGCTCACTCAACCGTCGATAGGACTCGACAGCATGTAGCACTCCCACGACGGCCGGAAGATCATGAGCTCGCTGATGGTGTTCGTCGCGAGCACCGATCCGAGCCTTCGATTCGTTTCACTGAGCCGGTGCCGCAAGTCGACCATCAGGGTGTACGTCGTCAGTGTGGCGGCCAGCGTCGCGGCCGCATGGATCGGCAAACGAGTTGCCGCGCTCCACTCTCGAGCGGATCCACCGTACGAGAACGTGAAATCACGGAACGAGCTGCACAGCACGAGCGAGGTGGCCGTCTGCGTCACAGAGAGAGACACGAGCGCGGTCTACGCCCCGAAGGCAATGAGCCAGAAGGCTCGCTGCGGCGCGGGACCAACGCCGCGCGCGGGCTCGCCAACCTGCGGCCGGGCCTGATCCGATCGCGGTGCGCGGCGAAACGAGAAAGGATTGCTCAGACGTCGAATCCAGGTGCGCCGGAGCGCGCCGCAGCCGGGACGGGGCGAGCTGGTCCCGGGAAGTCACGGCCCGCCACTGGCGGCGAGGCCGTGAACGCATCACAAATCGAGCTCGCACGATGGCAGTGAGCTCAGGCGGCAGTGGAGTGATGACAACTGTCACACTTCATGCATTGTTACGGCATAGTTCGACAGCGGTCTGTCGAGCTGGACGGCCCCCAGTGCGGGGCCGGTGGAACGCGCCGCGCGGCGGCGCATGCTTCGAGGAGGGACCATGTACACTCGCCCTTTGGTTCACCGGTTCGGCACGCTTCGCGAACTCACGCTCGGCGGAACGTCGGCGAACTACGATTTCGCCAACATGAACAACAACACCTGCAACACCGCGTCGCCGCAGTGTTGGGTGCCGATCCCCAATCCTCGTTCCTGAGGAAGCCCATCCCGCATCTCGCGGGCAGCGAAGCCAGCCTCGCGACGAGGCGCCCAGCTTGGGCGCCTCGTTTCGTTTGTGCGGCGCCGATCAACCGAGGACCCGAATGACAGCCATGCTTCGTCGCTCGCGCAGTGCGCTCCTGCTCGCCCCCCATTCGCGTGGTGACTTCGCTTGACCTTCCTCCAGTCGCCGCGCGATCGGGCCGCGCTGCTCATCCTCGCGCTCGGCGTCGCCATCGTCGTCGCGCTCTCGCCATTTCTCAGTGGACTGCTCGGCACGGCGGTGCTCTACGTGATGTTCGTGCCGCTCTACCGCCGCCTCGCGCGCTCGATGAAGCCGGGGCCGGCCGCGACGATCACTCTGCTCGTCGCGCTCGTCGCCATCGGCCTTCCGCTCATCTGGCTGCTCGGCATGGTGATCGGGCAGGCGCCGGACGCGCTTCGCAGCGTGCAGGGCAGCTCGATCTTCGGCCGCATCGGGAGCCTGCGCGTTGGCACGGTGCAGGTCGGAGCGGAGCTGGCCAAGGCGAGCGGAACGATCGTGTCGTGGCTCTCGGGGCAGCTCTTCTCCTTCCTCGGTGGCGCGACCGCGGCCATCCTGAACCTCGTGATCGCGTTCTTCGGTCTCTACTACATGCTGCGCTCGGGACCCGCGGTGTGGGAACGGGTGCGACCGTACATCCCCTTCTCGCCGCAGACCGCCGATGCACTGCGCGACCGCTTCGTCAGCGTGACCGAGGCGACGCTGCTCGGCACCGTGCTGGTGGCGGTCATGCAGGGCGCGGTCGTGGGAGTCGGGTTCTGGATCGTTGCGCTTCCGAGCCCGCTGTTCTGGGGCACGGTCACGGCGTTCGCGTCGATCCTTCCGGTGCTCGGCAGCGGACTCGTATGGCTGCCCGGCGTCGTGGTGCTGGCGCTCGAAGACCGATACGGGGCGGCGGTGACCCTCGCGCTCATCGGGGGCGTGCTCGCGAGCAAT
Organism: Gemmatimonadaceae bacterium; assembly: GCA_036008805.1. GTDB lineage: Bacteria > Gemmatimonadota > Gemmatimonadetes > Gemmatimonadales > Gemmatimonadaceae > AG11. The sequence continues at coordinate 42,646 of DASYMZ010000023.1, forward strand.
CTCGACAACCTGGTGCGCCCACTCGTGTACCGCCGAGTGTCGGACATCCACCCGATGATCACGCTGATCGGCGCCTTCGCCGGCGTGAACTACTTCGGTCTACTCGGCGTGCTCCTCGGTCCACTCGCCATCACCTACTTGTTCGAGCTGGTCCAGTTCTACAGAGAGGATTACGGCGCGGGGGACGGAGGACGGCGCGCATCGTCGCGTGCGCCGGCTGACGTGATCGTGGTGGAGGCAGCGAACGATTGAGTCGGTCCTCTCCGCGCGAGGAGCTTGCCGGCCTCGCGCACCCATAGCACGGCGCTCGCCACGACCGTGCACCGCAGCCAGTCTCCGAGCCCGAGCGTCACGGTGCCGAACGCGCGCTGCAGCGCGGGCACGCCGAGCACGAGGAGCTGCAGCACGATGGACGCGCCGATCGACGCCCACAGCCAGCGATTGGTGAACAGCCGGGAGAACGCGCTCCGCACGTCGGATCGTGAGTTCACCGTGTTGATCATCTGCGCCAGCATCAGCGTGGTGAACGCCATCGACTGCCCATAGCGGAGATCTCCGCTGCCCTCGAACAGGCCGCCCGGCATCGACGCATCGAGCACGTAGAGCGTGCTGGCCGCCATCACGACTCCGACGACGACGATCCCGACCCACATGTGCGCGGTGATCACTCGCTCGCCACGAGGGCGCGGCGGCTGGTCCATCAGACCCTCGTCGGGAGGATCGACGCCGAGCGCGAGCGCAGGCGCGCCGTCGGTGACGAGATTGATCCAGAGGATCTGCGTCGCCAACAGCGGCAGCACCAGCGTGGCGCCGCCCTCGGCGTGCAGTCCCAGCCGTTCCGCGAGCAGCACGCCGAAGAACATCGTGAGCACCTCACCGATGTTCGACGAGAGGAGGAAGCGCAGAAACTTCCGGATGTTCGCGAAGATCGCTCGTCCCTCCTCCACCGCCGCGACGATCGACGCGAAGTTGTCGTCGGCGAGGACGATGTCGGCCGCCTCCTTCGAGACGTCGGTTCCGGTGATGCCCATGGCGATGCCGATGTCCGCCGATTTTAGCGCGGGCGCATCGTTCACTCCGTCGCCGGTCATCGCGACGATCGCGCCGTTCCGCTGCAGCGCCGCGACGATGCGCAGCTTGTGCTCCGGATCCACGCGCGCGTACACCGACACGTCCGCGACGGTGCGCGCGAGCGTCTCGTCGGTCATGCCCGCCAGCTCCGCGCCGGTGACGGCTCGCGCATCACCGGAGACGATGCCGAGCTCGCGCGCGATCACGGCCGCGGTACGCGGATGGTCGCCGGTGATCATGATCGGGCGGATGCCCGCGCGCCTCGCCCGAGCGACGGCCTCCTTGGCCTCGGCGCGCGGAGGATCGATCATGCCGATCAACCCCGCGAAGACGAGGTCCTGTTCGACGTTGGCGTCGAGCGTCGCCGATGCATCGGCCGGCAGTGTCCGCACGGCGACGGCGAGGGTACGGAGCGCCTCATCGGCGAGCGCCTCGTTGGCACGGGCGATCTCCTCCCGCCGCCGCTTCGACAGCGGCCACACCTCCTCTCCCACCTGCTCACGCGTGCACCGGGCGAGCAGCACGTCGGGCGCGCCCTTCACGAAGACGACGAGACGCTGGGGGTCCTCCGTATCACGGTGCACGGTGCTCATGAGCTTTCGCTCGGACGAGAAAGGCACCTCGCCCACGCGCGGCAGCCGCGCGTCGAGATCGTCGGCGTGCACGCCCGCCTTCTTCGCGGCGACGAGCAACGCGCCCTCCGTGGGATCGCCCTGCACCGTCCACCGGCCCTCGCTCTCCTGCACCGTCGCGTTGTTCGCGAGATCGGCGGCGGCCAGTGCGCGCCGCAGCTCGAACAGAAGCGCGCCGTCGAGCGGTTCGCCGTCCGCGCGCACCACCTCACCCTCGGGCGCATAGCCCGAGCCGCCGAAGGTCACGCGCCCGCTCGCGGTGACGACGACGCGCACCGTCATCTCGTTCTTCGTCAACGTGCCCGTCTTGTCGGACGCGATCACGCTCGCCGATCCGAGCGTCTCGACGGCGGCGAGATGGCGGACGATCGCGTTGCGCTTCGCCATGCGCTGCACGCCGATCGAGAGCACGGCGGTGACCACCGCGGGCAGCCCTTCGGGGACCGCCGCCACGGCGAGCGCCACCCCGAGGATGAGCACGTCGACCATCGTGGAGAAGCTGCGCACGTGCTCGACGACGATGATCGTCGTGATCATCACGACGGCGATCACGATCACGACGACGCCCAGTAGCTTGCCCGTCCGGTCGAGCTCCCGCTGCAGCGGCGTGGCTTCCTCGCGCGCGGCATGCAGCAGGCCGGCGATGCGCCCCATCTGCGTCCGCATCCCCGTCGCGGTGACGATGGCGGTGCCGCGGCCGTAGGTGGCAACGGTCCCACTGAACACCATGTTGTGCCGGTCGCCCAGGCTCGCGTCTCCGTTCACGGTCGCGACCTCTTTGGACACGGGCAGGCTCTCGCCGGTGAGCGCGGCCTCGGCGGTCTGCAGCGCCGTCGCGCTCACCATGCGGCCGTCGGCCGGAATGGTGTCGCCCTCCTCGATGAGCACGACGTCGCCGGGGACCAGCTCGGCGGCGGGCACCGCGCGCCGCTCGCCGTCGCGCAGCACCGCGGCCTCGTCTGCCGACAACGCGCGCAGCGCCGCCACCGCGGCCTCGGCGCGAGACTCCTGCACGTAGCCCATGACCGCGTTGAGCAGCACGACGGCGAGAATCGCGATCGCCTCGTACGGCAGCGAGGTGTCGTGCTCGTACCACCAGAGACCGAACGAGATGGCCGTCGCGACGAGGAGCAGGATGACGAGCGTGTTCTTGAACTGCGCGAGCAGTCGCCGCCACGCGGGCGTCGGCGGCTCCGAGGTGAGCTCGTTGCGACCGTACCGCTCGAGGCGACGCCGTGCTTCCTCGCCGCTCAACCCGCGTTTCACGTCGGTGCCGAGCGACGCGGCGACGTCGGTGGCGGACTGTTGGTAGGCTCTCGCGCCGTCGATCACATCGGGAAGCGCGGGAGCGGTCACGAGGTCTCCTCCGAACGTCGTACGAATCGATGGCGCAGCGGAGGAACACGATGCGGCGCGCGCGGCAGTCGCGGAAGATCCGGACCCACGGCGCCAGACTTGCGCGCTGGCTCCGCTCCGCGCGGTCGCCGCCGCTCTCCCCGCCACGACTGAGGACAACCGAAGTGACCACCTATACCGTTGGCTACATGGTCGGCAGCCTCGCGAGAGGGTCGATCAATCGCAAGCTCGCGCGCGCGCTCACGCGACTCGCGCCGCCCGAGCTCGGTGTGCGCGAGATCCCGATCGGCGACTTGCCACTCTACTCGTACGACTACGACGCGGACTATCCGCCGCCCGGCCGAGCGCTGAAGGATGCGATCGCCGGCGTGGACGCCATCCTGTTCGTGACGCCGGAGTACAATCGCTCGATTCCCGGAGCGCTCAAGAACGCGATCGATTGGGGGAGCCGCCCGTGGGGCAAGAACTCGTTCTCGCGAAAGCCGTCGGGGATCATCGGCACCTCGCCGGGAAAGATCGGCACCGCGGTCGGCCAGCAGCATCTGCGCAGCATCCTGGCGTTCTGCAACTCGCCGCTGATGAACGCGATCGAGGCGTACATCGAGTTCACGCCGAACCTGATCACCGACGACGGCGAAGTCACGAACGAGACGACGCAGGAGTTCCTCACGAACTACATGCGGGAGTTCTACGGCTTCATCGAGCGCGTCTACATGGCGCTGCCTCGCTCCAGCGGGTGACGAGCGCCGGGATTCGCGCTGCGCCGTGACGGAGCACGTCAGCTGACTGCGCCGATGCCCGCCGGGCCGATCGACCGCTTGCCATTCTCGGACGCCAGCGGTGGCTGCAGGCCGGTCACCGCGATGATCTCCTTCTCGTCGAGCGTCTCGCGCGCGAGCAGCGCCTCGGCGAGCGCATCGAGGGCGCCGCGATGCGCCTCCAGCAGCCGGTGCGCCTCGCGATGGCTCTCGCCGATGATGCGGTGCACCTCCGAGTCGATCACGCGCGCCGTCTCCTCGCTGAACGGGCGCGATCCGCCGAACCCTTCGAGTCCAGAGCGCCCCGCGAGATACGGATTCTCGCGCGGCGCGAGCTGCACCATGCCGAGGCGCTCGCTCATGCCCCATCGCGTCACCATGTCGCGCGCGAGGCTCGTCGCCTGCTCGATGTCGCTCTCGGCGCCGGTCGTCTTCGTGCCGTAGACGATCTCTTCGGCGGCGCGTCCGCCGAGCATGCCGACGATGCGCGCGCGCAGATACGGCTCGGGGAAGTTGTACCGGTCGGCGTCGGGACGCTGGTAGGTGACGCCGAGCGCCTGGCCGCGCGGCACGATCGTGACCCGGTGCACCGGATCCGCGCCCGGCACGACGAGGCCGAGAATCGCGTGCCCACCTTCGTGATAGGCGATGCGCTCGCGGTCCTGCCGGCTCATCAGCAGCGGCCGCTCGGGACCGAGCACGATCTTCTCGAGCGCGTCCAGGAAGTCCACCTGGCGCACCGCATTCTGCTCGCGTCGCGCGGCGAGCAGCGCCGCCTCATTCACGAGATTGCGCAGGTCCGCTCCAGCGAGACCGGGCGTGGCCGACGCGAGCTCGCCGAGACTGACGTCGGGCGCGAGAGGCACGAGCCGCGTGTGCACCTTCAGGATCGCCTCGCGACCAGTTCGGTCGGGAAGGTTCACGACGACGCGCCGGTCGAAGCGGCCAGGCCGGAGCAGCGCGCGATCGAGCACGTCCGGCTGGTTCGTCGCTGCGAGGACGATGATCCCCTCCCGACTGGAGAAGCCGTCCATCTCGGTGAGGATCTGGTTGAGCGTCTGCTCCTGCTCGCTCGACCCGCCCAGCGCGACCTGACCGCGAGCGCGACCGATCGAATCCAGCTCGTCGATGAAGATGATCGCGGGGGCGTGCTCCCGTGCCTGACGGAACAGATCGCGCACGCGCGCGGCACCGACGCCGACGATCATCTCCACGAACTCCGAGCCGCTCATCGAGAAGAAGGGCACGCCCGCTTCACCCGCGACGGCGCGCGCCAGCAGCGTCTTTCCCGTGCCTGGTGCGCCGACGAGGAGCACGCCCTTCGGGGCGGTGCCGCCGAGCCGCGTGTACTTCTGCGGATCGCGAAGGAAGTCCACGATCTCGACGAGCTCGTTCTCCGCCTCGTCGATGCCCGCGACGTCCTGGAAGGTGACGCGCCCCTCGGCCTCCTGATCGTATCGGCGCGCGGTGCTCTTGCCGATGCCGCCGCCGATCATCCCGCCCAGCCCTCCGCCCTGCCGCGACGCGCGGCGGAAGATCCAGACGTACAGCGCGATCAGCAGCAGCGTGGGCGCGAAGCTGGAGAGGAGGCTCGTCCAGAAGTTGTCTTCCTGGATCGGCTTCGCGCTGATCTCGACGCCGTTGGAGATGAGCAGCGTCTCGAGCCCCGGATCGGCGAACGAGGGAAGCTCGGTGGCGAAGTCGCTGACGGGGGCGGGCTTTCCACCAGCGGTGGTATCGCGCGGAAAGGTGATCTGCTTGACGAAGCGGCCCGTGATGCTGGAGCCTCGGCTGTAGATCGCCTGGACGTTGTGCGCCGTGACCTGCTGGCGGAACAGCGTGTACGGCACCTTGACCGGCGCGGCTCGGCTCGGAAAGAGCAGACGGGCGATCGCGACGTTGACGAGCAGGATGAGGAGGAACGAGAGCCAGGTGCGGCGCGGCGGCATGCGCTGCGGATCGCCGCTCGCGCCTTTCGCGGGCCCCGTTCCGTCGCGTGAGGGCTGTCCGCGCGCCGGCACATTCCGATCGCCACGCCCCTTCTGCTCGACTTGCCCGCTCGCCATTCCCTGCTCCGCTGGAGTGCCGGCAACCTGGGCGACCTTCGCGTTCGCTCACCCGCCCGATCCCGCTCGAGTACGCCGCTCGGCGACCGACGTGAACGTCCTGCAACTACACAGCCAGCGGTCGAGCCGTCGCGACTCGGGGCATTCCCAGCCACCGAGCTCGACGTCCACTCGGCTCACGGCGCGGCGCTGTACATCGATGTTCGCGCCGGAGCGGTGATGCTACACCCGCGACGTGTCGCGCCGGTACAGTGCCATCGCGCCCACTCCGAACAGCAGCGTCCACACGATGACGCTCCCCGCCGCCCACGCGGTCGCTCCGCCGACGAGAGGCGCACGCGCGAGGAGCCCGACGCCGTACATCGGCGTGAACTTCGCGAACGTCTGCATTCCCTGCGGGAGCTGTGACAGGGGGATGAACAATCCGCCGAACATCGCCATGATCGCGAGCAGCGGTCCGACGTACTGCATCACGTTCTCGGCGGGGATCAGGAAGCCGACGAACAGCCCGAACGCGGCGAACACGAACGAGCAGCTCCACGCCGCGAGCCCCGACTCGATCCACGTCGCGAGCGGCATGTGCACGCCATTCACGGCTCCCACCGCATAGGTGCCGATGATCGCGATCGCGCCCAGCGTCATGGAGGTGAGGATCTTCATGGTCACGTACGCGAGCGGATGCAGCGGCGTGAGACGGAGCTGCCGGCTCCAGCCCAGGCTGCGCTCGAGCGCGACCGTCGCGCCGCCGGAGGTGTTGCCCACCATCGCGCCGTACACCGCCATGCTGATCATGATGTAGCCCAGCACGGTGCCTCCAGCCGCGCGAGCGCCCTTGTTGCTCAGCCCGAAGATGAAGAAGAAGATGCTCGGGAAGACCAGGATGAAGAACAGGGTGCGCCGGTTGCGCAGCACGCGCCGGATCTCCAGCCGCAGCGCGGTGAAGTTGAAGCCGCCGAGCGCCGTGGTGCCGCGCTCCACTTCGATCGCGCGGATCGAGATGACGCCGTTCGCGTTCGTCATGCGGTGCTCCCGTTGATCGCGACCACCGCGTCCTTCGCGGTGAGCGCGACGAATGCCGCCTCGAGGTTCTGCGACGAGATCTCGAGATCCCGCGCCGACGTGCTCGTGAGAAGGTAGCGCGCCACGACGTCGGAGTCGCCGCAGGTGATGAGCACCGACTCGCCGCGCTGCTCCACGGCGACCACGCCGGGCAGCGAGCGGAGCGCGAACAGGTCCGGATCCTCCAGCGTGGCGCGCACGCGACGGCCCGACGCCAGGTTCTTGATCTCCGCCGTCGTGCCGTCGGCGACGATGCTCCCCTCGCGCACGAGCACGATGCGATCGGCGTACGCGTCGGCCTCATCGAGATAGTGCGTCGCGAAGAGAATCGTGCGGCCACGGGTCGCGTCCTGGCGAATGGCGCTCCAGAACTCGCGACGTCCCTCGACGTCCATACCGGTCGTGGGCTCGTCGAGGATCAGGAGGCGTGGATCCGACAGGAGCGCCATCGCGAAGCGCAGACGCTGCTGCTCGCCTCCCGAGCACTTCCCGACGAGCCGCGACGCGATGTGGCGAATGCCGGCGCGGTCGAGCACCTCGTCGATGGGCCGCGCGTGCGGATAGAGCGACGCGGTGAACTCCACCGTCTCGGCCACCGTGAAATCTTTGAGCAGTCCGCCGGTCTGCATCACGGCGGCAATCTCGCCGCCTGCGATCGCGCCGACCGGCGACTTGCCGTAGATCGTCACGGTGCCCGCGTCCGGTCGCGCGAGACCGAGCATCATGTCGATGGTGGTGGTCTTGCCCGCTCCGTTGGGGCCGAGGAAGGCGACGATCTCGCCAGGAAGGACTTGCAACGTGAGATCGTCGACGGCGGTGAGCGTGCCGTAGCGCTTCGTGAGGTGCTGCAGGTCGATGGCGAACAATCGAGGTCCGGGAAGAGTGAATTGGCCGAATCTACGAGCCGGTCGCGCGCTCTGTTTCACGACGGCGCGGTGAGCCTGCAGCGCCCGCCCGCTTTGTCACTCCGTCGCACCGGTGGTACCGTACGGTCGTGCAATCCACGCCAATCGCACCGCCCGCGTTCTCCCTGCGTCAGGTCGAGCAGGTTCGGGGAGAGACTCACACGCTTCGGGGGATCGAGCTCGAAATCCCCGCGGGAGAGGTCGTCGCGCTGGTCGGGCCGTCGGGCGCGGGCAAGACGTCGCTGCTTCGCCTCCTCGACCGCCTGGATGATCCAACGAGCGGCAGCGTCGCCTATGGCGGCGTCCCGATTGCGTCGATTCCCGTTCGGGAGCTTCGGCGCCGGGTCGGCTTCGTGTTTCAGACCCCGGTGATGTTCGCCGGCTCGGTCGCCGACAACCTCCGCATCGCGCGCGATCTCGCGGCGACCACCGCGGCCATGGGCACGCAACTTCGCCGCCCGCTCACCGCGGACGCGGCCCTCGAGCTCGCCGGCGTCGATCCGGTGCTGGCATCGCGCGACGCCCAGTCGCTGTCCGGAGGCGAGCGGCAGCGGGTGAGCATCGCGCGCGCGCTGATGAGCAATCCCGAGGCGCTGCTGCTGGACGAGCCCACCTCGGCGCTCGATCCCGATGTCGCCGATCACGTCATGGAGACTGTCCGCGCGCTCGCCGGGACGATGCATCTGACCGTCGTGATGGTCACGCATCGCCTGGCCGAGGCGAGGAGCGCGAGCACCCACGTCGTGTTCATGGAAGCGGGACGTGTGATCGAGACCGGAGCGACCGAGACGATGTTCACCGCGCCGCAGCAGACGCGCACGCGCGAGTATCTGCTGAGGGAGGGATGAGATGATCACTGCGCCGGCCCCGGAGTCGACCTCCATCATCGCGCTGAGCTGGCTCGACCTCGCCCTCGCGAGCGCCCTCGTGCTCGTCGCAATGGCGATCTCCGCGTGGCAGCGCCTCGGCCTCGTGCGCGGCTTCGCGATCGGCGCGGTGCGTGCCGTCGTGCAGCTCGTCGCCGTGGGGTACGTGCTCGCGTTCCTCATGGCGACGCGGCGATGGTATCTCGTCCTGCTCACGCTGCTCGTCATGCTCGTGGCCGCGACGATCACGGCGACCGAGCGCCAGAAGAAGGGCCGCGCGGGACTGTTCATGATCAGCGGCACCGCGATGCTCATCGGCGCCGGCCTCACGCTCACCTACGTGGATGCCGTGGTCCTGCGGCTCCGCCCCTGGTACGATCCGCAGTATCTGATTCCGCTCTTCGGCATGATCATCGGGAACGCGATGAATGGCGCCGCGCTCGCCGCCGATCGGATGAACAGCGAGATGGAGCTGCGCCGCGGCGAGGTGGAGGCATATCTCGCGCTCGGCGCTTCCCCCGCCCGCGCCTCGGCCGAAGCGATGCGCCGCGCGCTCGTCGCCGCACTGATGCCGACGCTCAACGGATTGATGGTGGTCGGACTCGTCTCACTGCCAGGGATGATGACGGGACAGGTCATCGCGGGGCAGTCGCCGGTCACCGCGGTGCGCTATCAGATCGTCGTCGTGTTCATGCTCGCCGGCGCCGTCGCGCTCACGTCGCTGCTCGTCGCGCTCTGGTATCGGCGCAGCTTCTTCACGCCGGCCGAGCAGCTCGCCGAGCGACGCGCCGTCTGACGCTGCGGCGCGCCTGCGAGCCTGTTCGCGTGCGGCCTTGCCGGCTTGTGCTTCGCGAGTCGGATCCTAGATTCCGCGTCGGCGTTCAGGACGCCTCCGGTCCGCGGAAAGGGCTGCGCCCACCTCTCTCGTAGTGCGAGTCATCGCGCCCTCTTCGGGCCGATCGTGCGGACGCCGGCCGTAACGAAGGAGGCGTCGCATGTCGTCACCGTTCACCCGGGTGCTCCCGTCCCGCCCGGACCTCGCCCAGCAGAGCAAGCAGGCGAAGGAGCTGCTCGAGCGCTTCACCGAAGGCGAGACCGAGGCAACGGCCCGAGTCCGCGCAGCACTCCCCGACAAGACACGGATCAGGCTCGCCGACGCGCAGTTCGTCATCGCGCGCGAGTACGGGTTCGTCAACTGGGCCGCGCTCAAGCGGCACATCGAGTCCGCCGCGGTAGCGTCACCGCCGCCGGAGGAGCTCGCACACCACGCGTTCCAGCGCCGCGATGCGAGCGCGGTGCGGCAGCTCCTCGCGAGCCATCCGGCGCTCCGTTCGCGCATCGACGATCCGATGTTCTCGTTCGACTCGCCGCCGATCGTCGCGTTCGCGAACGACCTGCCGATGGTCGACGTGCTGCTGGACTTCGGCGCCGACCCGAATCGCAAGAGTGACTGGTGGGCGGGTGGATTTCACGCGCTCCACGTCGCGACGGGTGCGGCGGCCGATCGGCTGCTCGCGGGCGGCGCCGTTCCCGACGCGTGTGCCGCGGCGCACCTCGACCGGCCCGACCTGCTCGAGACGATGATCGCGAACGATCCCGCGTGCGTGCATCAGCGCGGGGGCGACGGACAGACGCCCCTGCACTTCGCGACGTCGCGCCGGGTGGTCGATCTCCTGCTCGATGCGGGCGCCGAGCTCGACGCGCGCGACGTCGATCATCGCTCCACGCCGGCCGAGTGGATGCTCGAGCGCGCGCGTGGTGCGGGGCGATACGAGCTCGCCCGCTATCTGGTCGAACGCGGAGCGGCGGCAGACATCTTCCTCGTCGCGGCGCTCGGTCTCACCGACCGTGCGCGCACGATGATCGCACGTGATCCCACCGTGCTCGATCTCCTCACGGGCAAGGGTGAATATGGCGAGCGTCCGCCGAGCAGCTTTCACATCTACTTCTGGACGATCGGCGCCCACCGCTCGCCGCTCGAAGTGGCGGGACAGTTCGAGCAGATGGACACGTTGCAGGTGATGCTCGAGCATGCGTCGCCGCTGCGGCGCTTTCTCGTGGCCTGCCGAGCCGGCGACGAGCGCACCGCGAGAGAGGAGCTGCGCAACCATCCGGGCCTCGTCGCCCAGATGCAGCCCGAGCATCACCAGGCGGTCAGCGACGCCGCGTGGAACTGCGACGCGCGCGCGGTGACGCTGATGCTCGAGCTGGGCTTCGACCCGCGAACGCCGGGCCACGATTCAGGCACGGCGCTCCATTGCGCGGCCTGGCAGGGCTCACCGGACACGGTGCGCGCGCTGCTCCAGTCCGAGTTGGGCCGAGCGCTCGTGCCTCAGAGAGATGCGCACTATCAGGCGACACCACTCGGCTGGTGCTGCCACGGCTCCCAGCACGGCGACACGAGCCGCGATCACGCCGCCGTGGCCGAGCTGTTGCTCGCGGCCGATGCGCGGCTCGGTCCGGACACGGCCACCGCATCTCCGGCGGTGATGGCCGTGATGGCCAGATCGAAACGATCTCGCTGACGGCTCGGCGGTACACGCGACTGCTGGAGACGCGGCCCGTCTGCTCTCCAGCAGTCGGCATGTCATCGTCGTCGTCGGAATCTTCGCTGGAGCTTGCCCACGGTAATCTCCTCCACGGCGGCAGCCTCGCCGCCTTCGGACTCCGAATCCGGATTCCGCGGATCGCTCGCCGAAGTGGCCCCAACACCGCGCGGAGAAGTGGATCTGGCGACGCGAGTGACTCGGGCCGACACTGATTCACTCGTCCCGTGTCCATGGAGCGTCGTTCATGTTCGTCGCAGAGCCATCTGTCGTCTCGACTCCGGCTTCACGCGCCGCCCGCGGCAATCCGATTCGCCAGCGCGTGGCCGGGGTGGACGTCGTGCGGGGCATCATCATGATCGTCATGGCGCTCGACCACACCCGCGACTACTTCGGCGACGCGAGCGCCAGTCCTACGAATCTCGCCACGACCACCGCCGCGCTCTTCTTCACCCGGTGGGTCACCCACTTCTGCGCCCCGACCTTCTTCCTGTTGACGGGCACCGGCGCGTACCTCGCGCTGCGCCGTCGCACGGTCGCGGATCTCTCCCGATTCCTGCTCGCGCGCGGGCTCTGGCTGATCGTCCTCGAGCTGACGGTCGCTCGCTTCCTGTGGCAGTTCAACGTTGACTACCACGTCACCATGCTGAACGTCCTCTGGGCGCTCGGCTGGGCGATGCTCGTGCTCGGCGTGCTGGTTCGACTTCCCGTCGGAGCGATCGCGGCGTTCGGACTGGCCCTCATCACCTTTCACAACCTGTTCGACCGGGTGAGCGCACAATCGCTCGGGTCGCTCGGACCACTCTGGACCATCCTGCACAGCCCTGGCTTTCTCGTGCCCGGGCCGCCGCACACGGTGTTCGTCGCCTATCCGGTGATTCCCTGGATCGGCGTCACCGCCGTCGGCTTCGCGCTCGGCTCGCTCTGGGACCTCCCCGCGGCTCGCCGCCGTGCGCTGCTGCTGCGCATGGGCCTCGGATGCATCGGCGTGTTTCTCGTGCTCCGCGGATTCAACGTCTACGGCGACCCAGTTCCGTGGTCCGCTCAACCGCGCGGCGCGATGACACTCGTCTCGTTTCTCAACCTGAACAAGTATCCGCCGTCGCTGCTCTTCCTGCTGATGACGCTCGGTCCGGTGCTGCTCCTGCTGCGCGCGCTGGACGCGAGAATTCCGAGCGTGCTCCGGCCAGCGCTGGTGATCGGACAGGTGCCGATGTTCTACTACCTGGCGCATGTGCTGCTGCTGCACGTAATCGCGACGGTGGCGAGTCTCGCGCGCTATGGCACTCTCCGTCCCGCAATCGAGTCGCCGTCGCTCGATCGCTTTCCGATGACACAGCCTCCCGGCTGGCCGGCCTCGCTTCCGGTGGTCTACGTCATCTGGATCTGCGTCGTGCTCGCGCTCTATCCGCTCTGCCGATGGTACGCGGAGGTGAAGCGCCGCAGCTCGAACCCATGGCTCAGCTATCTCTGAGCGCGGAGGATCTCGCCGAGGGTGCGGGTCGCGCGCGTGATGCGCCGTTCGTTGAATCCGCCGAAGCCGAGCAGCAGCCCGCTCCGTCGCTCCCCTCCCAGATAGCACGCCGACAGCGCGGCCGGTGAGAGCTTCTCCAGTGCGGCGCGCCGAACGACGTCCTCGTCGTCGGCGCCCGCGCGCAGCGTGGTGGCGACGTGCAATCCCGCGTCGGCATTGAGCAGCTCCAGCTCGTCGGCGCAGTGCCGGCTCAGGCCGTCCAGCAGCGCGTCTCGCCGGCGCAGGTACACGCCGCGCATCCGGCGCAGATGCCGCACGAAGTGCCCCTCACGGATGAAGTCGGCCAGCACGAGCTGATAGAGCGTGGGCGAGAAGAGATCGAGCGCCTCGCGCGCGGCGACGAACTGCTCCCAGAGCGCGGGCGGCACGATCAGGTAGCCGACTCGCAGCGCGGGAAAGAGCACCTTGCTGAAGGTGCCGACGTAGATCACCCGCCCATGCTCCTCCATTCCCTGAAGCGCGCCGAGTGGACGACTGACGTAGCGGTACTCGCTGTCGTAGTCGTCCTCGATGATCCACGCGTTGCGATGCCGTGCCCATTCCAGCAGCGCGAGGCGGCGGGGCGCGGACATCGACATGCCGAGCGGATACTGGTGCGAAGGGGTGACGTAGGCGGCGCGCATCCGCGCCGCGCCGGCACTCAGCTTCTCGAGTGCGGTGACGTCGATCCCGCCGACGTCCACCGGCACGGGCACGAGCGTGGCGCCCGTGGTGCCGAGCGCCGATCGTGCACCGGGATACCCAGGCTCCTCGATCGCAACGCGGTCTCCCGGCGCGAGCAGGACGGTGGCGCAGAGTCGCAGCGCGGCCTGCGATCCGGAGACGATGAGCAGCTGCTCCGCCTCGCACCGCACCGCGCGAGAAGCTCGCAGATGCTCGGCGATCGCCGCGCGAAGCACGCCGACGCCAGCGGGGTCACCGTAGGACATGTGCGCCGGCGTCAACGCGCGCGCGTGCTTGGCGACGAGGCGCGCCCACATCGCGTGCGGGAACTGATCGAGCGCGGGGAGACTGACGCGGAATGGGCGCAGCCTGCCCGCGTCCCGCACGCGAGGCGCGAGCGCGGTGACACTCGGCGCCGGTGCGCGACGCGATCGTGCGGATGCGGCCGGAGCACGCAGCGCGTCGTCGGGCAGCGTCGTCGCCACGAAGGTCCCCGACCCGACACGCCCTTCGAGATACCCCTCGTGCAGGAGCTGCTCGTACGCGGTGAGCACCGGGAGCCGCGACACGCCGAGCTCACAGGCGAGGACGCGCGTGGCGGGCACCCGCTGGCCCGCGCGCAGCCGCCGCTCGAGGATGGCTCGCCTCAGCCCCTCGTAGATCTGCTGGTGCAGCGGTGATCCGCTCCCGCGTTCCACGGGCAGCAGTGCGAGGAGCTGCGGGCTGGTGGTGGTTCTCACGAGTTGTGGCGAGGACAAGTGGTCATGGAGAGTCGGCTGCGATTGGCGCTGGAGCGAGGACCGCTCGTCAGTAACGATACCGTCGTCACCGCGCGCCGCATCCCCTCGCTCCGCACCCACCGAGCGATCTCACGTCGACCATCACCGCTCATGACCGAGACCGTACGACTTCCCTCTTCCTCGAGCGCCGAACGCGCGTCCGGTACCGTGGCCCGCGACGGCGCCTCCGATTTCGATTTTCTCCACGGGCGCTGGCGCGTGCACAACCGCCGGCGCCGGCGTCCACTCGCGACCTCCAGCGGATGGGAGGAGTTCGAGGCGCACTCGGTAGTGCGGCCAGTCTGGCATGGCCGCGGCAACATCGAGGAGTGGGAAGCCACGACCGACGCGGGGATCGTGCGGGCCGTCTCCCTCCACCTCTACGACGCGGCCGCGGGGCAATGGAGACTGCACTGGGCCACCGAGCGAGTCGGCCGCGTCGGCATTGCGACGGTCGGAGCGTTCCAGCACGGGCTCGGTGAGTTCATCGCCCATGAAGACATCGACGGCCGAGCCGCGCTGTTGCGCATCACGTGGGAGAATCTCGGCGTCGATGCATGCCGGTGGGAGCAGTCCGTCTCGCACGACGGCGGCGGTTCGTGGACGAGTGATTGGACGATGGAGTTCAGCCGCGAGCGTTGATGCGAGCGGCGTGCTTCGACGCCCGCGCCTCAGCCGTGCAGCAGCGACCGAGCGGTGGGCGACAGCCTGAGCGTCTGCGGCTCCCGCACTCTCGAGCTCAGCTCGGCCTCCACCGAGTCGCGCCAGCGAGGAGTCGCGGCCAACGTGCTGCGGAAGCGGTCGTACGACTCGGCGTTCGGGAAGCGGCTGAGCCAGACGAAGACGTGCTCGCCCTCGCGCACCGGCAGCCGGGGAAAGCTGTTCGCGCTTCGCTCGGGAACGAAGGTCGCGATCACGGGCGCGCCGGCGCTCGTGAGCAGCGGCGTGACCGTCTGCTCGAAGAAGTGCACGAACTCCCGTTCCTTCTCGTCCGTCGGATCGAGGTGATAGATCGTCGCGACCACCAGCCCGTGGCCGGAGCCAACGGCGCCGGCCGGCGCACGCTGCTCGCGGTCGACGGTGATACCGCACTCCGGATGCACGGGACGCAGCAGCAACACGTTGTCGTTGTCGAGGATCGTCGCGTTCGCCGAGTCGCGCCGCGAGCGCCAGACCGGACCGGTGTAGAACGCGGTGAGCCCCGCCTCACGCGCTTTCATGTCCGGATATCCTCGCATCCAGACGAACTTGTTGGGATCGTCGAGATTGCGGAACTGGCCGATCACCGTGATGCCGGCCGCCTCCTGCGGCGCGACGAACTCGCGGTCGAACAGGTCGATCAGTACGTCGCGCCTGGCGGGGCGGGTGGTGTACTGGCGAAGCTCCACGACCGGCGAGTGAATCACCTTGCCGTTCGACGACGCGGCATCCGCACAGGTGCGCGCGCGCGGAGCGTCGAAGGGCGATCCGAAGGCGAGCAGTGCGCAGGCGAATCCGCCCGGCGCGAAGGCCCGCCACGGCGCCCGCGCTCCGAAGTGCGAGGAGAGAGTCATGGCTCGAATAGTCATGGCGTAGCGGCCTGCCTGCCAGCACCATTTGACATCGGCTCGCCATGACCACTTCGAGCCCGCTAGCTCACTCCCGCTTCGCTCACTCCCGCCGCACGTGCCTGGCGCGTCACCGGTCCCTCGGTACACGCCGAGAGCAGCGCGTTCGCATCGGCCGCCGCATCTACGCGTCGCCGGAGCGTTGGTTGCGTTCCTTGCGAACGAGCGACACGATCGCGCGCTCCAATCGCTGGGCCCCTTCCCTGAGCATCGCGTCGGAGCATCCAGCATAGCCGAGCAGCAGTGCTCCGCGCGCCCGACGAGAGCGTCGCAGCTCGGCCCCACGCTTCGGCGCGGCGTGGCTGGACAGCGGCATCGCGACGACGCCAGTGGCCAGCGCGGCGCGCGAGAGCGCCTGATCCGTCACGCCGGCGGGAATCGTGTCGCGCATCCACGCCACGAGATGCATTCCCGCCGACGACGGCCGCACGTCGAGCCACCTGGACAGATGCGTCTCGGCGGCCGACAGCACCGTCGCCTGACGAGCCGAGTAGACGAGCCGCATCCGGCGCACGTGGCGCGCGAAGTGGCCATCGTCGATGAACTCGGCGAGCACCGCCTGATCGACGCTCGCCGAGTGTCGGTCGGTCGCCGTCTTCGCGGCGGTGAAGGCGTCGACGAGTGTCGGCGGCACGATGAGATATCCCAGCCGCAGCGACGGAAAGAGCGTCTTGCTGAAGGTGCCGACGTACAGCACGCGGCCGCCGTCGTCGGCCGTCCCGGCCGCTGCGCGGCGCTCCGCGTCGAGACCCTGCAGCGAGGCGAGCGGACGGCCGACGTAGCGGAACTCGCCGTCGTAGTCGTCCTCGATGATCCATGCGCTCGCCCGCGCGGCCCAGTCGAGCAGCGCGAGGCGCCGGCGCATGCTCATCGTGACGCCGAGCGGGAACTGATGCGAGGGCGACACGTACGCGAGGCGCGCTCGCGGACTGCGCGCCTCCCCCTCCGCGGGATCGAGCCCCTGCGCGTCGACCGGCACCGGGACGATGCTCGCCCCCGCCGCCTCGAGCGCTTCGCGTGCGCCGAAGTAGCCGGGATCCTCCAGCCATGCGGGCTCGCCAGGTCGAAGGAGCACCCGCGCGGCGAGATCGATCGCCTGCTGCGCACCCGACGTCACGACCACCTGGCTCGCCTCGCAGCGCACACCTCGTGAGAGGGTGACGTAGTCGGCGATCGCGCGACGGAGCGGCGGGTAGCCGAGCGGGTAGCCATATCCCAGGAGCCGCTCCGATTCCTCGCCCATCATGGCTCGCCAGCGGCGCGCGACGAGCTTCGACCAGAGCGTGACCGGGAAGAGATCGAGCGCGGGCACGCCGACGCGAAACGCGATCGTGCCAGTCGCACCCGTCGGCTCCGGCGCGCTGAAAGTCGGCGCGCTCGGGAGCTCGGCCCTTCTCGCCGGAAGCGTGGTCACGCGGCGCGCGCTCGCGCCGGGCGCGCGGCGTCTCGCGTGGATCGCGTCATCCGGAAGGCCGTTGCACACGAACGTCCCCGAGCCGGTGCGTGCCTCGACGTAGCCCTCCGCCCGCAGCTGGTCGAACGCGACGGCGACGGTCACGCGCGACACGCCCGCCTCCGCCGCCAGCTCGCGCGTCGACGGCAGTCGCGAGCCCGCGGGTAGCCGGCCGCTGACGATCGCGCCGCGAAGCGCATCGTAGAGCTGCCGGTGCAGCGGATCGCGGTGGGCCGGATCGAGCGCGACGAACGGCGTCGGATGACGCGGCGCGCGGCGCGATCGGATGGCCCGAGCGGACGATGGCATGAAGTGGCCTTGTCGCTTATGACGAAAGTGGCGCTGGCAGCCAGGCCACCTTGTTCGTAGGCATAGATAGGTCGCGAGAGTCGCGACCGCAACCCGTCCGCGGAACCGAGTGATCATGCCCCTGCCTGCCACGTCGAACGAGCACGTTGGACCTCGTTCGGACTCCTGTCTCTACGCGAGCGAGCATCTCCAGATCAGCGAGCACCGATGGTCGCCCGACGTCGCAGCGCGACTGAACAGGTGGGCGAGCGAGACGCCGACGCTCGTCGTGCTCGACGGAGGAAAGGCGATGCTCAGCGACGCGCGCTCCGCGCCTCGGTTCGCCGCGCATCTGCGCGCCGAGTGCGAGCAGGCTTCGCCGCACGAAGGAGCGCCCGGCTCGCTGGTCGTGTTCCGCTTCGATGCCGCGGTGGCCGCCTCGCAACTCGGGTCGCACCCGGACGCCGACATCAGCCTCGTGAAAGCGATTCACCCGGCCACTGGCTCGCTCGTCCAGCTTCGCCCGGGCGTCGTGTTCCGATTTCTCTGGCGTCGTCACGCGCTCCTCTTCGGCTACCGTTGCGACGGCGCTCGCGTTGAAGGAGACGCCCTCGCGCTGCTGCGCCACACCGTCGCTCGCGCCGACGGGCACGATCGGACGTCGTCGCGCTCCGTCCACGCTCGCCGTCCCCGTCGTCGGTCGCTAGCGTGCGAGGCGCGCGCGATCCTGGCACGCTCCATCGGCACCGCGCACCCGCTGGCCGAGCTGGCGCGCACGCTCGGTGTCTCGCCATTCCATCTGGCGCACGAGTTTCGCCGCCGCTTCGGCATCTCGATACACCAGTATCTGCTCGAGCTGCGGCTCGTCTCGGCGCTCGACAGTCTCCGCGCGGGGGCATCCGACCTGAGCATGCTCGCGCTCGAGCTGGGCTTCTCGCATCACAGCCACTTCACCGCGCATTTCCGGCGCGCCATCGGGCATTCCCCTCGCGACGTGCGACGGATGCTGACCGCCACGAGTGTCGCCGAGCTCGGCGTCATCGAGCCTCCGTGCTGTGGCGAGCGCACTCGTGGCGGCCCACTGCGCCGGCCCTCGAACATCCTCTCGGCGATCGGTGGTCATGCGACGCTCGCGCCGATTGGCTCTGGCTGCCTGGCCACATCGCGATGACGTTGGGCCCCAGCTCGCCCGTGATTCGAGATCGATGGGCCCAATACACGAACGCACCCCCTGAACCACTCGCCATGGCCAGCATCGCAACGCCTTCGGACGCTCCGCGCTTCGTCGTTCGCGACGCCGGCGTGCACGACGTCGCGCGCATCGCACCACTGTTCGATGCGTATCGACAGTTCTACGGCGCCGCGCCGAACCTCGCCGAGGCTGTCGGTTTCCTGACCGCGCGACAGACGCGCGGGGAGTCGGTGCTCTTGCTCGCACAAACGCGTGAGATCGACGCAGGCGATCGCGACGGCACCGTCGACCGAGGAGATGCGATCATCGGCTTCGCGCAGCTCTATCCATCGTTCTCGTCCGTGTCGCTGGGTGCGGTCAGCATCCTGAACGATCTGTACGTCGCTCCGGCGTGGCGGCGTTGCGGCGCGCCGGCTCTACGAGTCACTGGGCTTCGTCGCGGACCTGGAGTTCGCGCATCTCAGTCTCACGCTGCCGGTCGCTGATCCAGTCGGCGACGATCCAGGCCGCGCCGGCCATCGCGAGATTGATCGCGTTGCCCGCCCACACGATGTGACCGCGCGGTGACGCGATCAGCGAGGGAAGCCAGACCAGCGCGCCAAATGTGAGAAACATCGCCGCGAGCAACCGCGAGGCGAGCCGCGCCTGCAGACCCGAGACGATGGCGACGCCGGCGCACAGGTGAGCGAGGCCGGTCGTGAACGCCCAGAAGCGCTGGCCGGGAGGCAGCCAGCTCGGCACCATCCTCGCCGTCTCGTCCAGCGCGGTGAAGTGCACGATGCCGAACGTGACCACGCACACGCCGAACGCCACCCGACAGACCTCCGCGGCGGCGACTTCGCGCCGAGCGATCGGCCGCCTCGATGCGACGAGCGCGATCGCGGCGGCCATCACGAGCGCGAGCTCCTCGCCGAATCCCGACCACACGCCGAAGAGCTGCGGATAGTGGATAATCCGAGGCAGCCACAGCATCGCCGCGATCAGATAGAGGAGCGCCAGCACGACGTATCCGGGGCGCGCGGTGCGCCGCCAGTGGACCGCAGTACCACCGCCGAGCAGGGCGAGCGCGAACAGGTACGCGAGCAGTGTGCGATGCGGCACGGTGGCCTGCACCGGCTGCCACACCGTCGCGAAGTCTCCCCACACCAGGCCGATGATCCCGAACGCGATGGCGGCGGCGCCGAAGACATGATGGCCGAGATCCGACGTCGATCTGCGAGTGAGCACGAGCGCACCTCGGTCGGCGTGCGGTGAGAGCTGGCCCCTCCGCCAACGCAAGCAGACGCTCGGGACGCGCGCTATCATGTTGCTGCGACGCTGAATTCGCGGCTCGGTCGTTTGCGCGTCCGGATCCGGCCAGCCTCGCCGGCCGAGGAGGGGTAGACTGCCTGATGCCCGCTCATGACGTGAGACTCGCCGCCCCACTCGCGCTCGACGCGGACGTCTGCTCGCGCGCCTGCGACGCGCGCGATTCGCGCTTCGACGGACTCTTCTTCGTCGCGATCACGTCGACGCGGATCTACTGCCGCCCGGTCTGCCCAGCTCGCGTGTCGCATCGCGACCGGCGGCGCTTCTACCCGTCGGCGGCAGCCGCGGAAGGCGCCGGCTACCGTCCATGCATGCGGTGCAGGCCGGAGCTGGCGCCCGGGCGCGCCGCGGTGGACGCGGTACCGAGGCTCGCCGAAGCCGCGGCGCGGCGCGTCGAAGCGGGCGCGTTGAACGGACGCAGCGTGGCCGATCTCGCCGGAGAGTTCGACGTGAGCGAGCGACATCTGCGCCGCGCCTTCGCGCGCGAGCTCGGCATCGCGCCGATCCAGCTCGCACTCACGCATCGGCTGCTCCTCGCCAAGCGGCTGCTCACTGACACACGGCTCTCGGTGACCCAGATCGCGTTCGCGAGCGGGTTCCAGAGCCTGCGACGGTTCAACGCCGTCTTTCAGGAGCGGTATCGCATGCCGCCCAGCGCGCTCCGGCGGCCTTCGCCGGCGCGCGCGACGAGCCAGAGCGACGTGCGCGCCGACCTGCTGCGCCTCACGCTCGGCTACCGCCCGCCGCTCGCATGGGACGCCCTGCTCTCGTGCTTCGCGCGCGACGCGATCGACGGCGTGGACGTCCTCGACGGGCGGCGCTACGGTCGCACGGTGAGCCTCGACGGATGCACGGGAGTTATCTTCGCGGAAGACTCTGCGAAGGAGCGCTCGCCCGGCACCGCGCATCTCGACGTGGACATCTCGCTGTCGCTGGTGCCCGTGCTCATGCCGCTCCTCGCGCGGCTGCGCCATCTCTTCGACCTCGACGCGGAGCCGGCGACCGTCGATGCGCATCTCGGTCGTGAAGGGTTGGGAGAGATGGTCCGCTGCCGCCCGGGAATTCGCGTCCCCGGCGCGCTCGGCGGCTTCGAGGCGGCCTTCCGCGCGCTGCTCGGCGGATGGCCCGACGACCGGCGTCCGCTCGACGTCGGCGTCGCTCGGCGCGTCGTCTCGACGCTCGGAGAACCGGTGGAGTGCTCGGCGCCCGGGCTCGAGCGACTCCTGCCGACGGCGGAGTGCGTCGCGGCACGTGGATCCGATGCGCTCGTCGCGCTGGGCGTGCCTACCCTGCGCGCAGTGCAGTTGGCCGAGCTGGCGCAGGCGATCCACACGGGACGCATCTCGCTGGAACGCGGCGCGCACTCCACCGACCTCGTTCGCGCGCTGCTCGCGATCGAGGGGATCGGCGAGCGGCTCGCGACGACGATCGTGATGCGCGCGTCATCGTGGCCCGACGCTCTCTCGTCATCGAGCGGCGCGCCGTCGATCGCCGCATGGGCGAGCCACGACGGCACCTTCGGCGCGCAGGCCGAACGCTGGCGCCCGTGGAGCGCGTACGCCGCGATGCATCTCTGGGCGCGGTAGCGCGGCTACTGCGCGATTCGCGTGTCCGTCGCCACCCAGTTCACCTCCCACGTGTTGCCGCCATCGTCCGAGAACGCCTGCTCGAACCGGCAGACGTTGAGCGTGGTGGTGGATCGCACGAAGCACGAGCCGGGCGTGGCATCGGTGATGACGAATCGAACGAGGATCGCGCGACCATCGAGCGTCTCCTGGTCGTAGAACTCGCCGCGCCCCGCACGGAACTCACCCACGGTGGGAACGCCGAGCGTGCCGCCGCGGCTGCTCGCGAAGTTGAGGCTCCATTGCCGCGAGGCGGGATTGTAGAGCCGGAGGTTCAGCCCCTCGAAGTGGCCGGCGGATCCATCCGCCGTGAGCTCGACGAGATTGGCTCGTCCGTTCCACACCTTCGTGACGATGGTGGTCCCGTCGTAGCTCACCCATTCGTTGGAGCCGCTCAACGGGTGCAGCAGCCGCGTGAGGTGGGTCTTCCAGGTGCCGATCTCGAAATCGAAGTCGTGCTGTCCGTCGCGCGGTTGTCGCGTTCCGCCCGCCGATTGAGCGCGCGCGCACGGCGCGAGCAGGCCGCAGCCGAGCAGTCCGGCGAGGAACAATGGTCTCAGGTGCTTGATCATCGAGCCACGCTGCGCCACGCTCGACGCGCACGCCAGCACCACTTGTCGCCGCCGCGCGATGACCACTTGGGCGGCGATCGCCTCGGGGCTCGACTCAGTGCGACTCGTCGACGCTCGTCGTCGCGCGCTCGGCCACGGCGAGGATCTCGCTCAGCTCCTCGTCCGAGAAGTGCTCCCAGTCGGGTGGGATCGGTGCTCGGCGTCGCCGCTCGTACGCGCTCTTGAAGGCGAGCCAACCGTGCACCAGGTCGGCGCGCGTGATCGCGCGCGGCTGATAGCGCACGCGCCTCTCGCGAGTGCTCCGCTCGCCCTGGCGGCGCTCCTCCGACTGCCGCCGTTCCGCGAGGGTCGGATGCACCTCCCACACCTGCCATTCCACGCCGGACGAGTCACGGAAAGTGCGCGAGGCCATGACGAGGGAAGATGCGTGGCGCACCCTCGATTGTATAGCGCCGTCGCAATCGAGCTCGGCTGATGACCGCACGTTCGCGCAGCCTTCCTGCTCTCAGTCCAATCCTGGCTACTAAGCTCGGAGCTGGCGAACAGCGTTACCGGCGGGCCGCGAAAGCGGCCCGCCGTTTTTACTGGCAGCGGGTCGCTGCGTCTCGTCGTTCCGCGTTCCGCCAGGTCGTCGTGGCTTGGACGCATCGACGTGGCGATCCAACAGCGTGGACATGGATCTCAGACGGATCCAACGGATCGACGCGGATACTGCTCTGACGGGACGCTACGCTCGCCGTACATGGTCCCAGAGGGCAATCTGGAAAGTTGTTCGGGGATGCGGCGGAGAGATCTCTCCGCTGCATCCCATTCAGTTGCCGTTGCGGTTCTCAGCGTGCTCCCCTGTTCTCTGCGAGCGCTGGGTGTTGCTGTTGGTGTTGCTGTTGGTGTTGCTGTTGGTGTTGCCGCTGTCATGGCTGCCGCGTTTGCGGTTGCAGTGGCGGTTGCAGTTCTCCGCGCCTCGGCGGTTCTCCGCGCACTCCGCGTGAAACCAACAGCACCAGGCGACCGGTGGCCGGAGTCGGGACGTGGTTCGGATCGAGTCAGGGCGGAGGCGATCCCATCCGCCGTTGTGTCGCACCGTCGGCGCGGGTGAGGAGTGCGTACGCATCGAGCGGTCCGACTCGCAGCTTTCGCTCGCCGAGCGCACGCGCCAGCGCGAACACGCGGAGGCTGTCGTGGTTCTGCGTGACGAGCACCACCGAGCGCTTCTCGTCCACCATCACGTCTCTCCGCCCAACCCGCTGCTCGGGATGGGCTGCAGAGAGCCCTGCACCGTGAGTGGCTCGTGGCGGTCACCCTCGATCACCGCATCGACCGGCACGTCGCGCTCGGAGTCGTCGACGAACGACACGCATACCGCGGCCGCGAGGAGACACAGACCGCCGAGCATCACCGTGTAGAGTGGCGCGCTGGGATTGTCCTGTCCGAAGAGCGCGCGCGTGAGCGGACCGAAGCCGAGCGACGCGACGATCTCCGGGATGACGATGAAGAAGTTGAACACGCCCATGTACACGCCCATGCGATTGGCGGGCAGCGCGGTCGACAGGATCGCGTACGGCATCGACAGGATAGACGCCCACGCGATGCCGACGCCTACCATGCTGAGCAGCAGCAGGTACTGGTTGTGAATGAGGAAGACCGAGAGCAGCCCCACGCCGCCGCACGTCAGCGCGAAGGCGTGGGTCGCCTTGCGGCCCATCGAGCTCGCGATCTTCGGCAGCACGAGCGCGACGAGGAAGCAGGTGATGGAGTAGAACGCGAAGGCGAAGCCGCCCCACTCCATCCCGCGCGCGTAGAGCGCCGACTGCGCGTCCACCGCGCCGAAGACGTGGCGCGCCGTCGCCGGCACGAAGAACAGCCACATGCAGAACAGACCGAGCCAGGTGAGGAGCTGCACGACGGCGAGCTGGCGCATCGTCTTCGGCATCTCACGGATGGCGCCGAGCACCTCCGAGAGCAGCGCGCCGATACCAGCTCGCTCGCGCTTCTCCCGCTGGAACGCTTCCATGTCCTCGGGCGGAAGCTCGGTGGTGGTGATCACGGTCCACAGCACCGCGACGAGGAAGACCACCGCCCCCGCCTGAAACGAGTACTTCACCGAGAGCGGGATCCCGCTCGCCGTGTTGCCCGACACCCCCATCCTGTTCAACAGGAAGGGGAGCGCGTTGGCGAAGCTCGCACCGATGCCGATGAACAGCGACTGCATGACGAAGCCCGCCGTTCGCTGCGAGGTGTTGAGCTTGTCGGCGACGAAGGCGCGGAACGGCTCCATCGACACGTTGATCGACGCGTCCAGCACCCAGAGCAGACTGGCCGCCATCCACAGGCTGCTCGACGTCGGCATGAAGAAGAGCGCGATCGAGGCCAGGATGGCGCCGGTGAGGAAGTACGGCCGGCGTCGTCCGAGCCGTCCCCACGTCCGATCGCTCAGCGCGCCGACGATCGGCTGCACGAGCAGCCCGGTCATCGGTGCCGCCAGCCAGAGGAGCGGAACCTGGTCGGGCCGTGCCCCGAGCCGCTCGTACACCGCCGACATGTTGGCGAGCTGCAGCCCCCATCCGAACTGGATGCCGAGGAAGCCGAAGTTCATGTTGAACAGCTGCGGTCCGCTGAGGCGCGGCTTGTTCATGGGTTTGATCCTCGAGTCACGAACGAGGGTGAGTCCGATGGTACGGCTTCGGCCCGTCTAGCGAAGACCGAAGCTGAATTGGAGCGACGGGTTCGGCAAGCGGGAGGTGGTGAGCCTGGGCGTGAGCAATGAGCCTGAGCGTGAGCACTGAGCATCTCGAGCTCGAGCTGGAAGCTCGAGCTCGAGCTGGAGATGCTCAGTGCTGGAAGGTCGTGCTCGTGCTCACTGCTCATTCCCCCTCTCACGCGCTTGCCGCCGGTCCGCCCAACGCGTTACGATTGCCGCCCGTCCGCCATTCGAGAGACCGTCATGCCCCGCTGCCCCGCCATGCTCCGGCTCGCGCTGTCGCTCGCGCTCGCCGGCGCCTTCGCGCCGCTCGCCGCGCAGCCCGCCCGCGCCCCCATCGACACCACCTGGCGGCGGGGCGGAGTCTGCTACGAGATCTTCGTGCGCTCGTTCTACGACAGCGACGGCGACGGCATCGGGGACCTGAACGGCGTCGCCCAGAAGCTCGATTACATCAACGACGGCAACGCCCGCTCCACGCGGAGCCTGGGCGCCCGATGCATCTGGCTCATGCCGATCGACGCGTCGCCCAGCTACCACGGCTACGACGTGAAGAACTACTACCGCGTCAATCCGGAGTACGGGAGCAACGCCGACTTCAAGCGTCTCGTCGCGCAGGCGCACCGGCGCGGCATCCAGGTGATCGTGGATCTCGTGCTGAATCACGCGTCGAGCGAGCACCCGTACTTCAAGGAGGCGCTGCTCGACCCCGCATCGCCGCACCGGAGCTGGTTTCGCTTCTCTCCCACCAACCCGAACGAGAAGGGTCCCTGGGGGCAGGAGGTGTGGCACAAGTCGCCGGTTCGCGACGAGTACTACTACGGCATCTTCACCGCCGAGATGCCGGACCTCAACTACGAGAATCCTGCCGTGCGCGAGGAAGCGGCGAAGGTCGGGCGCTTCTGGCTCACCGAGATGGGCGCCGACGGTTTCCGGCTGGACGCGGTGCCCTATCTCGTCGAGGAAGGCGGGCAGCTCGCGAACACGCGCGGAACGCACGCGGTGCTGCGCGACTTCTCCGCCGAAGTCCGACGTGCGGCGCCCGGCGCGTACACCGTGGGCGAGGTGTGGGACAGCATCGGCACGGTGCTCCCGTACTACCCGGACCAGCTCGACGGCTACTTCACCTTCGCGCTCTCGGATGCGCTGCTCGAGGCGGTGCGCACCGGCTCCGCGGCCGGGCTGCTTCCGCCGTACATGCGCATGCAGCAAGCGCTCCCAGCGACGCGCTGGTCGCCCTTCCTCCGCAACCACGACCAGACGCGCACGGTCACCGCGCTCGGCGGCGACCTCGGCGCGGCGCGCGTCGCGGCCGAGCTGCTGCTCACGCTGCCGGGCCTTCCCTTCGTCTACTATGGAGAGGAGATCGGGATGAGCGGCGACAAGCCCGACCCGCGCCTCCGCACGCCGATGCAGTGGTCGCGCGCGCATGCCGCCGGCTTCACCACCGGCGCCGCGTGGGAGCCGCTGCAACCTGATTCGCTCCGCGCGAACGTCGCGGACAACGAGGCCGATCCGCAATCGCTGCTGCACCGCTACCGTCAGCTCATCCATCTGCGGTCGTCGAACTCGGCGCTCGCCGGCGGTGAGCTCGTGCCGCTGCAGGCGAGTAGCCCGTCGGTCGCCGCATTCCTGAGACGCGACGGCGCGACGACGGTGCTCGTCGTCTCAAATCTGGGGACGTCGCCACTCACCGGCGTGAGCGTCTCCTCGCCGGAGCGCGCGATCGCCCCGGCGCGATACGCCATGAGAGATCTCCTCGCCGCGTCGGACGCGGCACCTCTCACCGTCGGAGCCGACGGGCGACTGAGCGCGTACGCGCCGTTCGCCACGCTGGCGCCACGTCGCACGTACGTGATCGCGCTGCGTCCCAGCAGGCGCTGACGTCCGACTGCCCATCACCTGTCTTCGCCACGCATCCTCCGCGTGGCGAAGGTCAGGGCCGCGCCGTCGCCGGCGCGGGGGCTGCCTGTTGCTGCGCCGCCATCGCCTGCGCCACCCCGTTCGTCCACCCGAAGCCATCCTGCGCGGGATACTCGCCGCCACCCGCGCGCTTGCTCATGTCCATCACGTCGTACTTCTCGGTCATCTTCCCGGTGACGCGATAGGTGCGACGGTTGAGCGCGAGCCAGCGGTTCCTCGCGTCGTCCGCGATGTCGGCGCGGCCGTACGCGCGCGCGGCCTGCGCGCCCAGCCACTGCAGCGGCGGCCACCCGTTCGGCGAGTCCCATTGCTGCTTCGACTGCACCAGCGTGGTGACGAAGCCGCCGGGCTTGAGAAAATCGCGGCCGAGCCGAGCCGCGACGGCGCGCCCCTGCTCCGGCGTCGCCAGTCCGAAGTAGAGTGGCGCGGCCGAGGCCATCGTCGGACGGTCTGTCACCCTCTCTCCGGTGCGCCAGCGTACGTCGTAGAAGAAGGTGCTGGCCGAATCGTAGGCGGCCGCCACCAGCGCGCGGCGCCGGCTCTCCGCCATCGCGGTGAACCGCGCTGCCACGTCCGCGTCGCCAGCGCTCCCCCTCGCGCGGCGCAGCGCCGCGATGGTGCGCTCCGCGTGGTAGAGCAGACTGTTGAGATCCACCGGGATCAACTCGGTCGTCTCGAGCGAGCGAAGATCGGACGGGTCGCGCATCCAGCGGCTCGAGAAATCCCACCCACTCTCCGCCGCCGCGCGGATGTTGCGATAGAGCGCCTCGCGCTGCGCCTCCGGCACGCGCTGACCGAGCTCGTAGTCCTCACGGTAGGACTCCGGCCTCGGCTCGGGACGGTCGTCCCAGTAGCGGTTGAGCAGCGAGCCGTCGCGCAGTCGCACCACGCGGCGCGCCGCGCTTCCGGGCGCGACGGCGTCGGCGCCCGCCATCCAGAAGGCGTGCTCCGTTTCCATTGCATCGAGATACGCCAGCGCGCGCGCCGTGTCGGTCGCCGTCGCGTAGAGACCGACCATCGCGGCGAAGAACGGCGGCTGGCTGCGGCTCAGGTAATAACTCCGGCTTCCATTCGGAATGTGGCCCACGGTGCGCACGAGATACGCGAAGCCGTCGAGCATGTTCTTCACGAGGTCGGTTCGGCCGTCCTGAATGAGGCCGAGCATCGTGAAGTACGAATCCCAGTAGTACACCTCGCGGAACCGGCCGCCCGGCACGACGTACGCGCCCGGCAGCGGGATGAGCGACGAAT
Source organism: Gemmatimonadaceae bacterium (assembly GCA_036008805.1). GTDB lineage: Bacteria > Gemmatimonadota > Gemmatimonadetes > Gemmatimonadales > Gemmatimonadaceae > AG11. The sequence goes on from DASYMZ010000023.1 coordinate 70,798, forward strand.
GTGGATCCGGAACGTCCGCCGCACGCGAGAGCGCGGGCCACAGCGC